>NZ_FOIB01000001.1:0-602532 GCF_900111765.1 Myxococcus fulvus
CTCCGCGGGAAACCGCGTGGGAGAGTAGGTCGCTGCCGGATTCTTTTTGAGAAGCCCTCGTCGCCTCGTGCGACGGGGGCTTTTCTTTTTTCTGCGCCCCCCTCTGCACCCCGCCCGCCTCACGGCGTGGCGAGGAGCTCAGCGAGACGATCGAAGTTCTGCTCGTTGGCCTCCTCGATGAAGCCGCGGACCTTCTCGAGCTCCTCCTTCGATTCGAAGCGCATCCGCCAGGTGAGGCGGGTCTTGGGCCCTTCGTCCGCGAAATCGAGGCGCATCTCGAAGTGATGTGATTCTTGGAGGTGTCGGAAGACGACCCGCTCCAATGGGATCACCTGCGTGAACTCCTTATGCATGGCGTACCGAGCTCCATCCGGTCCCTGCATCACGAAGCGCCACTGACCACCTGGGCGGAGATCAAACACCTCGAAGGTGTTCGTCGAGCCCTTCGGCCCCCACCAGCGTGACAGTTGCTCCGCTTTGCTGAATGCCCGGTACAGCCGGTCTCGGGATGTATCGAAGAGCCGCGAGGAGACGATGTCTCGAGACTCCTCGAGCACTCGCCCCAGTCTGTCGAAGTGTTCCGCTGTGCCTCCCTCACGTGAGCGCGTCCCATCCGCACCGTCGAGGAAGGTGGCTTGCTCGGTGAACACCATCCTCGTTCCACCTGTCTTCGTCGCGTGCAGCTCCACCGTGGCCAGCGACACGGACAGATGCTTGTCGCCCACGTGCATGTCGTAGACGTACACCAGTCGCTCGTTCGGGATGATGGAGTGGTAGCGCGCGGTGAAGACACTCGCGTGACGCCCCTCGAACTGTCCGTGGAGCAGCTCCGTTCCGCCCACTCTGAAGTCGAGTTCACGCTTCACGAGCCGCCATCGCTCAGGCGGCCCGATGAACCACTGGGCCTTCGTCTCCACGTCGGACCAGGCCGCGAAGACTCGAGCCGGAGAGGCTTTGTAGGTGCGCTCGAGGGTGAATGAGCCGTGAACCACGGGAGGTGCCTTCATGAGCTTCCCTTCTTTCGGGGGGAGGGAGTGGGGGACTCGGGGCCATCCAGCAGCTCGCCCAGTCGGTCGAAGCGGCGCTCCCACAGGCTGCGCCGTGCGGAGATCCAGTCCTCCGCCACTCGCAGCCCCTGTGGCTGGATGTGACAGGAGCGCACGCGCCCGACCTTCTCCGTGCGCACCAGGCCGCTCTCCTCGAGGACCTGGAGGTGCTGAACGACCGCCGCGAGGGTGATGTCGAGCGGCTTCGCCAGGTCGCTCACCGACATGGAGCCCTGACTCAGTCGCTCGACGATGGCTCTTCGCGTGGAGTCGCCCAGGGCCTGGAACACCCGGTCTACGGCGCCATAGTTTAGCATGGGCTTAAGTATTGTCCGTGCGCTCTAACTGTCAAGTCGCGGCTTAAGTGTTCGGTGAGGCCTTCAAGCTGCACGGCGACTGTCGAGCCATCGTGCAGGCTGCAATCTCCACCGCGGTCAGTGTCTCGCAACCCCGCGAAAGTCCTGCGAATTCATTGGAGGGTGGCTGGTACGTGCGGTGCTCAGTGGATGGGCACCCATGTTGTCCATCGACTCCACTCAACTGCTTCTCTCCCTGCTGCTCCAGCAGGCAGATGCATCCCTGCCTGCTCCCGACGCCACGGCCAACGACTCGGCGGCGACCCGCTTCCTCTCCCGGGTCCAACCCGAGGGCGGCGTCGATGTGTACTTCGCTCACAACTTCAACCGTCCCGCGAACAAGGCCAGCTTCCTTCCTGGCACCGGCACCTCCGCGAAGCGCCATGGGGAGGTGTCCATCAACCTGGCTTCACTGGGGCTGAGCGCCGAGCCCGCTCCCGTGGGCTTCAAGGTGCTCCTGGGCTTCGGAACAGGGGCGGAGGTGGTGCACTCGGCGGAGCCCGAGGGTGTCGCCTCAGGGCCCGCGGTGTGGCGCTACGTCCAACAGGCGTCCGTGTCCTTCGCCACCGGTCCGCTGACCCTGGAGGCCGGGCTGTATCCCAGCCACATCGGGCTCGAGTCGCTCCAGTCCCAGCTCAACTGGACGTACACCCGCTCGTGGATGGGCGAGTACTCGCCCTATTACCAGACGGGCCTCAAGGGGACCTGGGCGTTCGCCCCTGCGTGGAGCTCGCAACTCCAAGTCCTCAACGGCTGGCAGACCCTTGGTGACAACAACCGTGGGCTCGCGGTGGGCACCCAGGTGGCCTACGCGGGCGAGCGACTGTCCGCCGCCCTCAACACCTTCATCGGGGAAGAGGGAACCACGGGCGACGAGGGGCTGCGCCTCTTCGCGGACGCGGTGGCGACGTTTCGTGTCCTGCCCTCGCTGTGGCTCGCCGCGACCGCGGATGTGGGGACGCAGCGTCTTTCCTCCAGGGAGCGCGCGAACTGGTACGCGGCGGGACTCAATGCCCGTGTGCTCCTCGCGGAGCCCGTGGCGCTGGCCGCGCGTGTCGAGGCCTATCGGGACGCCGATGGCTTGATGACGGGCGTCGCGCAGACCCTGTCGAGCGGCACCGTCACGCTCGAGGTGAAGCCGGCGGAGCAGCTCACCCTCAAGCTGGAGGCCCGGCATGACCGCTCGACGGAGGCGGTGTTCGCGGGCCGCGATACCTCCGACGACGGCTCGCCCGTGCCGAAGGACACCGAGACGCTCGTCGTGCTCGGCGCCACCGCCTTCTTCTGATGTCCGCTTGGAGCCTTGCCATGGATTTCGTCCTCGTCCTCGTCACCCTCGGGTTCTTCGCGCTCGCGTGGGCCTACTCCCACGGCTGTGAGCGCCTGTGACACGCATCGCGCACCCGTCCTCGCGTGGCTCCGCTCGGGGCCGCTCCCGGAGTCCCCTGTCATGACTTTCGAATACGCCGCCGGCGCCGTGCTCGCCGTCCTGCTCACAGTCTACCTCGTCCATGCCCTGCTCCGTCCCGAGCGCTTCTGAGGGCCTCCTGCAATGACTCTCATCGGCTGGCTGCAAGTCCTGTTGTTCTTCGCCCTCCTGCTCGCGCTGACGAAGCCGCTGGGCGTCTATCTCTTCCGTGTCTTCGAATCCGAGGCGCAGCCGTTGCCCCGCGTGCTCGGCCCCGTGGAACGGGGGCTGTTGCGCCTGAGTGGCGCGAGCGAGCGGCGTGAGCAGACCTGGGTGGAGTACTGCGGCGCCCTGCTGGCCTTCAGCCTGGTGAGCCTGCTCATCCTCTACGCCCTCCAGCGCGCCCAACACCTGCTGCCCTTCAATCCCCAGAACCTCGGCGCCGTGGGGCCCGAGCTGGCCTTCAACACCGCCGCCAGCTTCGTCGCCAACACCAACTGGCAGTCGTATGCCGGTGAATCCACCATGAGCTACCTCACGCAGATGGTGGGCCTGGCGTGGCAGAACTTCGTCTCCGCCGCCGCGGGGCTCGGGGTGGCGCTGGCGCTCGCTCGCGGCTTCACCCGACGCCCGGGGCCCGAGGGCTCGAAGACGCTCGGCAACTTCTGGGTCGACCTGGTGCGCGGCACGCTCTACGTGCTCCTGCCCCTGTGCTTCGTCGTCGCCCTGTTCTTCGTCTCGCAAGGGATGATGCAGAACCTCTCGCCCTATCACGAACTCACCACGCTCGAGGGGGGCAGGCAGACGCTCGCGATGGGACCGGTGGCCTCGCAGGAGGTCATCAAGATGCTCGGCACCAACGGGGGTGGCTTCTTCAACGCCAACAGCGCCCACCCGTTCGAGAACCCGACGCCGCTCACCAACCTGGTGCAGATGCTGCTCATCTTCGCCATCCCCTCGGCGCTCACGTACACCTACGGGAAGATGACGGGTGACACGAAGCAGGGCTGGGCCCTCTTCGCCGCCATGTCGTTCCTGTTCTTCGTGGGCGTGCTCGCCGCCTACTCCGCCGAGGCTCAACCCAACGCCGCCGTGTCCGCCTCGCAGGTGGTCCAGTTCGGCAACATGGAGGGCAAGGAGACGCGCTTCGGCACCGCCGCGTCCACGCTCTTCGCCGTCGTCACCACCGATGCGTCGTGTGGCGCCGTCAATGCCATGCATGACAGCTTCAACCCGCTGGGTGGGCTCGTGCCGCTCGTCAACATGCAGCTGGGCGAGGTCATCTTCGGCGGCGTGGGCGCGGGCCTCTACGGCATCCTCATCATGGTCGTGCTCTCCGTCTTCATCGCCGGGCTGATGGTGGGCCGCACCCCCGAGTACCTGGGCAAGAAAATCGAGGCCCGGGAGATGAAGCTCGCGATGCTCTACGTGCTCATCTTCCCGCTGTTCATCCTCGGGCTGTCCGCCGTGGCGGCCGTGATTCCCCAGGGCGTGTCCTCGCTCAACAACGCGGGACCGCATGGCCTGTCGGAGATTCTCTACGCGTTCACCAGCGGCACGGCCAACAACGGCAGCGCGTTCGCTGGACTCAACGCGAACACCCCGTTCTGGAACATCTCGCTGGGGCTGGCCATGCTCGGCGGGCGCTTCCTGATGATTGTCCCCGCGCTCGCCATCGCCGGCTCGATGGTGGGCAAGAAGGTGGTGCCCGCGGGGCCCGGTACCTTCCCGACGAATGGTGTCCTCTTCACCGGTCTCCTGGTGAGCATCGTCGTCATCGTCGGCGCGCTCACCTTCTTCCCCGCCCTCTCCCTGGGACCCATCGTCGAGCACTTCCTCGCCGGGGCCGGAAAGGTCTACTGAGCCATGAGTTCCTCGTCCTCGAAGCCCGCGTCGCTCTTCGACGCGTCACTGCTCAAGCCCGCGCTGCTCGACAGCCTCAAGAAGCTCCATCCTCGGGATGTGGCTCGCAATCCCGTCATGTTCGTGGTGTGGGCCGGCAGCCTGCTCACCACCGTGCTGGTGGTGAAGGACCTCGTGTCGCCGCGCACCGACGGCGCGCCCCTCTGGTTCACCGTGTCCGTGGCACTGTGGCTGTGGTTCACCGTCCTCTTCGCCAACTTCGCCGAAGCGGTCGCCGAGGGGCGCGGCAAGGCCCAGGCGGGTGCGCTGCGCAAGATGCGCAAGGACACCACCGCGCGCCGGCTCTTCGAGGGACGCGAGGAGCGGGTCCCCGCTCCTGATTTGCGCAAGGGCGACCTGGTCGTCTGCGAGGCCGGAGACCTCATCCCCGGTGATGGCGAGGTGGTGGAGGGCATCGCCAGCGTGGATGAGTCCGCCATCACCGGTGAGTCCGCGCCCGTCATCCGTGAGTCCGGCGGTGACCGCTCGGCGGTGACCGGTGGCACCAAGGTGCTGTCGGACCGCATCGTCGTGCGCATCGCCGTCAACCCGGGTGAGTCCTTCCTCGACCGGATGATTGGTCTGGTGGAGGGCGCGGCCCGGCAGAAGACTCCCAACGAAGTCGCGCTGCACATCCTCCTCGTCGGGCTCACCGTGGTGTTCCTGCTGGCGTGCGTGTCGCTCGTTCCCCTGGCGCTCTACTCGGGTGTGCCGCTGTCGGGCACCGCCGTGGTGGCGCTCCTCGTATGCCTCATCCCCACCACGATTGGGGGACTCCTGAGCGCCATCGGCATCGCCGGCATGGACCGGCTGTTGCGCAAGAACGTCCTCGCGATGAGTGGCCGTTCCGTCGAGGCGGCGGGTGACGTGGACACGCTGCTGCTCGACAAGACGGGCACCATCACGCTCGGCAACCGCATGGCCACGGAGCTGCTGCCCATGCCCGGCGTGCGCATGGAGGAGCTGGCCGAGGCCGCTCAGCTCGCGAGCCTGGCCGATGAGACTCCCGAGGGACGCTCCATCGTCACGCTGGTCAAGGACTCCTACAAGCTGCGTCCTCGCGAGCTCCTGGCGCACCAGGCGACGTTCGTTCCCTTCACCGCGCAGACGCGGATGAGCGGGTGTGACCTGGTGGAGCCTCACGCGCGCAGCATCCGCAAGGGCGCGGTGGACGCCATCGTCAAGCATGTGCAGGGGCAGGGCGGCTCGGTGCCTTCGGAGCTGGCGCTGGCCTCGGGGCGCATCGGGGACGCTGGCGGGACGCCGCTTGCTGTCGCGGAGGGCTCTCGACTGCTGGGCATCATCCACCTGAAGGACGTGGTGAAGGGCGGCATCCGCGAGCGCTTCGACCGCTTCCGCGCCATGGGCATCCGCACGGTGATGATTACGGGCGACAACCCTCGCACCGCCGCGGCGATTGCCCGTGAGGCCGGCGTGGATGACTTCCTCGCGGAGGCGACTCCCGAGGCCAAGCTCGCGCTCATCCGCACCGAGCAGGCCAAGGGCAAGCTGGTGGCGATGACGGGCGATGGGACCAATGACGCTCCCGCGCTCGCTCAGGCCGATGTCGGCGTGGCGATGAACACCGGCACCCAGGCGGCGAAGGAAGCGGGGAACATGGTCGACCTCGACTCCAATCCGACCAAGTTGCTGGAGGTCGTGGAGGTGGGCAAGCAGCTCCTGATGACACGGGGCACGTTGACCACGTTCTCCATCGCCAACGACGTGGCGAAGTACTTCGCCATCCTGCCGGCGCTGTTCATGGGCGTGTTCCCCCAGATTGCTCCGCTCAACGTCATGGGACTGACGTCGCCCTTCAGCGCCATCCTCGCCGCCGTCATCTTCAACGCGCTCATCATCATCGCGCTCATCCCCCTGGCGCTGCGCGGTGTGCGCTACCGGCCGCTCGGCGCGGCGGCGCTTCTTCGTCGCAGCCTGCTCATCTACGGGCTTGGCGGCGTCATCGTTCCCTTCGTCGGCATCAAGGCCCTGGACGTGCTGCTCACCGCCGTCGGTCTTGCTTGAGGACTGGTCATCATGGTCTCCACTCTCGTTACCGCGCTTCGTGTTTGTGTCGTCACCCTGGTGCTCACGGGCTTGCTGTATCCCCTCGCTGTCACCGGTGTGGCCTCTTTGCTCTTTCCCTCCGAGGCTCATGGCTCCCTCGTGAAGGACGAGCAGGGCCGTGTCGTGGGGAGCGCTCTCATCGGCCAGGGGTTCACTCGCGCGGACTACTTCCAGCCGCGCCCCTCGGCCGCTGGGAGCGGCTACGACGCGGCTGCGTCCTCGGGGAGCAACCTGGGGCCTACGTCGCAGAAGCTCCGGGACCGCGTCATGGTCGAGGCCTCGCGGCTGCGTCGTGAGAATCCGGATGCGCAGGGTGATGTGCCCGCGGAGTTGGTCACCACGTCCGCGTCCGGGTTGGACCCGCACCTGTCGCCGGAGGCGGTGCGGTGGCAGGTGCCTCGCGTCGCGAAGGCTCGCGGCGTGGCTCCGGAGCGCGTGCTGGCGGTGGTGGGCTCGCATGTGGAGGGGCGCACCTTCGGCGTGCTCGGTGAGCCTCGGGTGAACGTGCTGCTGCTGAACCTCGCGCTGGACCGACAGTTCGGTCGCCCGGCCGTCGAGCCTGGGGTTCCCATGGGTGGCGCGGTGGCTCCGTCCGCTACGCCTACCCGGGGCTCGGGCAGCCCGTGAGGGTAGCGTCGAGGACGGTCGACATCATGGCGTTGGAGTCGTCGACGGGAGTTGCTTCGTCGTCGAGAGTCGAGGACGTTCGCCGTCATGGCATCCGAAGGGCGTCGTGTCTCTTTGTCGAATCGAGGTCCTTCGACCTTCATCATGGGCTGGGTCGATGAACTCTAACCTGTCTCGGCATGTGATTCGTTTGTCGCGCTCCGAGGTTCTCGGATGACCACTCGTCGCTCACGTGCGGAGGACTTCCTGGAGCTGGTCGAGCGCGGCCGGCGCGGTCGGCTCAAGCTCTACATCGGCTTCGCGGCCGGTGTGGGCAAGACGTACCGCATGCTCGAGGAGGCACATGCGCTGAAACGGCGCGGCGTGGATGTGGTGCTCGGCTTCGTGGAGACCCACGGTCGCAAGGAGACCGAGGCCCTGGTCGCCGGACTCGAGGCCGTACCTCGCAAGACGTACTCCTACCGTGAGGTCCTCGTCGAGGAGATGGACCTGGAGGCGGTCCTCGCTCGCAAACCCCAGGTCGCCGTCGTCGACGAGCTGGCCCACACCAACCTCCCCCTGTGTCGACATCGCAAGCGCTACCAGGACGTCCAGGCGCTGCTCGACGCGGGCATCAACGTCATTGGCGCCTTCAACGTGCAACACCTCGAGAGCCTCAATGACCTCGTGGAGCGCACCACCGGCGTCGTCGTCCGCGAGACGCTGCCCGACAGCTTCCTCAAGGGCGCGGACCAGGTCGTGAACCTGGACCTCGCCGTGGAAGACCTCCATGAACGACTCAAGGCCGGGAAGATCTACGCCGAGGACAAGGTGCCCCATGCCCTGGAGCGCTTCTTCACGGGCGAGAACCTGTCCACCCTTCGCGAACTCGCCCTTCGCGAGGTGGCCGAGAGCCTGGACCGCGCCACCTCCGGACTGTCCTCCCGCTCCGGCGAAGATGAACCTCGCAAGGGCGCCGCCTGGGGCCGGGTGCTGGTCGCCATGTCCAGCCATCCTCCTCGCGCGGCCACCCTCCTGCGCCGGGGCTCGCGCATGGCCGGTCGGCTGAACACGGATTGGTTCGTCGTGTATGTCGAGACTCCTCGCGAGGCGCCCCACCTCATCGATGCCGAGGCGCAACGCCACCTGCTGGCCAACATCGAGAAGGCTCGCGAGCTGGGCGCCGAGGTCGTGCGTCTTCGCTCACGAGACCCCGTGGAGGCCATCCTCGACTTCGCCCGCTCCCATGGCGTGGGCCACATCATGGTGGGCCGCTCGCACCAGCCCTGGTGGAAGCGCGCGCTGGGCCGCGCCGCGGACGTGCGGCTGCTCCGTGAGGGCGAGGGCTTCGACATCCATGTCGTCGCCTTCGAGCCCTCCTCCGAGGAGAAACGACCATGACCCTCCGCATGCGCCTGCTGCTGGCCCAGGCGCCCCTCGCGCTCGCGCTCGCGCTGGTGGGCCTGGTCGCCGTCATCACCCTGGCCCGCTTGGGTCGCTCGGGCCAGCGCATCCTCCAGGACAACTACCGCAGCGTCCTGGCCACCCAGCGGATGACCGAGCAACTGGAGCGCATGGACAGCGCCGCCCTCTTCATCGTCGCCGGTGAACGCGAGCGAGGGCTGTCCCAGCAGGCTTCGCAGCGTCAGGTCCTGGAGGCCGAGCTGCGGCTGCAGGAGGGCAACGTCACCGAGCCCGGTGAAGCCGAGTCCACCCGCCGGCTGCGCGCGGGCTGGGAGCGCTATGTGGCCGCTTATGACGTGTTCCTCTCGCTGTCGTCTCCCGAGGAGCAGAAGGCGGCTTACTTCCGGAACATCGAGCCCGCGTTCCGCGAGGTGAAGGACGCGGCCTCCTCCGTCCTGGCGCTCAATCAGGACGCGATGGTTCACAAGAGCGAGCAGCTGCGTCGGCAGAGCGACCGGGTGAACACGCTCATGGTGCTCGCGGTGCTGGTCGCCTTCGCGCTGGGGTTGTTCGCCTCCACGTCCCTCACGCACCGCGCGCTGCGGCCCGTGTCCGTGCTGTCCCAGGCGGTGCAGCGGCTGGGGCGCGGGGACTACGCCGTGCGCGCCACGGTGGAGGGCTCGGATGAAATCGCGCGGCTGGGCGAGGACTTCAACTCCATGGCCGAGGCGCTCCAGCAGTACCGACAGAGCAGCCTGGGGGAGTTGCTCCAGGCCCAGGCGGCTTCGCAGGCCGCCATCGACAGCCTCCCTGACCCGGTCGTGGTGTTCGGCGCGGATGGCGGGTTGCTCAACGTCAACCGCTCGGCCGAGGACGTGCTCAAGCTGGGGCTCGAGGGCGGCGGGGATGTGCTCGGGCGCGTGGTGCCGGAGGCTCGCGAGGTGCTGGAGCGCGTGCGGGGACATGTGCTCGGGGGGAAGGGGGCGTATCAGCCTCGGGGCTATGAAGAAGCGGTGCGCGTGCCGCTGACCGAGGGGGACCGGTGGCTCCTGCCTCGTGCCAGCCCCGTGTATGGCGAGACGGGCGAAGTGGTGGGCGCCACGGTGATTCTCCAGGACGTGACGCGGCTGCGTCGGTTCGATGAATTGAAGAACGACCTGGTGGCCACCGTGGCCCATGAGTTCCGCACGCCCCTCACGTCCCTGCGCATGGCCGTGCACCTGGTGGCCGAGGGCATGGTGGGGCCCGTGACGGAGAAACAGGCGGACCTGCTCTTCGCGGCGCGCGAGGACTGTGAGCGATTGCAGGGCATCGTCGATGACCTGCTCGACCTGTCTCGCATCCAGGCAGGGCAGCTCCGACTCGAAGTCCGCCGCGTGTCCACCGAGGCGCTGGTGCAGGCGGCGCTCGACTCACAGCGCTCGGCGGCGGAGGAGCGTGGGGTGCGGTTGTCCCGGCTCGTGGGACTGGAGGTGGAGGCCGTGGAGGTGGACCCGGAGCGGATGGGGCTCGTGCTCGGCAACCTGGTGGGCAATGGCGTGAAGCACACTCCGGCGGGGGGAGAGGTGGAGGTGCGGGTGGCTCGTGATGGCGCGCGCGTCCGCTTCGAGGTTCGCGACACGGGGGAGGGCATCGCCCTGGAACAACAGGCGCGCATCTTCGAGAAGTTCTATCGCGCGCCAGGGGCTCCCGCGGGCGGCGCGGGGCTCGGGCTGTCCATCGTGAAGGAGATCGTCCAGGCCCATGGCGGAGAGGTGGGCGTCATCAGCGCGCCCGGGCGTGGGAGCACGTTCTGGTTTACGTTGCCGGGGCAGGACTCGTGAGGTGATGCACGGACTCGTCAGGTCCAGCTCCCGAGGCAGGAGGGAACGACACGAGGTGTGTCTGGCCTGCCTCGAGAGCGGTGAGGGCCTTGGTGGGTCCCTTGGGGGAATGCGCGTCGTCGCTACACGGTGGCGCCACCCCAGTCCTTCATCTCCTCGCGACGAATCCTCGAGGCCTCTCGGACCAGGTCCTTGCACGACATGCCGAGCTCCTGCTCGGTGACGTTCTTCGCCACCTGCGGAAGGATGTTCTTCTCCTCGTCCGCGACGTGCCGTTTGACGACCTTCTCCAGCGCGTCCACCTTCATCTTCACCGCGTTCATGTCGTCGCGCATCCGCACGATGTCGCCCAGCAGTTGCGTCATCTCCTGGTGCTCCTCCTCCGCGTGCTGAATCTTCTCGTCGCCCACCACGCGCGTGGCCTTCGGATAGACCCAGCGCTCCTCGATGGTGCTGTGCAACATCAGCGCCTCCGCGAGCTGGATGCAGAGCTCCTTGCGGCTCGTGTCGTCCGAGGCGTTGCGGAACGCGAGGAACAGCGCGTCGACTTCGCGGTGCTGCTGAATCAACAGGTCGATGACGTCCACGGGTGCAATCCTTTCAGTGGGGTCGCACCTCAACGGTCCGCACCGCTCCGGACCACGGCAATCACTCGCCACGCCGTGCACGCTCCCTCGTCCCAGCCTTCGCGCGGAGGAGGGCAGGGGAGCGCTCCACTCGGAGGCGATGGCCTGTCGGCTGCACCGCGAGTCCGGGCAGGACTGGAAATCACGCGGGATGCCCGAATTCTTGAAAACTGACGAAACTTCCGCTGCCAGCTCGGGACAATGGGGACCAGGACGCAATTCCCCACCCCAACCCAGTGAACCCGGCAGGGTCCGCGCCGCTCCGTGAGGCGTGTGCGGACGCAGAGGCCGGCCCCCAACCAGGACCCCCCATGGGAATCGGCAGCATCATCGGTGGCGCGGCGGATGCCGCCCGGAGAGCAGCGGAAGCGGCGAAGCGCGCGGCGGAGGCGGCGGCGAAGAAGGCCGCGGAGGCGGCGGCGAAGAAGGCCGCGGAGGCGGCGGCGAAGGCGAAGCAGGCGAAGGAGCAGATCGAGTCGGTCGCCAAGCAGCGCACGCAGGACGTCTTCGAACGGGGCGCGGGGCTGGTCGAGGGCGCTCGCGACGTGAAGCAGCAGGTGCGCGAGACCGCGGGCGACGTCTTCGAGGGTGTGAAGTCCACGGCGGGCAGCGCCCTGCGCGACACCGTGCAGAAGGCGGGCCCCGTGCTCGACACGGCGACGGACATCGCGGCGGGCGGGCTCGACAAGCTGGGGCAGGCCATCCAGGACGCGCCGGCGCCCAACCCGCTGCAGGGCATCACCCAGGACATCGCCGGTGGAGTCATCCAGGGCGCGGCGGACGTGGTCCGAGACCCGGTGGAGACCGCGGGCGAAATCAAGCAGGCGCTCAGCCTCAACCATCAGGTCGACCAGCTCAAGCCGGGCGAGAGCGTCTCCGTGGGGCTCAACGGTGAGGCGGATGTCTCCGGGGTCGGCGTCACCGCCAAGGGCGACCTGGCCGTCAGCCGCAGCGCCGAGGAGGGCGGTGGCTACACCGTCTCCGTGAGCGGAGAGGTGGGCGCGGGCGTCATCGCGAAGCTGGGCGCGAAGGGCGCCGCGGACGCGAGCGCCAGTGCCTTCGCCACGGCCGGCGCCAAGGTGGAGTTCCAGTTCGACACCGCGGAGGAGGCCAAGCGCGCGACGAAGATCATCGCGGCCTCGGCCGCCACGGCAGGGGCCTCGGCGAGCAACCCGCTGCTCGGCCAGGGGGTGAACCAGGTGCTGGGGGATCCTCTGTCGGACCTCGCGGGCCTGGGTGACAAGGTGAGCGCGGTGGAGCTCCAGCTGGGCGCGGAGGCGAGCGTCACGGGCGAGCTGGGCATGAAGGGCCTGCCGGAGGTGCTCAGCGCGGGCGCGAGCGCGGGTGTGAGCGCCAATCAGGGCACCACGGCGCGCATCGAGATGGAGAACGGCCAGCCGAAGTCGCTGAAGCTCACGCAGTCGCTGGAGATTTCGGGCAACGCGGGCGCGAGCGCGGGCCTGGGGATTCCGAGCCAGGGCGAGGGTGGCACCAGCGCGTCACTGCCGACGAATGCCTCCGCGGGAGTCCAGGGCTCGCTGAAGGTGGAGCTGGAGCAGAGCATCGACCTGCCCGAGAACTTCAACCCGGCCGACTTCCTCAAGGACCCGAAGGGCACCGCGCGCGAGGTGGGCCAGACGGCCCTCCAGACGCACGAGGCGAAGCTGACGCTCACCGACTCGCGCCAGGGTTCCGCGCAGGCGCTCGGTCTGGGTGGGAGCGCGGGTCGCGAGGTGAAGGCGGAGATCAGCGGCAACCTCCAGGACATCGCCCGCAGCGGCGCGTTCAGCAGCATCGCCAACGGCGATGTGGGCCAGGCGGTGACGCAGCTTCGCGACAAGGTCGACATCAAGGCCACCGTGCAGGACAAGACCACGGTGAACGGTGACATCGGCGTCGGCGTGCACGCGGGCGTGGGCGGTGGCGAGGTGGGGCTCACCACCGAGCGCACCCACGTGGGCGAGGAGCGCGAGCTCAACGCCGCGCAGCTCGCGGAGCTGTACCTCACGCAGCGCTGGTCCGCGGGCATCCCGGGCTGACGCGCAACGGCCGGGCGCGTGGGGTATGGCGCGCCCGGTGTGCCCCGCCTCACCGCGCGGGAGAGCCTTGTTCGAGCGGCCCAGGTGGAGGGGGCGCGTGCCTCCCGGTCGCGCGACCTGCCCACCTTCCGCAAGACACTGGATGGAGCGGTGCTGCCCGCGGGCTCAGCTGTCTGCCTTGTCTCCGGACTCGTACTTCTTGCGCTTGCGCCACAGCGTGGAGGCGTCGATGCCGAGCACCTTCGCGGCCTCGTCCAGCGTGGGCGCGGAGGCCATGACTCGCAGCGTGTGCTCGCGCTCCACCTCCTCCAGCGTGTGCGGCCCTCCCAACGCCACCACCGTACCGGCCGCCGCCGCGATGCGGTCCGGGAACGCCTGCGGCTCCAGGACTCCCGCGGGCCATACGATGAGCGCTCGCTCGATGGCGTTGCGCAGCTCACGCACGTTGCCCGGCCACGGGTACGCGAGCAGCATCTTCTCCGTCGCGGGCGACAGCTCCGGCGTCACCGGCCGCTGCCCCGTCTTCGCGAAGAACGCCACGAAGCGCCTCGCCAACGCGAGCAGGTCCTCCGGCCGCTCACGCAGCGACGGCAGCTTCACCTCGATGACGTTGAGCCGGTAGAACAGGTCCTCGCGGAACCGTCCCTCCGCCACGTCCTTCTCCAAATCGCGGTTCGTCGCCGCCACCACCCGCACGTCCGCCTTGCGCGTGCGGCCTTCTCCCAGTCGCTCGAACTGCTTCTCCTGGAGGAAGCGCAACAGCTGCGCCTGCAGCGACGGGCTCATCTCCGCGATTTCATCCAGGAACAGCGTGCCGCCCTCCGCCTGCTCCACGCGGCCGGGCTGGTCCTTCACCGCTCCCGTGAAGGCGCCTCGCACGTGGCCGAACAGCTCGCTCGCCAGGAGTTGCTCCGACAACGTCGGACAGTTCACCGTGACGAAGGGTCTGCGCCTCCTCACGCTCATCGAGTGCAGTGCCCGGGCGAGCACTCCCTTGCCCGTGCCGCTCTCCCCTCGCAGCAGCACCGCCGCGTCGGCGGTCGCCGCTCGTGACACCAGCCCTATCGCCGCGTGCATCACGGGAGAGGCTGTGTCCAGCGTGGCCTCCGGCACCGCCTGCGCGAGCTGTCCTTCGAGGCTCTCCAGCTGCGAGGACAGCGCCCGGTGCTCTCGCGAGCGGTCCAGCACGTGCCTTATCTGCGCGGGCGTGAAGGGCTTGGGCAGATAGTCGCGCGCGCCCCGGCGCACCGCCTCCACCGCCGTGTCGAACGTCGCGTACGCGGTGATGAGCACCACGTCCAGGTTCGGTGACTCCGCGAGCAGGCGGGGCAACAGGTCCAGGCCGCTCGCGGTCCCCAGCTTCAGGTCGACGAACGCCAGGTCCGCGGGCCCCTGGGCGAGCGCCGCCAGCGCCGCTTCCGGCGTGGCTGCTTCGCGCACCTCGCAGCCGAAGCCCTCCAGGCAGACCCGCAGCGTGTGGCGGATGTTGCGCTCGTCGTCCACCACCAACACCCGCATCGGCCGCTCGCCGGAAACCGGGGCCGGCTCCATCCGTGCATCCATGCGTCAATTCTAAGTGCATCGGCTGCGCCCGGCTGTGTCTCGTTGCGGCCCGTGAGTCGTCTCGGGGACTTCCGTGCACCCGGGCCCTCGCGCACCGTGCGATGCGCAACCCCAGGGCCGCTCCCGTCGTGCAGGCTGCAACCCGGGCCGCCACTTCTTCACACCCGCGACAACGAATCCTGGCCTCGCCTGCCTCTTTCCGGTGGAACATGCGGGCCATGGGTTCGAACGGGAACGAAGGGGAAGAGGAGAACATCTTCACCCGGGACAGGGCGCCCACTCGCAGCCAGAAGCGTGTCCGCCAGGCGGTGACGCTGGGCATCGTCGTGCTGGTGCTCGCCGGGGTGTGGGCCTACCTCCAGGGCGGCGAGAATCGCGCGCTGAACGCCCTGTCTCCCGCGCAGCGCGAGGCGCTCTTCCAGGAGACTCGCGACGACATCCGCCTGCTGTGCATGGGCGACGCCGGACCCAAGCTCCTCAAGCGCTGCCAGACGCAGGCGGAGTTCCTCACGCGCTTCTCGGAGTGCGACGAGGCGTGCCGACAGGAGCTCGCGCCCTTCCTACGGCAGGCCGTGCGCTGAAGGGCGCTTCGCGTCGGGGGCGTTGGTCCGAGCCCGTAGGCCGCTCCAGTGCCGTGCGTCGGGCGGGAGTGTGGGCACCTCAGCAGGCTCGTACGCCTACTTGATGGCGTGAGTCTCGCGGCGGCGTGACGTCCCTGGCCAGGATTGCTTCACGCCTGCCCCGTGCGCGTCCGCTGGCTGTGCGCGTCGGGGGGCTCGCTGGCGCACGCGTTCAGGAGGTGTCGCTGTCGAGCCTCGGCGTGACGCTCCTGGTGGGAACTGCCGCGCGACATGATGCGGGCGCCTGGTAGAAGCGTGTGTCGAGCCTTGGCGTGATGCTCCTGGTGAGGGCGTGCGTCGAGCCGGCGGGCCCTTGCGCGATGCATGGCTTTCCGCGCGCCTGCTTGCCGAATGCAAGGGTCTGCGGCGCCAGTGATGTGGGCCTGCTCGGAGGTGGCCTCGTGCGCTGGCGGCACGGGGATTGCCCCTATGCGGGTCATGCGTCCCGAGCTTCGTCTGGTCCATGACTCCGCCCCTCAGGCCCCCGAGGCGCCGCCCTCCTTGGCGAGCCCCTGGTGGAAGGACCTGCTCTCCATCCTCGCGCTAGGGGCCTCCCTGGCGCTTGTCGTGGGCTGGTTGGGCTCGGAGCGCCGCGCCGTGCTGTCCCTGGAGCCCGATGAGCGCGCACTCGTGTTCCAGGAGTCTTGGGACGGCTTCCAGCGGCTGTGCTCCGCGCCCTCGCAGTCCGGCCTGATTCCTCGCTGCCGCGAGCAGGCCCGCTTCCTCCTGCTGTTCCCCGAATGCCAGGGAGCCTGTCAGGAGCAGGCCCGGCTGCATGGTCGGGCCCTTCGCTGAGGCCTCAGTTGAAGCTCACCGTGGTGTGCGCGAGGACGAGCCACGAGTCACGCCGGTCCGGGTCCTCCAGCGGCGTCGTGTCGTAGCGCTGGACGCAGCCCGCCACGCCCACCCCGAGGAAGGACGTGGTCCCACCAGCGCACCGCGAGCGCTCCGCTGGTCGCGCCGCCCGTCTGCACATCCGGCGCGCCGCGTCCCAGCCACAGCCGCTCGACGCGCCCGGCGACCTCCAGCGCTCCCCTCGGGCCCCGGCCCTCGCGCAGCGTCTGGAGCGCCTGGGTGGAGTCCTCGTCCCCTCGCGGCCACGTGGGACCGTCATCGCGAGGCTTGCCCCACACCACCCAGGACACCTCCAACGAGGCGCCCTGGCTCTCGAACTGGGACAGGGCTTCTCTCGGCGTGTCGGGGTTGCCATCCGCAGGCGCAGACGAGCAGGGCGCCGAGGATCCGCCACGCAGAAGGGGTCTTCATGGGGCGCGGATGACGCCGCGTCGCTCGGGCGGGGACCTCGCGTGTCGCGAGGCTCCAGGGGCCTCGAGGTTGCGGTCTGCACGGTGGGCGGTGGCCCGCTCGGGGAAAAGTGGCCGGATTCCGGGTGCCTGGCGTCGCGGGGGGGCGGCACGGGGGATGCGATGGAGGTCCTCGTGCCGGGCGATGTGGCCCGGGTGCTTGGGAGGACTTCATGGTGCTGCGTCGGTTCGTGAGGTCGCTGTTTCATGCGGAGGCTCGACGTGAGCCTGGCCTGTTGCTCGGGGAGGCACCGCTCAAGGCGGTGCGTCTGCTGGGCGCGAAGCGGCTGGCCGAGGCGCGTGAGCGTGCGGAGCATGCGTTGAGGGGTGCTCGGCGGTGCGCTTGCTGCCGAGGGTTGCTGGAGCATCTGCATGACCGGATTGGCTCCACGTTGTTCCTGGATGATGACCCGGAGCAGCTCGCGAGGGCGTTCGACGCGGAGGAGCGCGATGGGTTCACGGCTCGCGTGCTGGCGGCGTGCATCGTCCTGTCGGGTCGCGAGCGGGTGGTGGCTCCGGCGCTCTGAGGTTCACGGTGGTGGGCCCGGGACTGCTCGGGCCGTGGGAGGTCGTCATGTTGAGGTGGACCGAGTTCCTGGAGGTCGAGGCCATCTGTCCGTCGCTGCGGGCGCGGGAGCGGGTGGGCGTGTTGCATGAGCTGGCGGGGATGATGGCGGATGAGGCGGGAGTGCCCGCTCGCGAGCTCGCCGTGCACCTGCTGGCGCGGGAGCAGCTCGGCTCGACGGCGATGGAGGGCGGCGTGGCGGTGCCGCACTGTCGACATGCTCGCGCCGGACGCATCGTCACGTGTCTGGGCATCCATCGGGGCGGGCTGGCCTTCGGTGAGCCCGAGGATGGACTGGTGCGCATCTACGTGGGCCTGGTGTCGCCGCCGGATACCGGAGGGCTGCACCTCAACGTGCTCTCCCGCATCGCCACGTTGCTGCATGACGTGCGGGTCCGTGACGCGCTGATGGCGGCTGCCTCTCCGGCGGTGATTCGCGCGCTGCTGGTTCGCGCGGAGGAGGAGGTGCTCCCTCTGCGCGGTGAACTGGCCGTGGCGCGCTGAGTCGTGCCTTCGAGGGTGAGGCGGTTGTTGCTCGCGTGGCAGCGCGTCTCGTGACTCGCGCGCGTTCAGGCGTCGCGGGTCCTGGTTTGGGCGAGCCCTGAGAACCTGAGAGGAGCGGGGTGGCTCGGACCTAGTCCGGAAAACGCGAGAGAAGTGTGTAGTGGGCTCGAAGAATTCGTGGGGAGGGATGCGGATTCGCGAGCGCGGATGCATCTCTGCGCCGACTCGGGCGGTGGCGGCTTGCTCGAGGAGGTGCGGCATGTTGCGGTGGACGGATTTCCTGGAGGTCGACGCTGTCCGCCTGTCGTTGGAGGCGCGAGAGCGGGTGGGCGTGGTGCACGAGCTGGCGGGGCTGATGGCGGCCCGCGCTCGGGTGCCCGCGAAGGAGCTGACGGAGCACCTGCTGGCGCGCGAGCGACTGGGCTCGACGGCGATGGCGGGGGGCGTGGCGGTGCCGCACTGCCGGCTGGTCGGTGTGCCGCGCATCGTCACGTGCGTGGGGATTCATCAAGAGGGCCTGGACTTCGGCGAGGCCAACGGCGGGCGCGTGCGGGTCTTCGTGGGCATGGTGTCGCCGCCGGACCCCGCGGGCCTGCACCTCAACGTGCTCGCGCGCATCGGCGCGCTGCTGCGCAACGCGAGGCTGCGTGAGGCGCTGCTCACCGCGCCGTCTCCCTCGGCCCTGCGTGCCTTGCTGGTCTGCGTGGAGGACGCGCACGTGAGCCAGCGCTCCGAGGCCGCCGTGGCGCGGTGGTGAGTCGCTCAGCGCGCGTCGAGAATCTGTCCCTGCCCATCGATGGCGTAGACGGCGCCCCCATCCAGGATGGGGACATCCAGCCCGCATCGGTCGAGGACCGGTGAGAATCGGATGAAGTACAGGTCCTCGTTCGCCTGGAGGATGAAGGTCTCGTAGGTGCTTCGACGCGACAGGCACTCCTCCACGCGTGGGTCGGTGCCGCGCCCCGCGGGCCTACCTCCCGGGGGGAGGAAATCCCGCAGGGCCGCATCGACGGCTGCCGCCATGGGCCCTGTCAGGTGAAGGCCCGTCGCGAACGAGTCCGGAAAGTCGACGGCGCGGCGCTGCTCCGGCGGAGCCCATCGAGCCTTCTCCTGCTTGTGATAGCCGAAGAAGGAGCAACCGCTGAGCGTACCCGCGAGGGTGACGCCGAGAAGCGTTCGATACATGGCGGTCGTCGACGGCGTCTTCATGGCAGCCAGTCCTGGCCCTCGAACATCTTGAGGTCTCCCCATTCTCCCTCGACCTTCCCGATGGGAACCCATGCTCCATCGCGCAGGGCGGAGACGACACGGGTCGCGTAGTTATAGCGATAGGTCGTGCAGTTCCCGTCCCATTCCTTGAAGAACACCAGCAGCTCCCGGTCCCAGGTGCGCCTGGTGACGGGGTCATGGAAACGGGAAGGGCCCTGAGGAGACCACCCGGGAGAGCGGCCGGAGCCCAGGTCCTCGGGGGAGAACTGGCGATTGTGGGGATGGTTGTGGCCCGGCCCCAGCAGCAACACATCGCCCTGCGTCGGGGCGTTGAGGGCGCGAGGAACCTCGCGGTACTTCCTGCCGCTGGCCCTGTTGCCGCCCACGTCGGACAGGTAGCTGATGAAGTACTTCCCCTCTTCCTTCACGTAGTACCAGAGGACGCAGTACTCCATGCCCTGTCTGCCCGTCGCGGCTCCCGGTTGCGCCGTCACGAGCTCACAGGCGTTTCGAGCCAGCTCCTCCTGCGTATCGAACGGACCCGCCGCCGGGCCATCGACGACCAGGATGCCGTCCGCGCGGCGCGTGACTCGAACCCATGGGTTGGGGCTCGCGCATCCCACGAGGAGGAGCCCGAGGGGGAGCAGGACGGTCCCGCGAGGTGGTCGCCGCATCGGGCCTCCTGCTCCGAGGGGCTCTTCGAGCGAAGTGTTGAAGGCGTTGACAGATAGCAGGTCAGCCCGACACGCCGGGCCGCCCGACGCGGCGCGTCCTGGTAGCGTCGCGGGCCGTGACGACGACCTCGACCACCTCGCCTCGCTGGCTGTTGTATGGCGCCTCCGGCTACACCGGCCGCCTCATCGCGGAGGAGGCCGTGCGCCGCGGCCACCGCCCCGTGCTGTCCGGCCGCTCCCGCGAGAAGCTCGCGCCCCTGGCGGAGCTGCTCGGCCTGGAGGTCCGCCCCGCGCCCCTCGACGACCCGCGCCAGCTGGCCGCCGCCATGGACGGCCTGCCCCTCGTGCTCCACGCCGCCGGCCCCTTCGTCCACACCAGCGAGCCCATGCGCCTGGCGTGTCTCGCCGCCGGCACCCACTACCTGGACATCACCGGCGAGATTCCCGTCTTCGAGGACTCCTTCCGCCACGACGCCGACGCCAAGGCCCGCGGCGTCTCGTTCATGTCCGGCGTCGGCTTCGACGTCGTCCCCACCGACTGTCTGGCCCGCTACGTCGGCGACCAGGTCCCTGGTGCCACCGAGCTCGACATCGCCATCGCCGCCGTCTCCCAGGCCAGCGCCGGCACCACCAAGTCCGCCCTCATCCAAATCCCCGAGGGCGGCAAGGTCCGCCGCAACGGCCAGCTGGAGCCCTACCCCATGGGCCACGGCGCCCGCCGCGTGCGCTTCAGCGACCGCGAGCGCTCCGTCATGCCCATCCCCTGGGGTGACCTCTCCACCGCGTTCCACACCACCGGCATCCCCAACATCACGACGTACATGGCCTTCCCCGCCAACAGCGCCCGCGTCCTGCGCTGGACCCATCCCATCCTCCGCCGCGCCCTGAAGCTCGGCCCCGTTCGCGATGGCCTGATGAAGCTCGTCGACGCCCGCGTGAAGGGCCCCGGGGCGGACCTGCGCACGTCCGGTCGCTCGTACGTCTGGGCCCAGGCCCGCGCCCCGGATGGCCGCTCCGCCCAGGCCTGGCTGGAGGTCGCCGAGGGCTACCTCTTCACCGCCCGTTCCTCCGTCCTCGCCGTGGAGGAGCTGCTCGCCCAACCCACCCCCGGCGCCCTCACCCCCGCCGGTGCCTTCGGCGCCGACTTCGTCCTCCGCGTCGAGGGCTCCCGCCGCTTCGACGCCCTGTGATGATCCACAGGAGTCCCGGGTCCGTTTGAACCCAGACTGGTGGAAGAGCGCGCGGGGCCGGTGTGTGTCAGTGGGAGGGGGACCCTTAGCAGCAGGGTCTCAGTTGGCTATCCTGCACTTCGGCGGATCACCGGTCCGTCCGAGCTTCAGGGAGTCCACGGGGCTCCTCGGAAGGATGGCGACATGGACGGGCGCTGCAGGCTCCTCGGGGAGTCGCGCTTCAACTGCCGGAACCTGGCCGGGGCGGATGGGGTGCGTGGAGACTCGGGTGGGACGGAGGCCGTTCGGTGCGCTTGAAGCTGAAGCAGAAGGTGATGCTGTCCCCGGTGGTCGCGGCGGTGCTCCTCGCGGTCCTCGTCGTGGTGGCGCTGGCGGGAGGCCCTACGTGGCTGGTGGTCGCGCTGGCGCTCCTGACGTCGGGCTCGACGGCGGGGCTCGCGTGGTGGCTGCACCGCGACCTGGCCGAGCCCCTGACGCGGCTGTCCGAGGTGGCGCGGCGCATCGCGCATGACGGTGATTTGTCGCAGCCGCTGGAGCTGGGGCGGCAGGACGAGGTGGGCGAGCTGAGCCGGAGCCTGCAGGTGATGGCGGACCGGCTGCGCGACGTGCCGGCGACGCTGAAGTCCGTGGTGGAGGAGCTGTCCTCGGCGGCGACGCGGCTGACGCAGGCGAGCCAGGACCAGGTGAACTTCCTCACGAACCAGTCGCGGA
This sequence comes from Myxococcus fulvus, assembly GCF_900111765.1. Next base: position 21,618 of record NZ_FOIB01000001.1, read on the forward strand.
GCCTCACCGAGGCGAGCACCACCATCGCCGAAATCGCGCAGACCTCCAGCATGGCCGCGAGCCGCGCGGAGATGGTGCTCAAGGTGGCCGCGCAGGCGGACCAGTTCAGCTCCTCCGGACAGCACTCCATCGAGCAGAGCGCGCAGGGCATGCAGCAGATTCGCGAGCGCGTGGGCGCGCTGGTGGGCAGCATCGCGCACCTGAGCGACCAGGCCGTGCACGCCGGCGAAATCATCAGCAGCGTGAAGGACCTGGCGGACCAGTCCAACGTGCTCGCGCTCAACGCCGCCATCGAGGCCGCGCGCGCGGGTGAGGAGGGCCGGGGCTTCGCGGTGGTGGCGCGGGAGATGCGCGCGCTCAGCGGTCAGTCGCTCCAGAGCACCCAGCGCATCGGGAAGATTCTGCTCGAAATCAACCAGGCCATCCGCCAGACGACCTCCATCGCGGAGGGCGACAGCGAGAAGATGGAGCAGAACATCGAGCAGGTGCTGGCCTCGGCGAACTCGCTGAAGGAGATCACCACCGTGGTGCAGGAGAGCAGTCAGGCCGCGCGCCAGATTGTCGCCTCCGTCACCCAGCAGAACGCGGGCATCGCGCAGATGACCGAGGTGATGACGCAGCTGTCCTCGATGATGGCGGACGTGGTGACCTCCACCATGACGGCCGAGGAGGCCGTGACTCAAATCAACGCCACCCTGGGGCGGCTCGAGTCGCTGTCCACGTCGTTCCGCGCGTAGCGCTGTCGCTCCGGGCGGCCCCCTCTGTGTGAGGCGAGGGCCGCCCGTTGACGCCGCGTCACTCGCCCTGCATGAGCCCGGTGATGCGCCCGTCCTCGTGGACGGTGATGCGGCGGGCGGCGGGCTCACGCGGCAGCCCCGGCATGGTGAGGATGTCGCCGGTGAGCGCGACCATGAAGCCCGCGCCCGCGGACAGGCGCACCTCGCGCACGGTGAGCGTGAAGCCGCGCGGCCGGCCCTGCTTCGTCGCGTCGTCCGAGAGCGACAGGTGCGTCTTGGCCATGCACACCGGCAGCTCCGCGCCGCCCAGCTCACGCACCGTCTCCAGGTCCTTGCGCGCGGAGGCGGTGAAGGCCACGTCGTCCGCGCCGTACACGGTGCGGGCAATCGCGCGGACCTTCTCCTCGGGGGACTGCTTCACGTCGTAGAGGAAGCGCGGCTTGGGCGGAGACGCGTCCGTGCCGTCGAGCATCGCGAGCACCCGGTCCGCCAGCTCCAGCGAGCCCTCGCCGCCGCGCGTGAAGCCGTCACACACCGCCATCTCCACGCCGCGCTCCCGGCCGAAGGCGCGCAGGGCATCGAGCTCCTCCTGCGTGTCCTGGGGGAAGCGGTTGACGCAGATGACCGCGGGCAGGCCGAAGGCGCGCACCGATTCGAGGTGCTTGTCCAGGTGGTCGAAGCCTCGCGCGAGCGCCGCGCCATCCGGCTCCGCGACCCGGGCGAGCGGGGTGCCGCCGTGGTACTTGAGCGCGCGCAGCGTGGCCACGAGGACGACGCCGCGCGGCCACAGGCCCGTGCTCCGGCACTTGATGTCGAGGAACTTCTCGGCGCCCAGGTCGAAGCCGAAGCCCGCCTCCGTGACGACTTCGTCCGCGTACGCGAGGCCCATGCGCGTGCCCACCACGGAGCTGCACCCGTGGGCGATGTTGCCGAACGGGCCCGCGTGCACGAGCGCCGGTCCACCCTCGCGCGTCTGGACGAGGTTGGGCATCAGCGCGTCCTTGAGCAGGGCGACCATCGCCGCCGCCGCGTCCACGTCCCTGGCGCGCACGGGCTTGCCGTCCGGTGAGTGGCCGACGACGACGCGGCCCAGGCGCTCCTCCAGGTCCTTGAGGTTCTCGGCCAGGGCGAGGATGGCCATGACCTCGCTGGCGGCGGTGATGTCGAACGCGCCCTCGCGCGGCACGCCGTGCGCCTTGCCGCCCAGGCCCACGATGACGTTGCGCAGGAAGCGGTCGTTCATGTCCAGCGCGCGCCGCCAGCGCACCCGCGTGGAGTCGATGGCCACCGGCTGGCCGTAGTACACGGCGTTGTCCACCAGCGCGGCGAGCAGGTTGTTGGCGCTGGTGATGGCGTGCAGGTCGCCCGTGAAGTGCAGGTTGATGTCCGCCGCGGGCTCCAGGCTGGCCTGCCCGCCGCCGGTGCCGCCGCCCTTCACGCCGAAGACGGGACCGAGGGACGGCTCGCGCAGCGCGGCCACGGCGCGGCGTCCTCGCCGACGCAGGCCCATGGCCAGCGCCACGGACATGGTCGTCTTGCCCTCGCCCGGAGGCGTGGGGTTGATGGCGGAGACGAGCACGAGGCGGCCCTGCCGTCCGCCCTGCTTGCCGAGCGCACCGAGGGAAACCTTGGCGCGGTTCGTGCCCCACGGGTGCACGTCGTCGGGGGACAGGCCCAGCTCGGCGCCCACTTCTGCGATGGGTCTCAGCTTCATGCCGGGACTCTCGACGCGCGCGGGGCACGGGTCAACCGATGTGGTGGGGGCCCGTCGGGGGCGGGACGGATGTGGGGCGTGGAGGTGCCGCGCGCGGCGGGACGGACGTGGTGACGTGGCGGTGCCGCGCGGCTGCGATGTGCGAGGCGTCAGGGGCTTGTTGGGATGCGCGCCGTGGCACTTGCTCGTGCGGAGCCCGGTGTCCGTGGGCGAGGTCCGTGACGCTGGGTTGCCCGCTCGTGAGTGTCTTGGTGTCAGAGACCTCGGGCCGTGGTGCGCTGGCGGCCCGTGCGCAGGTGCTTGCGCACGACGAGGGTGGAGAGGCCCACGCCTGTCGCCAGGATGAGCCAGGGCCAGGCTCCCGCGCGGGCCAGTCGTTGGGCCAGGTACGTGTGAAGGGTGGGCGGAAGCTGGGCCAAAAGCAGGAGTGTCGCGGTGGCGAGCACGAAGAGGGCGAAGCCCCGGCGCAGGACTCCGGGGGCTACGCGTCCGGCGAATCTTCCTCCGAGCAGGCTGCCCACGAGGGCGATGGCGAGCACCTCGCCCGTGAGACGCCAGGGGAGCTCCGCATGGCCCAGATGGCCGATGAGGCCCGCGGCGCACTGGAGGGCGATGACCACCAGCGAGGTGGCGGTGGCCATCGGCGTGGACAGTCCGACCAGCGTCAGGGCGGGGACGATGAGGAAGCCGCCTCCCGCACCCACGAGCCCCGAGAGGATTCCCACGCCCACTCCCTGCACCACCACGCGCACCACGGAGACGGAGGAACCGCTCGCGATGCTGGCGGGAGGTGACTGCTCGGTGCGCCCCATGGAAGCGGAGGAATTACTCTCGATGCTCGCGGGAGGTGGCTGCTCGGTGCGCCCCATGGAGACGGAGGAACCGCTCGCGATGCTCGCGGGACGAAGCCTCTCGGTGTGCCCCATGGAGACGGAGGAATTGCTAGCGATGCTCGTGGGACGTCGCTTCTCGGTGGGCCGCGCGTGCTGGTCGACAGCGGTCGAGATGCTCGGCCCTGTTTGCCCGGATGTCGCTCGTGCGTCTGAGAGGTTGGCCGTAACGTGGCCGCTCGTCACCGGCGCCGGTGCATCCGAGCGCAGCAGCATGGCGACCGAGGCCGCGACCATCACCCCCGCGAAGCACAGCAGCAACATCGTCGGCGACAGGAGCGGGTTGAGCTTTCCTCCCAGGAACGCACCCGCCATCCCTCCCGTGCCGAACAGGAGCGCCGTGCGCCATTTCACCCGACCCGCCCTGGCATGCAGCAGCGCGCCGCTCGCGCTCGTGACGCCCACCACCACCAGGGACATGGCGATGGCCGTGCGCGGCTCCACTCCCAGCACATACACCAGGAGCGGCACCGTGAGGATGGAGCCCCCGCCTCCCAACAACCCCAACAACACTCCCACGAGCAACGCGCCCGCCATCCCCACGGCCCACATCATGGACGACTGCCTCCTCCAGGCTTCGCGACCGCAAGCAGGTCCCGGACCTCACGCAGCGTCTTCTCGAACGCCGCCGCGTCTCCTCGCTCTTTCGGTGGCTCTGCTTGGAGCGCATCCAGCACCGCCCCGAGCTCCTCTCGCGAGGGCTCTGGTGGCAGCGACTCCACCGCGGGCACTCGCATCCCCGTGAGCCTCTCGCGCAGGGTGTCTCTCACCTGCCCGAAGCTCGGGAGCGGCTCCGTCGTCAGCCGCACCACCGGCAACGCGCGCGCGTTCCACGCGAGCATCCCGCCCCCCAGGTTCATCACCCGCGTGAAGCCCATCCCCACCAACTGCGTGGCCGCCTTCGCGGACCTCGCTCCCGAGCGACAGATGAGCAGCACCTCCGTGTCCCTCGGCCACAGCGCCGCCGCCTCGCGCACCGTGGCGAGCGGCGCCGGATGCACGCCCTCGATGTGACCCAGAATCCCATCCAGCTCGGCGGGCTCTCGCACGTCCACCAGGTGCAGCCCCGGGGACCGCCCGGCCGCGAGCTGCTGGACGTCCACGTCGCGATAGCCCTCGGGCCGGGGAGGGGCGTTGTCGTAGAGGTGACTCAAGCTGCGACTCCTTCGATTCGAGCAAAAGGGTCCCTTCTCCGCACCCCTCGTGGGATGCGGCCGGGACTCTGGAAGCAGTGATGGGTCACGTCACGCGGACGGTGACTGTGAATCCGCCGGGGCGGTGAGGCCGCAGGCGCGATTGGCCGGCACGGCCACGTCCAGCTTGCGCGGCGGCGGAATCTGCCGCGACTTCATGAAGTGCACGAAGTCGTCCCGCGTCCTGCCCGCGAGGCGCGGGTTGTGTCGCTTCTCCTCGCCCACCGAGGACGACGTGAAGCCCGCGTAGTCATGGGCGGGGAACACCTCCGTCGCGTCGGGCAGGACGAACAGCTCGCGGGTGATGGAGTCGTAGAGCTGCCCCGGGTCTCCATTCTGGAAGTCCGTGCGGCCCGTGCCGCGCACCAGCAGCGCGTCCCCCGTGAAGAGCCGGCCGTCGCACAGGAAGCTCAGGCTGTCGTCGGTGTGGCCCGGCGTCTCCAGCACGCGCAGCTCCAACTGGCCCACTCGCACCACGTCGCCGTGCTTGAGCTGCCGGTCGACACAGGGCGCGCCCTTCGCGGAGGCCATCACCCGGGCACCCATGCGCTCGCGCAACTGCCCGGCGCCGGTGACATGGTCCGCGTGCACGTGCGTCTCCATCACCACCACCAGCTTCAACCCCAGCTCCTCCAGCAGCCGGGTGTCCCGCTCCACCTGCTCCAGCACGGGGTCGATGAGCACCGCCTCCCGCGTCGTCAGGTCCGCCAACAGGTAGGTATAGGTCGAGGACTCCGAATCGAAGAGCTGCCGGAAGAGCATGTCCACTTCCCTCCTGTGTTGGTCGCAGCGCATGTCCAGCGGTACTGCGAGCCCCATGCCAGCGATGCGGCTCCGAGTGACGGCCCGAGCGCGTCGGTCGTGGCACCCACTTCGAGGAAACAGGTGAAACACCTGGGTGAAACGGTCGCCCTGGTTCAAGGCCGGTCGCTTGCTCAGCCCGCAGCTTCGCCCAAGGCCCGCAGGCGGCGCCAGAGTGTCACGCGACTGACGCCGAGCAGGCGCGCGGCCTCGGAGCGATTGCCTCCCGCCCGGGTGAGGGCCGCTCGTACCTGGTCCTCGTCGAGCGTGGCTCCCGGCGTCGTCCCGGTGGCGGTGGAGGAGCGGGCCTTCGCCTCTGAGAACTCGGGGGGCAGGTCCACCTCGCGCAGCACCGGGCCCTCTCCGATGACGTAGGCGTACTCCATGACGTTGCGCAGCTCGCGCACGTTGCCCGGCCACCCGTGGGACTCGAGCAGCTTGCGCGCACCGGGCGCGATTCGCTCCACGCGCCGCGTCCCTCGCTGGTGCAGTTCGTCGAGGAAACGCAGTGCGAGCGGAAGAATGTCGCCCCGACGTTCTCTCAGAGTGGGGAGGAAGATGGGGACCACGCGCAGGCGGTACATGAGGTCCGCGCGGAAGCGGCCGGCCTCGACCTCTCGACGCAGCGCGCGGTGGGTGGCGGCGATGATGCGCACGTCCACGGGGACGGGGGCTCGGCCTCCCACGGGGATGACGGTGCGCGTCTCCAGGACTCGCAGCATCTTCGCCTGGAGGTCCAGGGGGAGCTCCGCGACTTCATCGAGGAACAGTGAGCCGCCGTGCGCGAGCCGGAAGTGTCCCGGGCTGTCTCGCACCGCGCCGGTGAAGGCTCCGCGCACGTGGCCGAACAGCTCGCTCTCCAAGAGGTTGGGTGGGAGGGCCGCGCAGTTGATGGCTCGGAAGGGGCCCTTGCCGCGAGGGGAGAGCTCGTGCAGCGCGTGCGCGATGTGCTCCTTGCCCGTGCCGGACTCGCCTCGCACGAGCACGCTCGATTCGGTGCGCGCGACCTTCTCGACGATGCGGAAGACACGGCGCAGCTCCGCGTCCTGGGTCCACAGGCCGTGGAACACCTCGGCGCCTTCGAGGGCGGGAGGGGAGGTGTCCTGGCGGAAGGTGAGCGCCCAGCCGTCCTTGCCGAGCGCTATCGCGCGGACCCTGACGGTGCCTCCGGCGCGGAGCTTCGCGGTCGTCTCGCGTCCCGTGGTGAGGAGTGTGTCCAGGCGCTCGGCGCCACCCTGGAGGGAGAGCAGCTCCGAGAGGGATGTGCCCTCGCGCACGGGAGCGCCGAGCTGGATTTCCAGCGCAAAGGTCGCGCCCACGATGCGGCGCTCCGCGTCCACGAGGAGCACGGCGCCCGCGAGCGCGTCGAGCGCGGACAGGGCGAGCCGAGGCGGACGCTGCGGAGGGCGGGACGTGGGCATGCTTCGGCGTGCATAGCGCGGAGCGGCTTCGCAGGCACGCACGTGGCGGTTCGTTTGCCGCATGCGCGGCATGCCGTTGCCGTAGTGCAGGATGGCGCACGTGGCGGTTCGTTTGCCGCATGCGCGGCATGCCGTTGCCATCGAGCACGTGTGGCGCATGAGCCGGACTCATGCTCGCTCGCGCGGCAGGCCGCTGCCATCGAGCAGGTGATGGCGCGTGCGCCGGACTCATGCTCGCTCGCGCGGCAGGCCGCTGCCGTGGAGCAGGTGATGGCGACGTGTATGGCGCACGACGGTGGCTCTACGCCCGCCCGCGCAGCATGCCCTTCCAGTAGAGCTGTGGCAGGCCGTACTTCTTCATCCACCACATGTCCCGCCGCTCCTGCATCGTGTCGATGAGCGGGAAGCTGGGCGTGGGCTTGCCGTCGTAGTCGAACTCCGCGAGCAGCAGCTTCCCGTAGCCCGTGGTCAGCGGGCACGAGGCATACCCATCGTATCTCGCGGTGGGCGCACGGCCCGCCATGACGTCACGCAGGTTCCGCACCAGCACCGGCGCCTGCTTGCGGATGGCCGCCCCCGTGCGACTCGTGGGCAGGTCCGACGCGTCCCCGAGCGCGAAGACATTCGAGAACCCCGGGTGCTGGAGCGTGTGCTTGTCCGCGCGCACCCAGCCACTGCACGCCCCCTCGCGCGAGGTGAGCGGACTGTTCCGGATGAAGTCCGGCGCGCTCTGCGGCGGCGTGACATGGAGCAGGTCGTAGCCCAGCGTGACGCGTGTCTTCCGCCCGTCCCGCATCGTCTCGAACGTCGCCTCGCGCCGCGCTCCATCCACCGCGACCAGGTCGTGTCCGAAGTGCGTCTGGATGCCGTAGCGCTTCACCACGTCCTCCAGCACCCGCGCGAAGGGCTGCACCCCGAAGAGGGCCTTCGCCCCCGAGCCGAACACCACCCGCGAGCGCTCCAGGATGCCCGTGCGTCGGAAGTGGTCGGCGGCCAGGTACATGATTTTCTGCGGCGCCCCCGCGCACTTCACCGGCGTCGCCGGATGCGTGAAGAGCGCCGTGCCGCCCTGGAACGCCTGCAGCATCCGCCACGTCTTGGGCGCGAGCCTCACGTCGTAGTTGCTGCTGACGTGCTCGGTCTCCAGCGCATCACGCAGCCCCTGCACCTTGTCCCAGTCCAGCTGGATGCCCGGCGCCACCACCAGGAAGTCGTAGCCCACGCGCAGCCCGCCGCGCGTACGCACCTCCTGCCTCACCGGGTCCACCTCCTCCGCGGCGTCCTTCAGCCACTTCACGCCTCGGGGGATGAGGCTGGCCTCGTCGCGCACGGTGTCCTCGATGCGCGCCTCGCCCGCGCCCACCAACGTCCAGAGCGGCTGGTAGTAGTGGCGCTCCGAGGGCTCCAAAACCGCCACGCCCTTCTGCCCCAGCCTCGCGAGTCGCGCCGCCACGCAGATGCCCGCCGTGCCTCCGCCGATGATGAGCACCCTGTGACGCTCGCTCACGGGCGCCACGTAGGGCATGGGCGTCGTCGCCGGGTCCGTGCAGCCGCAGTCCTCGCTCGCGTCCATCGTGCTCGCTCCCTGCCAGGGTGAAGTCGGCAGGGGGCCTTAGCAGGGCGCATGCCACCATCGTCCCCGAGTGCGGCCCCCATGTGCGCTGGCGCGCGGCGGTGTTTCACGCCGTTTCAGGGCGTTTCATGCAACACGGCCCGGAGGAGCGAGCGTCCTGGTGAGGACGTCCGCTCGACCGGGCCGTGGGGGCTCCCGTCGTTGCGTGCGCTCGGAGCGCTACTTCCCGAAGATGCCGCGCAGGCGCTTCTTGGCTTCCTCTTCCGCGCGCTTCTTCGCCTCGGCCTCCAGGCGCTTCTTCTCCTCCTCGGCCTTGGCCTCCAGCTCCTTGCGCTTCGCCTCCGCGTCGGCGCGCAGCTTCTCCTCGCCGCCCTCGATGGCCTGCTGCACCTGCTGGCCGCGCTCACCGCCGATGAGGTTGCCCGCGAGCGAGGACGCCGCCAGCTTCGCCAACGTCGTCACCGCCGGCTTCACGTCCACGCCCGTCACCTCGGGCTTCCACGCCGGGCCCGTCAACTTCAGGCCCACCGGGATGTCCGACGGCGGCGTCACCTTGCCCAACGTCAGCGTCTTCACCGTCGACGGCGTCAGCGCCACCGCGCCCGTGAGGTCCAGCGTGCCGTCCAGCTTGATGCCACCGTCGAAGCTCATCGCCGCCTCCGGCCGCGTCCACGTAATCGGCTTGGACAACTGCGCGACGCCGTTCTTGATCTGCACGCCGAAGGGCAGGTTCTCGCTGAGCGACGTCACCTCGTTGCTCTTGAGCGCCTTGGAGGCGAAGGGGAGCGCCTTGGCGAGCGGCTCGGAGACGGACGACACCAGGTCCTTGCCCAACAGCGTGCCGCCCAGGATGTTGCCGCTGATGCCGCCCAGGAGGGTCTCCTTGAGCTTCTCCGGCGTGTAGCCGATGCCCTTCACGTCCACGTTCCCGTTGAACGTGCCCGTCATCACCTTGCGCGGCGTGGCCTGCGCGATGGCGTCCGCCATCTGCACACCCTCCACCTTCACCTTCGCCTCGAAGGGGCGCTGCGGCGCCGCGGGGCCCAGGCGGATGCTCGTCCCGTCCGCGACCACCTTCCCGCCGAAGACGCCCGAGGAGAACTTCTCCACGGAGATGAGGTCGTCCGTCATCTTCACCACGCCGGTGACGTTGGTCAGGTCCATCTGCGTGTAGCGCAGCGTGCCCACCGCGAAGCGGATGTCACCCCGGTAGCCGTTGAAGCGCCCGGGGTCCTCGGGGGGGAGCTCCGCCGACTCGGGCGTGGGCACCGTGCCGCCGTTGCGCGCCGCCAGCTCCTGCTCGTCGAACAGCAGCGCGTCCGCGTCCAGCTTGTTCGCCTTCACGTCCGCGGAGAACGTCGTCGTCTGCTTCTTTCCCGTGCCCGCCAGCGCGAACGACGCGCTGCCCGTCACCGTGTCCTGGAGGATGTTCGCCGTCATCTTGGGCACGTCCACCTTCATGCCCACGCCGCCCTTGCCGGGCGCGTACGTGCCCGCCGCGGACAGCTCCATGCGCTGGCCCGGGGCCTTGTCCACCAGCAGGCCCGGCCGCAGGTCCACGCCGGACAGGTCCGTCTTCGCGTCGAACTTCAGCGCGCCGCCGCTCGCCGCCGCGCCCGTGAGGCTCGCGGTGAGCTTCATGGCACCGCCCGCGTCCTTGGTGAGCTGCGCGGGCACCCGCAGGCGCACCGGCGTCAGGTCCACCGACACGTTGATGGCCTGCGCGGCCTGCGTCCCGCTGGCGCGCACGTCCAGGCCGATGGGGCCCGCAATCATCCCCTGCAGCTGCTTCTTCAGCGGCGGGTAGTACTCGGCGAGCACGGCCGGGTCCAGGTTGCGCCCCACCAGCTCGAAGCCCTCCACCGACGGCGTGTCCGACAGCATGCCCTTCACGCGGCCCTTGCCGGTGATGTTCGCCGGGCCCAGGTCCAGCTTCAGCTTGTCGAGCGACAGGTCACCCGTGGCCAGGTCGCCCGCGACGTCCGTGTCGAGCACCACGTCCAGCGCCTTGCCACCCTCGGCGCCCGCGAAGCGCATGCCCAGCGCGGAGATGGCGCCGACCAGCCGCGTGGGGCCCTTGCCACCGGGCACCGCGCCGCCGAGCTCCGCCTTCCAGTCCGCGTCCAGCGTGCCCGCCTGCAGGCCCACGTCGGGCGGCAGGAAGGGACCCAGCGGGGACAGGTCAATCTTCTCCGCCTTGAGCGTCACGCGCTCCGGCGTGGGAATCAGCGTGGGCGGCAGCGGGGCCGCGTGCAGCGAGAGCTTCAGGTTCTGCTTCTCCGCGAGCACCGCCGCGGCCAGGTCCACCACCAGCGGCTTGCCGGCGCGCAGGTCCTTCACCTCGACGTCCAGGTCCTTCACCGCCAGCTCGCGCGCGGCCTGTCCCCCGGCGCGGTCGACGAAGCGGATGGTGCCGTCGGTGAGCGCCGCGCGCTCCACGTGCACGCCGGACAGGTCCGTGGGCTTCGACTCCTCCTCGGGCTTCTCCTCCTCGGGAGGGGACTGTTCCTCCAGGCGCTTGAGCAGGCGCTGCACGTTGGTGGTGCCGTCGGCCAGTCGCACCACGTTGACGGTGAGGCCGGACACCTCGGCGTTCTTCACCTGGATGTCCTTGCCGCTCGAGGAGAGCAGCGGGCCCACGGCCACGCTGACGTCCACCTTGGCGAGCGTCGCGAGCGGCAGGTCCTCGCCCTCCGCGGCGCCGATGGAGACGTCCTCCACCACCGCGCCCACGCTGGGGAAGAGCTGGGTGGAGATGTCGCCGATTTGAATCGGGCGGCCCAGCTTCTGCGAATAGGTGGCGGCCTGCTCCTGGGCCGTCTTCAGCAGGATGGCGTCGAGCCGCCAGAGCACCACGAGCACGGCGACGACGAGGAGCGCGAAGACTCCCCCGAGCACGTACGGCCAGCGGCGCTTCTTCTTCACGACGTCGGACATCGCTTGGTTCCTCCTCAGGTGAGCGGCCCCGGGTCTCGGCTCGGCGCGGAGCCTGGGCTCACGTCGGGACGCTTAGCCCAGCCCGGGGCGTGCCGCACGCGTCTGGCGCGGCCCACGTATCGGGGTGGCTCGGCGCGGGGCCTCATCTCATCCCGGGACGGTGGAGGGGGGCTGGAAATGCACGCCGCCAGGGCGCGGGGCCTGTCCGGTCGTCCCGGGGCCGAGAGCGGAGGCGCCAGCCGGCCCTCTGGCGCCTCCTTGCCACCCGACACGCTCCAGGTATCCACGGGCGCGCCGCGAGGGAAGGGGGTGCCTCCGCTTTCGAGGTGGGCAGAGGTGTTACCGCGAGGACGCCTCCCTGGAGGTGGAGCGCGTCGAGGCAGGCGCGGGGCGCTCGCGGACGGTGCGAACGCTCGGCTCGCGGGCCGGGCCCGCGTTGTGCCCGCCTCCATGGAAGCCCAGCTTCGACGAAGAGCGGCGGGGGGGGCGGGGGCGGGGCGCATGGCACGGAGGTGACGCACATGGGGGGCGCACAGGCGTTTGCGCGGGCGGAGGCGCGGCTGGGGCGTGGGATGCGGGCCCGGCCGCGAGAGGCCTTGCCCCTTCGCGGGCGGGTGCGTCACCAGTCCTGGATTCCGCCCGTCGTGGGAGCCGCTCTCGGCGCTGGTCTGGGCGTGCTCCTGGTGGAGCCCTCCCCGGCCCTGCCCCACCTGCTGACGGGCGCGGCCTGGCAGGCCACGGCCGCCGAGGCGCGCGGCATGCTCTCGGCGGTGCTGGGCATCGCGCTGACCTCGCTGAGCATCGTGCTGTCCTTGTCGATGCTCGTGGTGCAGAACGCCGCGGGGCAGTATTCGCCGCGTCTGTTGCGTCTGTATCTGCATGGCACGGGCGTCCGCGTGGTCATCCCGGTGTTCGTGGCCACGAGCGTCTTCTGTCTCGTGGCGGCGCACGAGTTCGGGTTCGTCTCGGGGCAGGAGCGCATGCCGCGACCGGCGCTCGCCCTGGCCATGCTGCTGCTCATCGTCTGCGAGGGGGCGCTCGTCTTCCAGGTGCTCCAGACCTTCCAGCTCATGCGCGTGGAGAACCTGGTCCGGCGGGTGCGTCAGGAGACGCTGACGGTCGCGCGTGAGCTCGAGCGGTTCCGCGAGGGAGACCTGGAGGCGCCACCTCCCGCGCGTGTTCGCGCGGCGGTGGCGATGCCGCTGCGCAGCCCTGGCGACGGCTTCATCGCCGCCGTCGATGCGAAGGCCTTGTTGGAGGTGGCGACGACGAAGCGCTGGGTCATCCATCTGGAGCGCGCCATCGGCGAGCCGGTGATTCGAGGTGAGCAGGTGGGCCAGGTCGAGGTGGAGCCTGCCCGAGGGGCTCCCTCGCGGCGGGAGCTGGTGGAGGCGGTGGGCCGCGCCATCCGCCTGGACCACTGGCGGGACGAGGACCGGGACATCGCCCTGGGCGTGCGGCAGCTGGTGGACGTGGCCCTCAAGGCCTTGTCCCCTGGCGTCAATGACCCGTACACCGCCGTCGAGGCGCTGGACCAGCTCACGTTCCTCTTGTGCGAGCTGAGCCCGATGCGCCTGGGGCCCCGGGTGCTGGCGGACGACGCCGGGACGCCGCGCGTGTTCCTGCACGGCCCCACGTTGCGTGACTACCTGGCGTCGGTCGCGGATCCGCTCCTGCGTTATGGCGCCTCGGAGCCCGCCGTGGCGCTGCGGCTCATGCGCCTGGCCGCGGCCGTGGGGCAGCGCGCGCGGGACGCGGAGGACCGGTCCGCGGCGCGTGAGCTGCTGGGCTCCATCCCGACCGTCGCCCAGCGGGCGGCGGGACAGGGCGTGGGGGTGAGTCCGCTCCTTCAGCGTCACGCCGAGGCGCTGGAGCGTGCGCTCGACGGAGGGCCCATGCCACCGCTTCCGGCCATCGGTTTCTGAGCGGGCGCGTGAGGAGGCAGGGATGGCGGCCGAGTTCGGGAGTGGAGAGATTCTGGTCCGGCTGCTCGTGGCCGGGGGGGCCGGCATCGTCCTGGGGCTTCCGTACCGCAAGCGGCCGGGCGGGGTCCGGACGCACTACCTGGTGACGTTGGGCGCCGCCCTCTTCTGCACCTCCGGGGCGAACCTGATGGCGACCCCCGGGGAGGCGCTGCGCATCATCCAGGGCGTGGCCTCCGGCATCGGGTTCGTGGGCGCGGCGAGCGTGCTCAAGCGGGGGAGCGCCATCTTCGGCATCACGACGGCCGCCTCCATCTGGATTGCCGCGGCGGTGGGCTGTGAGGCCGCGCTGGGCAACCCGTTGCTCGCCGCTTGCGTGGCGCCCGCCATCTCCCTGACGAGCTGGTTGGTGGGGCTGCTGGAGATCCGCGTCTTCCACCGCCGCAGAATCATGCGCGAGCTGCGGGGCGAGCAGAAGGAGTCCCCACCGCGCTGACTCCCCATCACTCCAGCGGCTCGTGGGTCGTATCGAGCCGCGCGAGGGTGCGACGCAGCTCCTCCAGCCGTCGGCGCTCCGCCTCGTCCTCCGAGGAGTCGCGTGCCTCGTCGACGAGCTCACCCAGGCGGTGCAGGCCATCGCGGATGAGGGCCCACTCCTCCTTCGAATGGTCGGCCCTGCGGGTGAGGTACTCGATGACGCCATTGAGTGTCTGGGGCTGGAGGTCTTTGGCGCCCAGGCGGTCCGTCACCCCGGTCCTGTCCAGCAGGGCGCGGGTGGGCGTGAGCACCCGGGACAACATCAGCGTGATGTCGCGCTGGTCGAGCGACTCCTTCAGCTCGCCGAGCATGTCCGCGCCGGGCACGTCCAGGTCCGCCGTCACCTCCAGGTCCAGCAGCACGGTGTGCACGGGCGCGCTCGACTGGTCCACGTGCGCGATGACGGCGTCGCGCAGCGCGGTGGCGTTGGCGAAGAAGATGCCCTCGTTCGGCCGGAGTATCAGCAGGCCGGGGACGCGGACAGGCGCGGGGTTGCGACGGACGTCCGCGAAGTCGAGGGTGCCCGGGACGCGGCCCAGTTCGCTCAGCCGGGGCTGGCTCGCCCGCCACACGAGGAAGGCCACCGAGAGCCCCACCGACACCAGCAACCCGGGGAGCACGTCGAGCACGAGGACGCTCAGCAGCGCGCCCATGGCCAAGAGGAAGTCGGTGCGGCGCAGCGTGAAGAGGCGGCGCATCTCCTTCACGTTCATCATCCCCGCGGTGGCCAGGACCACGATGGCGGCCAGGGTGGCCTCCGGCAGCGTGCGGAACAGGGGCGTGAAGAAGAGCGCCACCAGCGCGAGCAGCGCCGCGGCGAGCAGGCTGGGCATCTGCGTCCGGGCCCCGGCCGCGTCGTTGGCCGCGGACTTCGAGAGGCTGCAGCCCACCGACAGCCCGCGGAAGAGCCCGGCGCCCAGGTTCGCTGCGCCCAGGCCGATGAGCTCCTGGTTCGCGTCCACCTCGTAGCGGTGCTTCGACGCGAGCACGCGCGCGGGGCCGATGGCCTCCGCGAAGGTGACCAGCGCGATGCCGCATGCGCCCGGCAACAGGCCCAGGAGGTCCTTCAAGCCGACGTCGGGAATCGCCGGGCCGGAGAGGCCCGAGGGGATGTTGCCCACCACCTTCACGCCGTGACCCTGGAGCCCCAGCAGGCCGATGCACGCGGTGCCCAGCACGAGCACCACGAGGGACGCGGGCAGCTTCGGCACCCAGCGGCCCAGCGCCAGCAGGAGGCCGAGGCTCGCGACGCCCACGACGAGCGTGAGCGGGTGCGTCTGCGGCAGGTGGGTGACGAGGTGCCAGAGCCGCTCGAAGAAGTTGCCGCCTCCGGCCTCGAGGCCGAGCAGCTTGGGCACCTGCTTGATGGCGATGACGAGCGCGAGCCCGAAGACGAAGCCCGTGAGGAGTGACTCGGAGAAGAACTGGGCGATGCGGCCGAGCTTGAGCACTCCGGCCAGGATGGAGATGACTCCGGCGAGCATCGCGAGCGCCGCCGTCAGCGCGATGAAGCGCGCGGTGCCGGTCTGCGCGAGGCTCGCCACCGTGGACGCGGAGAGCACCGCCACCGTGGCGGAGATGGCGACGACGAGCTGACGTGACGTGCCCAGCAGCGCATAGAGCACCAGCGCCACCGGGCCCGCGTAGAAGGCGGCTTGCGGTGGGACGCCCGCCAGCTCCGCGTAGGCCATGGCCTCCGGTATCTGCAGCGCGGTGATGGTGAGGGCCGCCACCAGGTCGCGCTTGAGCGAGCTGGGACGCCACGCGGGGAGCCAGGAGAGGAAGGGCAGGAAGCGGGACGTCTGTCGCTGCGCATGCTCGCTCACTCGGGCCCCTCCGGTGGGTACATCCCTGGACGGTGGAGGGCACGCGGCGCGCGGTCATCGTCTCGTGGGACGAGGTGAGGGGCTCGGCGCCAGCGCGTCCGAGCGCTCCTCTCGCCATGAGGCCAGGCAAGCCGGGATGGCTCCTGTCACCCTCAGGAGGCCTCGGCGCCGAGGAAGGAGGCGCCCATGCCACGCGACTCCTCCACCGCCATGGACTTCATGGCGACCAGCGGATTCCAGAAGTCCACGTAGCGGGTGATGCGGCCGTCACGCGTCTCCACCACGGAGATGTACTTCTGGTGGTACGGGCGCCCCGTCGACCGCGCCGTGCCCTCGCTGGCGAACTCCGCCACCACCAGCGTCGGGTCCACCGTCTCGTGGAAGCGCAGGTCCTTGAAGCGCACGTCGAAGTGCTCGGGGAAGTTCTTCATGTACCCGTACAGCGCCTCCTTGCCCTCCACCTTCTGGGGGAAGCCCTCCGGGCCGTAGGGGAACTCCAGCACCCCGTCCTCCGTGAAGAGCTCCACCCACTGGGGGATGCGGCCGCTCGACAGGTACTCGAGGTGCTTGGAGAAGGTGTCCTGCGCCCGCTCGCGGAGGGCCTGGGTGGAGGAGGTCGTGTTCGTGGCGTTCATGGTGATGCTCCTGAGGAAATGGTGAGTGATAGGCCACTCACTGACTGGGTCCGCAAAGTGGGCCGCCTCGCGACCCATGGTGAGTAATTAATCGCTCACACTTTATTCGTCAAGGAGAGAGCTGATTTCAGCAGGATGGGGTGGCCAGGGTAGGGACAGGTGGGAAGGTTGTCAGAAGACCGGTGAGCGGTTAATCACTCCAGCATGGACGGAGCTTCGAGGGAGTCGGCGTCGGGCGCGCGGAAGCTGTCCACGGCGGAGGAGCGCCGGGGGACGGTGTTGCGCACGGCGATTCAAGCGTTCGCGGCGCGTGGCTACTACGGGACGACGACGACGGAGGTGGCCAAGGCGGCGGGCATCTCCCAGGCGTACCTGTACCGGTTGTTCCCGGACAAGGAGTCGCTGTTCGTGGCGGTCATCGACCACTGCGCGGCGCGGATGCGCGAGAGCATGGCGGACGGGGTGGCGAAGGCGCGGAGCCGAGAGCCGGAGGTGGTGCTCGCGGCGATGAACGAGTCCTACGCGCGGCTCATCGCGGACCAGGACCTGCTGCGGGTGTTGCTGCACGCGAACTGCGCGGCGTCCGAGCCGCCCATCCGCGAGGCCATCCGGGACTGCTACGCGAAGCAGGTGGAGTACGTGCGAGGGGCCTCGGGTGCGTCGGACGCGCGCATCCGCGAGATGTTCGCGCAGGGGATGTTGTCCAACGTGCTGGTCGCCATCGGCGCGGCGGAGGTGGACGCGCCGTGGACGCGCACGCTGCTGGGGGACACGTCGCGCGCGTGAGGCGTCACTTCGTCGTCACGGCGGGGCGCCATCGCACGGGGCCCCAGGAGGCGGCCCGCCTGCCGGGTGTTCCGTCGGGTCTCGGCTGGAGGAAGTGCAGCGCGCGCCCCCGGGTGTCGATGGTCTCGGGCTCATCCTCGAGGGGGCCCAGCACCTGCCCGGCCCCCAGGTCCATCAACCAGCCTCTGTAGAAGAGATGGTCGCCAACCCTGTCGTAGGAACCGTCCCTCACCTCGCCCACCTCCTGCTTCTGGCCTGTCTCCGCGTTCCAGAGCCACAGGCGTGACGTGGAGGTCTCCTCCTCCAGGAGGAGGGCCTGTGCGCCGAGTCCTGTAATCCAGCGGCTCTCGGGCGAATGTGTCGTGAGGGTGCGTCGTTCCAGGTCCAGGACGTCGAGGTCGGCGTCCTGCATGGACACCCCTGCCGAGGAGGTCGCGTAGACCGCCAACAGCCGGGGCCGCGGGTCATCCGTCGCGAGGCGGCCGGCCTCGATGAAGACCTTCCGACCCAGGCGCAGGTGTCGTGAGGCGCCATGCAGCTCCAGGTCCGCGAGTCCCTCCCGCGCATCACAGCCGACGATGAGTTGTTCGCGCGGCGCATCCACCGCGAGCAGGTGTGCCTTGCAGCTCGCGGGCACCCACGTCTCCCGGTCGCCATCCTCGTCCTCGAAGAGGAGCGCACCATCCGGAGCCCGTCGGAGCAGTCCCTCGCCGACCGGCCTGAGGATGTCCTCGCCCTCGATGTTCGGCCCTCCTTCGATGCGCTGGAAGCGCCGCACAGGTTGGTCTCCGTGGAAGCCCATGTACGAACTCGACAGGACCAGCCCCCGGCACCGCGCGGGTGCCAGCGTGGTCTGTTCCTGGGGCCACTTCAGGGCTCCATCCTGGTCGGTGTCCTTCGCCACCACGTCGAAGACCATCCAGTGGCCATCGGGGTGCAGGAAGGCCTGTCCGAGCAAGCCGGGTCCCGTGTCCACCTGCCGCTCCTCGCCGCTGCTCACCTCCCGAAGCACCGTCACCGTCCGCGCTCCCTCTCGCCGGAGGTAGAGCAGGCGCTGCCCATCCCGCGAGAAGCTGGCGCGCATGGGGGGCCGTGGTGCCTTCGTCTCCGCGTCCTCGTCACTCCAGTCGCCGAGCCGCGTCTCTTCGTTCGTCGTGGTGTCGAGGAGGCGAATCGCGCCGCCGCTCAGCAGGACCAGTCGTCGCCCCTCCGAGTCCCAGGTGAGGACATCGTCGACGGCGAGGCCCTCGCCCGGCTCGAGGAACAGATACGGACGGGCCAGGTCTCCCATGAGCCCACCATGCGGGTCGAAGCGAACCTCCACCTTGCCATCCTGGTCCGTGTCCTCGCGGGCCTGACACGCGAGAATCCACCGTCCATCCGGCGCGGCGGCCTGGAAGATGAAGGGCGCCCGTGTCCCATAGTCGCCATCGGGAGCGAGCGGCCTCACTGGAGAGACCGTGGCGCATGCGCTCCCCCACAACCCCAACGCTCCCAGGACCCAGGCACGAGTGTTCATGTCCGCGAGCCTGGGCCGACACCGACCGTGCGTTCAAGTCATCGTCGCGCGCTCCACGAGCGTCCGCCGCACGACGGCTCCGCGGGCGCGGAAGCGCAAGGGTGATTCACCGCACGGTCAACCGTGCCCTCGGGGGTGACGTGACGGGTTGAGCGCAGGACGGCCTCCGACGTCCGCCCTTGTTTCCGCCTACCCCTTCCGGCGCACAGTGCGGACACTGGGGCCCGTCAATCTCGATGAGAGCCCTCATGCGTACTCGTGTCGCCGTCGTCCTGCTGGCCAGTCTCTGCGCGTGCGCCTCGCGCCCGAAGGAAGGAAGGGATGCGTCCTCCCTCCCCACGCCCTCGCACGCGGCCACCACTGCCTATTCCCACTTCATCCGCGAGTACCTCGACTGGTTCTCCGCCGCCAACCCCGTGCGCGCCACGCGCCTGGGCTTCCACAAACACGACGCCCACCTCCAGGACGTCTCGCAGGTCGCGCTCGACCGGAAGGCGGAGGCGCTGCGCGGCTGGCTCACCCGGCTGGAGCAGGTGAACTGCTCGGCCCTCTCCGGTGACGACGCCGTCGACGGCGTGGTGCTGGAGAACGCCATCCGCGCGGAGCTGCTGGAGCTGGAGGAGGAGCGCGTCTGGCGCCGCAACCCGGGCGCCTACGTGGGGCTCGTCTCTGGCGGACTGTCCAGCCTGTCCTCGCGCGACTTCGCGCCCCTGTCCGAGCGGATGATGGACATGCGCTCGCGCATGAACGACATCCCCCGCGTGCTCGAGGCCGCCAAGGCGAACCTCCAGGACGTGCCCCGCCTGTGGGCCGAGCAGGCCATCCGCGACGCGCGCGGCACCCAGGTCTACCTGCGCGTGGACCTGCCTCGCGCGCTCGAGGCCCAGGGCGCGGACAAGCTGCCCCCCACCGAGCGCCAGGAGTTCGACGCCGCGCGCGCCAAGGCACTCGAGCAGATGGAGGCCTTCACCGCGTGGCTGGAGCAGGATTTGCTCCCCCGCGCCACCGGCGACTTCCGCCTGGGTCGCGAGCGGTTCGAGAAGAAGCTGGCCTTGGAGGAGCACATCACCCTGAACGCGGACCAGCTGCGCGACATCAACGAGCGGGCCATCCGCGAGTACCAGGCCTGGGTGGCGCGCGAGACGGCCAAGGTGGACCCGACCAAGTCCCCCGCGGAGGTGATGGCCGCCCTGGTGAAGGACCACCCGCAGGCCGAGGAGCTCATCCCCCTGGCGCGCCAGCAGCTGGTGGAGCTGCAGCGCTTCGTGCGCGAGAAGGACATCCTCACGCTGCCCTCGGACTCGCTGCCGTCCGTGCGCGAGACGCCCCCGTACGAGCGGCTGGGCTTCGCGTCCATGGACACGCCGGGCCCCTTCGAGAGCAAGGCGAAGGAGGCCTACTACAACATCACCAACGTGGAGGCGGAGTGGTCCACCGAGGAGAAGGCGCAGCACCTGACGTACTTCAACCGCGCGGGCCTCTTGGGCATCACCGTGCACGAGGCCATGCCCGGCCACTTCGTGCAGCTGCTCTACGGGTCGAAGATTCCCACCGACGTGCGCAAGGTCTTCACCCCCGCCTCCGTGGTGGAGGGCTGGGCCCACTACGCCGAGCAGATGATGGTGGACGAGGGCCTGGGGCAGGGTGACCCGGCCGTGCGCCTGGGCCAGCTGCGCCGCGCGCTCCAGCGTCACGCCCGCTGGTACGCGGCGCTCGCGCTGCACGTGTACGGCGAGCCCGTGGAGACCGTGGCCAAGCGCTACGCGGAGATTGCCTACTTCGAGCCCTTCCCCGCGCTGCGCGAGGTGGAGCGCGGCACCTCCAACCCCACGTACCTGTACTACGCGCTGGGCCGCATGCAGATTTTGAAGCTGCGCGAGGACTACAAGAAGCACCTGGAGGCGAGCGGCAAGAAGTTCGTGCTGAAGGACTTCCACGACCGCTTCCTGCAGCTGGGCCTGCCCGTGTCGCTCGCGCGCAAGGTGCTCATCCCCGGCGACGAGGCTCCGTCGCTGGAGTAGGCGAGCGCCCGAGGCCTCGCGCGACTACAGCTCGATGACGTCCTCGGGCGTCTGGGGCGTGTCGCGCGAGGACAGGCCCTCGATGGTGAAGCCCCGGGGCGCGCGGATGGACGCTCCGTGGCTGGGGTCCAGGTACATGCGCACCGGGAGCCCCAGGCCGTCGTAGCTCACCTCGAACATCACCAGGTCCGCGTACTCCTGGGAGGGCCCCGCGTCGCAGCACGGCCCCAGCCGCTTCCACGCCACGCGCTGACCCTGGGGGCCGCGCAGCAGCTCGAAGAAGGCCATGATGCCCGGGTTGCCCCAGCCCACCCGCACCGGGTCCTCCGCGCGGTAGCCGTAGGTGCCTCCCTCGTCCGGGAAGGTCGCGATGGGCGCGGCCTCCTGCCGGGGGGCCCTCACCACCGAGGGCCTCGATGAGGCACACGCCGAAAGCGCCAGCAACCCGACACACGCGATTCGCAGTGACACCATTGCACCCACCTCCTCCACGCCACCCGCGGCGAAGGTGTGGCCGGCGTCCGGCGCGTGCACGGCCTTCCCCTCGCGTTCCGTCAGCCAGTCGACGCTCTCACGCCCTGGCGACGGGCCCCCGCCCGCCCGAGCGCCCCGGCCCGGGCGCCCCCTGGTCCTTCCAGAACCGGGCGCCGTCTACTTTCCGCCCTTCGCCTTGTCGCCCTTGGACATGGCGCGCATGAACGTCTCGTCGATGCCGTGGATGCGCAGGCGCACCAGCTCCTCCGGCGTGATGTTCGTGTAGCCCGCGTCGCGCAGCTTCTTCACGAAGTCCGCCGTGACGCCGTGGATGCGGAAGTTGACCAGCTCGTCCGACGTGAGCTTCGCGAAGCCCAGCTCGCGCATCTCCTTCACGAAGGCGGGCTTCACGCCGTGGATGCGGAAGGCGACGAAGTCGTCCGGGCCCAGGTCCTGGAAGCCCATCGCTCGCATCTCCTTCACGAACTCCGGCGTGACGCCGTGGATGCGGAAGGCGACCAGCGTGTCGGCCGCGACGTCCTGGAAGCCCAGCTCGCGCATCTGCCGGGCGAAGTCCGCGCTGACCCCGTGGATGCGCAGCGAGACGATGTTCTCGGGCCCCACGTTCTTGAAGCCCAGCTCCTTCATCTCCTTCACGAAGGCGGGCGTGACGCCGTGGATGTTCATGGCGATGAGGTCGTCCCACGAGAGCTTCGCGTAGCCCGCGTCCGCCAGCTCCTTCACGCGCTGCGGCGTGACGCCGTGGATGCGGCCCTGCACCAGCTCATCCAGGTCCAGCTTGTCGTAGCCCAGCTTCGACAGCTCCTTCACGTACTCGGGCGTGATGTCGAAGATGCCCACCATCAGCAGCTTCTCGACGGGGATGTCCTTGTAGCCCGCGGCCCCCAGGTCCTTGATGCGCTGGGTGGTGACGCCCGTGGCGGCGAGCTGGAACTGCTGGTTCGGAGTCAGCGAGGAGTAACCGAGCGAGGCCATGGCCTTGATATAGGAATCGCTGGGGGTGAAGCGGTAGTGGCCCGCGCCCTCGCCGTCCTGGAAGCTGCCGGTGAAGGCGAAGGTGCCCGCCTCGCGCGGCAGGGTGAAGGTGGCCGGGCCGTTCCCGGTGGACAGGCCCTGGAAGGAGGCGCGGGACTCGGTGAAGCCCATCTGCCCCCGCCCCTTCCGCCCGTCCTCGGGGTGGCTCAGGTTGAGGTGGAGCTTGTCGGGGGACTTCTCGTGCGTGGACGCGCTCCACGTCCCGCGCAGCTCCTCCGCGGCGGACGTGGCGCTGGCCACCAGCATCAGGACACACAACAACCACGAGGACGACGCTCGGCGCATGGTGAGGCTCCTTCGATTCGAGGATGGAGCCCTCCCGTCCGGCGCGCGCCCCGCGAGTGGGGCGCGCCGCCGTGGGAAGGCGGTGATGAGGGGAGGGTGTCCGGAGGCCGGAGGGGCGATTGGCGCCCTCCGACCTCATCGTGACGGTGTGACAGGTGTTACTTCGTGTCGCGCATGCGCCGGATGAACTCGGCGTCCACGCCGCCGGTGCGCAGGCGCACCAGCTCCTCGGTGGTGAGGTTCTTCAGCCCCGCGGCGTTCAGCTCGCGCAGGAAGTCCGGGTTGACGCCCACCGCGCGCAGTTCGGTGAGCACCGCCGGGTCCTTCGTGTCCACGCCGGCCGAGCGCATCTGCTCCAGCCACGCCGGGTTGACGCCCACCGCGCGCAGCTCCTGGAGCTGGTCCGCCGTCAGCTTCGTCAGCCCCGACTTGCCCAGCGCGCTGATGAAGCCCGGGTCCACGCCCACCGCGCGCAGCTCGATGACCTGCTGGAGCGGCAGGCCCGAGTAGCCCGCCTCCTTCAAGCCCTGGACGTACTGCTCGCTGACGCCCACGGCGCGGGCGTCCATCACGTCGCGCGGGTTCTTCGTCTCGAAGCCCGCGCCCGAGAGCGCCGCGACGTACTCCGGCGTGACGCCCAGGTGGCGCAGCTCCACCAACATGCCCGCCTCCAGCTCGCGGCCGAAGACCTGGTTCATCCGCTTCACGAACTCGGGGGTGACGCCCGCGTGGCCCATGCCCACCAGGTTGGCCACGGTGGGCTCGAAGCCCATCCCGCGCAGCTCCTTCACCCGCTCCGGCGTCACGCCGGCGACCTTCAGCGCCACCAACTGGTCCACGGAGAGCGGCTGCCCCGCGCCCACCCGGGTGCTCCCGTCGACGTCGTCCTCGCGCTCGAAGTCCACCTTCACCTTCGGCGCGGCCGCCAGCTTCACCCTCGGCGCGATGTCCACCTTCACGTCCATCGCGGGGAAGGGGGGCGCGGGCGGCGCGGCGGGAGCGGGAGGCTCGGGCGGCGCGGGGAGGACGGCGAGGGTGCTCGGCGGCGTCTGGGCCATCACCAGCGACGCCAGCGGCGCGGCGACGGCCAGGCCGCTGATGAGCGTGAGCACCGAGGCCCCCGCCACCCAGCGAGAGGAGCAGCGGGACGCGGGCGGGGACACCAGGCGGCGCACGCGCTCGGGCAGCGAGCCGCCCAGGGCGGACATTGCGTGGCTTTCGACGGCGGGCATCACGCGCAGCGTCTCCAGCGCGGTCAGGGCGCGGGCGTAGGAGACCGGGTTGGGGCTCGCGCCCACCGCGACGTCGTCGCAGCAGTGCTCGCGCTCCACGCGGATGACGTTGGACATCCACCGCACGGCCGGGTGGTAGAAGAAGAGCGTCTCCACCACCACCTGCGCCAGGTTCACCGCGAAGTCATGCCGGCGGATGTGGGCCAGCTCGTGCGCCAGCACCATCTCCAGCTGACGCGCGGGCAGGCCGGACAGCGTGGACACGGGCAGCAGCACCACCGGCGACAGCCAGCCCACCGTGGAGGGCACGTCCACCTCCACCGACTGGAGCAGCCGCACCGCGCGCTTCAGGCCCAGGCGGCCCGACAGCGCGTCCAGCCGCTCCTGCCACTCCCGGGGCGCGGGCAGCGCGCGGCGCGCCAGCTGGTGCAGCCGCACCCACTCCGCCGTCAGCCGTCCGGAGCTGAGCCCCACGCCCGCCACCCACGCGAACACCAGCCAGCGCAAGAGCCGGGGGGCGGCCTCGCTCGCGCGCTCCCAGAGCCACGCCAGCGCCGCGGCCGGCGTCGCATGGCGCCAGTCGAAGCCCGGGTCGCGCGCGGCCTCGAGCGCGGGCCGGCTGTCGACCCGGAGGGCCCGCGACACGCGCTCCATCACCTGCGCCCGCGCCGCCTGGAACGCCGGGGCCGCTTCGCCTCGCGAAGACCCGGACTGCTCGGCCCGGGCCCGCGTGGCATGCCGCCAGCCGGTGGCCACGGGCAGCGCCACGGCCAGCACCAGCGCGCCGCACGCCAGGGCATACCGCGCGTTCGCCGCGTGACGGCCTACCGTCAACAGCGCCGCCGCCAGCCCCACCGCCACCAGCGCGCCCTGCCAGAGCGAGTGCACCAGCGCCCATCCCAGCGACTCCATCACCAGGCCGCTCATTCGTCCGCTCCTTCCAGGGAATCGAGCAACTGACGGAGCTGCGCCAGCTCCTGGGGGCTCGTCTTGCGCGAGGACAACGCCTGCATGGCCAGCCGCGCCGGAGAGCCGCCGAAGGCGCGCTCCACCAGGTCCGTCACCAGCTGCCGCTGCGTGCGCTGCTCGGTCGCCTTCGCCCGGTAGACGTGCGCGCGCTGCGTCTCGTCGCGCTCCACCAGGCCCTTGTCCGTCATGATTTGCATCAGCTTCAGCACCGTCGTGTAGCCCGGGCCCGCGTCCCCAGGCTCGCGCCGCGTGAGGACCTCATGGACCTCCCGCACCGTGCTGTCTCCTCGCTCCCACAGCACCCTCAGGATGGCCAGCTCGCCATCCGTGGGGCGCGGCAGCACCGCCTCGCTCATGACTCCCTCGCTTCGTGCATCCACGACGTCATCATACGAACGGGTTCGTAGATGTCAACGAAGGTCTTCGTAGATGCAGCCCGTGGGGTGGGATTCACTCCCGAGGTGTGGGGGGCGCCCGCGCAAGGGCCGTAGCTTCCCCATCGCCACGCCTGCCTGCTCCCAGGTTTTACCCACGAGGAGAAGAATCCGTTTTTCCGAGTGGGAAGATTTCTGCCCACGGAGGGAAGCGCGAGGACCACGCAAGCTTCCCCTGGGTCCAGGCGGGTCGGCCTGGGGGGAGGTGGGTGCGTTGCCGCGAATGCGACCTGACAGGTCGGGCGCGTGGCACATCCGGTGAAAAAGGGTCTGCCCGGCGCGGGTCATCGGGGCTCGAGCCGCGAAGCAAAGACGAGGCAGACACATGAAGGCGTTGAGCAGTTGGATGGGGGCGGCTTGTGCCGCGGTGGTGGGATTCTCAGGAGTGGCCCAGGCGCACGATTTGACGTGCACGAAGCTGGTGAATGGTCAGGCGTCGGTGACGGCCTCGACGTATCCGTTCACCGCGAACTACAGCTTCCAGGTCAACAACGTGCATCCGACGTTGCCGTCCATCCTGTTGACGGCCCTGGACCCGTTGCTGGCGGGGCGAGGCTTCGTCTTCAATCCGCCGCCGCCGGTGGTGATTCCGGTGGGCGCGTCGGTGACGTCGAACTTCGCCCTCACGCTGAACACCGTCGAGGAGTGCCGGGCGCTGGCGCTGCTGGACGGGCTGCCGGACAACAACATCGACAACACCTTCACCGCGGGCTTCGACCTGGGCAGCTCGCTGTGCACCGCGCGCGTCACCTGCTCGGAGCCGTCGCAGACGTGCACCAACGCGACGCGCACGCTGGGCTTCTGGCGCAACCACATCCCCGCGGTGCAGCAGTGCCTCGCCGGCGGACCGGTTCCGCTGGGCAGCATCGGCGTCGTCGTGGGCCTGGCGGGCGCCGAGGGCATCCTCTGGGGTGACCCGGCCCGCTACCCCATCACCAACCTGCCGCGCAGCCAGCTGGACCGCATCCGCTTCCTCGCCGCGCGTCAGCTCTTCGTGGCCACCTGCAACCAGCGCGTGTTCGGCGGCGTCACCACGCCGGCCAACCTGCTCGAGCTCATCCTCACCGCGCTGGGCACCGTCAACTGCAGCGAGCTGAACACGCTCGAAGCGCAGCTCGACACCTACAACAACTCCTGCGAGACGACGCCGTTCCCGGGCGGGTTCGACCCCGGCCCCTCGACGCCGGAGGCCGCGCAGGCGCTCGCCATCGACCCGACCATTCCCACGGGGCTCATCTGCATCCCGCCCCTTCCGTGAGCGGCGGCGTCCCAACCCATTCCAGACACATCCGAATCACTGAAAGCTTTTGAGGTATCAAGTCATGAAGAAGTTCCTGATGTCGACCCTGTGGGCCTCGGCCCTGCTGTTCTCCGCCTGTGGCGGGGATGATTCCCGCCAGGTCCCTGGCAATGAAGACCCCGGCGTGGAGACTCCCGTCCCTGGCGGCGAGGACCCCACGCCCGGTGGCGAGGACCCCGGCCCGACGCCTGGTGGTGAGGACCCGGGCCCGACGCCCGGTGGTGAGGACCCGGGCCCGACGCCCGGTGGCGAGGACCCCGGCACGCCCTCCACGCAGAGCTTCGAGCTGCGTCTGAAGGGCGAGAGCCTGATGGACTTCACCTCGCTGAAGGTGCCCGTCTCCGACGTCACCATCACCGCCGAGGGCAAGCCGGTGAACGTGCAGGTGGTGTCGAACCTGCTGGAGATCGCCGACCCCATCCACGCGCCGCTGGCCGCGCGCTTCACGGTGCCTCCCGGCGTGGACAAGGTGCAGGTCACCGTGTTCTTCAACGCCATGGGTGACTTCGCCCGTCACGCCGCGCAGCCCTCGCAGCTCGACGCCCGCGTGGCGCCCATCACCTTCGAGGCGAAGGTGTCCGACCTGAGGACGCGTGGCCGCGCGGTGCTCCACCTGGACGTGTCGCGCTCCATCGTGGACACCTCCGTGTCGGGCTCCAACGGCCTGGTGGAGACCAGCACGCTGCTGCTGCCCTCCGGCGCGGTGAAGTTCTAGCCGACGCGGGAGAGGTGAGGCTCCCGGAGGGCGGCAGCCCAGCGCCCTTCGGTGAGCCCTGACAACGGGCGGGTCCTCCGCGTGGGGTCCCGCCCGTCGCCGCGCTCGGGGACTACTCGGGCTGGGTGCCCTGGCCGTCCTTGCCCTGCCAGAAGCGCTTGGGGTGTCCGTCCCCGCGCGTGCCATGGGACAGCCGGTCCACCCACGGATAGCGCTGGGCCTCCTCGGCGGTGTAGCCCAGGTTGAAGACGGTGGGGCTCTTGGGCAAGTCAGCGGCCTTGGCGTAGTAGGTGCCGAAGAGCCGGTCCCAGAAGTAGTTGGTGATGCCGTAGTTGCCCTGCTCGTTGTGGAAGTGATGCGACAGGTGCAGGCGCTTGATGTCCTTCAGGAAGCCCAGCTTCGGCGTGTAGTTCAGGTGCTGGATGCAGTGGCAGAACTCATAAAAGCACGTAATCACCATGCCCCAGCCCAGCGCCGCCGCCATGCCCGCCTTGCCGCCGATGAGGTAGCCCATGGGCGCCATGACGCCGCCCACCGTGGGCAGCACGTTGGCCAGCGCGCCGAACAGCACGCGCAAGTCGTTGGGGTCCTGGTGGTGGTCGAAGTGGATGCGCTTCCACGTGGCCGCGGTGAGGGGCGACTTGTAGAGGAAGCGGCTGTGCAGGATGTGCTTGTGCACCAGGAACCAGCCGAGCGGGAACACCACGCTCGCGGCCGCCATGGACAAGAGCGTGCGCACGGGGCTCTCGAACCACTTCACCGCGTACACCAGGCTGACGACGCCCACGGTGATGTAGGCCAGCACGGCGTAGTAGGTGAAGAACGAGTAGACCAGGTCGCCCAGCGTCATCCGGTCGAGGTTGTGCTTCCGGTTCTTCAGGAACGAAAAGGGTGCGCTGACCGCCACGGTATGCCTCGCAGGTGGACGCTGCCCTTCGGGGCAGTGGAGCAGGTGGGCCGCGCCATGCCCGCCGGCCTGGGGCATGCGGCGCCGCTGTGAGTAGCAGGGCCCGGGCGCGCTCGCGCCACAATCATCCGGCCCGCTTTTACGTTTTTCTGCGGCCCAAGAGAAGCACCGCTGCTGTGCGTCCCCCCGGTGGGACGCCTGCCCTCCCGCCCGGGTGGGGGCCGAGTCCCGTGGCGGACTTCCCGGTGGGAAGCGCGCGTCCCATGTTCGACGCAAGGGATCAGCGCGGGGAGGCCCTCATGGCGGAAAAGGCTGGGGAAGACAAGGCGCGGGGGAGCAGGGCTCGGGGGCAGACCGCGGTGACGACGCGGCGCACCCAGCCGATGGAAGGGGAGGACCGGGGCTCGCTCGCCCTACGTCGGCCCACCTCGGAGTACCGCGCGGCGGCCGAGGAGCAGGCGGCGCGGGTGCGCGAGGAAATCGAGGCGGCGCTCCTGGTGGCACGCGACACTCGGGAGGCCATCGAACGTCGCATCGCGGACGAATTGCACGCGCCGCCCGGCAGCTTCCGGGCCCGGGCGCAGCAGCAGAAGCCCAAGCAGCGCCGGACCGCGGCGCGCAAGAAGAAGAGCCAAGCCTCCTGACGCGAGTCTTCTAGCTGGGCAGCCGCGTGGCCGCGCTGGTGGCGGGCCGCGCGGCGTCGTCCACGGGGGCGGGCGGCGTGGCGGACTCCTCGCCCAGCCCCTTGAGCCTGCGCGCGAGCTGCGCGGCCTGTTCCCCCTTGGTGCCCAGCTCATGGCCCTGTGCGCCGATGAAGGACACGCGGGCGCGCTCCAGCAGTGCCACCTGGGCGTGGAGCTGCGCGAGCAGCCGCTCCTGCTTGCGGCCCAGGGCATCCAGGTGGTTGAGCTCCTCGCCCAGCGAGGACGCGGCGAGCTCCAGCTGGCGTCGAGCGACGGTGTCCTGCGTGGCGGCGGCGCGGGCGCGCAGCTCCTTCACCTGCGCGTCCACGTCATGGGCCACCACGGAGTCGAGCTGCGCCGTGAGCCCCGCGTGGGCCTCGGCGAGCGAGAAGCTCTCGGAGGCCATCTTCTCCACCACGCCGAGCAGCTCCTGGCGGCCGGGGCTCGAGGGCAGGCGCAGCGCGGAGGTCTTGCACTGCTGATACAGCCCGAGCGCGCGCGTGGTCAGCTCCTTCGCTTCACCCGAGAGCGTGCCCTGCAGCGTCTTGCCCCGCGCCTCGACGGCGTCGGTGTGCAGCACCAGGTGCGAGGGCAGGGTGCCGATGCTCCAGAAGAGCGCCACGCAGGCGTAGCCCACCACCAGGGAGACCAGCGCGGTGTTCCCGAGGAAGTTGGCGTCCAGCACCTGCTGCACGTACAGGCCCACGGGGGTGAGCACGCCCGCGGCGGCGGCGCTCAGGGCGACGGGGACGGGCGCGCCGGGCTCTTCGCGGCCATGGCCCAGCCACGTCACCAGCGCGGCGGCGATGCAGCCCGCCACGCTCTGGGCCAGGGGCCACGGGGCGGAGAAGAGGAAGGGGAAGACGGGCAGCACGGCGAGGGCCGCGCGCAGCCCCCAGCCGCCGCCCTTGGCCGTCCGGGCGGCGGCGAGCGCCGCGCCCAGCACCGCGAAGTAGCCCGGCTCCAGGGTGAGGCGGACGACGGGCTCGAAGGGGGCCCACAGGCGCAGCGCCAGCGCGGCGAAGATGCCCATGCACGCTCCACCGCCCAGCGCGCGCAAGGTGCGGGACTCGAACTCCTCGCGGTGGAGGAACTGCAGGGAGAGGGCCATGGGGCTGCACCGTCCTGACTAGTAGGCGTTGTTCTCGCCGAAGTTCTTCATGGTCTTCTTGTAGAGCTTCAGCGACTCGCGGCGGACCTCGTCGTCACTCGATGCCCCCTCATAGGCTGCCTGGGTCTGGTCCAGCTCCGCAAGCTCCCCCGAGAGCGCGTCCGCGGACGAGCCGAAAAGCCTCCGGGCGTTGCCCAACAGACCCATGGCGGCGCCGCGGTTGCCGCGCTTCATCTCCTCCGCGGCGGCGCGCATCTGCTGGGTTCCCAACGCTCGCACGGCGTGCACGCGCACCTCCCGGTCCAGGTTGGCGCGCACCAGCGAGGCGTCCTGGGTGACGACGGCGGACAGGGCCAGCTTCGTCTCGGCGCGCGTGTCGCGGGGGACGTCCATGTAGCCCACGCTGGCCTGGAGCAGCGTGAGCGCGTCGGAGGTGGCCTGGGTGTTGAGCGTCAGCTTCACGACGACGCGGATGGACTGCTCGCCGGCCAGGTCGTACAGGGGCACCTTGAGGGTGGTGCCCTCGCGGGTGGACGGCAGGCCGAGCACCTGCGCGTCGCGGGCGACGGGGGGCAGCTCCAGGCGCAGCTCCACCTGACGGGCGACGGTGCTGGTGGCCTGGTCCAGCTCGCGGGAGAAGACCTCCGCCAGCCGGGCCGAGTCCTCGATGAAGCCGGAGAAGCCGCCGCCCTGCTCGGCCATGCCGCGCATGAGGGAGGCCTGGTAGTCCTCGCCCACGCCGAGCGCGCTGACGGTGATGCCCTCGTCGCGCAGCTGGCGCGTCAGGTGGAGCAGCTCCGGCTCGGTGACGATGCCGGTGGTGGGCTGGCCGTCGCTCAGGAGGATGGCGCGGCTGACGCGGTACTCGCGCAGGTGGGGGCGCAGGGCGACGGCGGCCTCGGTGAGACCGCCGCTGATGTTGGTGGAGCCGTCATCGCGGATGTTGGCGATGGCGGAGAGCAGCTCCTGGCGGACGGCCTCGGTGACGGGGCGGCTGGGGAGGACCTTCACGTCGGTGCCGTAGTGGATGAGGGCCAGCCGGTCCTCGGCGGTGAGGCGGCGCACCAGCTCCACGGCGGCGCTCCTGGCGTCGGCGAGCTTCTGGCCGCTCATGGAGCCGGAGCGGTCCACGACGAGGGCCAGGTTGACGGGGACGCGGCGGGCGGCGGTGGGCGTGGGGCGGGCCTTGATCTCCAGCCACGCGAAGGCCTCGCTGGGGCCCGTCTGGATGTAGCTGCCGGACAGCTTGCCGGAGAGGGTGAGGGCGCCGTCATCCGGCGGGGACATGACGTGTGGCAGCAGGGTGGTGGCGGGCGGCTCGTCGGGCTGGGCCACGGTGTGGCTGGTGTCGGTGACGGGCGGGGCGGGGGGCACGGGCGGCGGAGGAGGTTTGCCCAGCGAGAGCGCGCCCAGGGCGAGCAATCCGGCGGCGGACAGCAGCAGCAGGGTGCGGTTCATGCGGTTCCTCGGGGTGTGTGGCTTTGGCGGGAGGGACACTCGCCCGTCCGCCCCCCGCGACGCATCGGTCACCAGGAGGAGGGTCCCCCCGATGACCGATAACCCAGACGTCAGACATTGCCGCGCGAGGCATTCCGGGTCACCGGACACCTCCCCGCCCTGGCGGGTTCCCGGTTCGCGGTGGCTCCGCTCGTCGGGGTGGCCCCATGGAGGCCCGGAGGATCACGATTTCTTCCCGAGGCCCGAGAATGGAAGCAACTGCCATCCCGGGGGTTCCGATAATCGGGAATGTCGGAGCTTCTCCGACCGCGACTTCAGAGGGTCGGGACCGCATTGGGAGCGCGCCCGCCGAAAGAGGAAGACATGTCCACGATTGGCAAGACGGGTTCGCGCACCCCCACCTTTGTGAAGCCCGAGCCGAAGGCGGAGACGGCGAAGCAGCCGGCCCAGGTGCAACGCAACGCGGTGAAGGCGGCGGTGGACCAGCGGATGAAGGACGGCTTCGACGCGGCCCCGGCTCGTGCGGGCTCGGCGTCCCGGCCGCAGGTGCTCACGGAGGCGCGCACCACGGAGAGCCCGCCGCCGAGCCCGGGTGGTGGGCTGGGCAAGGCCATCGCGAAGATTGCCGAGAAGGTGAAGCAGGCCGCGGGCTCCGCGACGGCGCCGCAGGTGAGCACGAACGAGAACGGCCAGACGGTGGTGGACCTGGGCGCGGGGAACAACACCGCGACGGTGACGATGAACAAGAGCGGCGGGCTGGTCATCAAGTCCGGCTCCGACACGGTGGAGCTGTCGCCGGAGCAGTCGAAGAACGCCATCATCAACGGCGGCGCCGGCAATGACTCCATCACCGTGGACAAGAACGTCACGGTGGACGTGACGCTGGACGGCGGCGACGGCAACGACACGCTGAAGGGCGGCGCGGGTCACGACACCATCCGCGGTGGCGCGGGCAACGACACCATCATCGGCGGCACGGGCAACGACTCGGTGTCCGGTGACGACGGCGACGACTATGTCGAGGGCGGTGCGGGCGACGACCTGGTGCAGGGTGGCGCGGGCCGTGACGTGCTCTACGGCCTGGACGGCAATGACCTGGTGAACGGCGGCGAGGGTCGCGACTACATCGACGCGGGCGCGGGCAATGACACGGCCACGGGCGGCGCGGGCGATGACCAGGTCATCGGCGGCCGCGGCGACGACACCCTGTCGGGTGGCGAGGGCAACGACGCGGTGGCGGGCGGCGAGGGCAAGGACACCGTCAGCGGCAACGCCGGCGACGACAAGCTCTACGTCGAGGAGGGCGAGGAGACGGCGGACGCGGCCGAGGGCGAGCGGAACATCGTCGACATGACGGACGCGGACAAGCGCGGCAGCTCGGTGAAGGTGGAGGGCTCGCCGGAGTTCCAGGCGCGCGTGCAGTCGGACCTGGACGCGATGCGCTCGCTGCCGTCGGGTCAGGACCTGCTGGGCACGCTGGACAACAGCGGCCGCTCGACGGTCATCAAGGAGACGTCCGGCGGCAACACCGCGTCGGGCACGAACTTCAACGATGGCTTCTTCAACGCGGACGGCACGCCGGGCAAGGGCTCGGATGCGTCGGTGAACTACAACACCACGCGCATCTCGCTCGGCGCGGAAGAGTGGATGAACCGTCCCCCCATCGTCGGCCTGTTCCACGAGCTGGTGCACGCGTCCGACATCGCGAACGGCACGCTGGCGAACGGCTCGAAGGGCCGCACGCCCAACCTGGAGACGTCCGCGGTGGGCCTGCCCATCGACCTGGACCAGAACCCGGCCACGCCGGACGTGGTGCAGCCGGGCCGCCCGGGTGAGAACGTCCTGCGTGACGAGCTGAACCTGCCCACCCGCCCGCGCTACTAGTCCATGCGGACCCTGCTCCAGGCTGGCGCGCTCGGCCTGGCGCTGGCCATACTCGTCGGCTGCACGCGGGCGGAGCGCCCGGTGAATGCGGGAGGAAGCGTGGCCCAGGCGGACGTGGTGGAGCTGAAGGTGGAGTCGGTGACGCGCGGGCCCGAGGGGCTCACCGTCTCGTACGCGGTGCGCAACGGCTCGCCGCGTGAGGTGCTGCTCGTGGACGGCCTGCCGGAGTGGGGCCCCACGGGCTACGTGGGCCTCGCCCCCGAGCGCGCGTACGTGGAGCTCTCCGGTGACGGCGCCGTGCTGCTGCGCGCGCTGGTGCCCGTGCCGGGGAGCCTCCTGGTGGAGGCGCCCGAGGTCCCCGAGGTCAGCGTGTTGGCGCCCGGCGCCACCGTGTCCTCGCGCGTGGTGGTGCCCCTGCCGCTGCGCACGTCGCTGCCCTATCCCCAGGGCCCGGAGGCGACGCTGGAGCTGTCCGCCGTGCGCGAGCTGCGGCTGCGCGTGGGCTACCTGCCGGACGCCTCCGAGGCGCGGCTGCACGGCACGACGGAGGTGGGCGGGCGCACCTTCCGCACCGCCGAGTACGACCAGGTGGTGACGCTCCAGCGCCTGCTGGACAGCGGGCCGCTGTCGCTCGACGGCGTGAAGTAGTCCGTCAGGGCGTGCGCCACAGCAGGCACGCCGGCGCGTCGTGCCCTGGCATGGCCAGGACCTGGAACGACGCCTCACGGGGCAGCGCGCGGAAGGCCTCCGACTCCACGGCCTTGCGCACCGCCTCGCGCGCGCACTGGAGCGAGCGCACCACCAGCAGCTTCCCGAGCGGAGCGAACACCTCCAGCTCGCGAAGCTCGCGGTCCTCGGCCAGCTCCTGCAGCGCGTCTCCCACCGAGCCCAGCCCGAAGCCGCCGCAGGTGTCGAAGTTGGTCGCGCTGTAGTCCAGCGCGTTCTCCGTCGCGGTCTCCTCGTAGTGGTGCTCGACGAGCCCCTGGCCCCACACCTCCTGGGGCACGTGGGGGCTCACGTCGCCGCCCGCCCAGTACAGCAACAGGCCCGACAGCGGCCGGACGCGGGCGCGGCGCACGCCGTCCAGCTCCTCCCAGACGTACGCCTCCTGCCGCAGGTAGCGAGGCTCGCGGTACATGCCGAAGCTCTTCACCAGCCCCGCCGTCATCGTGGTGACGAGCCCCGCGTCCACGGCCTGGGCCTCGGCCACCTGCGCGTGGACCTGCTCGAGCCCGTCCGACTCGCGCACCCGTGCGAGCAGCCGCGCGGCGCACGCGTCCAGGTCGCGCAGCTCCTCATCGGTCCACATGCGGCGTCAGGCCTCCGGAGGTCGCAGGCGGACCAGGTCATCCACCACGCGCCGCACGCGCCCCTCGTCGAAGGGCTTCTCCAGGAGGAGATTCGGGATGCTCGCCAGGAACTCGCGGGCGCCCGTGGTGAAGGCGCCGCCGGACACGAAGACGAAGCGCCCCTCCAGGCCCGCGTGCGCGCGCCGCACCAGCTCGTAGACGTCGCGTCCCGTCAGGTCCGGCATCATCACGTCGCACAGCACCGCGTCCGGCTTCAGCCCTTGTTCCAGAAGCTCCAGCGCCTGTCGCCCGCTGCACGCCACCTCCACCTCGTGGCCGCGCAGGATGCGCTGCAGCACGCGGCCCACGGCGGGCTCGTCGTCCACCACCAGCACGCGTCCCCTGGGCGGACCCACCGGCGCGCCCGAGGGCTCCGGCGTCGTGGTCACCGTGCGCGCCTCCGGCTCCGTGGTGGGTAGCACGACGCGGAAGGTGGTGCCCCGGCCCGGCTCGCTCTCCACGGTGATTTCACCGCCCAGCCCGTGGACGATGCTGTGACAGATGGACAGGCCCAGCCCCGTGCCCACGCCCACGGGCTTGGTGGTGAAGAACGGGTCGAAGATGCGGTCGATGACCTCGCGGGCGATGCCCACGCCGGTGTCCTGCACCTCCACCACCACGCGCGACAGCCCGTCCCTGCGCGTCGCCAGCCGGATTTCGTGCCGGTGCGCGGAGCCCTCGGGGATGGCCTGCGCGGCGTTCACCACCAGGTTGAGGAACACCTGGCTCAGCTTGCCCTCGTTCGCCATCACCGAGGGGATGTCGCCGTACTCCCGCTTGAGCTGCGCGCGGTGGCGGATTTCGTTCGCCGCCATCATCGCCACCGACTCCAGCACCGTGTGCACGTCCAGCGGCGACACGCGCTCCTCGTCGGGACGGGAGAACGTCTTGAGCTGACGCACAATCTGGCGCACCCGCTCCGCGCCCTCGCAGGCCTCGTGCAGCACCTCGCCCCACTCGGCCAGGTCCGGCTCGCCGCGCAGCCGGGCCTGCAGCGCCGAGGCGCCGTCGCCCGGGGGCAGGTTGCGGCGGAACTCGTCCGACAGGAAGCTCAGGTTGGACAGCACGAAGGCCAGCGGGTTGTTGATTTCGTGCGCGATGCCCGCCGCCAGCGTGCCCACCGAGGCCAGCCGGTCCGCCAGGGTCAGCCGCGCCTGCAGCTGCCGCTGCTCCGTCACGTCGCGCGCGATGGACACCACCGCGGGCTGTCCGTCGAAGCGCAGGGGCAGCGAGACGACCTCCGCCACGCGCGTGCGCCCGTCGCGCCGCACCAGCCGCCGCTCGCCCGTGAGCGCGCCCGCGCGCACCGCCTCCACGCCGCGCATGTCCTTGACGAACTCGGAGAGCTGACGGCCCACGAGCTGCTCGGCCCGCTCGAAGCCCAGCGTGCCCACCAGCGCCGCGTTCGCGTAGACGATGTGCCCGTCGCGCTCGATGGCCGCCGCGTCGGGCACGCCTTCGAGCAGCGCGCGGAAGCTCGCCTCGGACAGCCGCAGCGCCTCCTCCGCCTGCCGGCGCTCGGTGATGTCGCGCGCCAGGCCCTCCACCGCCACCATGCGCCCCATGGCGTCCGTCACCGGCACCACCACGTGCTCCAGCCACAGCATGCGGCCGTCCGGGTGCAGGTAGCGCACCGTCACTGGCGCCCCCGCCGACGCGCGCGGCGCCTCGAGCAGCTGCTCCAGCGCGGCGCGGTCCTCCGGGTGCACGCGCCGGTACCACAGGTCCGCGTCGCCGTAGTGCGCCACCGGCCCGTAGCCCAGCTTCGCGTGCGCCACGCGGCTGACGTAGACGAAGCCCCGGGGCGCCTCGCGGCGGTACAGGTACAGCACGTCCGACGCGTTCTCCGCGAGCTGACGGAATCTCCGCTCACGCTCGCGCAGCGCGCGCTCCGACTCGCGCCGCTCCAGCGCGACGGAGATGGCGCCCGCCGCGGCGGACAAGAGGTCCACCTCCAGCCGGTCCCACCGCCGCGCCTCCGAGCAGTTGTCGAAGCCCACGAAGCCCGTCAGCACGCCCTGCACGCGCAGGGGCAGCACCAGGATGGAGAGGATGCCCTGCGGGTCCAGGAGCGCCCGCTCCACCTCGGGGAAGGTTGCCACCAGGCCCTCGATGACGTCGCCCCGCGACAGCGTCGTCTCCCAGCGCTCCAGCACGGGCACCATCGGCACGTTCTGCAGGTCCGGGTTGTCGATTTCGGCGTGCACGCCCGGCGCGCACCACTCCGCGCGCTGGCTGCACATCCGCTCGCCCGCGGGCCCCGGGTGCAGGTCGAAGACGTAGACGCGGCTGGCGCCCGCGGCGAGCCCCAGCGACGACAGCACGGAGCCGTACAAATCTCCGCCGTCGCGCACCGCGAGCAGCCGCTGCTGCATTTCCACCAGCGCGGTGAGGTAGCGCTCACGCCGCGCGAGCGCCCCGTCCGACGCCTTGCGCTCGGTGATGTCGTTGAGCGTGCCGGACGTGCCCATCAGCTCGCCGTCCTCGCCCACCATCACCCGGCCGAAGACCTCCACCCAGCGGAAGCCTCCGTCGCGCGTCAGGTAGCGCACCTCGATGCGCACGTGCTCCACCTCGCGCGTCATCAGCCGGCGCAGGTTCTCCTGGCAGGGCGCGTGGTCCTCCGGGTCCACGAAGTCGAGGAACGACTTGCCCAGTGACTCCTCCACCGCGTGGCCGGTGATTTCCGTCCACGCCCGGTTGAGGAACGTCCACAGGCCCCGCCCGTCCGTCTGGAACACCACCTCCTTCAGGCTGTCGATGACGAGCCGGTAGCGTCGCTCGTGTGGAGTCCAGTCTGGCCTGGGGGGCGGCGTCTGCATGTTGAGGCTCGAGGAAGAGGACCGCGCTCATCCGGACGAGGAGTCCGGACGATGTGCAACTATCCAACGATTCAGGATTTCCTGCAGTCCAAGCAAGGGGGCTGGCCTGACCCCGGGAGGGTTGGGATTCAGACCGCGTGCCCCTGGATGTTGTGCGAGGGCGGGGAGTTGTCTTCCTTCAGGCGGGTGGGGATGCCACCATGCCACGAGCGGGAAGTCCCTGAACTCATGTCCTCTGGCCGCGCCCAGCTTTCATTGATTCATCAGGCGCTCGTGGAACGGGCGGAAGCCCGGTTGAGCGATGCGGCGCTGCGCCTGCTCGTGGAGCAGACGGGCGAAGCCGTGCTGCTGATGGATGCGACGGGCCGCGTGCTCGCTTTCAACTCCGAAGCCGGGTCGCGCTTTCGGATTCCCCCGCCCCAGAGAATCGAGTCTCACGGCAATCTTCCAGGCTGCGTCTGGGTGCAGGTCGACCAGGGCGGCGGGGTGCTGGCGGTGTCACCGCTGTCCCGGGCGCTCGCGGGCGAGGTGGTGCGCGACGAGCGCTGGGGCCTGCGCCGTCCGGACGGCACGCGGGTGGTGCTCGAGGGGAGCGTGTTCCCCGTGGGGCAGGAGCCCGGCGCGAAGCCGGCGGGCGTGCTGCTGCGCGCTCGGGAGGTGATGGAGGAGCCGCGGCTGGACGCGATGCGCGCGGCGCGGCTGCTCGCGGAGGCGGGCGCGCTGCTGGCCGCGGAGCTGGAGAACGAGGAGCGCGTGGAGCCGCTCTTGCGGCTGCTCGTGCCCACGTTGGCGGACGCGGGGGTGTTCTTCCTGGGGCCCGGCGGCGAGGCGGTGCGCGCGGCGGCGGCGGTGCACGCGGAGCCGGAGCGCCACGTCCTGTTGGTGGACATGCTGCGGCGCTACCCGCCGGACCCGTTGGACCCGCGCGGGCTGCCGGCCCTGTTCCTCACCGGGCGGACCGAGCGGGTGGCCGAGCTGTCGGAGGCGCACGTGGAGGCCCTCACCCGGGACGCCGAGCACGCGCGGCTGTTCGGGCTCCTCGGAGTGACGCGCTACCTGGGCGTGCCGCTGGTGGCGCGCGGACGCGTCATCGGCGCGCTGGCGCTGTTCCGCTCGGAGGGTGCGCCCGCCTTCGGTGACGAGGAGGAGCGGGTGGCGGAGGAGCTGGCGCGCCGGGCGGCGCTGTCCCTGGACAACGCGCGGCTGTTGCGCGAGGCGCGCGAGGCGGTGCGGCTGCGCGACGAGTTCCTGGGCATCGCCAGCCACGAGCTGAAGACGCCGCTGACGCCGCTGCATCTCAAGGTCCAGCTGCTCCAGAAGCAGGTGGACGTGCTGGCCGCCCACGGCAAGCCCGTGTCCGCCGAGCGCGTCTCGGAGACGCTGGACGTGGTGCAGCGCCAGGTGCGCAAGCTGACCAGCCTGGTCGACAACTTGTTGGACGTGTCGCGCATCACGGCGGGCCGGCTGAAGCTGGAGCTGGAGGAGATGGACCTGGCGAGCGTGGCGGCGGAAATCCTCTACCGCTTCGCGCCGTCCGCGGCCCAGCTCCACTGCTCGCTGGAGATGCACGCGCCGGTGCCGGTGCTGGGGCGGTGGGACCGGCTGCGGCTGGAGCAGGTGGTCACCAACCTCCTGTCCAACGCGCTGAAGTACGGCGCGGGCCAGCCCGTGCGCCTCACGGTGGAGGCGGACGGGCGCACCGCGCGCCTCACCGTGGAGGACGGCGGCATCGGCATCTCCGCGCAGGACCTGCCGCGCATCTTCGAGCGCTTCGAGCGCGCGGTGAGCGACAGGCACTACGGCGGCCTGGGGCTGGGCCTCTACATCACCCGGCAGATCGTGGAGGCGTTCGGCGGCACCGTGAGGGCCACGAGCGCGCTGGGGCAGGGCTCCACCTTCGTGCTGGAGCTGCCCCGGGGCGACATCCCGAACGAGTGGCTGTCCGTGCCGGGCGCGCCCGAACCGGCGCCTTGAGTCACGCGGCCGCGTCGGACACGGCGGGCGGCGCCACGTTGCGCGGCAGCCGGACGTGGAACGCGCTGCCCTGCTGCGGCCCCGGGCTCTCCGCCCAGATGGTGCCGCCGTGGCGCTCCACGATTTCGCGGCAGATGAACAGGCCCAGGCCCAGTCCGCCGTAGTGGCGCGCGGTGGCGTTGGACGCGCGCGCGAAGGGACGGAACAGCCCCGCCAGGCTCTCCGGGGGGATTCCGATGCCCTGGTCCTTCACGTGCACGTGGATGCTGTCGGGCGCCTCCTCCACCGTCACGCGCACCAGGCCCCCCTGGGGGGAGTAGCGCACGGCGTTGCTCACCAGGTTGGTGAGCACCTGGTCCAGCCGGGGTGCGTCCCAGTCGCCCTCCACGGGGTGCTCGGGCACGCGCAGCTCGAAGGTGACGCCGCCCTCGCCGCGCAGCTCGAAGCGCTCCATCACCTCGCGCAGCACGGGCAACAGGTCCACGCGCTGGCGCTCCAGCTCGAAGCGGCCGCCCTGGATGCGCGCGGTGTCGAGCAGGTCATCCACCAGCCGGGCCAGCCGCTCCGTCTGCCGCGCCATGGAGCGCAGCGCCTTGAGCAGCCGCTCGCGCTCCGGGAAGTCGCCGCTCTTCTCCAGGCGCTGGAGCGTCAGGGCCGCGAAGCCCTTGAGCGGCGTGAGGGGCGTGCGCAGCTCGTGGCTCGCCACGCTGAGGAACTCCTCGCGCACGCGCACCGCGCTCTTGAGCTCCTCCTGCGTGGCGCCGGTGCGGTCCGCCATCTCGTTGAAGCCGCGCGCCAGCTCTCCCAGCTCGTCGTCCTCCTCCACCTCCACGCGGCGGGTGAGGTCGCCTGCGGCCAGGGCGGCGGTGGCCTCGCGCAGCGTGCCCAGGCGGCGGATGACGTCGCGCGCGACCAGCTGTGAGAGCGCCAGGGCCATCAACACGCCCATCAGCACCAGCCCCACCACGGCCGCGCTCATGCGGGTAATCGCCGCGTACGCCACGCCCAGCTCCTGCGTCACCACGACGCTCCAGGGCGAGCCCTCCACGGGCGCCTCGGCCGCGAGCACGCGCCGGTCCGCCGCGTCGAACGCCTCCAGCACGCCGCCACCGGGCCGCGCCAGCTCCTCCTGCAGCGCCTCCGGCAGGTGCGCGGAGCCCAGCAGCTGGGCGCCCGGCGCGGTGTCCCGGAGGATCTTCTGGCCGCGCCGGTCCAGCACCTGCACGCGGAAGCGGCGAGACGCGGGCGTGGCGGCCTCGCTCAGGCGCTCCAGGGAGAGCAGCCCCACGAGCAGGCCCCGACGCGCGCCGTGGAGGTCGAGCTGGAAGGGCAGCGCCACGGCCACGAGCGGCCTGTCGGGAGGCCGGGTGAAGGGCAGCGACAGCGGCAGCTCCCCGGGCGCGGGCGCCTCCGGGAACAGCTCCCGCATCTGGAAGCCCCAGCCCTCCAGGCCCTCGGAGGTGGCCAGCACCGTCGCGCGCTCGTCCAGCACCAGCGCGGCGTGGAAGGTGCGCTCGCGCGCGGCGAGGTTGGAGAGGTATGGACGCAGGGCGTCGCGCTCTCCGCTCATGAGCGCGGCGCGGAAACCCGGTGACTCCAGCAACAGGTACAGCGATTCGCGCGAGTCATCCAGGTAGCGTCGGGTGAAGTCCGCCTCGCCCGCTGCCGCGTAGCGCGTGTCGTCGCGCACCTGCTTCTCGATGGCCTTCTGCGCCAGGTACGCGGCCAGGCCCCCCAGCGCGAGCAGCGGCACCAGGCCCGCGAAGGCCAGCCCGCGCAGGAGCTTCCAGCCCACGGTGCGCGGCGCGCGCGGCCGCCAGCTCACCGCCTGCGCGACGCACGCGAGCGCCAGCACGGTGTACACGCTGGCGCCCAGCCACGACGCGCCCCGCGCCAGCGCGTACGCCAAGAGCGAGAAGGGCACGGCGAGCACGCCCATCAGCAGCGCGGGCACGCGCGGGTGCAGCCAGCGCGCGGGCAGGAGGAGCCCCACGCCGCCCGCCGCGAAGAGCAGGCCCACCAGCGGGCGCAGCGGGGCCAGGTGCGCGTAGACGGACAGTGGGAAGCGCTCCGGCACGGACAGGAGCGCCACGCCGAACGCGGTGCCGGTGAGGGCGGCGAGCCCCCGCAGCATGGCGCGCTGGCGCAGGGCGGGAATCCCCTCCAGCAGCAGTCCGACGAACAGCAGCGGGTACAGCACGATGCCCGTGAGGCTGCCGGGCAGCACGTTGAGCACCCACCAGTACAGCGCGATGGCCACGCCCAGAAGCAGGCGTCCGCCCACGTCCAGCCAGCGCGGCGCGCGCGGATAGAGCAGGGCGCCCATCAGGGCGATGCTGCCGGTGAGGTACACGACGCCCAGGAGCCGCACGTACGGGTACAGGGGCCGGAAGGCGGCGACCCGGAACTCGTAGGGCACGTACGTCATCAGCACGCCGAAC
The DNA here is from genome assembly GCF_900111765.1 of Myxococcus fulvus. The sequence goes on from NZ_FOIB01000001.1 coordinate 63,224, forward strand.
AGCAGGCCGATGAGCGCCGCGGGCCAGGTCAGTGGCAGCAGGGTGGTGGAAGCGGGCGCCTCGGACGTGCGCGCTGGGGGAGGTGGGGACATCTTCTTCCCGGATTCATGCGTGGCCGGGCCCATGGTTCTAGTGCTCCCTCGCCGAGCGTCGGGGGCCTGACACCCCGGACGACCAGGGCGGGACACCCTGCGTCAGGCGACCTCGAGCACCGTCCACTCGCGCACCTCGCCCGCCAGCGTCACTTCGATGGTGTCTCCCGCCTTGCGGCCCATGAGCGCGCGGCCCACCGGGGATGCGGGGGTGATGACGGACAGGAAGCCGTCGCCGCCGGGGCCCGTCAGCTCCGTGCCCGCGCCCACGGGCAGCACGAAGAAGGTCCGCTCGGCGAAGCCCTCTTCGTCCTCGGTGCTGACGTCCACCAGCGCGCCCAGCCCCACCGGGCCCTGGCGCGAGAAGCGCGGCATGGGGGCCTGGCCGAAGTGCGTCAGCGCCTGGAGCTCCTCCTGCACCCGGCGGGCGCGGTTGGCCTGTCCCGTGGCCAGGCTGCCGAACTCCAACGCCGCGCGGCCGTCCTCCCTCTTCTCCGACTCGGTGGCCAGGCTGCGGGCCGCCTCGCGAGCTTCGGCCTCGGCCCTGTGGGCCAGCCGGTCGCTCTGCTGGAGGCGCTCGGCGAGCTGGAGGAGCAGTGCCTGCTTGTCGAGTGACATGATGGCACAGAACTGTAGCGCGGCTGGGCGGGGGCTCCAGTTTTCCGTCGCCACCGGGCGCCTCCTCGCCGGCTCGGACCGTGCGGCCCGATGCGACATCCCGTGCACCTCGGCGTTCTTCCTCGTGGCAAGCCCGTACACGGCCGTGCCCCACACCCACCGGGAAGGACGCGACAGATGGAGAACGAGGAGCTGCGGGGGCGGATTCGCGAGGTCGCCCGGGAGGTGCTGGGCGAGGAACTCTCGCTGAGCGTCACCACCTGGCACGAGCCGCTGAGGGGCTACGTCAACATCGACGTGGTGGACCAGGACACGGGCCAGGTCGAGTTCCGCACCCTCACGTCGACGCTGGGTGAGGTGCGCTTGCGACTGTGGGCGAAGGAGCAGGGCCTGCTCGACAAGGTCGAGACTCTGTCGAAGCGGCTCATGGCGCTCGCCCCGCGCCCCCCGTCGGAGAAGGAGCAGTGGGAGCTCAAGGTGCTCGCGCTGGCGCAGGAGGCCCTGGAGCCCGCGGGGCACGACGCCATCGTCGAGTGGCAGGATGACGGGCACCTGGCGGTGGGCCTGCACACCTTCGACGAGGAGCAGCGGCGGTTCGAGTTCGAGCTGCTCGCGACGACGCGGGGCGTGGCCCCGGTTCTGGAGCGTGCGCGGCGATTCGGCCTGGAGGCCCAGGCCCGGACGTTGGCGACGAAGCTGGGGGCGCTGGGGTTCCAGCCGATTCGGGACCCGGAGCCCGAGGACGAGGCCGCGCTGGTGCCGGGCGTGGTGGAGGCCGTCATCGAGCAGTTCGAGTACGCCCACCACCCCTTGGACCGCCTCTTCGACTCCCTGGGCATGCCGGACTGGGATGAAATCTACGACGACCGGCTGCAGCGTCGGGTGCTCGAGCAGGTCTGCGCGCACGTGCGAGCGCGCGCCGAGGAGGAGAAGACCTGGCCGGACGTCATCCCCGCGGACCGGCTGGAGGCGGCGTTCGACGTGCTGCGCGCGCGAGGCTTCGTGGCGGAGATGTCCGCGTCCACCACGATGAGCGGCGGCTGGGAGGTGTCGCGCGAGCTGGCGGACATGCGCCGGGAGCAGGGCGAGACGATTGTCGGCACGGTGTTCTTCCACCAGCAGGACGCGGCCTCCGCCATGGAGGGCCACCCGCTGCACCTGGCCTATGGCCTCATCAACGACGAGGAGGACGACGAGCGCGAGGAGGAGCTCACCGAGGAGGAGAACGCGAAGGTGAGCGAGGACGCGGCGGCGGTGGGGCGCATCATCGTCGAGGTGCTGCGCGAGCACGGCTTCACGCCGGAGTGGAGCGGCGACGCCCACAGCCGAATCACCCTGAAGCCGGCCTTCGTCTGGCGGCGCCGGCGCGCGCGCGTGGACACCACCGAGACGTGGTCGGTGAGCGAGGGCAACCGCATCATGGCCCTGCTGGTGGAGTTCCTGCCGAAGCTGCGCGCGTTCGAGTTCTTCCCCGGGGACACCGTGGGCCTGCACGAGCTGCGCTCGGCCAGCCTGCGCGAGCTCACCCTGTGCTACGAGCGGGAGGAGGACGCGAGGGACGCGCTCTCCACGGTGGTGGCCCAGGCTCGCGAGCGCTTCCCCGCGCTCGAGTCGCTCACGGTGAGGGCGGACGACTTCGAGGAGACGGTGGAGTTCTGAGCCCGGGGATGTGCCCTGAAGGGAACAGGGCTCGCGCGACGAGCGAGCCCTGTTGCGGGCAAGTAGGGCATGCTGTCACCCATGACGCCCCAGGAACTGTCACAGAAGGCCCGGCAGCTCGTCGCCGATGGCGCGGTGCTGCTGGACGTGCGCACCCCTCAGGAGTTCCAGCAAGGACACCCCGAGGCCGCTCGCAACATCCCCGTGCAGGAGCTGCCCCAGCGCGTCAAGGAGGTCGGCCCGCCCGGTACCCCCGTGGTGGTGTACTGCGCCGCCGGTGGCCGCAGCGCGGTGGCCTCACAAATTTTGCGCGCCAATGGTTTTCCGGACGTCTTCGACCTGCGCTCGGTGAACAACTGGTGACCGGAGGTCCGTGCGAGGCCCGGGCCTCGTGCGACGCGTGACAAGGCGGGCGGCATGGAGCAGCGTGCCGTCGCTCCCGTCATGAACCGCACCGCTGGTTTCCTCATCGTGGCCCTGTCCGGTGCGTGCTTCGGCGCGCTCGGGCTCTTCGGGCGCCTGGCCTATGCGGCGGGCGCGGACGTCTCCACGCTGTTGTTCCTGCGCTTCACGCTGGCGGGCTCGGTGCTCGGCGCGGTGATGGTGGCGATGCGCCAGCCGCTGCCCAGGGGGCGCCTGCTGGTGTCGCTCATCCTGCTGGGCGCGGTGGGCTACGTGAGCGAGGCGGGCGTGTACTTCGCCGCGCTCCAGCACGCGCCCGCGGGGCTGGTGGCGCTGCTCCTGTACTCGTTCCCGGCGCTGGTGGCGCTGCTCCAGGTGTTCGTCTTCCGCGAGAAGCTGGGGCGCATCAAGTGGGTGGCGGTGGTGCTGGCCCTATGCGGCACGGGGCTCACGGCGGACCTGAGCCAGGGCGGGGTGACGCCGCTGGGGGTGACGCTGGGGGTGTTGTCCGCGCTGCTGTACGCCGTGTACGTCGTCACCAGCGCGCGGGTGGCGGGCCGCGCGGGGCCGCTCGTCTCCAGCACCGTCATCCTGATGTCCGCGGGGCTCGTCTTCGGACTGGCGACGCTGGTGAGGGGGCCGTCCTTCCCCACGACGACACCAGGCTGGGCCGCGGTGGTGGGCCTGTCGCTCATCTCCACCGTGGCCGCCGTGTTCCTCTTCTTCCTGGGCATGGCGCGCATCGGCCCGGTGAACACGTCGCTGGTGTCCAACATGGAGCCGCTGACGGCGGTGGTGCTGAGCGCGCTCTTCCTGAACGAGCGGCTCAGCCTGCGCCAGGGGTTCGGCGGCGTGCTCATCCTCACGGCCGCCGTGCTGCTCGCGCGCTCGGATGTCCCGGGACAGAACCTGAAGCCCGAGGGCGCGGATACCGCGTGAGGCACGCCCCGGGGGGCACGCCTCGCGCGGGTGGCCCGTGGATTACCGCGTCACGCGCTTGATGAACCCGCTCACGTCGCGCACGAAGGTCTTCGGCAGCTCCGCGTGGGGCGCGTGGCCGGTGTCGGGGTAGAGGATGAAGCGCGCGTCGGGCAGCGCGTCGACGAGCGCCTGCTGCTGCGCGACGGGGAAGAAGCCGTCCTGGTCTCCGCCCACCACGAGCACGGGCACGCGGATGGAGCGCAGGCGCTGGGAGTGGTCCTCCGCGATGAGCCCGTCGAGCGAGTCCTGCCACACGCGCGCGGGGACCTTGAGGCTCTCCGACACGAGCGTGTCCAGGTAGGACGCGGGCACGGGGCGCACGAAGGTGCTCGACTGGAACTCGCGCACGAAGTCGGGGTCGACGGTGCCCACCTGCTCGTCGACGACGGACTTCAGGCCCAACGCCACCTCGTTGCCCGCGACGGTGGGGGCCGAGCCCACCAGCACCAGCGCCTCCACGCGGCGCGGGTAGTCGAGCGCCACCTGCTGCGCGATGAAGCTGCCCATCGAGTGGCCCACGAGGATGGCGCGAGGCTCACCCACCGCGTCGAGGAAGGCCGCCACATCCGCCGCGAAGTGCTGCTGCGTGTAGCAACACGCGGGGCGGGACGAGTCACCGTGGCCGCGCTGGTCCAGCGCGTAGATGTGCAGGTCGCGCGAGAAGCGCGACAGGTTCAAGTCCCAGGTGTGGTGCGAATCCGTGTAGCCGTGGAGGAAGACGACGGCGGGGCCACGCCGCGAGCCCTGCTCCACATAGCGGAGCGTCACGCCCGTGCGCAGGCGGATGGAGCGCTCACGGGGCGCGGAGGAGGACAGCTCGCTCGATTGCGTCAGGCTCTCGGTGTCCGACGGAGCCGCGGTGGGCTCCGCCTCGGGGGCGGGGCCGCAGGCGAGCAGGGGAAGCGTGAGCAGGGCGGCGAGGAGCGTCTTCATGGATGCGTGCCTTGTCCAGTCCCGGCGGGGAATCCGCCGTGCACGCATCATCCTACGACTACCTCTGACATTGCCTCGGTTGTCGAGACGTGTGGGGTCGTCTTCGCTCCAGGTCCGAGGTGAAACAGACCCGGTTGAGATGTCTCACGCCACTCGGAGCGGAAGGTTCTTGTCGCGGCGAAATCTGTATCAAGAATGTGTCGCGAACACGGCTTGACGATGCGCGAAGTCGACGTCTCGAAGGCCCGGGTCCGAGCCTCCTCCTTGACGTGTCGCGGCGTGTGGCGGGGACGCGGTGGTCAGTGCTGGGGCGCCGCGCTGGCGGCAAACACATCAGGGCTCGGCGCTGGCGGACTTGGACTCTTCTTGCTTCGCGTCCGGGGCATCCGTGGAGCGGTCGGGGCCGTACACGGGCTCGCTGGAGGGATTCGGAGGGGGCTCCTGGAAGGGCCGGCTGCCGCCGCGGTCGCTGGGGTGACCGCCCTGGTGGTCCGGGAGGAGCGCGCGGGCGACCCACCAGTAGTTGCTGCAGCCCGTGAAGAAGAGACTGGCGATGACGGCGACGGTGACGTTGCGCATGACATTCTCCAACGGCTCTGAATCCCGCACCGTCATCGAGTCCTTCACGCGACCGGCGCGGGATGGAATCGCCGGTGGGAAGGGGCTCACGAGGGCCTGACACCCAAGCGGCGGAATCTGCGCAACCTCGGGCTACGACGCGTCGCGTTCCAGGGCTCGGGTGCTCACGGTCGCTTCGTCGAGGCGACCGGCCGGACGCTCAGGAGGCGTCGCTGGAGTCCGCCTTCGCGTCGGAGCCTGACGACGAAGGGGCGGGGCCGTAGACGGGCTCGTCGCTCGGGTTGGGGTCCGGCAGCTTGAACGGCTTCGCGCGCTGCGCGGCGGTGCGATTGCCGCCGTTGACCTGGATGCCATTCACGTGGTTGCAGCCGGCGAGCAGCAGCCCGGTGATGATGGCGATGGAAGAGATGGTGCGGCGCATGTCGTCCCCCTTCGTGAGGCGGCAGCCACCCTATCACCGACCGGCGCACGCCTGGCCTCGAGGCCCGCTGTAACCTTTCACCGCCCATTTTCGTGGAGTCGTCGAACGCCGGGATTTCCCCCGGCGGTGCGACGGAGGACGGACATGGAGGCGAAGAAGGTGGCGGTGGTGGGAGGTGGGCTGGGCGGGCTGACGACGGCGGCGCTGCTGGCGCGCGGCGGCTGCGCGGTGACGCTGTACGAGCGCTCCAAGCACCTGGGCGGTCGCGCGCAGACGACGGATGTGGAGGGCTTCCGCTTCAACCTGGGGCCGCATGCGTTGTACCGGGCGGGGGCCGGCATGCGGGTGCTCGGGCGCCTGGGTGTGAAGCCTCGGGGCCGCGTCGCCGGAGAGTCGGGCGGGTCCTACGCGCTGCGCGCCGGCAGACTGCACACGCTGCCGCGCGGGCCCGTGTCGCTCCTCACGACCGACGCGTTGCAGTTGAGCAGCAAGCTGGAGATGGCGCGGCTGCTCGCGAGCCTGCGCCGCGTGGACACGGAGCCGCTGACGCACGTGCCCATGCGCCAGTGGCTCGACACGCGCATGTCCCGGGAGGATGGGCGCGCCCTCGTCGCCGCGCTCGTGCGCGTGGCCACCTACGCCTCGGACCTGGACGCCCTGAGCGCGGAGGCCGCGGTGACGCAGGTGCAGCTCGCCCTCGAGGCGGGCGTGCTCTACCTCGATGACGGCTGGGCCGCGCTGGTGGACGCGGTGGCCGCCGTGGCGAAGGATGCCGGCGCGACGCTGGAGGTGTCCGCGCGCGTCGAGGGCGTGGTCGTCGAGCAGGGCCAGGTGCGCGGCCTCCGGTTGTCGGATGGCTCGGTGCGCGCGGCGGACGCGGTGGTGCTCGCGGGGAGCCCCAGGGACGTGGCGTCGCTGCTGCCCGAGGACGCGGTGCTCGCGAAGGAGGCGGAGGAGGCCACGCCCATCCGGGCCGCCACGCTGGAGCTGGGCCTGTCGCGGCTGCCCAGGAGCGAGGCCCTCTTCGCGCTCGGCGTCGATGGGCCGTGGTACGCCTCGGTGCACTCGGCCTACGCGCGGCTGGGGCCGGAGGGAGGCGCCATGGTGCACGTGATGAAGTACCTGTCGCCGTCCTCCCCCGAGGCGACCGAGGCGGAGCTGGAGGCGGTGATGGACGTGCTGCAGCCGGGCTGGCGCGAGGTGCTTGTCGCCCGCCGCTTCCGGCCCGCGCTGGTGGTGAGCCACCTGCTGCCGACGGCGAGCACGGGCGGCCTGTCGGGGAGGCCCGCGCCCGCGGTGCCGCACGTCGCGGGCCTGTTCCGCGTGGGCGACTGGGTCGGCTCGGAGGGGATGCTCTCGGACGCGTCCTTCGCCAGCGCGGAGTCGGTGGAGCGCGCGCTGCTCCGTCACGCAGGGGTGGCGCCGCGTCGTCTGGCGGTGGGAGCCTGAAGACATGTCGGACCTGTCGCGAGGGGTGTTGGAGGAGGCGGCGCGCGAGCACGAGCGCTACCTCTGGGGCCTGTGCTACCGGATGACGGGCGTGGCGGCGGACGCGGACGAGCTGGTGCAGGAGACCTTCGCCCGCGCCCTCGCCTCACCGCCCGCGCGGCACGAGGAGCTGCGCCCCTGGCTGACGCGGGTGGCGGTGAACCTGTCGCGGGACTCGCTGCGCCGCCGGCGTCGCGAGGGCTACGTCGGGACGTGGCTGCCGTCACCCCTGGAGACAGGGGACGAGGAGGTGCCGCCCGCGGTGGAGGCGAGGCTGCCCGGAGGCGGCTCCACCGAGGGGCGCTACGAGCTGCTGGAGAGCGTCTCCTTCGCGTTCCTGCTGGCGCTGGAGGCGCTGACGCCCAAGCAGCGCGCGGTGCTGCTGTTGCGCGACGTGTTCGACTCCTCCGTGCGCGAGGTGGCCCAGGCGCTGGGCATGAGCGAGGCGCACGTGAAGGTGGTGCACCACCGCGCGCGAGCGGCCATGGCCGCGTACGAGGGCGAGCGCTGCGTGCCGACCAAGGACCTCCAGCAGCGCACGCTCGCGGCGCTGGAGGGCTTCATGGCAGCGCTGCTCGAGCGGGACGTCACGGCGGCCGAGGCGCTCCTGTCCGGCGACGTGAAGGCGCTCTCGGACGGCCGGGGCGAGGTGCGCGCCGCGCTGGTGCCCGTGGTGGGCGTGCGCCGCGTGATGACGTTCCTGACGAAGCTGATGGAGCTGCGAGGCTCGCCGCGAGCGGTGGAGCTCCAGTGGCTCAACGGCCTGCCCGCGCTGGTGATGATTCTGGCGCCCGCGAAGGACCCGCTGCTCGCGACGCGGGCGGTGGTGCGCGTGGACCTGGGCGCGGATGGACGCATCGCCCACATCCACTCGGTGCTCGCCGAGCGCAAGCTCGCGAACATCCGGATGCCCGAGCCCGCGTGAAGGGGCTCGGGCGTGAGCGGCTCAGCCCGCGCGTCGGTGCGTGGGATGGCTCGAGTGGGAGCCCTCGCCCGGCGCGGCGGCCTGGGTGCTCGGCTCGCGGCGACGGAGCAGGCCCCACAGGCCGTAGGCCACCAGTGCGAAGCAGCCGTACTGCGCCGGCGTCATGCCGAAGTAGCGCGCGTCCACGTAGCTCATGTCCGTGGCGCGCAGGAAGTCGAAGCTGAAGCGGCACGCCGCGTACAGAATCGCCAGCAGCGGCAATAGCCGCCCCTTCATCTTCTCCACGTCGCGCAGCGCGTACAGCAGGCCGGAGATGGCGAAGAGCGCGATGGCGTCGTACATGCCCAGGTCGTGACGGGGCCCGTTGGGGAACGCCACCGCCAGGAAGAAGTCGGTGCGCACGCCCGGGTGGTCATGCACCGCGAAGCACCCCAGCCGCGCCACCGCCCAGCCCGGCGCCACACCCAGCGCGAACGCATCCGCGTAGTCGTTGAAGCGCAGCTTGCGGTGCCGGAAGAAGAAGATGGCCGCGATGATGCCGCCGACGAGGCCGCCGAAGGACGACAGCCCATCCCAGACCTTCAGAATCTGGAACGGGCTCTTGGACAGCTCCTCCGGGTGGTAGAAGAACAGGTGCACCCAGTGTCCCACCAGCACGCCCACGCCCACGCCCCACGGGGCGTAGTCGGCGAGCGGCGTGGGGTCCAACCCCTGCCGCTTCGCCTGGCGGCCAAGCAGGTTGGCGGCCAGCAGGATGCCCGCGGCCACGAAGATGCCGAAGGGCTCGATGGTGAGAGGCCCCAGCTTCAGCGAGGGGGCATGCCAGTAGGGAATCACGTCGATGGCTCCAGAGGACGGACCGTCCGCCCCACTTAATCCGTCGGGGGCGACGTAGGCGAACAATTGTGGGGAGGCGAACTTCCCCCTCCGTGCCCCTGTCGCCCGGACGGCCCGGGTCGGCTGGCGGACACCCCTCCTGTGCCGCTCCGAGCAGTCAGAGGGCCTCCTTCATACTTCCCGACGCTCCAGAAAGTCCCGCCAGGACCGAAACAGGGGGGCTCAGGCGTCTACAGCATGGAAACCCTGCTTTAATTGTCAGGCCGGTCCTGTCCAATCTCACAATGGCTTCAGGGATTCCGGGAGGTCTCATCACGCCGGGCGGGAGGTCCCGGCAGACGCGCGCCCAGGAAGCGCGCCTTCACATCCGCCGGGCTCGCGAGGCTCCGGGCATGGCGGACGCGGTCTGGATGCGGGTGGCCCTTGTCCGTCGCCATCCGCGTTGCACGGTGGTTCAAGGAGTCGACAACCCATGAAGTCCTACCTGTTGGTCCCCAAGGAGTCCATCGAAACGCAGGCCCGCGTCGGGCCTCGCGGCACGCAGCAGGGTGAGCGCGTGCTGCCGCGCACCACGGCGCTTCGCTTCACCGTCGCCAACCGCGCGCCGGACACGCTGTCGCTCCTGGGCCTGCGCTCGGCGACGCTGCCCGGTCCGCGTCCGCCCGTCAGCGGGCAGGAGGCGCGCAAGCGCGTCGCGAAGGGCTCGAAGGTGAAGCGCCCCACCACCCGTGGCGCGGACGCGTCCACCCCGGCGTTGCCTGGAGCTCCTGTCTCGGAGCAGACGGGCAGCGAGGCGGGCAGCTTCCGCTTCATGCCGCTCATCGGCGCCACCATGGCCCACTTCTACTCGGACGCCACGGAGGCCGAGGCGCGCGGTGAGCTGTCCGCCGACTTCGAGTTCATCCCCGACGTCGTGCCCCTGTCCTTCCCCGGCCCCGTGTCGGCGGGACAGTCCGGCCCGCGCAACCGGGGCATGAGCTCGCTGGCCGAGCGCGAGTGGCCCGAGGAGAGCGGTGTCCCCCTGGCCCACGCCCAGGGCATCCGCGGCGCGGGCGTGCTGCTCGGCGTGCTCGACACCGGCGTGGACGCCGACCACCCCGAGCACGCCGCCAAGGTCATCCAGTTCCGCTACGTGTCGCTGTTCCCCAACTCGCCGCACAACCCCGCGCGGGACATCCGCGGCTTCGACCCGGACGGCCACGGCACCCACGTGTGCGGCATCGCCGCGGGCACCCACCACGGCGTCGCCCCGGAGGTGGACCTCTATGTCGCGTCCGTCATCGAATCGGAGACCATCCGCACCAGCCTGGGCCGCGTGGCCGCCGGCATGGAGTGGCTGCTGCACCAGTTCAGCAGCCCGCAGAACGTCACCCGCCCCGCGGTGGTGAACCTGTCGTTGGGCTTCCCGCTCAAGCCGCCTCCGGGCATCTCGGAGGCCGACTACCGCCTCAACCAGCGCGCGCTGCAGACCATGATTCGTCGGCTGCTCGACAGCAACGTGCTGCCTGTTGTCGCGGCAGGTAACAGTGGACCCGACACGGTTGGTTATCCAGCCGCCTTTGACGAGTCCCTGGCCGTCGGTGCAGTCGACTTCGAGCGCAACGTGGCTCATTTCTCCGCCAGCGGTGTCGTGGAGCGCCGCGTCGTACCCGACGTCATGGGTTACGGAGTCAATGTGTACTCGAGCACCGAGCGGCGTTGTAACAACCAGGCGTTCTACGAACGAATGAGTGGCACCAGCATGGCGGCGCCTTATGTAGCGGGTATCGCGGCGCTCTATCGGTGCCGCGCCCCTGACTTGACGGCGCTCGAGGTGCGGGATTTGATTTTGGCCAATGCAGTCAAGCTTCCTCGCTCAGGTGGTCACCGAACGGGCAAGGGCCTGGCTGTCTTCCGGTGACGGTGGTGGGTCGAAACCGGGGTCGGCGCCAGTCGAGCGCCGGGCCCGGGGGAGGATGAGGCCATGAGCAGAAAGAATGGCGAACCCGGAGACGGCTTCGCGGCGGGGGTTCCCCGCGTCTCCTCGGGCGTGCGAGCATTGCCAGGCATGGCCAGCGCGCGCACGCAGCCCGAGTGGATCGACATCACCGTGATGCCCCGGGAGACGCCCGCGCCTCCTCGCGCGCGCGCGCCCGCACGTCCCCCGCCCCTGTCACGGGCGGAGGTCCAACGGGCCGGGCTGGCGGAGAGCGCTCGCTTCCACGAGAGCTTCATGCGCTGGCTCGAGGCGCACCACCTCCTGGGCTCCGTGCGTTCGGTGAGCGAGCCGGGCTCCATGCCCATGCTCCACCTGCGCTGCGCGCCTCGCGTGCTGGACCAGCTGCGGCGCGCTCCGGAGTTCGAGGCGGGCGCGATGATGCCCGTCGACCTCTACTAGCGGTGGGTGCCCCTCGCCGTGCACCCCTGGTCTGGGCTCCCCGTCCGTCGTCCCGGAGGGCGGCCCGTGGTGGCTCGTTCCACCTGGCGGCGGAGCGCGAGTCCCGGCTTTCAATCCGGGGAACTCACGGTCTCTCCGCTTGTTCCTGATTAACTTAGAAACTCGCGATTCGCCTGTCATCCCGCAATCGTCCCGGGAGGCATGTGAGCGTTGGCTTCACACCGGTGACAGCGTGGGTGTGACTTTGCAGTGGCCAGAAGCGAAGGGCGCCGGGGTGGTGGATGTTCCAGTTGAGGACCGAGGCCTTCATCGACGCGTCGCCTGACGCCGTGTGGGCCGTGCTGAGCGACTTCAAGGCCTATCCCCTGTGGAACCCGCTGGTGCTGGAGGCGCACGGGAAGGTGGAGGTGGGCGCGCGGGTGGCGATGAAGGCGCGCTCGCCGGATGGCTCGGGGCGGATGTTCGGCTTTCGCGCCACGCTGACGCGGGTGGAGCCACCCATGAGGTTGGAGTGGACGGGGGGCGTGCCGGGGCTGATGTTCGGGCGGCACGGGTTCGAGCTGCGCCCCGAGGGCGCCGGGACGCGGCTGGTCCACGGCGAGGACTTCAGCGGCGTGGTGACGTGGTTCATGGGCAAGCCCCGGCGGGACGCGTTCCGGGCCGCCTATGAGGTGATGAACCGCGCGCTGGTGGAGCGGGTGAGGGCGGTTTCCAGCCCCGCGTGACGTCGTCGCCGGCGGTACTCCGACGCAGGCGCACCCACGTGCGCGCGCGGGCTTTTCGTTGTCTTTCTGGCAGTGACGCGCGGACACGTCGCGCGCGTGTATCGCCTGGACGACGGGTGCGCGTGTGGCGTGCGCGCGGCCCGGTCCCAACTCCGCCCGGCGTGCAAATCCTCAGTGGCCCGAAACGCGACGAGGGCATGCATGGATGGACGACGTCGGCTGCGCGCGAGTGCCATGGCGGTGTGCGTGGCGTGCGCGGGCCTGGTGGGCGGCGCGGGCTCCGCATGGGCGCAGGCTCCAGAGGAAGGAGAGCCGGGTGAGGTGTTGTCGGAGGAGCAGCTCGAACAGCTCCTCGACACTCCCGCCGAGCAGCCCTCTGGCGCGGAGCTGTCCGTGGCGTCGTTCGGTCCGGAGCAGCTGGCGCCCTACTTCGCGGAAGGAGTCCTCGCGCGGGCGCACTCGGAGGTGCGCAGGGGGCGCTTCGCGAAGGCCCGCGCGCTGCTCGCGGACCAGGAGCCCACGTTGCCGGTGCGCTTCCTGAGGGCGCAGAGCGCGCTGCTCGGCCGGGACTACGCCACCGCGGCGGAGGAGCTGGCGGCGCTGGCGGTGGACTATGTGCCGCTGAAGGACCACTGCCTGCTGTGGGCGGCGCAGGCGAACGAGAAGCTGCGCAAGCTGGAGCTGGCCGCGTCGCAGTACCGGGAGGTGAGCTCGGGCTCGCCGCTGTACGCGGAGGCGCGCTTCAGCCTGTCGCGTGTGCTGCAGCGCAAGCGCGACATCCCGGGGGCGCTGCAGGCGCTGCAGGAGCTCATCGACAGCCGACAGGCGCGGGGGCCGGACGCGCTGCGGATGAAGGCGCTGCTGGCCATCTGTGATTTGGCGCGGGCCCAGGGGCTGTACAACGTCGAGCACCGCGCGCTGTTGGAGGTGTGGGCCACGAGTCCCCTGTCGCGCGAGGCGCAGCGCGCCAAGGAGCGGCTCAAGGGCTTGCCGCTGCCGCTCAAGTGGAAGGTGCGTCGCGGTGAGGCGCTGGTGGAGCTGCACCGCCACGGGCCCGCCACGGAGCTGCTCGCGGGGGTGATGGCGCAGGTGGACCCGCCGGACGAGCTGTCGTGTCGGGCGCACCTGGCCTACGGGCGCGCGCTGCGCAAGGAGCGCCAGCACCGCCGCGCCATCCAGATGCTGACGCCGGTGGTGGAGAAGTGCACGTCGGCGGAGTACCGGCCGCAGGCGCTCTATGTGCTGGGCTATTCGCAGTCGGTGGTGGACCCGAGGTCGGCCATCACCACGTACGCCACGCTCGCGCGCGACTACCCCGAGCACGGGTACGCGGACGACGCGCTCTTCTTCGAGGCGTGGTTGCTGCAGCGCACGGGGCAGCTCGGCGAGGCGCTCGCGCGCTACCAGGAGACGGCGGAGCGCTACCCGGCGGGCAACTTCGCGTCGGAGGCGCTCTTCCGGGCCTTCTGGCTGCACACGCGGCGCGAGGCGAAGGCGGAGGCGCTGTCGGCGCTCGAGGCGGTGGAGCGGCTGCCCGCGGCGTCGCGCACGGACGAGGCGCTGTGGCGGGCGCGGTACTGGCGCGCGCGGGTGCGTGAGCCGGTGCCCCTGACGAGCGCCACCGCGCTCGACGACTACGAGCAGCTGGCCACCGAGCGGCCCGCGACCTGGTACGGGATGCTGGCGCGCTCGCGGCTGGCGATGCTGGCGCCGGAGCGACTGGGTCGGCTGTCGCCGGTGCCCGGGACGAGCGGGGACGCGGAGGAGCCCGCGGACGAGGTGTGGCCCCTGCCGCCCGGGCCGCTGCGCCACGACGTGCGCTTCGCGGCGGGGGTGGAGCTGTTGCGGCTGGGGCATCCGGGCGCGGCGGACGAGCTGCTCGCGGTGAACTCGCGAGGGTTGTCGGAGGCGCCGGCGCGGCTGCTCTACCAGACGATGGTGCGCACGGGGCGCAAGCGGGCGGCGCGGCAGGTGGCGCGTGAGTCACTGCGGCGCGAGGTGCAGGGCCCGCTCAGTGCCGAGTCGCGTCCGGTGTGGGAGGCGACGTGGCCGTTGGCCTTCCGCAACGTCATCCAGCGGTACTCGAAGGCGTCCAAGGTGGACCCGGACCTGATGCAGGGGCTCATCCGCGAGGAGAGCCGCTTCCGTCCCACGGCGCGCTCGTCCACGGGGGCGCTGGGGCTGGCGCAGCTGATGCCGGCGACGGCGAAGCAGGTGGCGCAGGCGCTGAAGCTGGGCGACGTGGGCGAGTCGAACCTGCTGCAGCCGGCGCAGAACGTGCGACTGGGCTCGGCGTACCTGGGGCAGCTCCTGCACCGCTTCGGTGGCAACGTCGCGTACGCGGTGGCGGCGTACAACGCGGGGCCGCACGCGGTGGACCGCTGGCGTCAGGCGCTGCCGCAGGCGGAGCTCGACGAGTGGGTGGAGCACATCGCGTTCGACGAGACGCGCGAGTACGTGAAGCACGTGCTCGGCAGCTACGGCGCCTACAAGCTGCTCTACACCGGGCAGCCGGTGATGCTGCACCCGACGAAGGTCGAGGCCGCCAGCCGGCGATAGGGGCACGTGCGGCGCGCCTCCTCGGGATGACGGAGACGCGCCAGCGCGAGAACCTTAGAAGTTCAGGCCGCCGTCCACGTCGATGGTGCGGCCGTTGAAGTAGTCACACTCGAGGATGAACTTCACGGCCAGCCAGATGTCCTCGGGCAGGCCGATGCGGCCCACGGGGATGGCGGAGACCAGCGCGTCGCGGGCCTTCTGGTTCATGCCCTGCGTCATCGGCGTCTCAATCATGCCCGGCGCCACCGCGCCCACGCGCACGCCGAACGGGCCGAACTCGCGCGACCACGTCACCGTGTTCGCCGCCAGCGCCGCCTTGGCGGACACATAGTTGGACTGACCGCGGTTGCCGTGCCGGGCGATGGACGACATGTTCACGACGACGCCGGGCTTCTGGTCCGTCTCCACCATCTTCGCCACCACCTCGCGCACCATCAGCGTGGCGCCCGTGAGGTTGACGCCGACGACGGCGTTCCAGTCCGCGGTGGACAGCTTCTTCACCTCGCCCGTGTTCCGGTCCTTCTTCACCAGCAGCGCGTCGCGCAGGATGCCCGCGTTGTTGATGAGGCCGTTGAGCCCGCCCATGGCCTCGTTCGCCCAGGCCACGAACGCGGTGATGTCCGCCTCCGAGGACACATCCAGCTTGCGCCGGTGGATGCCCGCGGGCAGCGCCGCCAGCTTGTCCTCGGCCACGTCGCCCACCGCCACCTGCGCGCCCGCCTCCAACAGCCGCTGCGCGAAGTGCGCACCCATGCCCTGGGCGCCGCCCGTCACAATCACCTTCAGGTCCTTGAGCTGCATGTCCGTCTCTCTCCGGTGTGTTGGGGCGGCTTGTCGGAACCCACCTGCGGGCCCGTGCCGCCGGGAAACCCGCCGCGCAGGCTACGCAACCCGGCCCGCCCTGGCCAGCACCGAAGGAGTTGAAACCTGAATCGACATTCAACTTGGACGGAAACGAAAGCGCCGCGTCGGGTGTCCGACGCGGCGCGGCACGGCCTCGAGGTGTCAGGGGCGCGGCTTAGAGCGCGCCGGAGATGACGCCCCCCAGCCGCTGCATGCCCTCGGTGATGAGCTCGGGCGGGCGGTTGGAGTAGTTGAGGCGGATGAACTCCGAGCGCGGGTCGCTGGCGAAGAACGGGCTGCCCGGCACGAAGGCCACCTTCTGGTCGATGGCGCGCGGCAGGAGCGTGTCCCCGCTCAGGCCGGGCGGCAGCCGGGCCCACAGGAACATGCCGCCCTCCGGATGCGTCCAGCTGGTGCCCTGGGGCATGTAGGCCTTGAGCGCGTCCAGCATGGCGTTGGCGCGCTGGCCGTACACGGGCGTGAGCGCGTCCAGGTGCGCGTAGTAGTCGAAGTCCTTGAGCAGCCGGGCCACCGCGCGCTGGGCGAGGGTGGCGGTGTGCAGGTCCGTGGACTGCTTGGCGATGGTGAGGCTGCGCACGAAGTCGCGCGGGCCCGCCACCCAGCCGATGCGCAGGCCCGGGGCCAGCGTCTTGGAGAACGTGCCCAGCGACACGACGACACCCTGGTCATCGAACGCGGCCAGGGACGGCAGGTGCTCGCCGCGGAAGCGCAGCTCGCCGTATGGGTCGTCCTCGAGGATGAGGAAGCGGTGCTGCTGGGCCAGCTCCACCAGCTTCTTGCGGCGCTCCAGCGCCAGGGTGGTGCCCTTGGGGTTCTGGAAGTTGGCGACGATGTAGAGCAGCTTGGGCTTGCACGTGGCGAGCACCCGCTCCAGGTCGTCCATGCGCATGCCCTGGTCGTCGCTCTCCACGGTGGCGAACTTCGCCTCGTAGCCGCCGAACGTCTGCAGCGCGGCCAGGTAGCTGGGGTTCTCCACGATGACGAGGTCACCGGGGTCCAGCAGCACCTTGGCGACCAGGTCGATGCCCTGCTGCGAGCCGTTGGTGATGAGGACCTGGTTGGCCTCGCAGACGCGGCCCTTCTTGCCCAGGTGGCCGGAGATCCACTCACGCAGGGGGCCGAAGCCCTCGGTGGTGCTGTACTGGAGCGCGGCGGGGCCCTCGTCGGCCAGGACCTGGGCGTGCGCCTGGGCGATGGCCTGGACGGGGAAGAGCTCCGGGGCGGGCAGGCCGCCGGCGAAGGACAGGATGTCCGGGCGCTCGGCCACCTTGAGGATTTCGCGCACCGCGGACGTCTTGATGCGCGACATGCGTTGGGCGAGTCGCCAGACCGGCGGCGGGGGAAGGGGTGCGCTCATGGCATCGGCGCTCATCTTTCACTCTCCTTTGGCGAGCTCGGGAGGCACGCGGACGTGCGTGTCCTCCTTGATGGACGACAGGACGATGACGGTCTGCGTGCGGGTGACGCCGGCGATGGTGCGCAGCGTCTCCACGAGGAGCGAGTCCAGCGTCCGCGTGTTGGCCGACTTGACCTTCAACAGATACGAGTCCTGCCCGGCGACGCGGTGGCACTCCAGCACGTCCGGCAGGGCGAGGACCTTCTTGGCGAAGCCCTCGAAGTACTTCGGATGTTCGATGCTCACCCCGATGAAGGCGGTGATGTCCTTGCCCAGCTTCGTCGCGTCCACGCGCGCCGCGTAGCCGGTGATGACACCCCGCTCCTCCAGCTTGCGGATGCGCTCGGCCACCGCTGGCTGGGACAGCCCCACCGCGCGCGACAGCTCCAGCTGCGTCGCGCGGCCATCGCGCTGCAGCAGGTCCACCAGGCGGAAGTCGAGCTCATCCATGGGCATCGGCGGGTCTGACCTTATTTTTATAAGTCCCCGAAGGGTTCGACAGCTAAATTAAATTTGGCGTGCAAAATAAGCAAGTGGGGTGGAAGTGCAAGTGCGAACGACGTGGGAGGTCGCCTGGCTGTCCGTTCGCTCACGGGCAGTCGGGGCCCCACGGGCTCGATTGCACGCGTGGTGCCGGGGAGCGGACAGGCGTTGGGCGTGGAGGATGGGAAGCGCCGTGGCCACGGTGGGCGCGGGCGTTGCCCGCGCGGGCGAATCGCGGTGAGTGCTTGGCGCAGGCCGGGCGACGTGGCGTGGGCGGGTCCGGGCTTCAGGCCCCTTCGCACGTCCAGGTGTTGAAGGGCTCGGGGCCGCAGTAGCACCAGCCCTCGGGCCCGTGGCTCCACAGGCAGATGACATCGGGCCCACCGGGGAGGCAGCGGGTGCCGGCCAGGACCTCGCAGCTCTCGACCAGCGCCGAGTCCTGCTGCTGGGGACCGGGGGATGTGTCTTCGTGGGGCGCCGCCGCGCCGCCGCAGGCCGCGAGGCCGAGGGACAACGCCAGGGTCAGAGTGGTTCGCATGTCGAACTCCCGGGGCAATGGGTCAGGGCCACGGCGTTCAGAATGGCGCACCTCCCGTCTGCACGGAGAGCGCCTGGCTGTTGATGGTGGTGAGGAGTCGACGCAGGGCCTCGGTGCGCTGGTCCGGCGTCATGTCGACGAGCGCGGCGCGAAAGGCCTGGGCATCCTCGCTCGTCCAGCGCTTGACGCGGAGCTCGGCTTCGACGAGCCGCTGGCCTTCCCGCGCGGCCGCGAGGTTCTCCGCGGGGGGCGGGAGGATGGCGTTCACGGATTGTGAAGGCAGACATCGCGAGACTCGGGGTTTGTGAGGCACTCCGGGTCTGGATTGCATCGCCTGCGGCTCACCGCGGGACTGCCAGGGATTGAGGGCGAAGCAGTGTCGGGCGTATCAGCGAAGACCTCGCGCTCTCTGCTTTCGAGAAGGTGAGGCGCGCGAGGTTCAGAACGGGGCGCCGTGGGTGCGCACCTCGAGGGTGTTGGTGTTGAGGGTGGTGACGAGCCGGCGGAGGACCTCGTCTTGCTGTGACGCGGTCATGGTGCTCAGCGTGCTGCGCAGGGCGCGGGCGTCCTCGTCGGTCCAGCGTCGAGCGGCGACGGCGTTGTCGATGACCCTGTGGCCCTCCTGGAGTGCGGCGAGGGCCTGGGGAGAGGGCTCTGGTGGAGGTGTCTTCGGCGCGGCCTCGGGTGGAGTCGAGTCCTCGAGTGCTTCGCGCACGGCCTGGGCAATCTCCGAGCGGAGCCACGCGGTGTCGAGGTTGTCTCCGGAGGGAGCGCGAGCGGAGGGGCCCTGTTGCGCTGTCTGAAGGGACACGAGCAGCGCGCGTTGTGCGGCGAGCTCGCGAAGGATGGGCTCCAGGTCGGTCGAGGCGGGAGCCTGTGTGGCGCGTCCCGCGAGGAACCCCAGGACGGGGCCCAGACAGAGCGAGGCGATGAGCAGGGCTTTCATCCAGGGGGCCATGGGCGGGGCTCCGGGTGGGAGGATGCGGTGCGAAGCATCCTCCCGGGTGCGGCGAGAGAATCAGGGCTGCTTGGGGGCGTACTGGGAGCCGTGGGTGACGTTGATGTTCGTGCAGTTACCGGAGGCGTCCCAGGAGAAGTAGAGGTACGAGTCGCCCTGGATGCTGCGGACGGCCTCCACGAGCGCGGCGCTGCTCGAGAGGCAGGCGCCCACGGCGGAGGCGCTCTGCGCGTAGCAGTAGACGCTCGTCGAGCCCGTGCTGGAGGTGTTCACCTGACAGCCGAGCTTCTGGAAGGAGTCCGCAGTGTCGCGCGTCGAGCCCAGCGAGCCGAAGGCCTCGCGCGACGTCGAGTACACGGTGACAGGGTATGCGCTCTTCTCTCCGGCCCAGGCGGCCGTTCCGATGAGCGCGGTGGCGAGGGCTGCGGTGATGAGCTGACGAGCATTCTGCATGGATTCTCTCTCCTGTAGGGGTGACGAGGGTGTCTCCCGTGGAGATGAGAATGGTTCACGATGCGTGAAAGCTAAACAGAAAACGAGGGTGTCTGGATACACACCCGGTGGCATGTCGGACTGCCCTGTTATTGCGTCCCAAGCCGCGAGAGACGAAGCGTCACAGGCTCGTGACCGAGGGCAAGTGAGGTAGAGAGAATCTCCACCATGCCACGGGTACGCTACTTCAGGCTGAACGAGGACGTCCGCGCTGGGTACTGGTACCTGGGAGATCCCCAGGACGCGCGGGGGCATGAGGTCGAGGACCCTTATCTCTTCACGGCGGGACAGCCTGTCCGAGTCGAGGGCCGTCTCTCGATGCCAATCAGCGAGCCGGGCAAGGCGTTGGATTTCTGCCTGGCGGGCACGAGTGCGACGCCTGTCATCCACGTCAAGGTGGCAGCGCTCTTCGCGGAGCTGGCTCCAGACGACGTGCAGCTCATCCCGGTGGATATCCAGGGGCAGCCGGACCAGCACCTCATCCTGGTGGCCACGAAGCGCTTCCGCTGCATCGACGACGATGCGTCCGAAGAGGTGCGTTACTGGCTGCCCGAGCATGGACAGCCAGAGCGGGTCGGCGACTACAAATCCGTGATGGGGCTTCGCATCGACCCCTCGAATGTGGGCGACGCGAAGGTCTTCCGCACGGAAGGCTGGGACATCGTCCTCATCGTCTCCGAGGACATCAAGCAGGCCCTGGAGCAACTGAATCCCACGGCCGCGAAGTTCACCCCCGTGTAGCCCCGCGCCTCACTCCACCGCCGCATCCCGAGGAAGCTGCCGCACCGTGTGCCCCTTCTTCTGCAGCAGCGCCACGATGCCCTCCGCGCCCACCACGTGCCCCGCGCCCACCACCACCAGGTGCACGCGCGGCTCACCCAACAGCCCCTCCATCCGGTCCGCCATCTGCACGTTGCGCTCGAAGAACACGCGCTCGTACACCGGCCGGTAGGTCTCATCCTTCGCCCCCTCCAGCAGCAGCCCCGCCATCCCCTCCGCGTCCCCCGCCTGCCACGCGGACGTGAGCGCCTCGACAATCTCCCCCGGCCCCTGCTCCCGCCGCAGCTGGTCCCTCAGCATCAAGTCCTGCAGCGACTCCGGCGTGCCCGCGAGCATCCGCAGCTGCCCGTCCGCCGTCTCCAACTCCACCACCTGCTTCTTCACCCCGTGCGCCTTGTCCAGGAACGCCCGGTCCACGCCGTGCCCCTGCTTGTAGCCCGCCGCCTCGAACTCCAGGTTGTTGAGCACCAGCCCCGCAAGCCACGGCCGCAGCCGCTCCAACCCCTTCACCTCCACCCCCAGCCGCGTCGCCGCTCTCCCCAACAGCTCCCGCGTCGCCGGGTCCAACCGCTGCGTCAGGCGCTGCCCCTCCGGCAACATCCCCAGCTCGCGCACCAGCTTCCCCATCGCCGCCGCGTCCGTCCTCGTCGTGTCCACCTCCACCGCCAGCACCTCCGCCTTGCCGAACGCCGCGTCCATCGACGCAGGCAACGCGAGCGCCCCCGGCTTCCCCATGTGGATGGACCCCACCAGGTACGCCGTGCCTCCCCCAGCCCCCTTCACCTCCCAGAGGAACGCCTTCCCCGTGTCGACCGGGGTGTACTTCCTCGCCGCCGGCGTGGACGCGCAGCCCGCGCCGAGCAGCACGACCAACAAGGACAACGACAGGGACGACGCGCGCTTCATGGTGTGGGCTTCCCCCAGTGGGTCCACCCATCGAACCACCCGGGCACGCACTGCGTCGAGGAACAACGTCCCCGGGGCCTGGGGACGCCCGCGCTGCCTCGGACGGCTTCCGGAGTACGCTTCCTCACAGAAGACACGAGGTCTTCCGGTGACGCCCTGCGTCGCCCACAGTCCATGACGCGCGGAGCCATTCTCCGCGCTTTGACAACCCCATTGAGCGGGTGCTACCGCTAGGTGAAACATGAATCGGCCTTCAACTTCTCCAGACCGCTCCGGACCCGTGACACCGCGAGGTCAGCGGACGCGTGCGAAGCTGCTGAAGGCCGCCGAGTCGGTCTTCGGGGAGAAGGGCTACGAGCGCGCCTCCATCGCGGACATCACGCGCAAGGGCGGCGTGGCGCTCGGCACGTTCTACGTCTACTTCCCGGACAAGCAGTCCATCTTCGTCGAGGTGGTGGACGACCTGGGCACGCGCCTGCGCCGGCTCATCGCGGACTCCACCTCCAAGTGCGACAACCGCATCGACGTGGAGCGCGAGGGCCTGCGCACCTTCTTCCAGTTCGTGCGCCAGCACCCCAACCTCTACCGCGTGGTGCGCCAGGCCGAGTTCGTCGACGCCGACTGCTACCGCCGCTACTACGACCGCTTCGCCAAGGGCTACGTCACCGGCCTGTCGCGCGCCATGGAGGAGGGCGAGGTGCGCCGCATGGACCCGGAGGCGCTCGCCTACTGCCTGATGGGCATCGGTGACTTCCTGGGCATGCGCTGGGTGCTGTGGGAGGAGGACCCGGGTCTGGACCGCGTGCTCGACACCGCCATGGGCCTCATCCGCCACGGCCTGGACACCCGCCCCGCGCCGCCCCCGGGCCGCAACACGCTCAAGCCCTCCAAGGCCGCGGTCAAGGCCGCGCCCTCCCGCGCCGCCCCTTCCAAGACCGCCAAGAAGAACACCCTGCGCCCCGCCCGCCGTCCTGGGCGGAGCGCCCGGAGCTGACGAAAGCACATGCGATACGCGCAGATCCTCTCCACCGGCCGTTACGTCCCCGAGAAGGTCCTCACCAACGCGGACGTCGAGAAGATTCTCGGCGAGCCCGTGGACGAGTGGCTCCAGCAGAACGTGGGCATCAAGCAGCGCCACGTCATGGCGGACTCCCAGGCCACCAGTGATTTGTGCGTCGCCGCCGCCCGTCAGGCCCTGGAGCGCTCCGGGACGAAGCCCGAGGAGCTGGACCTCATCATCGTCGCCACCGACACGCCCGACTACCTGAGCCCCGCCACGTCCTCCGTGGTGCAGGCCAAGCTGGGCGCCCCCAACGCCGGCACCTACGACCTCAACTGCGCGTGCGCGGGCTGGGTGACGGCGCTGGACGTGGGCTCGAAGACGATTGCAGCGGATGACAGCTACCGGCGCATCCTCGTCGTCGGCGCGTACGGCATGACGCGCTACGTGAACTGGAAGGACAAGAAGACCTGCACCCTGTTCGCGGACGGCGCGGGCGCGGTGGTGCTGGGCGCGGGAGACAAGCCTGGCTTCATGGGCGCGAAGCTGCTCGCCAACGGCGAGTACCACGACGCGCTCGGCATCTACACCGGCGGCACGAGCCGCCCCGCCACCGCGGAGACCCTGCCGCTCACCGGCGGCAAGCCCGCCGTGCAGTTCGTGCGCAAGTTCCCCTCCACCTTCAACACCGAGCGCTGGCCCATGCTGCTGGACCAGCTGCTCAAGCGGCAGGACCAGACGCTGGACGACGTGAAGCTCTTCGTCTTCACCCAGCTCAACCTGCGCACGATTGAAGCCACCATGAAGGTGCTCAACCAGCCCATGGCCAAGGCGCACTACACGATGGACAAGTGGGGCTACACGGGCTCGGCCTGCATCCCCATGACGCTGGATGACGCGGTGGTGCAGGGGAAGGTGAAGAAGGGCGACCTGGTGGCCTTCTGTGCCAGCGGCGGTGGGCTCGCCATGGCCTCCGCCCTCTACCGCTGGACGGCCTGAGCGTGGAGGCGCGCATGTTCATCGGAGACTGGATGGGGCGGGGCGCCCTGTACTGGCCCGAGCACGTCGCGGTGGTGGACACGGCCAAGGGTGACGCCGGCCGCTTCACCTACCGCGCCCTGAACGCGCGCGCCGAGGCGCTCGGCGGCTGGCTGCGCGACGTCGCCGGGGTGAAGCCCGGCGACCGCGTGGGCCTGGTGGCCCACAACGGCGTCGAGTACCTGGATGCCCTCTTCGCTTGCGGCAAGCTGGGCGCCATCTTCGTCCCCTACAACTGGCGCCTGCACGCCGCCGAGCTGACCGACCTGGTCCGCTCCATCCGCCCGCGCGTGCTGCTCTTCGGCGACGACTTCCGCGACGCGGTGGCCCAGGTGCGCGAGAGCGTGGGGGAAGCGCTGCGCCTGGTCGCGCTGGAGCCGCAAGGGCTGCCCGGCGTCGCCACGTACGCGGACGTGCTCGCGCACCGCCCCACCGCGCCCGTGCGCAACGACGCCGTGTCCGAGGAGGACACGCTGTGCCTGCTCTTCACCGGCGGGACGACGGGGCGCTCCAAGGGCGCGTGCGTCAGCTACCGCATGGTGGCGTGGAACACGCTCAACACGCTGGTGCACGAGGTGCGCCCCGGCGACGTCACGGTGACGCACACGCCCATGTTCCACACGGGCGGGCTGCTCGTGTACACGCTGCCCCTGCTCACCGCGGGCGGCACCGTGGTCATCATGCGCCGCTGGGAGCCGGAGGAGCTGCTCGCGCTGATTCCCCGCGAGAAGGTGTCGCTGTTCTTCGCGGTGCCCACGCAGTACCAGCAGCTCTTCGACTCGCCGCGCTTCACGTCGACGGACTTCTCGTCGGTGCGCTTCATGACCAGCGGCGGGGCGGCGCTGCCGGTGCCGCTCATCCAGGCGTGGCAGGCGGTGCACGCGGTGCCCTTCAAGCAGGGCTTCGGGATGACGGAGTTCGGCCCGGGAATCTTCAGCATGGGGCCCGAGTTCGCGGTGTCCAAGGCGGGCTCCATCGGCCGCCCCAACTACTTCATCGCGGCGAAGCTGGTGGACGACGACGGCCGCGAGGTGCCGACGGGCGACGTGGGTGAGCTGGTCCTGAAGGGCCCCTCCATGTGCTCGGGCTACTTCGAGGACGAGGCCGCCACGCGCGAGGCCATCGACGCGGACGGCTGGTTCCACACCGGCGACCTCGCGCGCCAGGACGCGGACGGCTTCTTCACCATCGCCGGCCGCAAGAAGGACATGTTCATCTCCGGCGGGGAGAACGTGTACCCGCTGGAGCTGGAGTCGGTGCTGTACGAGCACGCGGCCGTGCAGCAGTGCTCGGTCATCGGCGTGCCGGACGCGAAGTGGGGAGAGGTGGGGCGCGCCTTCGTGGTGCTCAAGCCCGGCGTGGACTGCACGGGCGACGCGCTGCTGGAGCACCTGCGCGGGAAGCTGGCGCGCTTCAAGGTGCCCAAGCGGGTGGTGCTGGTGGAGCGCCTGCCGGTGTCCGCGGCGGGGAAGATTCTCAAGCGCGAGCTTCGCGAGGCGGCCATCGCCGCCGACGCCGAGGGGCGATGACGCCCACCGGCCGCGACGCACCGCGCTGAAACACAGTCTGGGAGGGCATGTCTGGGGTTGGCCCTGCATGCCTGTCGTCTGTCGTGACACCCCGGCGGTGACGCCGGATTGAAGGGAGCACTCACATGAAGAAGAAGCTGCTGTCCGCGGTCATGGTTTGCGCGCTGGGCTTCGTCGGCTGCGGAGATGACGACGACAACGAGCAGCCGACGCCGCAGACGCCCTCGCTGAACAGCTCCGCGAACATCCTCGCCTTCCTCGAGGGCAAGTCGATGATCATGGAAGGGAACAACATCCCCAGCCACCCCAACGGCTTCAGCGAGGATGTCGACTACGGCGCGTCGTCCCAGTGCTACCAGAGCGTCACCATGTCGGTGGCCGGTGGCAACTTCAAGGTCGACAGCATCCCGGGCACCATCACCAACAACGTCTGTGACCACAACGCGCCGAAGAACCCGCTCTCCTTCACGTCCAACACCGTCCTCATCGAGAACGTGGCGGCGGACGGGAGCTGCTTCGACGTGACGTTCTCCTTCCCGGGCGGCCTGGTGCAGGAGGGCCGTGGCGGCTTCACCGCGGACCAGAAGACGCTCAAGCTGGAGCTGTACTTCAAGAACCAGGCGACGGGCATCCGCTGCGCCAACGGCGCGGTGGGCACGTCCAGCTCCGTGACGCTCAACGGCCAGCCCTTCACGGGCAACGCCGTGCAGACGTACTCCATCCGCTAGTCCGCCTCACCTCGTGCCGGAGGGAGGGTGCGCTCCCGCCCTCCCTTCCGGACGGAGGTCCGGACGCGGGTGCTCTTCGCCCGCGTCCCCAGGAGCCTGGCCGTACTTGAGCCATCGACAGTGGTGACATCCGAGCCCGGTGTACCGGGAGCGCCCCGCCGTGCGGGGCCGAGGTGGATATGACGGGAAGTGGGTTCGAGGCACGCGAGACGCTGCGGCGCAACGCGAGGATGCTCGCGGCGCTGGGGCTCGTGGGACTGGCGACGCCGGCCGCCGCGCAGAGCACCCCGGTGCCGGGGCTGTACGCCGAATGGCAGGAGGAGAAGAACCGCGAGGAGGACGCCGAGCCGCGTGAGTTCAACCTCATCAACTACTTCTTCACGCGCGTCTCCATGACGAACCAGATTGGTGACCCAGCCGGCCTCCGTGGCGTGGCGCTGGGTCCCATCGGCTCGCCCGTGGGCAGCGCGGTGAGCACGCAGTCCGGCCGCTCGGCGTACTTCATCGAGCAGCGCTGGATTCCCGTCATCGAGTACAGCCCGTTCTTCGTCGACGGGCTCGCGTCGTTCCGCGCGCAGTTCGAGGTGGACTTCCTCTGGGGTCGCTCGGCCAACACCATTGGCCAGAACGAGGGCGGCGGCTTCAACGCCGACCAGGTGAACATCCAGACGAAGAACGTCAACGTCGCCATCTACCCGACGCGCAACCCCCACCAGCTCACGCTGCTGGTGGGCACCCAGCCCGTCTACGACAGCGCCTATGACCCGACGCGCACGCCGCTGTCGGACCTCACGCGCACCGGCTACAAGCTGGCCTTCCTGGGCAGCGACGCGACGGGCCTGTCCATCTTCAGCGGCTTGAAGGGCAACGCGCGTCTGAGCCTGTTCCCGCTGGGCAGCGCGCAGGCGGACCGCGCCACGCGCAACGACCCGCGCCTGAAGTACATCTGGCTGGCGATGGCGGACTACGTCTACCCGGTGCGCCCCAACACCAACGTGGGCGTGTCCGCGTGGGCGCTGAACGACGACACCAAGGGTGACGCGTACGCCTTCGAGGGCCTGGTGAAGAGCGGCCCGTCGTCCTCGGGTCTGCCCGGCTTCACGGGCACGGCGCGCTTCAACATCAACCGCCCCACCGGCACCGTCTTCTGGGCGGGCGCGCACTTCAATCACAACATCGACTTCCGCAACGGTCGGCTCGGGGCCTCCGGCTTCGTGATGTACAACGGCGGCAAGTACAAGAGCGACGACCCGGAGAACTCGCCCATCGACGAGCTGAGCATCTCCGGCGTGTCCGCCAACCTGGAGGTCATGTACCAGTGGGGCCGCGGCCCCGGCGACGTCGTCACGCTGGAGGGCATGTTCTCCTCCGGTGACTCGAACCTGAACGACGACAAGTACACGGGCGCCTTCACGCTGAACCAGTACGGCCTGCCGGGCGCGGTGTGGTTCAACCACAAGATGCTCATCCTGTTCCCGTTCACCAGCACGGTGAACAACTACACGGGCGCGGTGACGGACATCTCCAACCAGGGCTACGGCCTGCGCGCGGGCATCGCCTCGGCGTCGTGGGACATCGTGCCCAACAAGCTCAACCTCAAGGTGGCCACGGGCCTGGCGAACTCGGGCGCGGACCCCACGCCCTGGGTGGCGGAGGTGCGGCGCGGCCGGTTCATCGGCGCGGAGGTCAACGCGGAGCTGCGCTACCACATCCGGTATCTCATGACCGTGGGCCTCCACGGCGGCTACCTCTTCCGCGGCAGCTTCTACGACGGCGCGGCCACCGTGCGCAGCGACCCGTGGGCGGCCTTCACCACCTTCACCTGGTACGCGTTCTGACCATGAGCTCCTCCCGCGCTTTCACCGCGTTGCTCCTCGCGGCGGGGCTGTCCTCCGCCGGTTGCGTGCGCTCGTATGCTGGCGAGTCCGCGCTGTCCTTCCAGGACCTCGACTACTCCACGGCCGGCACCAAGCAGGCCTGGCCCGTGCACCGCGTGGCCCTGCCGGACGTCACCGCCCGGTACGGCCTGGCCAGCCCCCTCCACGTCTCGTACGTGGACCTGCCCGCGCCCTCGCCCGAGGCGAAGACGGTCATCTTCGTGCACGGCCTGGGCTCGTATCTGAAGTTCTGGCAGGCGCAGCTGGACGTGTTCCACGCGAAGGGCTACCGCGTCGTCGCGGTGGACCTGCCGGGGTATGGCAAGTCCGACAAGCCGGCCACGTTCCCGTACACCACCGAGGCCATGGCGGACGCGGTGGCGGAGCTGGCGCGGGTGCTGGGCGTGGAGAAGCCCATCCTCGCGGGCCACTCCATGGGTGGGCAGACGTCGCTGTCGTACGCGCTGCGCTATCCGGACGCGCTGGAGGCGCTGGTGCTGGTGTCTCCGGCTGGGTTCGAGAAGTTCTCCTGGAAGGAGAAGCAGTGGTTCCGCCGGGTGATGAGCTCGGAGTTCATCAAGGCGGCGCCGGAGGCGGGCATCTGGGGCAGCGTGCGTCAGGGCAACTTCATGCACTGGCGGCCGGAGCTCGACTGGCTCATCCAGGACCGCGTGCGGCTGGCGAAGTCGCCCGAGTTCGACGCGTACGCGTACGCCAACGTCCGCACGGTGCGGGGCCTGGCGAACAACGACTTCGTGCGCGACAACCTGCACCGCGTCTCGGTGCCCACGCTCATCGTCTACGGCACGGATGACCGGCTGATTCCCAACCCGTTCCTGCACGGCGGCGAGGCGCGCGAGCTGATGGAGTATGGCGCGTCCCGCATCCCCGGCGCCGCGCTGGCGCCGATGAAGGGCTGCGGGCACACAGTGCAGCTGGACTGCCCGGAGCCGGTCAACGAGGCGGTGCTCGCGTTCCTGGCGGACCCGGCGGCGGCGAAGCCGTTCGTGGAGAAGACGAAGCCCGAGGACAAGGCGCCCAAGCCGAGCGAGCCGTCGCCCGTGCCCGGTGCGCCGGAGACGCAGCCCTCGCCGACGCCCGCGCAGAACGATGCGCCGGCGCCGTCGGACGGGCCGAGGCCGTAGGTGTGAGGCACGGCCTCGCGCCGATGCGATGGTTCGCATCGGCGCTGGCCGGAGGATGAGGCGGTGTGTGTGTGCCGATGCTGGGACGGCGCCCACGGCGCCCGCCGGAGGATGAGACGAAGCCCGACTGCCGTGGAGTGGCGCGGCAGGAGGACCGCTGTCTCTGAGATGTCGGAGGTGGTGAACACGAGCAGCGCGGTCGACCGGGTGGCATAGGGGACCCGGGTCGTGAGCGCGCCGCAAGGCTCGACGCGGAGTGGTGACCTCCGACTGGGAGGAGGTCCCCTGCGACGAAGTGTCGCGCTCGCGCTGGAAGCGAGTAGGGCGGCCTCATCCTGAATCCTGGATGAGGCCGCCCGGGACTTCGCGAGGCTGCGAGGCCGACCCATGTCCACTCCCCCACGGCGTGGACGGAGCCGGCTCACGCCCCTGCGACGGGCGCGCGTTGCGCACGGAGCCGCGCGCGATGTCCTCACATCAAGTGACTCCCACGAGGTGGGCCCGAGTGCTCGGACCCGTGCTCCCGGCGACGCCTCAGGTGACGACGCGCCGGGAGACGAGAACGGGGTGTGGCTACGGGACGACGTGGTTGCGCACCATGCTGTACTGCACGGCGCCGGTCAGGTCCTTCGAGTTGTAGTGCCCGTAGGGATAGGCCGAGTACACCTTCTCACCCTGCTGCCCGGGAATGCGCGAGGTGTAGTCGCCGTACACGATTCCCCCGTAGCCGATGATTTCGTCGGCCGTGGAGTAGATGCTGTAGCGGTACGCGCCCTCGTAGCCGCTCGTGGCGCGCAGGTTGTCCAGGAACGTGGAGCGCCCGACGACCATGCCGAAGTACAGGTAGCCCGGGTACAGGCCGTTGGTGGAGCCGCACGTCGGCGTGGTGGGGCCCGTCTGGTAGCAGGACGTCAGGCCCAGGTTCGCGCCGGCGATGCCGACGAACGTGTCGACGGAGCTCGTCAGCGGCGCGCCGACGTTGTACGCGCCCCCGTTGGCGGAGTCGTTCGCGGAGCCACCGAGGATGGCCTTGCGCGCGAGCGTCACGCCCATCGAGTGGGAGATGATGTCCACCTTCGACGCGCCGGTGTACGCCTTCACCGCCTCGATGAAGCGGCGCACCCGCATGACGTTCGGCTTCGAGTGGTACTGCACGGCGGTCTGCATGATTTCCGCCGGGCCCCACGTCACCGCGTACAGCTCGCTCGTCTTGTAGCCATTGGCGAGGAAGTAATCGAGCGACGCATTCCAACCCGACTGGCCCGCGGTGCCGGTGCCCACCGCCTTGTCGGAGTTGCCGTGGATGAAGATGACCGGCGTGTTCACCACGGTGTCGGTGCTGCTGGCCTTGCCGCCGTAACTGCCTCCGGCGAGCTCGTACCGCGCGAAGTTGTCGTCCTTGTATCCGTTGGCCAGGAGCCACTGCTGGAAGTGCGGCGTGATTCCCGCGGTGGAGGCGGCGGACTCGGCGGCGCCGAGCTGCTCGGTGATGGGCGCTTCGGGCGTGACGGGCTCCTCGAGCCCCTCGCCGCAGCCGGTGAGGGCTCCGACGAAGAGGGGGGCCATGAGGAACAGCGAATGCCGCAATCGCATGGTGGACTCCTTCGGTTGTGGGGGATGCAAACGCGCCCGGACTGATACGTGTCATCGAGCGCGAGACGCAGTGTAGAGACATCTCACGCGAGCGTCGTCATCCGAGTGGCCGCGCGCGCACGTTGTCGCGCTGCGTCGCGTGATAGTCATCGGGACATGAGCGCACGCAAGGTGGTCATCCCGAAGGCCGGTGGTTACGAGCAGCTCCGCGTCGAAAACCTGAATCAGGTTTCACCTGGAAGCGGGGAGGTGAGGGTGGCCACCCAGGCCATCGGGGTGAACTATGCGGACTGCGTCATCCGCATGGGCCTGTACGCCTCCGCGAAGGAGTATGTGGGGTGGCCGATTACCCCCGGCTTCGAGTTCGCGGGCACGGTGGACGCGGTGGGCGAGGGCGTGACGGACCTGTCACCTGGCGACCGCGTCTTCGGCGTGACGCGGTTCGGCGGGTACGCCACGCACGTGGTGGTGCCCCGGCACCAGGTGTTCGCGCTGCCGTCGAAGCTGACGATGGAGCAGGCGGCGGGGTTCCCCGCGGTGTTCCTGACGGCGTACTACGCGCTGTTCGAGCTGGCGCACCCGAGGCCGGGGACGAACGTGCTGGTGCACTCGGCGGCGGGCGGGGTGGGCAGCGCGTTGTTGCAGCTGGGGCGCATCGCCGGGTGCCGGATGGTGGGCGTGGTGGGCAGCACGCACAAGGTGGAGGCGGCGCGGGCGCTGGGCGCGGACGTGGTCATCGACAAGAGCCGCGAGGATTTGTGGAAGGCCGCGGAGGCGGCGTCACCCAAGGGCTACGAGGTGGTGCTGGACGCGAACGGGCCTTCGACGCTGAAGGACAGCTACCGGCACCTGGCGTCGCCGGGGAAGCTGGTCATCTACGGGTTCCACTCGATGCTGCCGCGCACGGGCGGGACGCCGAACTACGCGAAGCTCGCATGGGACTGGCTGCGCACGCCGCGCTTCGACCCGCTGACGCTGACGAACGACAACACGAGCGTGCTCGCGTTCAACCTGTCGTACCTGTTCGAGCAGCGCTTCGTGCTGGAGGACAGCATGGCGCGGCTGCTCGCGTGGGTGGAGGAGGGGAAGGTGGTGTCGCCGAAGGTGACGACCTTCAAGCTGGATGACGTGGCCCAGGCGCACCAGGCGCTGGAGTCCGGCACGACGGTGGGCAAGCTGGTGCTGGTGCCGTGAGCGGCGGGCTTCAGTCGCCGGTGCCCTGGCTCCTGCGCTTGGGGTCGATGGACGCCAGGGGGACCAGCGTCGCGGACAGGTTCGTGACGTCGCTGCTCCGGCTGAGCCAGGTCTCCCAGCGCTCGTAACCCACGAGCCGCAGCTCGATGTGCCGCACGCCGCCGTGCGCCTCGGAGGAGAACGGCATGGGCGTGACGCCCGCCTTGACTCCGTTCAGGTACACCTGGGCGCCGGAGGGAGTGGAGGTGAGCTGGATGATTCTCGGTCCGGGGACGCGCGCCACCATCACCAGGAACACCCCCACCATCACCAGCCCCAACAGCACCGTGATTCGGGTGATGGGGCGCCGCCAGGGAGGCTCGCCGGGGAGGGGGTTGGGAGCAGGCGCGGGCTCGCGTCGCTTCGGCGGTGGGAAGGGGACGTCCACCTGCGCCCGAATCTCCTGCAGCCCGGGCCGCTCATCGAGCATGGGGGTGGCGGGTTGGGTCTCCTGGGAGGACAGGGGAAGCGCTTCGAGGTCCGGCGTCGTGGGGCGCTCCTCCGGCTCGGGAGCGGGGCGCACGCGCCAGGACTCCAGGTGGGTGAGGAACACGGGCGGCGGTTCCACGAAGCGCTTGCGCGTGGACAGCTCCTCCTGGAAGAGCCAGCGCACCAGGTGCTTGCGCAGGTGGGTCGGGAAGCGCGGGGCGTTGGTCCCCAGCCAGTCGGAGAGGGATTGCTGGAGCGCCTCCGCCGAGCGGTAGCGGGCGTCGCGTGACGCCATCAGCGCGCGCTCGAGAATCTCCACCAGGGCCTCGTCCAGCGAGGGGTTGAGCTGGCGCGCGGGAATCAGCCGTCCTTGCTGGGCCTGGAACATCACCTCCAGCTCGGTCCCAGAGGTGGGCCGCTGGCCGCACAGCATCTGGAAGAGCACCACGCCCACGGCATAGACATCCGAGCGCGCATCCACCTCCTCGCCCCGGGCCTGCTCGGGGGAGAAGTACTGGAACTTGCCCTTCACCACGCCCGCCTCGGTGTTCACCCGGCCGGCCATCCGGGCCTTGGCGATGCCGAAGTCGGAGAGCTTCGTCTCGCCCTCGTAGCTGAGCAGGATGTTGTCCGGGGAGACGTCCCGGTGCACCAGCCCGAGCGGCTCGTCGTGCTCGTCGCTCAGCGTGTGCGCGTAGTGCAGCCCCCGGCACAGGTCGATGGCGATGCCCACCGCGATGGGGGCCGGCAGCCAGGGCAGTCCCTTCTCCTTGGAGCGCTTGAGCACCAGGGACAAAGGCTGGCCGTCCACCCACTCCATGGCCAGGAAGTACTCGTCCTCCACCTGGCCGAAGTCGAACACCTGCACGATGTTGCCGTGGCTCAGGCCCACGCAGATGCGCGCCTCGTCGAGGAACATCTCCGCGAAGGTCGGGTTCTCGGCGAAATGGCCCAGCACGCGCTTGATGACCACGGACTTGGAGACGCCGGGTGCGGCGGGGTAGCGGGCCCTGTAGACCTCCGCCATCCCTCCGCTGCCCAGTCGCTCCAGCAGTTCGTACCGGCCGAACTGGATGACCCCCGTGTCGCCCATGGGTGTGAAAGCTATCAGAAGGGACCTTGCATGGATGGCCATGGCCGGGCGGGTCAGGTTTGCCCGGGCAGGCACCGCCGGGTGTCTGGCGTTGTGAGGCGAAGGGTCTGGAATCGGACGGAGGGGCGCGGCCTGGGATGACGCTTCCGGGATGAAGGGCATCCGGAGGGGGTGGTTCGCGGCGCTCGTAGGATGTCGAAAGCAGGCCGGCAGTCCCTCCTCGCTCGAGCCTCCTGTGTCGCCGGCCCCAACCCCGGGGGCTGACATGGTGAAGCGTATCGTTGGTGCAGTTGTCACGCTGTGGTGCGCGGGCGCGTTGACCGCCTGCGAACGTCGGGACGCCGAGGTCGTGGAGGTTCCCGTGGACCTGTCGCCCGGGCCCGCAATCGAAGACCGCGCGGACTGGGAGCCGGTGCAGTTGGCCGCGTGCAGGCTGAAGCCTGGGATGGAGCGGCTCCCGACCTGCGGCATGCTGGAGTCCTTCGACCTGTCGGGTTGTGACACGGAGAGCCTGCGCGGGCTGGACCACTCGGGCACCTACAACATGCGCTTCCATGGCGCGGACATCGCGACGGATGACTCGACGCAGTTCATCGGGGTCGACCACTTCACCCCCCAGGGGCCGGATGGCCATCTGCTGTACTCCGTCTACCGGGAGACGCGCCCGAACAGGCCCCGCCTCGTGATGGCCTCCGTGGGCTGCGCTGCTCAGGCCAAGGACCGGGTGACGGGCTGTGCGGTGACCTGCTTCGAGGACGACGCTCCCTCTTTCGACACCTGGGAGGGCCGGCGGGTGCAGTGGCTCCCCGGCGAGGCGGAGTCCTCTGGAGGGCTCAAGCTCTTCGGTGAAGCAGGCGGACACAGCGGACGGGCCGTGGATGTCTATGTCACCCGGGAGCACGCCTATGTCGTCTCCATCGACGACTACTTCCTCGGACCCGGCGCGCTCCAGGTCTACGACGTGAAGGACCGCAAGGCGCCTCGCCTGGTGAAGTCCATCCAGTTCCCGGACGACTCCTATTGGAACGGTGTGTGGGCGAAGGGGGACGTGCTCTACGTCGCCAGCGGCGCCCGGGGCGTGCTGATGTTCGACATCACGGACCCCGCGGACCCGGTGTTCCTGCGCGACCTGTCCGGAGGGGCGTATCGCAATGTGCACACCCTCTTCGTGGACGGCGACCGGCTCTACTCCATGGTCAACGCGCCCGAATCAGAGGTGCACATCCACGACGTGAAGAACCCGCGCGAGCCGGTGCTGCTCGGTCGCTACCGGGATTCGACCGTGGGGGTGGTCTACGGTTCCTATCCGCATGACGCCACGTCCCTGAACCATCGCCTCTTCGTCAGCCACTGGCGCGGTGGGCTCGTCATCCTCGACGCGAAGGACCCGGCGAACGTGAAGCGGCTGGGGGCGTATGCGTACCCTCGCGCCACGAGCCATACCTCGCGCGTGGCCTACTTCAACAACAACCTCATCGCCTTCGAGGGCGGAGAGGACTGGGGCGCGCACCTGCGCGTGCTCAATCTCAACGACCCGGAGAACGCCACGCTCATCGGCGAGTACCAGCTCCCCGAGTGGGCCTCCATCCACAACATGGAACTCAAGGGCTCGCGGCTCTACCTCGCCCACTACCAGCACGGCCTGCGCGTGCTGGATGTCTCCAAGCCCCGGGAGCCTCGGTCATTGGGTCACTTCCACACGGTGCGGGAATCGAGCCAGGGGATGAACTACTGGGACGGCGCCATCGGCATCCGCCTGCCGGGAGATGGTTACGTGTACGTCGTCGACACGACGCGCGGGCTGCTCATCTTCCCGGAGATTTGAGCGGCGGCGCTCGGGTACCGTGCGGGCCATGCCCATCGTCCATGACTGGCTGGCCCGACGCGCGGCCCTGGACCCCGACCACCTGGCCCTCGTCGACGCCACCCAGGGCGGACGTCGCAGTTCGTATCGCGAGTGGGACGCCCGCGCCTCCCGCACCGCCGCGTACCTGCATCACGCCCTCGGGGTCCGGCGAGGCGAGCGCGTCGCGGTGCTCGCCCACAACCGCGTCGAGACGCTGGACCTGCTCTTCGCCTGCGCGAAGCTGGGCGCCATCCTCCAGCCGCTCAACTGGCGCCTCAGTGCGCCGGAGCTCTCCGGCATCCTCGCCGACGCGGAGCCCGTGGTGCTCGTGTACGGCTCGGAGCTGCGCGCCCAGTCCCTCGCCGTGCGCGAGCACGCGCCCTTCGTGCGCCACTGGCTCACCTTCGATGGGCCGGGCGCGGATGAGCGCCACTTCGTGGCCGAGCGGGACGCGG
This sequence comes from Myxococcus fulvus, assembly GCF_900111765.1. The sequence continues at coordinate 98,203 of NZ_FOIB01000001.1, forward strand.
CGCCCGAGTCCCCGCTGCCCGCGCTGGAGCTGGAGGCCGAGGCGCCGTGGGTGCTCTGCTACACGGGCGGCAGCACCGGTGTGCCGAAGGCCGCGGTGCTCACCCATGGCTCCCTCGCCGCGAACGCCGTCAACACGGTGGTGAGCTGGGGCCTCACGTCCGATGACGTGGCCGTGCTCAACGCGCCGCTGTTCCACACGGGAGGACTCAATGTCTTCACGCTGCCCCTGGTGTACGTGGGGGGCGCGTCCGTGGTGTGCAAGGGCTTCGAGGTGGAGCAGGTGTTCGACCTCATCGAGCGCCGCGAGGTGAGCCTGTTCTTCGGCGTGCCCACCATGTTCATCGAGCTGCAGCGTCACGCGCGCTTCGAGGCGATGGACTTCTCCCATCTCAAGCTCGTCGTCAGCGGCGGGGCGCCGTGTCCTCCGCCCGTGTTCGAGCGCTTCTTCGCCAAGGGCGTGGCCTTCAAGACGGGCTATGGCCTCACGGAGGCGGGGCCCAACAACTTCTGGCTGCCGCCTGCGGACGTGCGCCGCAAGCCGGGCTTCGTCGGCGTGCCGCTGTTCCAGGTGGAGGCCCGCATCGACGGTGAGCGTCAGCCCGGGGACGTGGGCGAGCTGCTGCTGCGCGGGCCGCACGTGTGCGCCGGTTACTGGCGACGTCCGGAGGAGACCGCGCGCACCATCATTGGCGGGTGGCTGCACACCGGAGACCTGGCCCTGCGCGACGCGGAGGGCTGCTTCCGAATTGTCGGCCGGCACAAGGACCTCATCATCTCCGGCGGCGAGAACATCTACCCCGCCGAGGTGGAGAGCGTGCTCGCCGGACACCCCGACGTCGCGGAGGTCGCCGTCATCGGCGTGCCCGACGCGAAGTGGGGCGAGACACCGCGCGCGCTCGTCGTGCCTCGCGCCGGGACGACGCCCACCGCCGAGTCCCTGCTGTCGTTCTGCGAGGGTCGACTGGCGCGTTACAAGACGCCGCGCTCCGTGCGCTTCGTCGAGTCCCTGCCGCGCACCTCCGCTGGCAAGGTGGACCGTCGCGCGCTGTCCGCCGCGCACGGTCAGCCTTGAGCGGGCGCCCACCCTCTGAATTATTCCATTGAGTGGAGAAACATGGACGCTCGGGGATTCCGTTCTGAACAGCCGATGTCCGGGACTTTATTCTCCGTCCGGCAAAAGTATCGAGATTTTCTGTGAATACTTGAATTGATTGACTCGGGTGCTGAATCCCGCTTCCGATGGTCCGCGAGGCGTCGCGGGCGAGGGTGTCCGCGTGCGCCGGTCCCCCGTTCAGAAAGGAAGCCCCCGATGAACCGAAGACTGCATGCGCTCCGGACCGCGACGGCGTTGTTCACCACCCTGGCCCTCCCTGGCGCCGCGCTCGCCGCGAGCGAGGACATCTCTCCCGAGGTGCTCACCGCGATGCAGCGGGACCTGGGGCTCACCGCCGAACAGGCCCGGCAACGGCTGGAGACGGAGGCGCTCACGGTGCACACGGAGCGGACGCTGCGTGGCGAACTGGGCACCTCCTTCGGCGGCGCATGGCTGAACGAGACAGGAGACCGGCTCGTCGTCGGTGTCACCACCGCCGCGGGAGAGCAGGCCGCGAGGCGCGCGGGCGCGGAGCCTCGCTGGGTGACGCGCACGGAGCGGGAGCTGGACGCGCTCAAGGAGGCGCTGGACCGGGGCGCGGACGTGGCCAGCAAGGACATCCATGGCTGGTACGTGGACCTGCCCACCAACAGCGTGGTGGTGCTCGCCCGGGACGCGGCGGTGGTGAACGCGGAGCGCTTCGTCGCGGAGAGCGGCGCGGCCGACACCGCCGTGCGCGTGGTCATCTCCCAGGAGAAGCCCCGCCCCTTCTACGACTTGCGCGGCGGTGACGCGTATTACATCAACGGCAACACGCGCTGCTCCATCGGCTTCCCCGTGGCCGGAGGCTTCGTCACCGCGGGCCACTGCGGCGGGGTGAACTCCTCCACCCAGGGCCACAACGGCGCGGGCCAGGGGACGGTGCGCGGCTCGTCCTTCCCGAACAACGACTACGCCTGGGTGCAGGTCAACGGCAACTGGGCCTCGCAGCCTTGGGTCTACAACTACGCGGGCGGCAACGTCATCGTCGCGGGCTCCGCGGAGGCGGGCATCAACGCGTCCGTGTGTCGCTCCGGCTCCACCACCGGCTGGCGCTGCGGCGTCATCCAGGCGAAGAACGTCACCGTCAACTACGACGTCGGCCCCGTGTACGGGCTCACGCGCAGCAACGCGTGCGCGGCGGGCGGCGACTCGGGCGGCTCTTTCATCTCCGGCAACCAGGCGCAGGGCGTGACGTCGGGCGGCTCGGGCGACTGCAACACGGGCGGCACCACGTACTTCCAGCCGGTGAACGAGATTCTCTCCGTCTACGGCCTGTCGCTCACCACCAACGGCGGCAGCGGGGGACGAGAAATCGTCGGGCTCGCGGGCAAGTGCATCGACGTGGACCACTCCAACACGGCCAACGGCACGGCCATCCAGCTGTGGGACTGCAACGGCTCCAACGCGCAGAAGTGGACCTTCCACGGCGACGGGACGCTGCGCGCCTTCGGCAAGTGCATGGACGTGACGTGGGGCTCCACGGCCAACGGTGCGCTCATCCAGCTGCACGACTGCACGGGCAACCCCGCGCAGCAGTTCGTCCTCAGCGGCGCCGGGGACCTGGTCAACCCGCAGGCCAACAAGTGCGTGGACGTGTCGGAGTGGAACAGCAACAACGGCACGCGGCTGCAAATCTGGGAGTGTGCCGGCACCGCGAACCAGAAGTGGTACCTGCGCTGACCTGAGACTCCCCGGAGCACCGGGCCGGACGGGGCGGCGGATGCCCGTCCGGCTCCTGGGCGTGCGGGGGCCGTCCGGTAACAAATCGTCATCCGGGGGACGCACCCCGGACATCTCCCGGTGCCACCGTTCGAGGCGTGGCCCGGGAGCTCGATGGCCCTCGCCAGGCCCGGACGGCGCCCGGCGGACGGCGACAGACTCCTCCCGCCTGCTCCCGGGCCACCGCTCCGCTGTTACCCTCCTGGTGGGAAGGTCCGCGGAAATGCAGGAGGCTTGGAACCCATGGAACAGCTCAGCCGCCCCTCGCTGGAGGAGGGCACCATCCAGGTCCTGCTCGTCGAGGATGACGAGCGTCTGGCGCGGCTCACCGCCCGCTACCTCCAGGAGCACGGCCTCGTGGTGACGCTGGCGCACAGCGGCTCCGACGCGCTCGCCGAGTCCAACCGCCACGTGTTCGACGTCATCCTCCTGGACCTGATGCTCCCCGGCCGCGATGGCCTGGAGGTCTGCCGGGATTTGCGAGGCCGCACCGACGTCCCCATCATCATGGTCACCGCGCGCGGCGAGGAGGCCGACCGCGTGCTCGGCCTGGAGACGGGCGCGGACGACTACCTGGCCAAGCCCTACTCCTCGCGCGAGCTGCTCGCCCGCATCCGCGCCCAGGTGCGCCGCGCCAGGGGCAAGGCGGGGCCTTCCTCCCAGCCGGTGCAGGCCGGACGGCTGATGATGGACCCGCGCAGCCTGCGCGCCACGCTCGACGGCCGCGCGCTGCACCTCACCACCTACGAGTTCAGCCTGCTGCGTGTCCTGGCCGAGCGCGCCGGCCGCGTGCTCAGCCGCGAGCAGCTGCTCGATTTGGTGAAGGGCAGCGCGGACGAGGTGTTCGACCGCTCGGTGGACGTGCACATCTTCCGCCTGCGCCAGAAGCTGGAGGTGGACCCTCGCAATCCCCTGATGCTGAAAACGGTGCGCGGCGCCGGCTACATGCTCGCGACCGGAGAGGAGTCGTGAGTCGTCGTCCGCGCACTCCCGGCCGTCTGCTGCTGCGCATCTACCTGGTGGGAATCGCCCAGCTCGTGCTCGTCGTCGCCACGCTGTTCGCGGCGCGCTCGTTCGTCGTCGACAAGCCGCTGCGGCACGGCTTCATCCGTCACGCCGCGTACAACATCCGCGAGTGGGAGGAGCTGCTCGAGGACCCGGTGGCGCTCCAGGCCTCGCTGGACCGCGCCGCGCGGCTGCTCGAGGCGAAGGTGACGCTGCGAGACGCCTCGGGCCGGCTCATCGCCACCAACACCTCGGCGCCCGCTCCCGAGCTCACCCCCGTGGAGCTGGACGAGCTGGTCCTGCACGGCGAGCGCCTGTCGCGCGGCCGTCCGCCGCACTCGCTCACGCTGCCGATTCCAGAAGAGGGGCCGCTGGAGGCGTACGCCACCATCATCACCCGTCCTCCCGAGCCGCCGCCGGGGAACACCGCGCTGGTGGTGTGCGCGGTGCTGTTGTCCACGGCCATCACCTCGCTGGCCTTCGCGCGCACGCTGGCCCGTCCGCTCCAGCGGCTCGCCGAGGTGGCGCGCGCCCTGGGCGAGGGGAAGCTGGACACGCGCACCGGCATCCGGCGCCGCGATGAGCTGGGGCAGGTGGCGGAGGCCTTCGACGAGATGGCCTGCCGGCTCACCCACCTCCTGCGCTCGCAGAAGGAGCTGCTGGCCAACGTGTCGCACGAGCTGCGCACGCCGCTGGCGCGCATCCGCGTGGCCCTGGACCTGGCGGAGGAGGGCAACGCGGAGACCGCGCGCGAGATGCTCTCCGACATCACCAGTGACCTGGCCGAGCTGGAGCAACTGGTGGATGACGTGCTCACCGCGGCGCGGCTGGATCTGACCACGGGGAACGCGGGCGTGGGCGCGCCTCCGCTGCGACAGGAGCAGGTGGAGGTCCAGAGCCTGGTGGACAAGGCCGCCTCGCGCTTCCGCACCGCGCGCCCCGGGAGGGTCCTGGAGGTGAGCGTGGAGGGCTCGCTGCCGCCCGTGGAGGTGGACCCGGTGCTGCTGCGCCGCGCGCTGGACAACCTGCTCGACAACGCGGGCAAGTACTCGGAGCCGAAGAGCCCCGTACGGCTGCGAGCCCAGGCCGCCGGGACGCCGGACACACTCTCGCTGGAGGTGGCGGACGAGGGCATCGGCATCGAGTCGGAGGACCTGCTGCGCGTGGGCACCCCCTTCTTCCGCACGGACCGCAGCCGCGCCCGCCGCACGGGCGGAATCGGCATGGGCCTGGCGCTGGCCCGTCGCATCGTCGATGCACACGGCGGCACGCTGACGCTGGAGAGCCAGCCGGGCGTGGGCACCACGGCGCGCATCCTGCTACCGCTGCCACCGTCGGAGCTGACTACAGGCCGACGTGAAACGTCGTCACCGCCCGGGCATCGTCGTGGCGCGTGAGCGTGACCCGGGCCGTGGGCGCGCCGCTGTGCTGGAAGGCGAACGTGAGCAGGCCCCGCATGAAGTGCGGCGGGTCCGCCCGGCGGCGGGGATGGTCGAGGAACTCCCGCACCGGGTACAGGCTCAGCTCCCATCCCCCGTCATCGCCCGTCGGCGTCACCGAGGCGTCGAGGAAGTTGTTGATGGAGCGCAGCGAGCGCGAGAGCCGCAGCAACATCTTCTCCGGGCCCACCACCTGGGCGAAGTCCTGGAGCGCCGTGCCCAGGCGCGCCTGGATGAACGCGCGCGCGAAGCGCAGGCCCAGCTCGTACTCGGCCTCCTCGCGCGACAGGTGGGGCAGGGTGGTGGCGGAGAGCAGCTGGATGCTCTGCGGCCACACCGCGCAGGGGTAGGCCGTGTGCAGGGGCCGCAGCGCGAAGATGCCCTGCCGCTCCAGCGCCTTCTGGGTGAGCTCCGTCAAGGGGGCCGCCGCCGCCAGCAGCGTCTCCAGCGCGTATCCGAACACCACGGGCTCGCGCCCGGGGGCCCGCGTCAATGCCAGCGCCATGTCTCCTACCTCCGTGTGCGGATGAAGGACGTCCATCCAGGTTGGAGCAGCAGACTGCCCGGCGCGGCTGTGCTGGGCGTTGCGCGGGTGTGAAGAAAGGTTAACGCCCGGAGCCCGAGGGCCCGCCCAGGGTGAAGCGGGAGGCCAGCTCCTGGAGCCGTCCCGCCCGGGCCCGCAGGTCCTCCACCGAGCGGGCGATGCGCTCCACCCCCGACACGGACTCGGCCGAGCGCTCCGACAGCGCCTGGATGCGCTCGGCGATGGCCTCGCCCGAGGACGACTGCCGCGCGTTCTGCTCCGCCAGGGCCTCCACGCGCTCGCCCAGCTCCTTCACGCCGGACAACAGCCGTGACAGCGCCTGCGCCGCGGCGGATGACAGGCCCCTGCCCTCGTCCACCTTCGAGGTGCCCCGGCGCATCAGCTCCACCGCCGCGGTGGTGTCCGCCTCGTGCTTCGTCAGCAGAACCTGCACCTGGTCCGCCGCCTCGTGCGTGCGCTCCGCCAGCTTGCGCACCTCGCCGGCGACCACGGAGAAGCCCTTGCCGTGCTGGCCCGCGCGCACCGCCTCGATGGCGGTGTTCACCGCGAGCATCCGCGTCTCGTCCGCCACCGCCTGGATGAGCTGGAGCATCCGCGACGTCGCGCGGCCGGAGGCCTGCAGCTCCTCCACCGTGCGCGCCGAGCGCTCCACCACGTCGACAATCTCCACCATCTTCCGCGACGCCTGGTCCACCGCGGCGCCGCCCTCGCGCGCCACCTGTCCGTGGCTCGACGCCGAGCGCGCCGCCACCCGCGCGTCCGCCGCGCCCAGCGAGACATGACGGCTCATCTCCTGCACGGCGCTGGCCGCGCGCTCGAGCGCCTCCGCCTGCTCGCGCGTCGTGCGCGACAGCCCGTCCGCGGAGAGACGGATGCGCTCCGCGTCCGCCGCCGTGTCACCCGCCGCCCGCGTCAGCGCGCCCACCACCTCGCCCAGCCCCGCCACCATGGTGTTGAACGCGCCGGTGAGCTGGCCCACCTCGTCCTCGGTCCGCGCCTCCACGCGCACGGACAAATCTCCTCGCGCCACCTGATGCGCCGCCAGCGCGAGCGCGCGCACGGGCTTCACCACGCGGCGCGAGACGTACATCCCCGCCAGCGCCGCCAGCACCAGCGCCCCGCCCACGGCGATGAGGATGCGCTGGCGCACCGCCGCCACCTCCCGGTCGATGTCCTCCACGTACACGCCCGTGCCCAGCACCCAGCCCCACGGCTCGAAGAGCTTCACGTAGCTCTCCTTCGGGATGGGGTCTGGCGAGCCCGGCCGCGTCGCCTCGTAGCCCAGCGCGCCCTCGCCCCGCGCGCGCACCAGCGCGACGATGTCCGAGAACACCGGCCGCCCGCGCACGTCGCGGTAGCCCTTCATGTCCTGCCCCACCATCTTCGGCAGGTGCGGGTGCATGACCAGCCGCGTGTCCAGGTCGTTGACCCAGAAGTACTCCACCTGCGAGTAGCGCAGCGTCGACAGCAGCACGGACGCCTGCTGTTGCGCCTGGTCGCGCGTCAGCGTGCCGTCGCGCTCGCGCGCCTCGTACACCCGGAGGATGCCGTAGGCCGTCTCCACCGCCTGCCGCAGGCCGCGCACCCGGTCCGCGTGCAGCTGCGCGCGCAGCTGGGGCAACACGTAGCCCAGGATGGCGACGAGCAACGGCAGGGCGACCACGCCCATCGCCACACAGAGCTTCACCAGCAGGTTGCGCCGTCCGAGCGCCATCGGCGCGCAAGACTAGTCCTCAAGCCCTCGTCGCGCGCGACTCCCAAGGTCGTCCCCGCGTCGATTGCCACCGGTTGTCCCAGGTCTCGTCGTCTCCGGCGCACACCGTGTGCGGCAGGGCGAGCGTCGCGGCCCGCCTGCCTGCCTTCGTCACTGGCGACATGCGGGCGATGAGGTGGCGACGCGTCCGACAGGGGATACAACCCTGCGGGGTGGCCCTGGCGGTAGGACTCCCAGGCACCGTAGGAAAATCGACGCCCGACGTCCCAGGTCGTCCGCCTCCAGGGGCTCTCCCCCCGACTTCAGGGGGCCGGGTTGAGCGTGGAAGACAGCTCTTCCGTCGAGAGAAAGGGGCGGGTATCGAGGTACTCGGAACCCCGAAAGTCTCCCTCTACAGCGGTGACCCGCTGGGTGAACAACCTGAGGCTGACCCGACAAGTTCTGTCTGTCTGCCTCTATACGTCCTATGCCAGCGGCCAAACGTTTCGGGTCGGTAAGGCATGGACAAGAAACTGGCAACCACCATCGGAGCGGGAGCAAGAGCCGCGCGGTCCCGGCTGGAGCTCACCCAGGCTGACGTGGCCGAGCGCATCGACGTGGCCACGGAAGTGTATGGGCGGCTGGAGCGCGGCGGCATGCTTCCCAGCGTGCAGACGCTGCTGAAGCTGTGTCACGAGCTGCATGTCTCCGCGGACGAGCTGTTGGGGCTCGCCTCGCAGGGCGCCCCGCCCTCGCGCGTCAGCGAGTCGTCGTCGTCCCCACCCGAGCGGCCCGAGGTGCGCCGCCTGCTTCGCACCGTGCGTCAGCTCGAGGCCCCCCACGTGAAGCTCCTGGGGCTGGTGGCCAACGCCCTGGGCCGGCGCTGAAGCGCCCCGCCCGAAGTGAAGGGCGCCGGCCCGCGCCCACCCCCGCATCCCTCACAGATTGGACAGCAGGCGATCCAACTCGTCGGGCTTCACCGGCTTGACGATGTGCAGGTCGAACCCCGCCGCGAGCGCGCGGTCATGTCCCTCTGGCCCGCCGTAGCCGGTAATCGCCACCAGGCGGATGTCGTGGCCGATGCGCGTGCGCAGCTCCCGCGCCACCCGGTAGCCGTCCAGCCCCGGCAGGCCGATGTCCACCAGCGCCAGCTCCGGGGGCTTGCGCACCGCCAGCTCCACGCCCTGCAAGCCGTCCGGCGCCACCTCCACGTCGTGGCCCCACAGCTCCAAGAGCTCGCGCATGGCCTGACGCGCGTCCGGGTTGTCCTCCACCAGCAGGATGCGCCGGCCCGAGCGCGACACCGTGTTGACGGGCGGCGCCAGCGCCACCTCGTTCGCGTGCAGGAGTGGCAGCCGCACCACGAACTCGGAGCCCCTGCCGGAGCCGGGGCTCACCGCCTGCACCTGTCCACCGTGCAGGTGCACCAGCTGGCGCACCAGCGTCAGGCCGATGCCCAGGCCCCCGCGCGTGCGCTCCAGCGAGGTGTCCGCCTGCGCGAACAGGTCGAAGATGCGCGGCAGCACGTCCTGGGGGATGCCGATGCCCGTGTCGCGCACCCGCACCACCGCCTGCGCCGTGCCGTCCACGCCCTCCCTCTCCACGCGCAGGGAGATGTGCCCGCTGTCGGTGTACTTGGCCGCGTTGTCGAGCAGGTTGGTGAAGACCTGCTCCAGCCGCGTGGCGTCGCCGGTGAGCACCAGCGGCCCCTCGGGCATCGACACCTCCAGCCCCAGGCCGCGCGCCTCGGTGATGGGGCGGATGACCTGCACCACCTGGAGCAGCACCGCGCGCAGGTCCAGCCGGCCCGAGCGCAGCTCCACCTTGCCGCGGGTGATCCGGCTCACGTCCAAGAGGTCGTCCACCAGCCGCGCCAGGTGGTTGGTCTGGCGGTGGATGATGCCGCGCATCCGCGCTTCCTTCGTGTCATCCGTCGGCTTGCGCTCCAGGATGCCGATGGACGTCATGATGGCGGCGAGCGGGTTTCGCAGCTCGTGCGCGAGCATGGCCAGGAACTCGTCCTTGCGCCGGTCCATCTCCGCCAGCTCGTCCGCGCGCCGCCGCGCCGCCTGCTCCGCGTGACGCAGCCGCAAGAGCGAGCGCACCGTGGCGATGAGCTCCGAGGACTCGAAGGGCTGGGTGAGGTACGCGTCCGCGCCGGCGTCCAGGCCGCGCGCCTTCTTGTCGGACGTGACGAAGGTGGCGGACGTGTGCATCACCGCGATGGAGGCGGTGTCCGGGTTGGCCCGCAGGCGCGCGCAGACCTCATAGCCGCTGATGTCCGGCAGCTTCACGTCCAGGACGATGACGTCCGGACGGTGCTGCTCGGCCAAGAGCAGCGCGGCCATGCCGGTGGCCGCCTCGATGACGTGGTAGCCCGCCATCTCGAGGATGCGGTTGACCAGGTATCGGTTCGCGTCGTCGTCGTTGACGTTGAGGACGGTGGCCAGTCGCGGTTCAACCACGGCGCCCCTCCTGGTGGATGTTCGACCCCAGTCCCGCCTTGGTCAGCGCGTCGCGGATGCGGCCGATGGCCACCTCGCGGCTGAGGGTGTGTTTGGAGAGGATGGCCGTGGTCTCGTTCGCCAGCCGGGCCCGCTCCTCCTCGCGCAGCTCGTGCGAGGTGTGGAGGATGACCGGAATCTCCCGCGTGCGCGGGTCCCCCTTCAGCTCGTCCAGCACGTCGAAGGCGGTGATGTCCGGCAGCACGAAGTCCAGGAAGATGAGCTGCGGCACCTGCTCGCGCGCCAGCCGCACGCCGTCCTTGCCACCGGCGGCCTCCAGCAGCACGTAGGGCGTGTCCTTGAGCAGCTGCTTGAGCAGGTAGCGGTGCACGTCGTCGTCGTCGATGATGAGCACCCGCTCCACGGGGCCGCTGCGCGCCAGCTCCTGGAGCTTCTTCTGCAGGCGGACCTCGTCCACCGGCTTGAGCCAGAACTCGTCCGCGCCCAGCGCGCGCGCCTTCTGCTCGCGGTCCGTCACCGTCACCACGAGGATGGGGATGTCGCGCGTGGCCTCGCCGTTCTTCATCTCCGCGAGGAAGTTCCAGCTCGTCTCGCCCTCCAGCATCACGTCCAGCACCATGGCGGCGGGCCGCACGCGCTGGAGCACGCGGCGGGCCTCGTCCGTGCTGCGCACCGGCAGCACCTGGAAGCCCGAGCGGGCCAGGTACTTCTCGTAGAGGAACAAGGTCTGCCGGTCGTCCTCCAGCACCAGCACCGGCGCGCGGCTGGTGTCCAGGTGCTGGCTGCGCTCGGACAGCCCCGCCATCTCCGAGACCTCCATGTGCACGCGGGGCAGGATGATGGTGAAGGTGGAGCCCTCGCCCGGCACGCTCTGCAGCGAGAGCGTGCCGCCGAGCAGCTCCACCAGCCGGCGCGCCAGCGGCAGGCCCAGGCCCGTGCCCTTCACCTTGCGCTGCAGGTGGCTGTCCAGCTGGGTGAACTCCTCGAAGACGCGCTCCTGGTCCGCCGGGGCGATGCCGATGCCCGTGTCCTTCACGGTGAAGACCACCGTGTCGCGCTGGCCCATGGCCGCGCTGACGGTGACGTGGCCGGCCTCGGTGAACTTCAGCGCGTTGGACACCAGGTTGCGCAGCACCTGGCTCAGCCGCGTCTCGTCCGTCTCCAGCTCCAGCGGCGTCTCCGGCTCCACCAGCCGCAGGTCCACCGGCGAGCCCGGCGGCAGCATGGGCTTCATCATGCCGCGCAGCGCGCTGAGCAAATCGTGCACCACGAAGCGGCTGTGGCGCAGCGTCGTCTTGCCCGCCTCCACCTTGGACAAATCCAAGAGGTCGTTGACCAGCTCGAAGAGCGACTCGGCGGAGTTGCGGATGAACTGGACCTGCTTCTCCTGCTCCGAGGACAGCGGCCCGTTGATGGGGTTGAGCAGGACCTTGGACAGGCCGAGGATGGAGTGCAGCGGCGTGCGGAACTCGTGGCTGACGTTGGCGACGACGCGGCTCTTGATTTCCGCGGCGCGGTGCAGCCCTTCCGCCTTCTCGTCCAGGGCCGCGTGCAGGCTGCGCACGCCGCGGTTGGACTCCTCCAACTCGCGGTTGAGCCGCATCAGCTCATCCGCGCGGCGCTTGAGCTCGCGGCGCTGGCTCTCCGCCTCGCGATGCAGCGCGGACAGCTCGCTCATCGACGTGCTCACCTGCTCCAGCGCGGCGCCGTAGTCCTCCGGCACCAGGCTGCCCACCAGCAGCACCCCGCCCTCGTGCGGGCGCGCGCGGAAGGCGAACGTGGTGGGCGTCTGGCCACGGCACAGGATGAGCTCCCAGCCGTCCACGCGCTCGTCGCGCGCTTGGATCAACAGCCGGTCCACCTTGTCCTCGGTGCCCTGGGCCGCCAGGGCCCGCAGCGTCTTGCCCGGGACGGCCTCGAGCACACCCTGGGCGCGAGCGTCCACCCACGTGAGCACGCCCTGGGCGTCACAGGTCATCGCGACCTCGCGGCTCAGCTCGTCCACGGCGAGGCTCTTGTCGTGAGAGGAGAGTCTCATGAGCGCGTCTCCTCCCACGAAACACCCGCGGTGGCGAGCAGCGCGCGCGCCTGCGGATGCCGGCTTCCCAGCACCGCCTTCAACATCCCCAACACGGTGGGGAAGGCGAGCAGGCCGAAGCCCCGCCGGGGCCAGAAGCCCACGTACCAGCGCACGTGGTCGGCCATCAGCTCGGGCTTGTCCGCGTCCAGCGCGTCGGCCAGGTATGAAAGCTGGAGTCTCAGCTCTTCCTCCAATCGGGGGCGGTCCTCCTGGGTGAGGTAGAGGGCCAGCCGGGCAGTGGCGGCACGGGACAGCTCCGCCGCGTCGTCTTGCAGGGTGCGTGAGGGACCTTCCGGGTAGCGCAAGGCTTCCCGGGCGGCGCGCACATGCTCATACGGCTCGGTGCCGGGGCCCCACCCCTCGGCCTCCAGCGCGGAGGCCAGCCCGGCGAAGTTCACGTCGAGATGGAAGGTGGACATTCCCCGCGACACCAGCAAGGTGCGCAGCCAGCGCGCATAGCCCTCCATCACCGAGGGGCGCTGCTCGTCGAGGGATTGCACAAGGTAGCGCACATGGAAGCGCGCATCCTCGTCGCCGAAGCGGCGCGCGCGCTCGGGGCCGTAGCGCGCCTCCCAGAAGGGGTCTTGATACATCGGCTCGACGGAGGCCTGGGCGATGACGTCAGCGCGCGCGGCCAACTGGCGACTCGGTTTCTCCATGCGTTGTCCTCAAACTCCCAGCGCGCGGCAGGCGGACGAGACGAGCTCGCGCGCGTCCTTGCCGTGGAAGGTCACGTGCAGCTCCTTCTCCAGGCCGGGGGCCCATCGGAAGGCGTGTCCGCCGACGGCGATGGGTAGGTGGGGGGCGACTTCTCTGGCGGCTTCCACCGCGCGGCGCAGCGCGGGCAGGTGGTACGACATCGTCACGGACAGGGCGAGCAGGTGCGGCGTCTCCTCGCGCAGCATGCGCGCCAGGTGCTCGGCGGGGACGTTGGCGCCCAGGAAGCGCACCTCGAAGCCCGCCATCTCCAGGAAGTCACTGGCCATGCGCGCGCCGACCTCGTGCAGCTCCCCCTCCACGCACGACACCATGACGACCTTGCCGTTGGGCGGGTCGCGAGGCAGGTGGCGGTAGAGGTGGGCCAGGGCGAGCTGGGACACGGCGGTGGCCAGGTGCTCCTGGGCCACGGAGATGATGTTCTCCTGCCACATGCGGCCAATCTCGTACTGGGCCTGCTGGATGACCTCCAGGTGGATGATCTGCAGGGGGATGCCCCGCAGGAGCCCATCATCCACCAGCAGTCGCAGGGCTTCCTTCCGGTTGCCCGCGAGCTGCGCCGCCAGGTAGCGCGTCCTGAGCTGGGAGAGGGCGTCTTCGGTCACGGGTGTCACGAGCTCGGGGGGCGTCAAGTATCGGAAAGTAGTGACGGGAACCTGCCTCGATACAGTCGAGTACACGCGAGCGGGGGTGTTTTCATCGACAACCTGACACTGAACGTTCGGGAAGACGAGCGCTCGTGAAGTCGCCCGCCCTGTAGATTTTGCAGAGGCACCGGGCCCAACACGCTTCGCCGGCGGGGGGAATCGGGATAGGGAATCCGAAGCGCGAAGAGGCCGGTGACACTTTGGGAAGGCACCGGTGTTCCCTTTCGCGGAACGAGGGAGGCGCGACGCCGGTGTCTATCGATGTGGAGGCCTACTACCGCCGCTACGGCCCCCAGGTGCTCCGGCGCTGCCGCTTCCTCCTGCGTGACGAGGAGAAGGCCGTGGACGCCATGCACGACGTGTTCGTGCAGCTCTTGCGCTATCAGGGGGCGCTGAAGGACGCGGCTCCCTCCAGCCTGCTGCACCGCATCTCCACCACCGTGTGCCTCAACCGCCTGCGCGGCGCCCGGCGTCGCCCGGAGGACCGCGAGGATGAGCTGGTGCTGCAGATCGCCTCCGCGGACGACACCGAGTCGCGGGCGAGCGCGCGGGGCATGTTGGACCGGCTGTTCGGCCGGGTGCCCGCGTCCAGCCGCGACATCGCGGTGCTGCACCTGGTGGATGGGATGACGTTGGAGGAGACGGCGCGCGAGGTGGGCCTGTCCGTGTCCGGTGTGCGCAAGCGCCTGCGCGCGCTGACGTCCGTGTTGCAGGAGCTCGAGCTGGAGGCCGCATGACTTCCCCCCAACGCACCCCGGACTGGCTGCTGGAGCGAATCCTGCTGGGTGAGCTTCCCCCCGACGAGCTGGCCGCCGCGCGCGCCCGGCTGGAGTCGGAGCCGGAGGGCCTGGCGCGCCTGGCCGCGCTGGAGGCCGACACGCGCGCCACCCTGGAGCGGCTGCCCGCCGAGCGCGTGGCCCGCGAGGTGGATGCGCGATTTCGCCGGGACGCCGAGCGTCGTGCGGCTCGTCCCGCGTGGCTGACGCCCGCGATGGGGCTGGTGCCCGTGCTCGCGGCGCTCGCGCTGTTCATGGTGGTGAAGCCCGCGTCCCAGCCCTCGGCCGGCGTGGACGCGCCGGTGGCGGGGTGGGACACGGAGACCACGCGCTCCAAGGGCCTGAAGCCGAAGCTGGAGGTGCACCGTCAGCGAGGGCAGGCGGACGAGTCGCTCCAGGACGGCGCGCGCGCGGCGCCGGGAGACGTGGTGCAGCTGGCGTACGTGGCGGCGGGTCAGGCGCACGGCGTCATCCTCTCCGTGGACGGGCGGGGCGCCGTCACGCTGCACGCGCCCGAGCACGGGGCCCGGGCCGCGGCGTTGTCCCCCTCCGGCACACAGCGGCTGCCCGGGGCCTACGAGCTGGATGACGCGCCGGGCTTCGAGCGCTTCTTCCTCGTCACGTCGGACGCGCCCTTCGAGGTGGAGCCCGTGGTGGAGGCGGCCCGGCGGCTCGGGGCGTCGGCCGGGGCCGACACCGCGTCGCTCATGTTGCCCGAGGGCTTGACGCAGGTGTCCTTCACACTTCAAAAGAAGGAGTGATGAAACCCCGAGCCCTTCTCGCACTGTGGCTGTGGGCGGGGGTGGCGGTCGCCGATGTCAGGGCGGCGCGCCCCCTCGCGATGGAGGAGGGTGAAGGTGCGTTCGCGCAGGCCGCGGACACAGGCCCCGAGCCCGGGCGTCGCGGGCTGCGCAAGGGCAACGTCCACATGGAGCTGTGGTCGAGCGACATCCAGCTCGCCAACCTCGCGGTGAAGCTGGGCGGTGGCCCCTTCTACCTGACGCTGCTGGCGGGAATCGAGCCGGGCAGCCGCGACGAGGCCCGCTTCAACTTCGGCCTGGGCGTGGGCGGGCACATCGTGCTGTCGCACCGCTTCTGGTTGGACCTGGACGTGACGGGCGGCGCGGTGCAGCCGGTGCAGAAGCCGCTCGAGGGCGACGGCGGCAACGTGCTGGGCCAGCTGCGCCTGATGCTGGGCGTCCAGGTGATGCCGCGCTTCGCGGTGTTCCTCGGCCCCACGTACAACGCGTGGCTCGTGTGGGGACAGCCGGACTTCGCGTCGGTGACGCGCATGTCCGTGCGAGAGAGCCACCCGAAGGCCGACAAGCGCTTGCAGCACTGGCCCGGCCTCCAGCTGGGACTGCACTTCTAGTCGGGCTACTCCACCTTGCTGGCGCGCAGCACCGTGGCGTCGCCCGCCGGGCCCGCCTTGGCGCGCGTCTCCAGCGTGGCGCGGATGCGCAGTCCGCCGCTGGTGGTCTGCTGCATGAGCGACTCCATCTGCTGCTCGTTGCCGCCCGTCACCGCCGTCAGGTCCAGCTCGTGGACGGGAATCGCGTCCATGCCCGGCTTGTCCGCCAGCACCGCGTTGTACGAGGGGCAGGGCGGGGCGATGCACCGGATGCCGCTGTCCGTGACGATGTAGACGGCGCTCTCACCCGCCTTGGCCTCGCCGCCGTTGGCGTTGGAGGGGGGCGGGGCGACGGGGGTGCCGCTGCGGTCATTGTCGGGGGCGGCGTTCTCCGCGGCCGGGCGGGTGTCGCCCGGGGCGGGCGTACCGGGCTCGCCCGCGGCCGACGACGAGGAGGCGGACGGCTTGCTGCATCCAGCGGCGAAGCCCAGCGCGAGGGCGGCGAGCAACAGCGGGCGGACGTTCATGGGAAGGCTCCGGAAGGCGGGAAGGCACCTAGTGTCCATCGCCCCCGGCGATTGGGCCAGTCTCCCGTTCGCCCGGCTGACTGGCGGTCAATTGGACTGCCCGTGGCTGAATGCCCGTACAGGGCGGGTAGGGTGGCTGATGCGCTTCAGTTGACGTCCTGGCGCTCGTGTCCAGAGTGCTTCTGGCGCGTTGACCCGCCTGGACTCACGGGCTACATCGACCGCCTGATCGGCCCCTCCGGGGGCCGGGATTCAAGGACGACCTCCGATGGAATTCCGCATCGCCGCCGACGAGCTGAAGAAGGCCCTCTACCGCGCCCAGGGCATCGTGGAGCGCAAGACGACGATGCCCATCCTGGCCAACGTGCTCGTCAACGCGACGAAGGGCGGCATCACCGTCACCGCGTTCGACCTGGACATCGGCATCGTGTCCGAGCACCCCGCCGAGGTCATCAAGACGGGCGCCGTCACGCTGAGCGCCAAGTACGTCTTCGACATCGTGCAGAACCTGCCGGACGCGCAGGTGACGCTCAAGAAGCTGGCGAACAACTACGTGGACATCGCCAGCGGCTCGGCCCACTTCAAGATTGTCGGCATGGCGGCGGAGGAGTACCCGAAGCTGCCCAAGGAGGAGAACGCCCCGCTGGTGCAGGTGGGCGGCAACACCCTCCTGGAGATGATCAAGAAGACCCAGTTCGCCATCTCCAGCGACGAGACGCGCTACATCCTCAACGGCGTCTTCTTCGAGCCGCAGGCCAGCGGCAAGGTCCGCATGGTGGCCACGGACGGTCACCGGCTGTCGCTCATCGAGCGGGAGCTGACGGGGGACTTCAAGCTGAAGAGCGGCGTCATCATCCCGCGCAAGGGGTTGATGGAGTTGAAGCGCCTGTTGGACGAGGCGCCGGACGCGGAGTGCCACCTGGGGTTCGCGGAGAACTCGGCGCTCTTCAAGAAGCCGGGCCTGACGATGGTGATGCGGCTCATCGACGGGCAGTTCCCGGAGTACCAGCGGGTGATTCCGAAGGAGGGGGAGAAGGTCGTCCTCGTTCCCAAGGTGCGGCTCTTGGAGGGGCTCAAGCGCATCGCGCTGTTGTCCGCGGACAAGAGCAACGCGGTGCGAATCGGGCTGGCGGAGAACAAGCTCATCATCACCGCGAGCAACCCGGACCTGGGCGAGGCGCGCGACGAGGTGGAGCTGGCGTACCAGGGCAAGGACATCACGGTGGGCTTCAACGCGCGCTACCTGATGGACGTGCTCGCGGTGACGGACACGGACGAGGTGAGCTTCGAGCTGGGTGACGAGCACAGCCCGGGCGTGCTGCACGCGCCGGGGGACCGCACGTTCACCGCGGTGGTCATGCCGATGCGCGTCTGAGTCGGCCACGGCCGGCGTGTCGCCGTGCGAGCCCATGCGTGCTCCACCTTCGAGGTGGGGTCGCATGGGCTTTTTCGTGGGCGCGATGCCTCATTCTGGACGGGGAACGCGCGGGGTGTGCGCTCGGGAGGGCAGGGCGCGGTCCCGGGTGACACATCGTGCACGCTCCCAGAGGAGAGATGGGCCGGGGGCCTGCCGGATGGAGGGCGCGCTTTTATAGTGGGGCCGTGGCCACGCACCCGGACAACCTGCGCGCACGACTGGAGGACCGCGCGGACCTCCTGGAGGCCACGCGCCTGCGCTACGTCGCCCTGCGCGGCATGCTGGATGCCTTCTTCTGGAAGGACCGGGTGCGCGCGCACTTCGAGCTGCTTCGCGAGGTGGCGCAGGTGCAGCCGGAGGTCGACGCCACGCTCGCCGCGCTCCAGCGTCGCGCCACCGCCGAGAGCTGGCCGCGCGACGCCGCGCCCATGAAGTTGATGGCGGAGGTGACGCGGCTGCGGGACGCCGTGCACCAGGTGGCCCGGAAGCGGTTGCCGGAGGCGGAGCGCTCGTCGTCCCTGGGCGAGATGTTGCTGCGGCTCGAGGAGGTGGTGCTGGAGGCGGGGCCGCTCTTGGGCCGCCGCACGTGGGCACGGGCCATCGAGCTGTTGCCCCGGAACCTCCCGGAGCTGCGCGCCGCGTGCGCCGCGGCCGAGGTGTTCGAGCGCGTGTTCAAGCGGCCCACGCAGCCGGGAGCCTTGCCGTTCAATGAGGCGGAGGCGGATGAGCTGCGTCGTGCCCTGCCGCTCGCGGAGTCCGCGCTGGGCGCGCTGTGGGCCCGCCTGGAGCACTTCGACACGAGCGGGCGGGTGAAGGACTTCCTGTCGCGCCGGGCCTCGCGGACGCCGCTGCATGCGCCTCGGAGCGGGCCGGAGTTGGTGCTGCACGCGGCCTTCTGGCACGGCGTGGCGCGGGCGAGGTTGCGCGCGTTGCTGGAGGAGCGACTGGCGCCGGTGTTGCCGCTGGAGACGGAGGTGCCCGCGCTGCTGCCGTGGATTGCCGCGCGCGAGGCCGCGTCTGGAGGTGAGGCGAAGCTCAGCGCGGGCGAGGTGTTCGACGAGGGACGCGCGGGCCTGTTCGAGCTGGCCGCGGAGCTGGCGTCGCTGTCGCACGAGCGACCCACGGGAGCGTGGAGCGAGGAGGCCGCGTGGACGCGGCTGTGGAGCGCGGCGCAGCGAGCACGTGACGAGGGCGGCACGGACGTGGAGCGACTGCGCGATGCCTTGCGCCTGTTCGTCATCCTGCGCGGCACGGAGCAGACCCCGGCCCGGCTGTTCTCTCCGTCCCGCGCGTCACCCCGCGCCTCGGAGGAGCCGGGGCGCGACGTGCGGGACATGAAGGACCTGCCCGCGCTGGTCCAGGCCGCGAGGCACGCGGCCACGCGCCAGGGCTGAGGGCCTCCCGCGCCGCGAGCCCGAGAGGCCCGGCCCCTCACGCCTCCGCGGGGCGATTGGAGACCAGCGGCATCAACCGCGAGGCGATGGCCGCCACCAGCGCATCCTCCGCGAACGCCGCCGCCATGCTCGGCACCCGGAACCGGGTCGTGGCCATCTTCCGCAGCGAATAGAACGTCCACGTCGAAGCCGCCGCCGCGAGCCCACCCAGCGCCGCCGCGAGCACCCTGCGCTTTCGCGTCTGCCCCGACACCGACGTCGCGGCGGCCACCGCGCCCATGAAGATGCGCCCCGTCATCGGCACCAGCTTCACGCGCGCGGGCGTCGTCGGCAGCTTGTCCCCCACCAGCTCCCCGAGCGTCAGCACCTCCAGCACCCGAGGCACCCAGGGCTTCGACAGCGCGACCGACAGCGGGTCCGTCCTCGGCTCCGGAGACTCCGCCAGCCGATGGCTCACCAGCGCCGGCGCGCTCATGCTCCGCATCCCCGCCATCACTCCCAGCCCGATGGGCGTCAACCAGTGTCCTCGTTGCACGGCTTCCACCTCCTCTTCGAGTTGTGACTTCAGTCGCCCAGGCGCCCGCTGCGCGAAGAAGCGCACCGGCCCCAGCCCCTCCAGCTCATGGCCGGAGTGGTCCACCTTGCCCTGCTCCGCGGGCCGCCCCGCCAGCTCCGGGTGATGCAGCGTCAACGCGCGCAGGCGCGCATGCGTCAGCCGATGCCACGCGCGCTGATAGCGCCGCCCCACCAGCGTGAAGCCCACGCGGCTCCACAGGTTCGGAAACTTCCCGGGTCGCCACGCCGCCTCGATGTGGAAGCGCACCTCGCCCGTCTCGTGGCTCTTGCGCAGGAGGAACCACTCGCGTCCCTCCTCGATGTGTCTCCCCAGCGTCTCGAAGCTGAAGCCATACACGCTGCACGTCTCGCCGTGCTCCTCGCGCGTGTCCCCCACCCGCACGGCGCACAGGAAGCGCAGCCGCTGCGCCAGCGACTTCAGCTCCAGCAGCACCGTGCGCCCATGCAGCGGCGAGTCCGCGTTGAAGTGCCAGCGCACGATGCGCGGGTCCGAGAAGTCGAACGTCTCCAGCCCGCCCTTCGCCCTCGCGAAGAGCCCGTCCGCCACCGGCGGCCCCGGCGGCTCGCGCCCCAGCGAGGACACCGAATGCACCTGGTTCCACCCTCCCTCCAGCGTCATCTCCCCCGACGCCGCCTCGAAGTTGCGCGACAGCGAGCGCGCCGCCGCGAGCCTCGGGGCCAGCTCCTCGTCCGTCCAACCCGAGAGCCATCGCCACTCAATCATCGGCTTCGTCTCCTCGCGCGAGGAACGTGGGACCCGCCGTCACGTCGCCCCCCTCGGGCTCGTCCTCCAGCTCCACCGTCTCCGCGTGGATGACACCCACCACGCCCTCGCCCGTGGACACCGCCACGCGCAGCACGAACTCCGTCCAGGTGTTGGTCTGCATCGCCTCGCCCCCCGCCACGAACCCCCAGTAGTGGACGGGCGAGCCGGAGCGCGCGCGGCTGCGGATGTGGAAGAGCACGTCCCCGTACTCGTTGCGGTACGCGCCGAAGGTGATGCGCCCGGCCTCCGGGTGCCCCGGCAGCGTGGCGAGCGTCAGGCTCTGCCGGTCCTTGTGGATGACGCGCACCCCGAACGTGCCCGCGCCCTGGATGTGCACCGTGAGCCCCTCGCCCAGCTCCAGCGGCTGCCCCTCGCGCGAGCCGCTCTCCCGCTCGAAGACACACAGCTCGTCCGGCGCCAGCTCCGGGAAGCGGCGGGCCACCCAGTCCACCAGGTCCGACGGCCGGTGATGGCATTGGCGGATGACGGCCCAGTAGTCGCGTTGCAACAGCGGCCCCGCGCCCGCCTCCGGGAGCTGCAGGTCGCCCGCCTCGCCCTCTGTCGTGTCCGTTGTGTGGTGCACCCTCTCGCCCTTTGCCAGGTCCGGTCCCACCATGATGGGGACCGCCACGACGGGAGGCATGGGGCCTCTTGGCCCGTGCGGGGCATGGGCGGGCCTGACCGGCCGCCAGGGGAGGGAGCATGAGCCTGGACGTCAACCCTGCGAGCGAGGCGTCGAAGCACGACTACGAGGCACCGCCCGTCGTTCGCGCCGAGCACGCCGAGGGCTCGTTCACCCGCCTGATTGAGCAGCAGACGGCCAAGATACCCTCCCACGTCTTCCTGTTCGCCAGCCTCTGCTCGATGGGGACGTCCCTGTGCCTGGAGCTGATGGGGCGCACCCAGCCCGCGCGCTTCGTCGGCTCGTGGGTGTCACCCCTCCTGGTGATGGGCGTCTACAACAAGCTGGTGAAGCTGCTCGGCTCGCGCTGACGGCCCGGCCAGGTCACTCCACCACGTCCACCGTGCCCAGCGGCTGGTCCACGCCGTTGACGCGCACCTCCAGCCGATGCGGGCCCGCGTAGTGGCGGCGCGTGGACAGCTGCGCCAGCGACACGCGCTTGCCCACCTCCTCCTCCTGGCCCGCGCCCAGCACCAGCTCGCGCACCTTGAAGACCTTGGGCTGGGGCGCCTCTCCGCGCGACTTGAAGAAGTGCACCGCCAGGTCCACCACCAGCGACTGCTCCTTCCGGGAGCGGTTGGCCACCACGAAGCGCACGTCCATGGCGCCGCCCAGCTTCGCGCGCCGGGGCACCTGCGTGGGGCGCACCTCGATGCCCGAGGGCTTGCCCGCGCCCACCACCTCCAGCGCGGAGGGCTCGCCGCGCTTGATGGCGAAGCGCAGCGCGTGGCGCACCAGCCACTCGCGCTCCGGCGTGGCGTCCTTCATCCACTGCTTCGCCACCTTCACCAGCACGTCCGGATGGTCCTTGCCGATGTCGTTGAGGTTGTTGGCCACCGAGCGGCGCACGTACAGCTCCGGGTCGTCCTTGAGCAGCTCCAACAGCCCCAGCACCGGCGTCGGGTCCTCCTGGAAGGCGCGCAGCCGGGAGCCCCACGGCAGCCTGGGCCGCGTGCCCTCGGAGACCAGCCGCCGCACGTGCACGTTGGAATCCGTGGCCCACTCGCGCAGCCGCGCCAGCGTCTTCTCCGGGTGCTTCTCCAGGAACGGCCGGATGGAGAACTCCGCCGTGAAGCGCTGGGTGAGCGCGTGCTGCGCCTTCATGGACTCCTCGAAGTGCCCCAACCCATACTCCGCCACGAAGGTGGTGTGGGGCAGGTAGAAGAAGACCTCCATGCCGCCCACCCGGTCCACCTCCCGCACCGGCCCCAACGAGCGCAGCAGCACCTGCACCGCCTTCGGGTAGTCGTCCGGCAGCGAGCGCCGCATGGCCAGACACAGGTGCCGGGCCCGACCCACCAGCTCGTGTGCCTCCAGGCCGTCCCGGGCCTCGCGCAGGAACGTGTCGAGGGGGAACGCGGGGTGCGCGCGGTGCAGCGAGGTGCCCAGCCGCTCCACCAGCCGCGCGTCGAAGAAGGTCTTGAGAGGCTCCGCCATGATGGGTGCCACCAAACCCTGTCAGGACGTGGTCCACAAGACGTGTCCTACCTTTCCGGGCTGCCAGGAATGACAGTCTTCTGCTAGTCGTAGGGGCCGTGGCGACACACAAAGGCCGCGGCTCTCGGGGTGGGAAGCAGCGCAAGCAGACGCACCGCGGGGCCGGTGTGGATGACTCCGTGCGTTCGTCCGAGCCCGCGCTGCGTGAACAGCTCTCCTTCGTGACGGACCCGCTGGCGCTCCTGGAGGGCTTGTTCCTCCACTCGCCCGTGCCCTACGCCATCTTCGACGTGGAGGGGCACTGCCGGCTGAGCAACCCGGCGTACCGGGCGATGTTCGGCTCGGTGCCGCCGCCCGAGTACAGCCTCTTTCGCGACGAGCTGGTGGCGAAGCTGGGCTTGGATGTCCTGCTGCGCCGGGCCTTCGCGGGCGAGACGGTGCAGACGCCGGTCATCTGGTACGACGTGAAGGAGCTGCGGCACATCGAGGTGAAGGACGCGCACCGCATCGCCATCGCGTGTACGTGCTTCCCGCTGTCCGCGACCGGAGGCGAGGTGCGCCACATCGCCCTGGCCTACAAGGACGTGACGGCGGAGCTGGCCGCGCGCGAGGCGGAGCAACTGGAGAGGAGCCGGCTCTACCAGCTCCTCACGCAGTCGCCCGTGGCCATCAACCTGTTGCGCGGCCCGGAGCTGCGGTTCGAGTTCGCCAACCCGCTCTTGCAGAAGCTGATGGGCGGCCGCGCGCTGGTGGGCCGCGCGCTGCTGGAGGCGATTCCAGACATCTCCCCGGAGCTGGTGAGCCTGTACCTGGGCGTGCTGGAGACGGGCGAGCCGGTGGCGGCGCACGAGTACCCGCTGGTCATCGACTACGCGGGCCAGGGGCAGGTGGAGACGCGCTACTGGAACATGCTCTATGAGCCCTTGCGGGACGAGCGCGGGCGGGTGGACGGGCTGGTGACGTTCGCCTTCGAGGTGACCGAGCAGGTGCTCGCCCGGCACGCGGTGGAGAACCAGCAGCGGTGGCTGGAGGCGGTGCTGGACTCCATGCCCATGCCGGTGGTGATGGCGGAGCCGGGCACGGGCAACCTCGTCTTCTCCAACGCGGCGGCGGACCGGCTGCATGGCCAGCACATCCCCACGCGCGTGTCCGCGTCGGAGTACGGCGCGCTGTTCCACGTCACGGACCTGCAGGGGCGCAGGCTCTCCGGAGACGAGCTGCCGTCCTCGCGCGCGGCCCGGGGCGAGAAGCTGGAGGGCATGGAGGCGGTGTGGCACACCGACGCGGGCGAGCGGGTGCTGAGCATCTCCTCGGAGATGCTGCCCGCGATGCATGGCCACCCGGCGGTGACGCTCCTGCCCTTCCTGGACATCACCCGGCTGAAGACGGTGGAGCAGCGGCTGCAGGAGGCCATCCGCGCGCGCGACGAGTTCCTCTCCGTGGCGAGCCACGAGCTGAAGACGCCGCTGACGGTGCTGAGCCTGCGGCTGCAGGCCTTCGCGCGCGCGACGCTGGTGGACCCGGAGTCGCCCTGGGCCCTGCGCCACGGCCGCGAGGTGCAGGGGATGCTTCGGCAGGTGATGCGGCTGGCGGACCTGGTCAACGGCCTCTTGGACGTGTCGCGCATCGGCACGGGGCGGCTGCGCCTGGAGCTGGAGCAGGTGGACCTGCGCGCGCTGGTGCAGGAGGTGGTGGTGCGCTTCCAGCCGGAGGCCGAGCGCGCGGAGTGTCAGGTGGAGCTGGAGGGCGGGCCGCCCGCGGTGGGGACGTGGGACCGGATGCGGCTGGAGCAGGTCGTCACCAACCTGGTGTCCAACGCGCTGAAGTACGGCGCGGGGCGGCCCGTGCGGCTGCGCGTGGAGGAGGACGCGGGGCTGGCGCGCCTGTGCGTGCGCGACGAGGGCATCGGCATCAGCCTGGATGCCCAGGCGCGCATCTTCCACAAGTTCGAGCGCGCGGTGTCCGAGCGCAACTACGGCGGCCTGGGCCTGGGGTTGTACGTCGCGCGCACGCTGGTGGAGGCCATGCGGGGCGTCATCCGCGTGGACAGCCACCCGGGCGAGGGCTCCACCTTCACCGTGGAGCTCCCGCTCGTCCCGGAGGCGCCCCCCGTGGCGGCCACGGACTTGGCGTCCTGAGCGCGAGATAACCTCCCGCGGCGGCGCTGGGGCGGGTATACGGGGGACGCCGTGCGCCTCCTCGCACTCCACGTCCAGGACTTCCGCAATCTCGCGCAGGTGTCGCTCACCCCGAGTGCCCACGCCACCATCGCGGTGGGGCAGAACGGGCAGGGCAAGACGAACCTGCTGGAGGCGCTGTACTTCCTCGCCACGCTCAAGCCGCTGCGCGCCGGGCGCCTGTCGGAGCTGGTGCGCTGGGGCACGCAGACGGCCCGCGTGTCCGGCCGCTTCCTGCTCAAGGGGGCCGAGCGCGAAATCGCGGTGGAGGTGGGCGGCGGCACCCGGCAGGCCTTCGTGGACGGCAAGAAGGCCGCGAGCCTGGAGGAGTACTTCGGCGGCGTCTCCGTGGTGGCCTTCACCCCGGACGACCTGGAGGTGGTCAAGGGCGGGCCGGACTCACGGCGGGCCTTCCTGGACCGCGCCGTGTTCAACCGCTTCCCCGCGTACCTGCGCGAGAGCCGCGAGTACGCGCGCGCGCTGAAGAACCGCAACCGCCTCTTGCGCGAGGGCGGCGCGGTGGACCCCGCCTACCTGGACGCCTACGATGAGACGCTGGCCAAGGCCGGCGCGCGCATCTACTCGCGACGGCGCGCGTTGATGGCGGAGCTCGCGCCGCGCGCGCAGGCGACCTTCGCCTCGATTGGCCGCACGGTGGACCCGGCCGTGTATGGCTATCACCCGGCGCACCTGGCCTGTGACTTCGCCACGGCGGATGAGGCCGCGCTGGCCTCCTCCCTGCGCGAGTCCCTGACGGCCCGGATGCGCCGCGACTTGGACCGGGGCTTCACCTCGGTGGGGCCTCACTCGGACGATGTGTCGGTGACGCTGGGAGGCCGCAGCGCCCGGGCCTACGCGAGCCAGGGGCAGCAGCGCGCGCTGGTGCTCGGCTGGAAGATTGCTGAAATCGAAAACCTCGAGTCCTGCACGGGCTTCCTGCCGCTCTTGATGCTGGACGACGTGTCGAGCGAGCTGGACCCGGAGCGCAACGCCTACCTGATGGACTACCTGGCGAGGAGCGGCGCGCAGGTCTTCCTGTCCACCACGGATGGCTCGCTGGTGAGGGGCGCCGCGGCCGGGGACACGCTGTGGCTCTCCGTGCACTCGGGCGCGGTCACGCTCCGCGAAGAGGACGCGCCCCCGGTCGGCTGACGGCTCTCAGTGCACCGAGCGACGCCGGTGCCAGGGCCAGTGCACGTTCATCCGCCGCGCGGGGTGGTGCTGGTGCACGGGCAGGTCCTCCCGCCGCACGTTGCCGAAGGTGCTGAAGCGGAACTCCGCCCAGAGCACGCCGAAGGCCACGGCGAACAGGAACGTCCCCAGGGTGAGCCACCACACCGTGCCCGTGGCGAGTGACACCGTGGCGAGCAGCAGCAGCGCCACGCTCAACCCGAGCGACAGCTCGCGCAGCTTCTTCGACTCGCTGAAGGCCATCCCCATGGAGGCGACCGCGAGCACCAGTAGGGCGACCACCAGGCTGTACGCCGTTCGTGCGTACAAGCCGGCGATGGAGAGCAGGAAGAGGCCGAAGCCGAATACCGCGAGTCCGCCGTCCATGGAGCCTCCTCTCGAGGGGTGATGAGGAGAACCTGCGCACGCCGTCACTCCCCGGACCGGGACGGGCTGAATCCGACCGGGGACAGGGCGGACGGGCCACCCCTTTCCCCAGAGGGAATGCCACGGCAGTGTTCCGGTATCACGCACCTCGCGCGTGCAACCCGCGAGGTTCAGTGTCCGGTACCCACCATCCAGGGGTGGGAGGAAGGGCGCGGTGGTGGACGTTCCAGTACACGGAATTTCTTGCGGCGGCGGCTGGGCTGTCGCATGACTTGCCCGCAAGGGCCGGACGTAGATGCCGCGAAGAACGGTGCCATGCCGAGGATGACGCTGCTGCTCGTGTTGCTTCTTGCCTCCTGCGTGGGCTGCCGCCGCGTGAGCTTCGAGGACTCCGTGTTGTCCAAGCCGGACGTGCGCTACCGCGTGGGCGAGCTGCCCAAGCACTGGCGCCGCGTGTGGCTGGACGGCAACGACCTGGCCTTCGCCGAGGAGGGCACCGGCCGCGCGCTCTCCATCAACGCCACGTGCGAGGGGCATGACGACCCGCCGCTCCCGGTGCTCACCCGCCATCTGCTGATGGGCTTCACCGAGCGCCAGGAGGTGGCCCAGAGCGTGGTCGCCATGGACGGGCGCGAGGCCTTGCGCAGCCGCTACCTGGCGAAGATGGACGGCGTGCCGGTGGAGCTGGAGTTGGTGGTGCTCAAGAAGGACAACTGCGTGTTCGACTTCTCCTACGTGGCGCCGCCGGGGCTGGCGATGGAGCGCATGGCGGACTTCGACGCGCTCCTGGCGGGCTTCGAGTCGGAGCACGTCGGATGAACGCCTCGACCGAAGTGGACGCGGGCGAGCAGGCGGCGCCCCCCAGGCCCGGGCTCTGGGACAAGGCGAAGGAGCGGCTGGAGTCGCTGGGCGCGATGACGGTGATGACGGGGCAGGTGCTCCAGCGCGTGGTGCGGCCGCCGTTCGACGGCAAGACGCTCATCTTCCACATCGAGTCGCTGGGCGTGCGCTCGCTGCCCATCGCGCTGCTGACGGCGATGTTCGCCGGGCTCGTCATCTCGCTGCAGTTCGGCTACTTCCTGGCGCGCTTCGGGGTGCAGTACACGGTGGGGCGCGTGGTCATCCTCACGCTGTTCCGCGAGCTGGCCCCGGTGCTGACGGCGCTGACGGTGGGCGCCAGGCTGGGCAGCGGCATGGCGGCGGAATTGGGCGCCATGACGGTGACGGAGCAGGTGGACGCCATCCGCGCGCTGGGGGCGGACCCGCTGCGCAAGCTGGTGGTGCCGCGCGTGCTGGCGTGCCTCTTGGTGATGCCGGTGCTCACGGTGTTCGCGGACGTGGTGGGGCTGGTGGCGGGCGCGGTGGTGGTGAACACGCAGTACGCCATCTCCTTCGACCTGTTCTTCCAGGGCGCGCTGGACGCCGTGTTCATGCAGGACTTCGTGTCCGGCGTGTTCAAGGGCGCGGTGTTCGGCTTCATCATCGGCCTGGTGGGGTGCTTCAAGGGGCTGACGGTGGAGGGCGGCACGGAGGGCGTGGGACGCGCCACCACGCAGACGGTGGCGATTACTTCCGTGGCGGTGTGTCTGGCCGACTTCTTCATCACCAAGGTGACGCTGTACCTGTGACGTGCCATGCCCTTCGCCTCTCGCCAGGAAGCTCCCACGTTCGAGTTCCAGCAGCCCACGCCGGGTGAGCAGCTCATCCACTTCCAGCACCTCCAGAAGTCCTTCGGCCCCAAGCGCGTCTATGACGACCTGGAGCTGGACGTACGGGCGGGGGAGACGCTGGTGGTGCTGGGAGGCTCGGGCACGGGCAAGAGCGTGCTGCTCAAGTGCCTCATCGGGCTGCAGCGGCCGGACGCGGGCCGCATCCTCTTCCAGGGGCGGGACGTGACGGGGTTCTCGGAAGGGCAGTTCATCCCGGTGCGGCGGCACGTGGCGATGGTGTTCCAGGGCGCGGCGCTGTTCGACTCGCTGAGCGTGGGGGAGAACGTGGCGTATCCCCTGCGGGAACACTACCCGGACATGCCGCTGTCCGAGGTGCGCGACCGGGTGGCGGAGAAGCTGGAGCTGGTGAACCTGCCGGGCACGGAGCGGCTGATGCCGGCGGACCTGTCGGGCGGCATGAAGAAGCGGGTGGGGTTGGCGCGGGCCATCGCCACGAATCCGGAAGTCATCCTCTGGGACGAGCCCACCACGGGGTTGGACCCGGTGACCACGCAGTCCATCAACGCGATGATCAACTCGATGAAGACCAAGCTCGGCAGCACCTCCATCGTCGTGACGCACGACCTGGTGAGCGCGTTCGCGGTGGGGGACCGGATGGCGATGCTGGCCAACAGGCGCATCGTGCAGGTGGGGACGCCGGGCGAGTTCCGGCGCTCGAAGGTGCCGGAGGTGCGGGCGTTCCTGGACGCGCGGCGGGTGGAGCTGGAGCCGGAGGCGGCGTCATGAGCCTGTTCACCTCGACGTCGGGCGAGAAGCGGCTGGCGCTGCGGGCCGGGCTGTTCGTGGCCATCGGCCTGGCGGTGGCGGGCGTGGTGGTGTTCTTCATCGGCCAGGAGTCGCGGCTGTTCCAGCGGCAGGTGATGTACCGCGCGTACTTCACCAACGTGCAGGGCCTGAGCGACCAGTCCCCGGTGTGGCTGGGCGGCCTGGAGGTGGGGAAGGTGACGGGCATCTTCTTCTCCCAGGACCCCAACGACCCGAAGCTGGAGGTGCAACTTCAAGTCTCCGCGCGGTACGCGGACCGCGTGAAGACGGACTCGCTGGCGCAGCTGAGCAGCATGGGTGTGCTCGGGGACAAGGCGGTGGACATCTCGCTGGGCACGCCCACGGCGCCGCCGATCGAGCCGGGCGGGGTGCTGGCGTCGTCGACGAGCGGGGATTTGTCCAAGCTCTTGAGCAGCGCGAGCGAGGTGATGGACAACTCGGTGGCCATCAGCAAGTCGCTCCTGAAGACGGTGGAGGCGTACGGGGACCCGAAGCTCGCCGGTGACGTGCAGCGGGGCATGGCGTCGCTCAGGGCGCTGCTGGAGCAGGTGCAGAACGGGGACGGGGTGCTGCACGCGCTCATCTACGACAAGGAGGCGGGGCGTGAGGTGCGCACGCTGATGGCGAACGCGTCGAGCGCGGCGAAGCGGGTGGATGGCGCGGTGGGGCACGTGGAGGCGCTCTTGCGCGAGGTGCGCACGGGTGACGGCACGGCGCACGCGCTCATCTACGGCAACGAGGGCGCCACGGCGCTGCGCGAGCTGGGCGCGGCGGCGGGGCAGCTGGCGGGGTTGATTGAAGACGCGAAGAAGAGCCCGAACGGGGCGGTGCACCAGCTGGTGTACGGGGATGCGAGCGGGATGTTCGCGGACCTGGGCAGCGCGGCGGCGGACCTGAAGCAGATTACGGCGACGGTGGCGAAGGGCGAGGGCACGGTGGGCGGGCTCATCAGCGACCCCACGGTGTACGAGGACTTGCGCGAGGTGCTGGGCAACGTGAAGCGCAACCGCATCCTCCGCGCGCTGGTGCGCTTCTCGCTGAACAACCGCGAGGATTTGGAGCAGGTGGGGAAGGTCAAGCGCGTGGAGCCCAAGGCCGAGGCGCCCGCCTCGCCCGAGCAAGAGACGCGGCCGCCCGCCTCCGTGACGGTGGGGGAGTCGGTGACGCCGCCCGCGCCCGGGACGACGCAGACGCCCGAGCCGGCGTCGACTCCGGCGACCGCCGCGGAGTGAGTGTGTTCCGCTCCGGAGGCGAGCCTCCGGGGTGATGAGCCCTGGGCTGCTCGCCGCCGGATGTTTCACGGTGCGGGCCGTGTCTGGCTCTCCCTGCGGGAACGCATGGGCTTCATGGCGGCGCGTCATCGTCCCCGCATCTTCCGAGACGATGGACCCGCAGCCAGCGGTTCGACGGGCTCTGCACTGGAGTCGCGGTTGTCTGGGGTTTTGATGTCTTTATCTTGGTGCTCGTGACTGTGTTCACGGTGGAGCGGGCCTTGTCCCGACGTCCCTCCGCCGCGTGAATCGCCATCCGAGCGCCAGGAGGAAGACGTGCTGCCCGCCGTGAATTTCCCCATGCCTTTTGTATCGCGCTGCCATCCAGACCTGGAGGCCGCTCGACAGCGCAATCTCGAGTGGGCCCGAGAGGTCGGCCTGGTGGTCAACGAGGCGGACGCCCGTCGTCTGCTCCTCTGGGACATGGCCGGCATCTTCGCCTACTGGCTCCCCCGGGCTTCGAGGGAGGGGCTCGACCTGGCCATCGATACCATCACCGTCGGAGTCTTCCTCGAAGAGCACATGGAAGCCTCCATCGACAAGCCGCCCGAGTTCGTCCGGGACGCTTGCGCGGAGATGTTCGCCGTCATCGAGCCCGGGGGGCTTCAGACTCCGTCCACGGTCCTCTCCGCCGCGTTCGTCACCCTGTGGGCGCGCCTGTGCGAAGGGGCTCCGCTCGAATGGAAGCGGCGCGTCGCGCTGCATTGGCGCTGGTTCATCGACGCGTACATCGAGGAGGCACGCTGGCGGGGAAGTCGCGTCCCCCAGACGCTGGAAGGCTACCTGAAGCTGCGCCGGGAATCCGGTTTCACCCATGTGATGGTCGACATGTCCGAGCGAGCCAATGGCTTCACGCTCCCCGACAGGGTCCGGGACATCCCCAGCGTGGCGCGAATCATCACCCTGACGGTGGACATCGTCGACGTCATGAACGACGTCTGCTCGCTCGAGAAGGAGCTCGCGCTCGGCGACGTTCACAACGTCGTGCTCGTCCTGCAACACGAGCGTGGCCTGTCGCAGGAGGCCGCCATCGCGGAGTCCTACGAGATGATGCGGCGCTGGTGCGACGAAATCATCCAGCTCGAGGCCCTCATCCCCCAGGACTGCGTCCGGCATGGGCTCTCCCAGGTGGAGACCGAAAACCTGCTCCACTTCGTCCGCGCCCTGAAGGAGGGCATCGGCGGACAGCCGGACTGGTACAGGACCTGTGGACGCTACGAGAACGCCTCGAATCCCAGGGCCGTGGCCGTCGGCACCACGAATCCGATGCGCCCCCTCCTCGTGACACCCGCGCATCCCTGACACCGATTCGCTTCACGGTGCGGGGGACATGCTGTCCCGCGTGCGGGCGATGTCTGGGTTCAGGTGCGGGCATTGACACATCAGACGTCGACTTGTTGTGGCCAGACATGTTCAAGAAATCATCTGCGAGACGTTGTCTGACTGGTTATTGTTTTGAAACCATGTCGCGGCGGCTCGCGAGTTGGTTCCCGGCAAAGAAATACATCGAGGATGAAACCCCATGGGCATCGATATCAGCCGTAGCATCTTTTCGGGTTTCCACCGGCTCTCGCTGGAGGAGCGCTGTGCGCGGGTCGCGGCCGAGCTGGGCCTGAGCGACGCGGAGCTGGCCGCGCTCACCGGCGAGGAGGGCCTGGGCGCGGAGAAGGCGTACTCGATGGTGGAGAACGCGCTGGGCTACTTCAGCCTGCCGCTGGGGCTGGGACTCCACCTCCGGGTGAACGGGCGCGCGTACGTGGCGCCGATGGTCATCGAGGAGGCCTCCGTCATCGCGGCCGTGTCGTTCGCAGCGAAGCTGGTCGGCTCGGCGGGGGGCTTCATCGCGGAGGCGGAGCCGTCGCTGATGGTGGGGCAGATACAGCTCACCCGTTACGGCGACCCGGCGTGGGCCCAGGAGCACATCCTCGCCGCGCGCTCGGAGCTGCTGGACCTGGCCAACGCGCTGCAGCCCCAGTTGGTGCGCCGGGGCGGCGGCGCGAAGGACCTGGAGGTCCGCCTCCTCGACGCGCCCGAGGGCCCCCAGGGCGAGCCGCTCCTGGTGGTGCACTTCCTCATCGACACCCAGGAGGCCATGGGCGCCAACCTCATCAACACCATGATGGAGGGCGTGGCGCCCCGAATCGAGGAGCTCACGGGAGGCCGGGTCTTCCTGCGCATCCTCTCCAACCTCGCGGACCGGAGGCTGGCGCGCTCGCGGTGTGTCATCCCGGAGGAGCTGCTCTCCGACTACGGCATGCCGGGAGCGGACATCGCGGAGGGCATCGTCCAGGCGAGCCGCTTCGCGCAGGCCGACCCCTACCGCGCGGCGACGCACAACAAGGGCATCATGAACGGCATCGACGCCATCGCGCTCGCCACGGGCCAGGACTGGCGCGCCATCGAGGCGGGGGCGCATGCGTACGCGGCCCGCACGGGCCGGTACGGGCCGCTGTCCACGTGGAAGCGGGAGGACGGGAACCTGGTGGGCGAAATCGAGCTGCCGCTCGCGCTGGGCACGGTGGGCGGGCCGCTGCTGGTGCACCCCGGGGTGAAGGCCGCGTTCAAGGTGCTCGGGCAGCCGGGGGCCCGGGAGCTGGCGTGCCTGTTCGCCTCGGTGGGGCTGGCGCAGAACCTGGCGGCGGTGCGGGCCCTGGGCTCGGTGGGCATCCAGAAGGGCCACATGGCGTTGCACGCGCGCTCGGTGGCGGTGAGCGCGGGCACGCCGCCCGAGTGGGTGGAGACCGTCGCCGCGCGGCTCGTCCAGCAAGGCGAGGTGAAGGTGGACCGGGCCCGGCGCGTGCTCGGGGAGCTGAAGGGCGGCGTGCTGCCGTTCGTGTCGCCGCACAACGAGGACACGTGACAGCAGGAGGCCGCCATGAATGTGGCCGTGAACTTTCCCATGCCCTTCGTGTCGCTCTGCAGCCCGGACCGGGACGCCGCGCGACAGCGCAACTTCGACTGGGCCCGCAGGTTCGGTCTGGTGACCCATGACGCCGACGCGCGTCGCTATCGCGCGTGGGACATCGCGGACCTCACGGCCCGTTGGCTTCCCCATGCCTCGGGCGCCGCGCTCGACCTGGGCCTCGACGCCATCATCGTCGCGACCCTCATCGAGGAGCAGTTCGACGGGGCCCAGGACCTGTCCCCTGAAAAGACGCATGAGGACTGTGACTCGTTGCTCGCCGTCCTCCAGGAGGAAGGTGCGGGCCCGGTCCCCGACGGAGTCCTCGCCACCGCGCTGGCGGACGTGTGGAAGCGCACCTGCCGGGGCGCCTCGCTCGAGTGGCGGCGGCGCGCGGCGCGGCACTGGCGCTGCTACATCGAGGCGTTTCCCGAGGAGGCCTGGTGGCGGCAGAGCGATGGCGCCCAGACGCGCGACGGCTATCTCGAGCTGCGCCGCAAGTCGGGCGCCGTCTACCTGATGACGGACCTGACGGAGAAGGTGAATGGCTTCGAGACCACCGAGCGGGCCCGCCAGGTCCCCGGCGTGCGGCGGTTGCTCGACCTGACCGCGGACCTCATCGACACCATGAACGACGTCTGCTCGGTCGAGAAGGAGCTCATGCGTGGCGACGTGCACAACCTCGTGCTGGTGCTGCAGGCCGAGCGTGGCTGGTCCCGGGAGAGGGCCCTGGCGGAGGCCCACGACGACATGCGGCGCTGGTGCAAGGAGTTCCTCGAAATCGAAGCCGGCCTCGCGGAGGTCTGTGCCCGGCACCTGCTCTCCCGCGAGGAGACCAACGACCTGCTTCGCCTCACCCAGGGGCTCAAGGAGAGCATCGGCGGCCACCCGGACTGGTACCGCGTCACCGGGCGGTATGACCGACTGATTCCGAAGGGAGAGCCCTCGTACCCCAACGACCTGATGCGCCCTGTCGCCAGGAGTTGAGCCATGTCCGCCTCGCTTGCCGCCGTGCCTCGCGTCGTGGCGTTCCCCATCCCCTTCGCGTCCCGCTGCAGTCCGGACCGGGACGCCGCTCGCCAGCGCAACCTCGACTGGGCCCGCGCGTCCGGCCTGGTGGCCAATGAAGTCGACGAGCGTCGCTATGGCTCGTGGGACATCGCCGACCTCGCCGCCCGGTGGCTTCCCCGCGCGTCGGGCGCCGAGCTCGACCTGGCGGTCGACGCCATCATCGTCGGAACCCTCATCGACGAGCAGTTCGACGGCGCCCGGGACGTTCCCCCCGAGCAGGTCCGCGTGGACTGCGAGGCGCTGCTCGACGTCCTCCAGGTGGAGGGGCGGCCCCCGTCACCCGTCGGGGTCCTCGCCACCGCGCTGGCCGACGTGTGGGAGCGCACCTGTCGCGGGGCCTCGCTCGAGTGGCGGCGGCGCGCCGCGCGGCATTGGCGATGGTTCATCGAGGCATTTCCCGAAGAGGCCCGGTGGCGGCAGGGCTCCGCGCGACTGACGCGTGACCGCTTCCTCGAGCTGCGCCGCAAGTCCGGCCTCGTCTACATGATGATGGACCTCACGGAGAAGGCGAACGGCTTCGAGACGACGGACCGGGCCCGACAGGTCCCCGGGGTGCAGCGGTTGCTCGTCCTGACCGCGGACCTCGTCGACACCATGAACGACGTCTGCTCCGTCGAGAAGGAGCTCTCACGCGGTGACGTGCACAACCTCGTCCTGGTCCAGCAGGCCGAGCATGGCGGGTCCCGTGAGAGGGCCGTGGCGGAGATCCACGACAGCATGCGGCGCTGGTGCGAGGAGTTCATCCAGCTCGCAGCCGGCCTCCCGGAGGCCTGCGCCCGGGAGCAGCTCCCCCGCGCGGAGACCGACAACCTGCTTCGCCTCGTCCAGGGCCTCGAGGAGAACCTCGGCGGCCACCCGGACTGGTATCGGACCACCCGGCGCTATGAGGGACTGATTCCGAGGGGAGAGGCCGCGTACGCCAGCGACCTGATGCGCCCGGTGGACCGGGTCTCGCGCTGACGCCCGCGGCTCCGGGTTCAAGCCGCTGTGCGTCGTGTCGGGTGGTGGCTGGTTGCCTCCGGCGCTCCGTGATAGCGATTGCGGCGTGCCCCGCTCCCGGCTCGCCGTCGCCCTGGAACCGTATCCACTGCGCCACCAGCTGGAGGAGGCGGACTGCGGGCCCGCGTGTCTGGAGATGATTTCGGCGTATCACGGCGCCACGCACTCGCTCGCCGCGCTCAAGGCGCTCTCCCACGTCCAGACGGTGGGCACCTCGCTGCCCGACCTCGCCAGCGCCGCGGAGAAGGTCGGCTTCAAGGTCCGTGGCTTCCACGTCGAGGACCCCACGGACCTCGAGGACGAGGAGGGCCAGGCGCTCCTCCCCGGCATCGCGCACTGGGATGACCACCACTTCGTCGTCCTCTACGCCGTCACCCCGAAGGAGGCCGTCGTCGGGGACCCGGAGCAGGGGCTGCGGCGCATCCCGCGCGCGAAGCTCGGCGAGCACTGGGACGGAATCCTCCTCTCGCTTGCGCCCACCGAGGCCCTCTTCCGTCCCGTCCCCACCGCGCCCGTCACGTCCCGCCGCTTCGGCGCGCTGAGACGCTTCGGACGCGGCCTGCTGCGCTACCGCCTGCTGCTGTTCCAGGTGTTCGTCACCACGCTGCTGCTCCAGGCGCTCGCGCTCGCCCAGCCCCTGCTCATCCAGGGGCTCGTGGACAAGGCCGTGGGCGGCCGGGACGTCTCCCTGCTCACCGCCGTGGGCGTGGGGCTCGCCGTGCTGCTCGTCGCGCAAATCGCGGTGTCCATCGCGCGCGGCGCGGGCCTCTTCCTGTTGTCCCGGGGGTTCTCCGCGCTGCTGCTCGCGCAGTTCTGGCGGCGCCTGTTGTCGCTGCCGGTGACGTTCTT
This sequence comes from Myxococcus fulvus, assembly GCF_900111765.1. Next base: position 133,895 of record NZ_FOIB01000001.1, read on the forward strand.
CGCGCGCCGTCACCGGGGGGACCTGCTCAAGCGCATCGAGGACCACCAGCGCATCCGTCGCATCCTCCAGGGCGCGTCCGTGTCCGTGCTGTTGGACCTGGTGATGCTCGTGGGCTACGGCGCCGTGCTCTTCCTCTACGACCGCGCCGTCTTCGCCCTCTTCGCGGGTGGGGCCGCGGTGTACGCGGTGTGGACGCTCTTGCTGATGCCGCGCCGGACGGTGCTGGACCACCAGCGCTTCCGCGTCGCGGCCGAGGCCAGCCGCCTGGAGATGCAGATGCTCGGCGGCATCCAGACGCTCAAGGCCTGCGGCGCCGAGCGACAGGCCCGCACGCGCTGGGAGAAGCTCCAGGCCCGAGAGGCCGAGGCCGCGCGGCGCATCTGGCTGCACGACACCGTGCACACCTCCGGCGCGCAGTTGGTCAATCAAGCCGTGTCCATGGGCATCCTCGTCTACGAGGCGCACCTGGTCCTCGAGGGCCGGCTCACGCTGGGACAGATGGTGGCCACGCTCGCGATTCTCGGCCTCGCGCTCGCGCCCATGCAGAACCTGGTGATGTTCATCCACCAGCTCCAGGACGTGGTCATCTCCCTGCGCCGCGTGGACATCGTCTACGAGTCCACGCCCGAGCTGCGCGACGACAGCGCGCAAGGCACGGGCGCCCTCACCCACGCGCCCGAGCTGCGCCTGGACCACGTCACCTTCCGCTACGGCTCCCCCAACGAGTCGCCCGTGCTGGACGACGTGAGCTTCACGCTGCCCGCGGGGAAGATGACGGCCATCGTTGGCCGCTCCGGCGCGGGCAAGACGACGCTCACCCAGGTCCTCTACGGCCTGTATCGCCCCGAGCAGGGCCAGGTGCTCTACGACGGCCAGCCGCTGGAGACCTTCGACCCGGTGGCGCTGCGCCGCTCGGTGGCCTTCGTCTTCCAGAAGACCGACATCTTCGACGGCACCCTCGCGGAGAACATCGCCCTGGGCGACGACACGCCGGACGCGGAAAGGCTGCTGCACGCCGCGCGCACCGCGTGCCTGGATGAGCTGCTCGCGCTGCCCAACGGCCTCAAGACGCGCATCGGTGAAGCGGGCGTGCGGCTGTCCGGAGGCGAGGAGCAGCGGCTCCAGCTCGCGCGCGCCATCTATCGCAATCCGCGCGTGCTCTTCCTCGACGAGGCCACCAGCCACCTGGACGCGTCCCTGGAGCGCGCGATTACCGAGGCCCTGCAGCGCGAGGCCGCCGGACGCACGCTCGTCGTGGTGGCCCACCGGCTGTCCACCGTGCGCCGCGCGGACAAGATTGTCGTGCTCGACAAGGGCCGCGTCGTCGAGGAGGGCACGCATGACGAGCTGGTGCTCATCCCCGGCGGCCGCTACCGCGCGCTCGTCGAGAACCAGATGGAGCAGCGATGACCTCCCCCCGTGACGACGAGGACCTGGACGCGGACCCGGCGATGACGGAGGAGCTGCGCGCGGTGATGCACCCGCGCCCCCACCGGCCGCTCCTGTTCACCGCCGCGCTGGTGTTGCTGCTCGGCGCGCTGGCGTGGGGGGCCTCGCGCACCGTGCTCGCCACGCTGTGGCGATAGCGCGTCTCAGCCGCCCCGCGCGTGCTTCGCCAGCGTCCGCGTGAAGTGCCCGGCGACGTCCGTGCCTCCTCCCGCGTCGAAGCCCAGGAACATGGGCGAGCCGTTCAGCTCCAGGAACTTCAGCTCGCCATCCAGGCCCCGCTTGAGGTCCAGCCCCGTCCAGCGCAGACCGAGCACCTCGCACGCCCTCACGCACTGCCGCGCCACCGCGTCCGGCAGCACCACCTGCTCGATGCGCTCCTCGTTCTGTCGGAAGTCCAGCGCGGAGGTGACGATGTGCAGGCTCGCGATGACCTCGCCATCCAGCACGAAGACGCGGATGTCCTCGCCCGGGAGCAGCTCCTGGAAGGTGACGGGGGACGCGGCCAGCGCCGCGAGCCGCGCGTCGGTGAGGTCCTCCGGCAGGAGCTCCTGCGTGGCGGCCCCGCCCATGACGGGCTTGTAGGCCACGCGTCCGCCCGAGGCGAAGCGGCGCACCGCCTCCGGCTCGTTCGTCCACAGCGTGCGAGGCACCGGCAGCCCCGCTGCCGCCAGCGCGCTCAGCTGCACGGGCTTGTGCAGCACCCAGTCCGCCGAGGGCGGGTTGTACAGCGGCACCCCCAAGCGCTCCCACCGGCCGAGCACTCCCAACAAGAACGTGGCCTTCTCACGGAAGACGGTGAGCGTGGTGCGCCAGTCCTCCGCCATGGCCTCCGAGGCGTCGACCCCGTGCGCCAGGGGATGCGTGTGCAGCCCGCGCAGGTACGCCGCGGCGGGACGCCCCAGCTCGCGCCCGTCCACGCGGATGCCGGCCAGGTCCTCGGTCAGCGACATCCGCGTCTCGTCGGGGAACGTCAGCGTGTCCACCACGACGCTCGCCACGCCCAGGGCCTCGAGCCTCCGACCCACCTCCTGGATGTGGATGTCCTCCCGGGAGCCCACCAGTGCCACCACGCCAGTCGTCATGGACGCGAAGCGAAGCAGATGCCCGGTGGGAGCTCCAGGGACGCGCACCGCGTCAATCGCGAGTGCCGCTGTCCGGCGGCTTCGACTCCTCGCCCACCGCCATCGTGGTGATGGGCTTGGGGCCGCCGGGCTTTCCCGTCCCGGGCGGCTTCGGCCTCTCCCCCAGCTCCGTGATGAACAGCTCCCGTCGGCGATGAATGTCTTTGCGCGTCATGGTGTGCCCTCCACGGACATTCCACTTCGACTCCGAACCGCCGCGCCAGGGGCGGTTTGACTATGGGTCAGCCTTTCGCGGAAAGTACTTATTCCCCGCATTTTCCGAGGAGTCGGGAATGTCCAGTTTCGTCGCGCGTCGCAGTGGCCGTTTCTCCGTGGTCATCGGTGTCCTGGCGCTGCTGTCCGGCTGTTCGAGCGCCCCGGAGTCCCAGCAGCCCGAGCCCACGCCTCCGGCGGCCGAGGAGCAGCCCGGTCAGCAGGCCATCGAGGGGCGCGGCTGCGGCGTGAACCCGACGCACGAGGAGATGGCGGACATGGAGCGCCGCTTCCAGTCGGAGCGCGCGGTGTCGGCCTTCGCGCGGCCGGTCGGCTCGGTGAACATCCCCGTCTACTTCCATGTCATCAACAAGGGCACGGGCGTGGCGAACGGCGACATCACCACGGCGATGATTACCAACCAGATTGCGGTGCTGAACGCCGCGTACGCGAGCACGCCGTTCAAGTTCACGCTGACGGCGACGGACCGCACGACGAACACCACCTGGTACAACCTGGGCTCGGGCTCGTCCGCGGAGCGCGCCATGAAGACGGCGCTGCGCAAGGGCGGCAAGAACGCGCTCAACATCTACTCGGCGAACCTGAGCGGCGGCCTGTTGGGCTGGGCGACGTTCCCCTCCAGCTACGCCAGCAACCCGACGATGGACGGCGTGGTGATTCTGTACTCCAGCGTGCCGGGCGGCAGCGCGTCGCCGTACAACCTGGGTGACACGGGCACGCACGAGGTCGGCCATTGGCTGGGCCTGTACCACACGTTCCAGGGCGGCTGCTCCACCACGAACGACTCCGTCAGCGACACGCCGGCGGAGGCCTCGCCCGCGTACGGCTGCCCCACGGGTCGCAACACCTGCTCCGCCGCGGGCAACGACCCCATCACCAACTTCATGGACTACACGGACGACTCCTGCATGAACAGCTTCACCACGGGCCAGGCGAACCGCATGGACTCGCAGGCGCTGACCTACCGCTGAGCGCGGACGTTTTGAAGTCTCGACGCCGGGGCCCTGCACATGGCCCCGGCGTCGTCGTTTTCAGTGACATCCTGTCGGCACCTGGGCTCCAATCCGCGCCCATGTCCGCGCTGACACTGAGAGAAGACCGCTTCCTGGATGTGCTCCGCCGTCTCATCGCCCTGACGCCCCGGTTGCAGAACAACCTGGAGGCGGGGCTGGTGCCCCAGGAGCGGCTGGCCGCGCAGGTGGTGCTGGACACGCTGGCGCCGCACATCGCCAGTGGCTTCATCCACGCGGAGGCCCTCGCGTCCCAGGGCAACGAGTCGCGCGTCAGCCTGGTGCTCACCGTGAATGGCACGGGCGAGGGCGCGGTGGGCTTCGTGGGCGCGCACTTCGACGTCGTTCCGGCGGACCAGGTCGCCGAGGGCTGGGAGCGCAGCCCCTTCGAGCTGTGGGAGGGCCCGGACGGCGTGCTCTACGGGCGCGGCGTCACCGACTGCCTGGGCCACGTCGCGGTGGCCACGGACCTGCTCGCGCAGCTGGCCGAGGCCAACGTGCGCCCGCGCCGCACGCTCAAGGTCGTGCTCATCGCCAACGAGGAGGCGGGGGATTTGCCCGGCCTGGGCCTGAGCTACGTGGCCGAGCAGGGCCGGCTGAAGGATTTGGTGGGCCAGCCGGTGTACTGGTTGGACAGCGCCAACTTCGGCCCCACCGTGGGCACCGCGGGCAACAGCGTGTGGGAGCTGAAGGTGACGGGCGTGGGGGGCCACTCGGGCATGCCGCAGAACTGCGTGAACGCGCTGGAGCTGGCCATGGCCGCGTCGCTGGAGCTGGGCCGCTGGTTCCACGCGCGCTACCCGCCCAACGAGGACGAGAAGCGCTGGGGCTTCCTCGCCACCTCCAGCCTCAAGGCCACCGTGATGGAAGCGGCCAACACCAAGGAGAACAAGATTCCCGGCGACGTGGTGGTGAAGGGCGATGTCCGCCTGACGCCCTTCCACGACATGGCCGAGGTGCGGCGCGCCACCGAGGACTTCGTGCGGGAGCTGGACGCGCGGCTGGAGCGCGGCGACGTCCCCGCCGGCTGGCCTCGCACGCGCACCGAGGACGGGCGGCGCGGCCGGCTCTCCTTGCGCTTCCAGGGCGGCGGCACCGAGGGCATCGCCTGCCGGCTGGACTCGCCCGGCCTCCAGGCACTGAAGGACGCGATGAAGGCCGTGCGCGGCGTGGACGCGCAGCCCTTCTCGCTCACCGGCTCGCTGCCCCTGGTGAGGGACCTGCAACGCCAGGGCTGCGACGTGCAGATAACGGGCTTCGGGGACATGAAGTACTACCACGCGCCGAACGAGCAGGCGCACCTGAAGGACTTCCGGCAGGGCTTCTCCATCCTGTGGGAGCTGCTCGCGCGACTGTGAGGGTGCCCCTGGGGGCCCCACGCGATACCGTGACGCCCAACCGCTCGGAGCCCCCGAGCCCGCGAGGAGTGGTGACGCCGTGAGAGAACTGCTGATGATTCCGGGGCCGGTGGAGTTCGAGGAAGAGGTGCTGCGCGCCCTGGGCGCCCCCTCGCTCAGCCACACGGACCCGGCCTTCATCGTCACCTTCGGTCGGGCGCTGCAGCGGCTGCGCGAGGTGTGCCTCGCCCCTTCCGCGCAGCCCTTCGTCGTCTCCGGCTCCGGCACCCTGGCCATGGAGATGGCCGTGGCCAACCTGGTGGAGCCCGGCGACGCGGCCCTCGTGGTGAACACCGGTTACTTCAGTGACCGGATGGCGAAGATTCTCGAGCGGCACGGCGCGAAGGTGACGCACGTGCGCGCCTCCCCGGGCGACGCGCCCACGGTGGAGGAGGTGAAGGCGCGGCTGGAGCGCGGCGGCTTCAAGGTGATGACGGTCACCCACGTGGACACGTCCACGGGCGTGCTGGCGCCGGTGGAGGGGCTGGTGAAGGCCGCGCGGGCGCTCGGCGTGCTGTCGGTGGTGGACGGCGTCTGCGCCACCGCGGGCGAGGTGTTCCACCAGGACGCGTGGGGCGCGGACGTGTACCTGACGGCCAGCCAGAAGGCGGTGGGCGTGCCGCCCGGCCTCGCGCTCGTCACCGCGAGCCCCCAGGCGATGGCGGCGTGGAAGGGCCGCAAGGCGCCGGTGGCCAGCGTGTACTCGGACTGGGCGGAGTGGCTGCCCATCATGGAGGCCTACGCGGGCGGCAAGCCGTCGTACTTCGCCACGCCGCCCGTCAACCTCGTCAGCGCGCTGGACGTGAGCCTGGGGCAGATTCTGGCCGAGGGCATGGAGGCGCGCTTCTCCCGTCACCAGCGTCTGGCCCGCGCCTTCCGCGCCGCGTGGAGCGCGCTGGGGCTGCGCCTCTTGCCCGTGTCGGAGGCGGTGACGGCGAACACGCTCAGCGCCGTCTACTACCCGGAGGGCGTGGACGCCTCGCTCGTCGGACGCGTGAAGGCCGAGGGCGTGGTGATTGCCGGCGGGCTCCACCCGGACCTCAAGACGCGCTACTTCCGCGTGGGCCACATGAACCGCGTGGGCCCCGGCGACGTGCTCGTCACCGTGGGCGCCGTGGAGCGCGCCCTGCTCGCCGCCGGTCACCGGGCGGAGGCCGGCGCGGGCCTGCGCGCCGCCGAGTCCGTGCTCGCCGCCCGCTGACCCGCGCGCCTCGGAAGTCGGCCCTCGCCGCCCGCGGACGCCCCGGGCACCCCTCATCCCCGCACCTCCCAGGTCCCCCGCACCCCGGGGACCTCCCGGCTCGTGGCCTCCGAGAGGTCTATGTGCCTGGAATCCGGACGTTTCGTACGCTGGCGGAAGCCTGGCCCGGACCCCGGGGCCATCTCGAACCATTCGACAGGGGTAGAAAAATATGAGAGGGTTGGTACCTAGGAAGTGGGGGGAATCCGGCGAACACAGAAATACCTGAGCGAACGCCGGACGTGTCCCCTGAGCCGAGGCAGTGCGAGTCCCTCGGGGAGACGACCATGTACGTGAGCTTGGATGTGAGCGGTGGTGGCGCGGCGTGGGAGCTGGAGCAGCGTCGATTGGCCGCGACCGAGGACGACCAGGCGCGCGGGATGTTCTTCCGCGGCGCGCTGCACGTCATCGCGTTCCTGGGCGGAGAGGGCTCCGTCGCGCGGTGCAAGGGCGTGGCGGGCGTGTGGGAAATCAACCCGTTCCAGCTCTACTCGGTGTCGCGCTACCTGCGCATGGTGTCCACGGCGGCGCGGCTCCTGGCGCCCCGACAGGGCGGCTTCGACGAGGTGCTCGAGCGCATGGGCGCGCAGGCCACGGTGGACTTCCTGGCGTCGCTGTTCGGCCGGGAGCTGCTGGCGGAGTCCGCGGGCAGTCCCCGGCTCCTGCTCGAGTCCTTAGGTGACGCGTACCGCATGGCGGTGAGCTACGGGGAGCGCTACCCGGTGTGGACGGGCGAGCGCAGCGCGCGCTTCATCATGCGCCGCGACTTCATGCCCGCCGCGTACCACGAGGGCGTGCTGCGCGGCGCCCTGGAGGCGGTGGGCGCCCGCGACGTGCGCGTGAGCGGGCGGCAGGTGGCGCTGCTCGACAGCGAGTTCGAGCTGTCCTGGCGGTAGGGCCCTTCTCAGCCCGCGTCTCCGACGGCGAGGTCGGGCTCCGCGCCCAGTCCCTCGCCGCCGCCCAGCTCCTCGGTGGACGCGACGAAGGGGCGGGGCACCACGCGCGCGGCGTCGAGCGCGGGCGCCATCTCCAGGCGCGACTCGACGAGGGCCGTGAGCACCGCGAAGTGCTGCGCGTGGATGCCCTGGATGGAGGCGAGCACGAAGCGCGTGTTCGGCGTCTGGATGGAGGCGAGCACGCGGGTGAAGGCGATGATGGAGCGGCGCTCCTCGTTGGCCGAGAGCTTCAGGACGTTGCCGACGGAGGGCTTGAAGCCCGCGGGCGGCTCGTAGGAGAGCAGGTCCTCGCTCACGGGGACGGCGCCCAGGTCCGTCATCGTCCGGGCGAGCAGCGCCGCGTGCGCGGCGTGGTGCTGCTGGAAGGCCCGCGCCAGCCCGAGCGCGAGCACGGCCAGCTCCCGCTCCGTCTGGGGGCGCGTCGAGTCATCGCGCGCGGCGACGAGGCGCGAGGTGGCCTGGGCGTAGGCGTCGACGAGCGTGTACTCGGCGGCGAGCAGCGTGTTGAGGGCGCCCACCTCCCGGGCGCGCTCGATGGGGTTCACCTCCTGGTTCGGCCGGTACTCCAGGGGGGCGTCGCAGGCCCCGAGCGCGTGGGCGCCCGTGGCGAGGCCCAGGCATTGGAGGACGCGGCGGCGGGCGAGGCGCGGGTTCGAAGTCATGGGAGGTCTCCTTCAGCGGGTCACGTCGTAGAAGGGCAGCCCGGTCTCGTCGTCGAGGCCCGCGCCGTCGTCCAGGCTGATGGCCAGCGCGCGCGGGACCCACGCGGCGGCGAGGCTCGCGAGCGCGTCCGCGGGCTGGTTCGCGGTGGCCGCGGGCGGCGTGGCGAGGCCGCGCGCGAGCAGGTTCAGCACGACGAAGCGCTGGGAGGCGACCGCGCCGAGGCTCGCGGCGAGCCCCCCGTTGGCGTCGAGCCTCAGGGACGTCTGCGCCTGGGTGCAGGTGATGGCGCACGCCTTCTCCAGGTTGGTCAGCAGGTCGAGCGCGTTCTGGAGGCAGGGCGCGAAGTCCTCGGGGAGCCTCGCCGTGCCCGCGCCCACGTCGTCGGTGCCCCGCTGCTGGACGAGCGCGTCCACCAGCCGTTCGGCGTGCTCCGCGTGCTGCTGGCGGAAGCGCGAGCGGAGCGCCTCGAACAGCCCCCGGAAGGCGAACAGCGCGTCGGTGGCGGGCGCGGCCGCGAGCACGCCGGCCAGGGCGTCATGCGTCGCGACGGCGTCTCGCTCGGCGACGAGCAGCGCGCGCAGCACCGGCAGGTCCTCCTTGAGGCTTCGCTGGGCGTGGGCGCGCGAGGCGGCCGTGAGCAGGCCCCACCCCGCGACGGCGGCGGCGTGCCCCAGCGCGGCACGGCGAGAGAGTGCTTCGGTCATGGTGCCCCCCGGCTTGCGCGCGCGTGCTGGCGGGCCTCCATGGCCCCCTTCGGTCCTCGCGCGGGCGAGGCAAGGAGATGGGGGCGGGCCCTCTGGCGCGCACGTCGTGAAACACGGGGACGGTGTCTCCGAGACAGAGGATGTCGCACCCTTAGGTCTCGGGGGCGGGGGCCCCGTTCGCCCCCAAACGCGTATCGACTCCCAGCACCCGAGAGCCCGCGCGGTCGCTCGTTACCCAGCGTGCTTCACTGCTTCACGAGGAATCCCCAGATGCACACGGCGCCGTCGCCGCGTATTGGCCAATGCTCAACACCGCGCCGACAACACGACACGAGCATGGGGCGGAGCGACTGCCTCCCGCCGAGACATGTGACGTATGCGTCGGTGGCGCGAGATAGTCTCGAGGCCGTCGGGTGGTGGGGCCGTGAGAAGGAGGCGAGTGCGTGACTGGGCCGTTGCTGGTGGTGGACGACGACGCGGACCTGCGCGAGGCACTGGAGGAGGTGCTGCGCGACGCGGGCTATTCGGTGACGGGGGCCGTCAATGGCAAGCACGCGCTCGACATCCTCGGGGACATGTCGGCGCTGCCCGTGCTCGTGCTGCTCGACATGATGATGCCCGTGCTGGATGGCGCCGGCTTCGCGCGGGCCATGCGCCAGGTGCCCGCGTGGCGTGACATCCCCGTGCTCGTCTTCTCCGCGTCCGCCAACGCCCGCCAGGTGGCCGAGGAGATTGGCGCGTGCGGACACCTGCGCAAGCCCGTGGACGTGGACACGCTGCTGGACGCCGTGCGCAGACACCAGGCGGCCTGACGTCCCGCGCCTCCCCGCGCGCAATGTGCGTTTGACGCTTCGCGAGGTGGGCTGGTAAGTGCTCACTTAACAGGCGCATTGGCCGAAGGAGCCCGGATGCATTTCAACCCGCTCACCCTGCTCATCACGCAGCTCATCGTCATCATCGGCGTGTCGAGGTTGATTGGCCGCGGCGCGCGCTGGTTGGGGCAACCGCTGGTCATCGCGGAGGTGGTGGCCGGCATCGTGCTGGGGCCGTCGCTGTTGGGGTGGCTGGCGCCGGACCTGATGGACGCGCTGTTCCCGGCCAGCTCCATGCCCGTGCTCAAGATGTTGAGCCAGGTGGGCCTGGTGTTGTTCATGTTCCTCATCGGCCTGGAGCTGGACCCGAAGATGCTCAAGGGCCGGGGCCACGCGTCGGTGGCCATCAGCCACACGAGCATCGTGGTGCCCTTCATCCTGGGCGCGGTGGCGGGCGCGCTGTGGCTCTACAAGTCGCTGTCGGACCCGAGCGTGCCGTTCTCCTCGTTCGTGCTCTTCATGGGCGTGGCGATGAGCATCACGGCCTTCCCGGTGCTCGCGCGCATCCTCACGGAGCGGGGCCTGCTCCAGTCGCGCATCGGCGCCATCGCCATTACGTGCGCCGCGGTGGATGACGTCACGGCGTGGTGCCTCTTGGCCTTCGTGGTGTCCATCGTCCGCGCGGGAAGCCTGGCGGAGGCGGCGCTCACCACGGCGTTCGCGGTGGGCTACATCGCCTTCATGCTGCTGGCGGTGCGGCCGTTCCTCGCCCGGCTGGGCGCGCGGGTGGCCAGCCGCGAGGGCCTGACGCAGAACGTGGTGGCGGGCACGCTGCTGCTCCTGCTCGCGTCCTCGCTGGCCACGGAGCTCATCGGCATCCACGCGCTCTTCGGCGCGTTCCTCTTCGGCGCCGTCATCCCCAAGGAGGGAGGGCTGGCCGAGGCGCTGGTGGAGAAGCTGGAGGACACGGCGGTGGTGCTGCTGCTCCCCCTGTTCTTCGCCTTCAGCGGCCTGCGCACGCAGATTGGCCTGCTCAACACGCCCGAGGCCTGGATGACCTGCGGGGTCATCATCCTGCTGGCCTGTATGGGAAAGTTCGGCGGCAGCGCGGTGGCGGCGCGGCTGACGGGCATGCGCTGGCGCGAGGCGGGCGCCGTCGGCATCCTGATGAACACGCGCGGGTTGATGGAGCTCATCGTCCTCAACCTGGGCCTGGACCTGGGCGTCATCTCGCCCACGCTCTTCACCATGATGGTCATCATGGCGCTGGTGACCACGTTCATGACCACGCCGCTCTTGCGCCTCATCTACCCGACGGAGGAGATGGCGCGGGACAAGCTGGAGCTGGCGCCCTCCTCGCCCTCGGGCCTGACGCCCTACACGATGCTGATGTGCGTCTCCCATCAGCAGGCCGGCCCGGGCATGGCCACGCTGGCCAAGGCGCTCTCCGGCGCGGAGGCCACGCAGCTGCACGCCCTGCACCTGGTGCATCCGGAGCGCGTGTCCCTGCGCGAGGCCGAGCCGCGCGCCGGGGCGTCCGAGGAGTCCGCCGAGGGCGAGGGCGCGCTGGCGCCGCTGCTCGGCCGGGCGCGGAGCCTGGGCCTGTCGGTGCGGCCGTTGTCGTTCGTGTCCACGGAGCCCGCGCAGGACATCCGCCGCACGGCCGAGGCCCGGCGCGCGGACCTGGTGCTGCTGGGCTGGCACAAGCCGCTGTTCAGCCAGACGGTGCTGGGCGGCACGGTGCACGAGGTGATGAAGGACGCGGCCGGCGGCACGGTGGCGGTGCTGGTGGACCGGGGCCTGTCCGACGTGAAGCGGGTGCTGGTGCCCTTCATCGGCAGCCGGCATGACCGGGCGGCGCTGAAGCTGGCGCGGCGGCTGATGAAGCAGGCGGGCGCGGACGTCACCGTGCTGCACGTGACGTCCCACGAGAACACCAACGCGCGCGCGCAGGTGGAGGAGCTGTTCCCCTCGGCGGAGGGCTCGGGCGTGCGGCTGAAGGTGGTGCGGCACGAGTCCCCCGAGGGCGCGGTGCTCGAGGAGATCCGCCAGGGCGGCTACGACCTGCTGGTGGTGGGCATGGGCGCGCAGTGGGGCCTGGAGGACCGTGTCTTCGGGCTGCACCGCGAGCGCATCATCCGGGACGCGCCGGGCTCGCTGCTCGTGGTGCACGACTCGGAGCCGGTGACCCAGGCCGTCGCCGCCGCGGAGCCGGTCCCCCATCAGACGGCGGCCTCGAGGAGCTGAGCACACCGCCATGCACCTGGGTGCGACGCTGCGACTGTTGCGGGTGGACGCGGGCCTGTCCCTCCGGGATTTGGCCCGACGCATCGGGGTGTCGAGCGCGTACCTGAGCCGGGTGGAGAACGGCGTGGACGCGCCGCCCACGGTGGAGCGGCTCACGGCGATTGCCCGGGAGCTGGACGTGCCCCCCGGGTTGTTGATGGACGTGGCGAACCGGGTCAGCCCCTACGTGTCCGAGTACCTGGAGGACGTACCGGGCTCCGGGACGCTCTTCCTGGAGCTGGCGCGGCGCCGGCTGTCGGGGGCGCAGCTGGCCCGGGTGCGCGACTTCCTGGACGCGGAGTTCCCGGTGCGCCGGGGGCTCTCGGACGCGCCCGTTCCGGCGCTGGCGCCGCTCCTGGCGCCCGAGCGGATGGTGCTCCAGCTCTCCTGTGAGGGCTGGGAGGACGTGCTGGACGTGGTGGCGGGGCGGCTGGCGGTGGAGCTGCCCGGCGTGGACGCGCCGCGCCTGGCGGAGAGCTTTCGCCGACGCGACATCACGTCCTCGTGCGCGGTGGGCGGCGAGGTGGCCGTGCCCCACGTCTTCGTGCCGGGCGCATCCCCCGTGGCGGCCCTGGTGACGCTGGCCAAGGGGCTGGCGGTGGACACGCCCGACGGCCGTCCGCTGCGGCTGGTGGTGGCGGCGGTGGATGGGGAGCTGGGACGCGTGCGGCTGGTGCGCATGGCGCATGTGGCCCGGCTCGCCGCGCGGGGGCTGTCCGCGCGGCTGAGCGAGGCGCGCCAGCCCTCGCAGGTGTTCTCCATCCTGGAGGAGCTGGAGGCGCTGCGCTGAGGCTCAGTCCTCAAGCGCCGCGCGCCCAGTTCACCCAGTCCCCCAGCTCGCGGTAGCCGAGCTTGCGGTACACGCTCCGGCCCTGCTCGGTGGCCTGGAGCACGGAGGCCGTCAGGCCCCGGGCGCGGGCGTGTGACAACAGGCCCTTCATCACCTCCGAGGCCAGCCCCCGGCCCCGCGCCTCCGGCAGCGTGACGACCATGTACACGCCCGCGGTGTCGTCCACGTCCAGGCTGAAGCCGCACGCCAGGGCGCGGCCCTCCTCGCGCGCGACCAGCGTGCGCACGGGCAGCCGGGGCGGCTGGTTCCACACGGAGAGGATGTCGTCCCACTTGCCCCAGACGCGGATGTTGAGCGCCACCATCTCCTCCTGCGATTCGGTCTCCACGAGGGGGAAGGTGGGGCGCTCGTCCGGGATGTCCGCCAGCGCCAGCCCCATGGCGGGAATCCGGTTGTCGGGGCGATAGCCGTGCGCGCCCAGCAGCCTGGCCCCTTCGTCCTGGCCGGGCAGCACCGCCACGCGCCAGGCGGGGATGCCCTGGCGCCGGTAGAAGTCCTCCAGGGCGGGCAGTCCCTCGGCGAGCGCCTGGGGCGTCTGGAAGTAGGCCTGCTGGAAGTGGGACTCGGCCGGGTAGGTCGGCAGGCTGAAGGCGTCCAGGCCCGGGGCGCCGAGGTGGCGCAGCATGCCCCGCTCCCGTTGCAGGTGTTTGAAGAGGATGACGTTGGCGCGCAGGCGGTCGTTCAGTTCGGCATCGGTCATGGGACGCCCCCAGCCTAGGTGGCCCGCGCCGGACGGCGAACATCGCACCGCGCAAAAGCGCGCACCCGTCCTCCAGGACGGGTAGGGTGCGCCCGCACTCATGACGAGCCCGCGCTTCTACGCCTTCGACCCTCGCGTCCCCCGTATCGCGCTCTTCCTGGGCGCCTGCGTGCTGGCGGTATTGACGGCCTGGGCCCTGGCCAACGCCCAGGACGGCGGCGGTGTGCAGGAGATGGCCCGCGCGGGGGTGAGCGCGGGGCTGATGCTCGCCTTCCTCGTGGCCCTCCACCGGCTGCGCCCGCGCACCGGCTGGGGCGTCACCCTGGACGCGCGCGGCGTGCGCGTGGCCCGCCCCTTCAGCGCCAGCGAGCTGGATTTGCACTGGGGACAGATTGATTCGGTGCGCCGGCTCGGTCGGCGGGGGAACGTGCTCGGGCTGTTCCTCAAGGAAGAGGGAAGGGTGCTCGTCACCCGGCATCTCTTCGCCCGCAAAGCTGTTTTCGAGGAGTTGATCTCCGCGCTGGAGGAGCGCCTCCCGCCGCCGCGGTTCGACGCCTGAACCCCCACTTCCGGGGCACCGCCGCCCGAGGGGGCGGCCAAGCGATTTTCACGAATATTTACGCAGCTTTGCGCGGGCTCGTTACTCTTGTTCAGTGTGCCTCTAAATGGTAGGCACAGGCCTTCTGCAAGGCTCCTTTTCCCAAGGACAGCATCACATGGAAAAGACCCCCGCTACTGGCGCCGAGGTCGCTTTGCCGCCCGTGGAGTATGGGACCGATAGCATCACCAAGCTCGAGGGCCTGGAGGCCGTTCGCAAGCGCCCTGGCATGTACATCGGCGACACGATGACCTACGGGCTCCACAAGCTCGTGTACGAGGTCGTCGACAACGCCGTGGACGAGGCGCTCGCGGGCCACTGCACGGACATCGAGGTCATCATCCACGTGGACGGCTCGCTGAGCGTCCAGGACAACGGGCGCGGCATCCCCGTGGGTCCGCACCCCGACCCCAAGTTCAAGGGCAAGGACACGCTGGAGGTCGTCCTCACGGAGCTGCACGCCGGCAGCAAGTTCGGCAACGGGGCCTACAAGGTCTCCGGCGGACTGCACGGCGTGGGCGTCACGTGCGTGAACTTCCTCTCGGAGTGGTTCAAGGTCCGCGTCCAGCGCGCCGGCAAGGTGTTCGAGCAGGCGTATGCCCGCGGCGTCGCCCAGTCGTCGCCGCAGGAGGTGGGCACCACCGACAAGCGCGGAACGATGGTGGCGTTCAAGCCGGACAACACCGTGATGGAGACGGTGGACTTCAACTTCGAGACGCTCAGCCAGCGCCTGCGTGAGCTGGCGTTCCTCAACGCGGGGCTGCACATCAGCATCCGCGACGAGCGCACGAACAAGGAGCACGACTTCAAGTTCGACGGAGGCATCTCCTCGTTCGTGGAGTTCCTCAACAAGTCGAAGCAGGTGCTGCACGACAAGCCCATCTCCTTCCAGGTGGAGAAGGACGGCGTGTCGCTCGAGCTGGCCATGCAGTGGAACGACGGCTACGACGAGCGCATCTACACCTTCGCCAACAACATCAACACCCACGAGGGTGGCAGCCACCTGTCCGGCTTCAAGGCCGCGCTGACGCGCACGCTCAACAGCTACGCGGAGAAGGGTGGCCTCTGGAAGGACCTGAAGGAGACGCCCGCGGGCGAGGACGCGCGCGAGGGGCTCTCCGCGGTCATCTCCGTGAAGCTGCCCAACCCCCAGTTCGAGGGGCAGACGAAGACGAAGCTGGGCAACAGCGAGGTGAAGGGCCTGGTCGAGCAGATGGTGAACGACCAGCTGGCCACCTTCCTGGAAGAGACGCCCATGGTGGGCAAGAAGATCGTCGCCAAGATTGGCGATGCGTGCCGGGCGCGCATCGCGGCGCGCAAGGCGCGTGAGACGGTGCGCCGCAAGGGCGTGCTGGACGGCGGCGGGCTCCCCGGGAAGCTGGCGGACTGCCAGAGCCGCGACCCGCACGAGAGCGAGCTGTACATCGTCGAGGGTGACTCCGCAGGTGGCTCCGCGAAGCAGGGGCGGGACCGGCGCAACCAGGCCATCCTCCCATTGCGCGGCAAGATTTTGAACGTGGAGAAGGCGCGCTTCGAGAAGATGCTGACGAGCGCCGAAATCGTCACGCTCATCACGGCGCTGGGCACGGGCATCGGTCCGGAGGACTACGACCCGGAGAAGGCGCGCTACCACCGCATCATCCTGATGACGGACGCCGACGTGGACGGCAGCCACATCCGCACGCTGCTGCTCACGTTCTTCTTCCGCCAGATGCCGGAGCTCTTGCAGAAGGGCTACCTCTACATCGCGCAGCCGCCGCTCTACAAAGTCACGCGCAACAAGAAGGACAAGTACGTCAAGGACCAGCGCGCGCTGGACGAGTACCTGCTGGGCATCGCCACGGAGCACGGGCGGGTGCTGACGCCCTCGGGCGAGGTGGGTGGCGCGGACCTGAAGGCGCTGCTCGAGAAGGTGATTACGTACGAGGAGCGGCTGGAGAAGCAGGCGAAGCGGCGCGACGCGCGGGTGGTGGACGCGGTGGTGCAGGGCGCGCGGCTGACGTCGGAGTCGCTGGGTGACGAGGCGGCGCTGGCGGAGGCGGTGAAGGGTGCGTACTCGGAGTTCGAGCGGCGCATGCCGGACGTGCTGGGCCGGGTGTCGCACGAGGTGGAGACGGACACGGAGAACGGGACGAAGAAGCTGGTGTTCCGCACGGACGTGAACGGCGCGATGCGGCCGACGGTGTTCGACCACGCGTTCCTGTCGTCGCCGGAGTACGTGGAGCTGG
This sequence comes from Myxococcus fulvus, assembly GCF_900111765.1. Next base: position 150,144 of record NZ_FOIB01000001.1, read on the forward strand.
TGGCCCTGCGGGATGCGTTCAAGTCCCTGGGGGATGCGCCGTACAAGGTGAAGGTGGATGCCGGGACGGTGACGGCGTACTCGGTGCAGGAGGTCCACGCGGCGCTGCGCAAGGACGCGCAGAAGGGCCTGGGCCTGCAGCGCTACAAGGGTCTGGGCGAGATGAACCCGGAGCAGCTCTGGGACACGACGATGAATCCGCTCACGCGCACGCTGCTGCAGGTGCGGGTGGAGGACGCGGTGGAGAGCGACGAAATCTTCTCGCTGCTGATGGGCGAGGCGGTGGAGCCGCGACGCGAGTTCATCGAGCGCAACGCGCTGGACGTGCAGAACCTCGACATCTGATGCGGGCTCGCCCGGCGTGAAGCCGGGGATGCTCGTCCTCATGGGGCGCGGTGCCGGAACAGGCGCCGCGCCCCGTGTCGTTTCAGGGGCCCGTGGCGGGAAGCCGCCTCGGCCCGATTGGGGCGAGACGCCCAAGCCGTCTCGCCGCGTGGTGGCTTCGGCAGGCGAGCCTCCGAAGCTTCAGCGCCCACCACCGCCCGCGCCGCCACCGGGTCCACCGCGAGGTCCACCGCCCCGAGGAGGCTTGCCGCCGAACCCACCGTCACGGGGGCCGAGCGGACGCGCGGGCAGGGTGATGGCCTCGCCGTCGAGCGTGGCCTGTCCGCACTCCGGCCCGAACACCAGCGTGTTCGTGGTGCCCTCCTCATTCGTCCGCACCTGCGTACCGGCGATGGGCCACGCGCAGACGGACGGCGGCACCCGGACGATGCCCGTCAGCGTCACCGACGACGTGCTGCCATCCGCGAGCGTCGCGGTGAGCGTGCCGTTGCTGGTGCGCGTGGGCGTGTCCGCCTCCGCGTCGAAGCGCTCCTCCAGCGAGCCCGTGAGGTGCAGGCTGTCGAGCACCGCCCCCTCCGCGTCGAGGTGCGTGCGCGTCGTGTCGACGGTGACGGAGCGGCTGAGCGTCTGGCGAGCGCCAGGCACGCGCACGGACGTGGAGGCGATGCTGCCCGCCATCTTCGCGCTCAGGCCATCCTCCAGCGTGTGGGTGATTTCGTGCGTGGACTGCTGCTCGAAGCGCAGCGGCGCGTCCTCACCGCACGCCTCGACCGGAGCGATGGCCGTCACCACCTCCACCGTGCCCGAGGAGACCACGCCTGTGGCCTCACCGCGCTCGGAGTCCTCGGGCCTGGGGCCACCCCCGGGCGCGGGCGGTCGCTCCCATCCACAACCTCCGCCACGAGGCCCACGTGCGCGCGCCTCGCAGTCGGTCCAGGACAGGTGGAGCTCGGAGGGGAAGCTCTGACCGCAGACCTCCACCTCGGCGGTCTCCGGCGCGGCGTCGCACTGGAAGCCCTCGTGCTCCCAGCGACGCACTTCGAGCGGCAACCCCTCCAGGAACCGGGAGCCGAGGGGAACGTCCGCGGACTGCGCTTCGTTGATGGCTCCCGCGACGGCGACCACGGATTGCTGCTCGGTGGTGTCCTGCGTCTTCTCCGCGCCACAGCCCGCGCCAACCAGCGCGGCCGCCAACATGCCTGCCTTGAGCTTCATGGTGTCTCCCCGCAACACACGTCGAAGCGCGCGCCGGCCCCGCGCACGAACCTCAAGGTAGGGGACAAACCTTGCGCGGTTCTTAAGCCCAGGTTGACGCGGTGGCCCCACCCGAGGGACGCAATGGGCATGTACATCCCCCGCCACTTCGAGGAACGGGACGCGGAGCGTCTCCTGTCGCTGATGACGCGGCACGCCTTCGCCGTGCTGGTGACGATGGGTGAGGACGGCGCGCCCTTCGCCACGCACCTGCCGTTCCTCGTCGAGCGAGACGCGACGGGCGAGCTGCGACTGCTCGCGCACATGGCCTTGCCGAACCCGCAGTGGCGCGCGTTCCCCGCCGAGCGCGACGCGCTGGTCATCTTCCAGGGACCCCACGCCTACGTGTCGCCCACCTGGTACACGACGGGCTCCCAGGTGCCCACGTGGAACTACGCCACGGTGCACGCATACGGCCGGCCGCGCATCATCGAGTCGCGCGACGAGGTGCTGCGCATCCTGCGAGACACGGCGGCGCGCTACGAGTCCGGCAACGCTCAGCCGTGGACGATGGAGCAGTCCCAGGAGTACGTGAACCGGCTGCTCGGCGGCATCGTCGCGTTCGACCTCCGGGTGACGCGACTGGAGGGCAAGTTCAAGCTCAGCCAGAACAAGGGCGAGGCGGACCGCAAGGCCGTCATCTCGGCGCTGGAGCGGAGCCCTTTTCCGGGGGACGGAGAGCTGGCGGCGCTGATGCGCTCACGCGAGGAGCCTGGATAGACTCGTGGGCCCGGTGCCCTCCTCGGCTCCGCGCCCACGTGCCTTTCCCGTCTTGTCGAGCCGGGCCACGAGTACAGCGGGGCCCCGATAGCCCTTACGGCGGGAAGCTGTCATCTCGCCCCGCGCCCCTCGAAGCAGGGAGCGACAGGAACAGATTAGGCACTACGCCGAGGCCCGGGAATGCATCTCGCCGCCCCCCCGATGAACGGCTCCGGCTCATGCTCGCCGACCGGGAGGAGCACGGAGGGCTCGACCCGTCGCCTGCTACCCCGGGCCCACTACCGCTCCGAGCGGCGCGAGCCCTTGAGCGCGGCGGCGCGCTCCTTGCGAGTCATCGCGGTGGCATCGACGATGTCCACCTCGAGCGCGCCCTGGTTGTCCTCGCGCTTCATGTCCGGGAAGAAGCAGCGCAGGTCCTCGGTGTCGGTAATCTGGTAGCGCTTGCCCGTCTCGAGGATGCGATGCGTGGCGCGCACCGAGGCCGGCTCCGTGCCCCGCTCTACGCACAGCATCTGCTGGATGCGTCCATTCGCCCCGGGGCGCACCTCCGCGAAGTCGTCGCGCACCGTGAACAGGTACGTCGCGCGCGGATTCAGGCCGCGCAGCACCACCTGGTGCTCGGGCTTGAGCTGCACGGCGTGCTCCTTCGCGTCGAACGTGAACGAGCGCGGAGGCACATACGCGGACTGTCGGAGGTTCACGCGCACCGTGCCGCTGTTGTCCTCCGGCCCGTTGTCATCCACCGCGAACACATGCAGCTTGCGAGCGTTCTTGAGGGTCCGCGTGGACGCGCTCAACAACCCGAAGCTCGAGTCCGCCGGGCCCTCGCCCTCGATGAAGTACACCAGCGTCCCCGACGCGGTCCCCCGGCCCTCGGCCAGCGACGCGCTGCCCTGCGTCCACACCGAATAGGACAGCGAGGGGTTCAGGTCGATGGAGGCCGTCGAGTACTCGGGGATGGGCGCCGCGTTGTACTGGGGCCGCAGCACCAACAGCCGGGTGGGGTAGTCCACCTCATGGAGCGCCCGCCGCGACGCGCTCATCTTCTCGACGGCGGCCTGCTGCTCGACGGGCTTGCCCTCCGCCGCCACGGCGACCGTGCCCGCGTCGTCCGTCGCCACGCCGCCGCCATCCTGCTCGGCCCCGACGAGGGACACGACGTCGTCATCCGCCTTGTCGTCCACGGGGGCCACCGCGACGGGCGCGGGCTCCGGAGGCTTGAGCGCCTCCAGCTCCGCGTTCATCGGCTCCAGCAACACCGACGCCGGGGTGAAGCGGCGGATCCACGTCGAATACCCGGGCATCGTGAGCGCCAGGGTGTTGGCCTCGCCCACGCGCACGCCCTCCAGCGTCACGGGCGTCTTGCCTGGCACATCCTTGCCGTTGAGGTTCACGCTGGCGCCCGCGGGCGTGGACGTGATTCGCAGCGTGGTGGTGTGGGAGACCACCGCCTCCGGGGGCGGGTCGGACTTGATGACGAAGTGGTAGAAGAGCGCGACGAACAGCAGGACGATGGCCGACCCGAACATGTAGAGGGTCATCGTCCGCATGTCCTTCTGCCGCTTCGCCCCGCGCTCGGCCTCCTCGCGGGCCAGCTTCTCGCGAGCCTCGTCCGCCGCGGTGCGGAAGCCCGTCCCGGTGAACGCGCGCGCTGGCGGAGGCGCCACCGTCTGCGCGGTGACGACGGGGACCTCCACGGGCGTGTCCCGAGGGTCGTCGCCCATCGCGGCCACGGCGGCGGGGACGACGGTGGGGACGTACGTCTTGAGGATGTCGATGCCCGCGTCCGTGGCGGGCTCGTCCGGGAGCTCCGGGACGGGCGGACCGGGGCGCTCGTAGGCGCCGGACTTGCGGCCCGGGCCGGTGGTCTCCGCGCGAGGGATGCCGCTGTTCGTCGCACGGCGTCCGCCCGCGCTCGACACCTTGCGCATGTCGGGATTGCTGCCCGGGGCGGAGCGTCGCGCGCCGTCACTCGGGGGCCGCGCGCCTCCCTCGCTGCCGGGCCTGGAGCGCATGCCGGCGCTCGAGGGCCGCGACACGCTCCCCGAGGACAGGGGCCGGGCCCGGCCCTGCGACGGCTCCACGATGCCCGCCTGCCACAGCGCGACCTGCTCCTTGAAGGCGGCGGACACCTCCGCCTTGCGCCCCTCCGCCATCAGCTCCTCGGCGAAGAGGTACGCCATGAGCTGCGACAGCATCGTCGGCGTGAAGCGCGGGTTGTCGCGGTAGAGCAGCTCCACCAGCGACTCGCTCAGCTCCTTCGCCGTCTGGTAGCGCGCCTCCCGGTCGATGGCCATCGCGTTGCCGATGACCACCTCCAGGTCGGGGCTCACCGTCGGGTTGTTCGCCGACGGCGGCAGACAGTCGCCCGTGAGGATGCGCGGCAGGACGGTGACGAACTCGCCCTCATAGGGGCGCTTGCCGCACACCATCTCGTAGAGCACCACGCCCGCCGCGTACACGTCCGTGCGGGCGTCCAAATCCTGCCGGCCCTGCGCCTGCTCCGGGGCGAAGTACGGGTACTTGCCCTTGAGCGTGCCCGGAGACGTCTTCGCCTCCACGGCGCTGGTGGCCTTGGCGATGCCGAAGTCGATGACCTTGACCTCGCCCTCGTAGGAGATGAGGACGTTGTCGGGCGAGACGTCCCGGTGGACCAGGCCCATCTCCACGCCGTCCTCGCCCACGTGGCGGTGCGCGTAGTCCAGGCCGTCACACAGCTTGCTGGCCACGTGCAGCGCGAGCGGCTCCGGGAAGAACCCCATGCCCGCGCGCTGCGCGCGCCGCAGCACCTTGGACAAAGGCTGACCCTGCACCAGCTCCATGGCGATGAAGTACTGGCCGCCCACCTCGCCGAAGTCGAAGACCTGCGCGATGTTGCTGTGGCTCATGCTGGCCACCAGCCGCGCCTCGCCGATGAACATCTCGACGAAGTCCGCCTCGTCCACGAAGTGGGGGAGGATCTGCTTGATGACGCAAGGCTTCGTGACGCCCGCGGCCCCCGTCATCCGGGCGCGGTAGGTGACGGCCATGCCGCCCGCGGCAATCTTCGAAAGAAGGACGTACTTGCCGAACTGCTGAGGGGGGGATTCCGCCACGTTTACAAGGCCAGGTCAGGTCGTTGTGAAACACCAAGCATACTCTTGTTCCATTGAAAGTCCCGGAACGGGCACGCGTCGCATGCGAAGGCGTCACGGGGGTGTTCCGTGCCTCGGGGCCTGGTGGAAAAGCGTGTGGAAAACCGAGACCTGAGTCATCCCTCACCTCGCCCGGGTGGACTGTCTCGGGGGTGTGACAGCTCTCGGACTGAGGGGGCTGGGGGTCTCAGAATGATTCGTCGCGGTCGGGGGATAATCCGGGGTCCGGGGGATTGTGGCGAAGAGTCGCCGTGATTCCAGAGGGTTGCGGGAGCGACGTGCGAGACTGTCGGGTCGCTTCACATTTCTTCACGGACGTGTCCGGCGCGCGCGGGGGAAGGGCGGTTATGTAGGCGGGCACGGCCGCGGGCCGGTGGTGGAGGGCGGTCGGCCTTCTTCCGGAGAAACGAGGCGACGCCGATGTTGTCCGAGCTGTCCTCCCGCTCGAGGCCCCTTGCCCTGGTGGTGATGGGCGCATTGCTCGCGTTGCCGATGCGTGGGCGGGCGCAGGAGCTGGAGGCGGTGAGACCCTCCGCGTTCGATCTGCTCGCCCGGAGTCCGGAGCTGGGCGGGTCGGACATCCCGAGAGACCTGCCAGGCCGCGTCACGGTGGGACCCGCGATGCGGCCGGCGGTGGATCCGCCCGAGGCCGAGACGTCCTCCCCGGACGAGCACATCGAAGGCGAGGCGGATTTCCCGCTGATGGTCCTGACCGACAGGGACCTGGAGAGCGGATCCACGGCGGCGCCGAGCGAGGGCGCGTTGACGCTGATGCCCGCGTCGTCGACGGGTGAGCCGCGCGAGTTCAAGGTGCTGCCCGCGGTGGTGTCGGTGGTGCCGGGGCTCCTGTTCCACGGGTTGGCGCCGGCGGTGGCGGGGGATGGGCACACGGCGAAGCGGCTGTTCGCGTTGGAGGGCACGGGGCTGGGGCTCATCGCGTTGGGCGGGGTGCCCATCGCGCTCACGGGCGCGTCGCGCAAGACCATCGCGCCGCTGTACGCGGTGACGCTGGCGGGCTTCAGTGTGTTCGGCATCTCCGCGCTCGCGAACCTGTACTCGGTGGCGTCGCCCGCGTTCGACCCGGGGGTGCCTCCGCCGTCGTTGCCGCCGCTGGAGCTGGAGATGGGCTACCAGTACGTGAGCGACACGTCGTTCGACTACGACCACTTCGTGTCGTTGGGCGCGGTGGCGCGCTTCGACGAGGTGCAGCTCCGAGCCACCGCGAGGCTGGCGCCGGATGAGGGCAACACACAGGTGCGGGTGGGCGGGGCGTATCGGTTGCTCGGGGTGTCGGAGCGCAGGCTCGAAGGCTCGGACGGGTCCTCGCTGGACGCGGAGCTCATGGGGTTGTTCCACCGCTTCCCCACGGAGGGCTTCGCCGTCATCGGTGGGGACGTGGGGCTGCGTGGCCGCTACGCGATGGCGCGGGTGAGCCCGTCCCTGGCGGGTTCGTTCGCCGAGGTGAGCCTGGGCATGTCGATGCAGGGTTACAGCTACTTCGGCCCGGTGGATGACGGGAACCTGCACACGCAGCTGCTCTTCACCTTCGGCTACGGCGTGTGGCTGGGGCGCGGGGGCGGGCCGTTCAGGGGCGAGGCGATGCTGTACTACGACCACCGCAAGGATGACTTCGCGGGCGGGGTGCGCTCGTTGGGTGGCGGCGTGGTGGGCAACTTCGGTCTGCGCGGGCGCGTGCTGTTGACGGACGCGTGGGGCGTGGCCGCGGAGGCGCAGGCGGGTGGTGCGCTCGTCGGACGCCTGTCGCTCATCTACGCGTTCGGAGGTGACCTGTGATGCGGCTCGGAAGCGTGGGCGTGGTGTCGGCGCTGTTGCTGGCGGGATGTCTGCGCCCGGCGGAGAACCGCGCGATGCGCGACCTGAAGGTCGGGCAGGCCGAGGGCGGCGGGCTCTCGCTCGTGGTGGAGGACGGGCTCGCGGCGGTGCGTGGCGTGGAGCCCGGAGGCGTGACGTTGTGGGGCAATGCCCCGGTCTTCACCGCGCGCGCCACGCTGGACGCGGGCGCGACGACGAACTGGCTCATCACGGTCCGCAACGCGATGCCGGACGCACAGCTCGTCGCGGAGCTGGAGGACGGCGAGCTGCTCGCGGTGGAGCCCGTGCCCCAGTCGATTCGCACCGTGAAGGCCTGGCGCGTGGAGCTGCGCGCGGGCGCGGTGGCGAAGCTGCACGTGGCGCCGCCGGGCTGGGACTCCGCGGAGCCGTTCCGCTTCGCGGCGCTGGCCGACGTGCAGGAGGCGCTGCCTCGCGTGGGAGACATCTACGCGCGCCTGTCGAAGGACCCCACGCTGCGCTTCATCCTCTTCTCCGGAGACCTGACGGAGAACGGCACGCGCGAGCAACTGCTGGAGTTCCAGGAGCGCCTGGAGGCAGGCTCACCCATCCCGCTGTACGCGACGCTGGGCAACCACGAGACCTTCTCGAAGGACGCCGAGGAGTACACGGCGCTCGTGGGCCGGGGCAATCAGAGCTTCGTCTTCCAGGGCGTGCGCTTCACCGTGGTGGACTCGAGCAACGGCACGCTGGACCCCATCGTGGAGGAGCAGCTCGACGGGTGGCTCGCGTCGTCGCGACACGGCACGCACGTGGTGTCGATGCACGTGCCGCCGCAAGACCCGGTGGGCCTGCGCGGTGGCGGCTTCGCGAACCGGGGCGAGTCCGCGGGCCTGGTGGGCAAGCTCGCGCGCGAGGGCGTGGACCTGACGCTCTACGGCCACATCCACTCGTACTACTCGTTCACCAACGCGGGCATCCCGGCCTTCATCTCCGGAGGCGGCGGCGCGATTCCCGAGACCTTCGATGGGGTGGGCCGTCACTACCTCGCGGTGGACGTCGGCGCGAACGAGGGGCTGCGCGAAGCGTCCCTGGTGCGCGTGGACTGACGCCGGAACGGCGGCACTGAACGAAGCGTCAGCCGGCGGTGTGTGGGAGGAAACGCGCGCGGGGCCGACAATCCGGCCTCGCAGCGTACCCTCTTGATCTGACACTGAACACGTGAGCAGATGGTGGCCCTACCGCGAGGAGCCAGGAGGCCCGCCATGTTCGATTCGAACGAGAACGACCCCATTTCCCCGGCGCTGCGTGCGCTGCTCGAGCTGTTCACCACGGAGCTGGCGGAGGTGCGCTTCCCGGACATGAGCGGGGACGTGCTGGACGACGCCGCCGCGCAGGTGCGAGCGAAGGCGGAGGCGGTGGCCAAGGCGCAGGCGGCGCTGGAGGCGGCGCGCCAGGGCTTGCAGGAGAGCCAGGACGCGCTGCTCCAGAAGGGCCAGCGCGCGCTGGCCTACGCGCGGGTCTTCTCCGAGGAGAACCCGGAGCTCTCCACGAAGCTGGACGCCATCCACCTGCCGCGTCCGATGCGCAAGGGCCCGAAGGCGGAGGGCGCCACGGCGGAGCCGGTGGCCGCGGCGAACGGCAACGAGGAGAACGCGCCGAAGCGCCGGGGCCGTCCCCCCAAGGCGCGTCCCGCGCAGGGCGCGTCCCTGTTCTCCGAGGGCGCCACCGCTGAAGCGCTGGCCATCGCGCACGAAGGCAACGGCGTGCTGCCCACCGCGTAGCGGAGGGAAGTCGCGTCACCCCAACGACGGCAGCACCTGCTGCCTTGAAAAACCGCGGCCCGGACGCGAGGCCTTCCCGGAGCCCCCCTCCGGAAGAGACCCGCGCCGGGCCACGAGCCCGCCCGGCCTCCGCATTCACTCCGCGGACGCCGGACGGGTACACCCCAGACGACTCAGTTCTGCGGGAACGCCGTCCAGCCGGCCATCCAGTTGGTCGTACCGAACGCGCCCACGAACCGCGCCGACGTGTCGAAGCCCGCGCCCGGCGTGGCCGCGTTGTCCGGGTTGAGCAGCGGCGAGCCCGCCTTCGGCAGGAAGTTCGGCGCCGTCAGGTTCGTCGCGTCCGTCAGCTGCGGGTCCTGCACCTTCACGCCGTTGGCGGCGACGAGAATCTTCTCCGCCTCGTTGAAGCGGCTCACGTCCGGGTCCACCGTCACGCCACCCTCCACCTTCGGGTTCGGCGCGAACGGGATGGTGTCCGTCAGGTTCGCGTTGTCGAAGAAGAAGGTGTTGCGGATGGACAGCCGCGAGTCCCCCGCCTCGTTGAACAGCGCCGCGGAGGCCTCGCCGTCCACGTCCACCGCCTGGTCCTTGAAGTACGCGACCACCGCGTTGCGCAGGCGGATGCCGGCGCCGGTGTTGAACACCAGGCCCTCCTGCGAGGGGTTGCCACCCGGGTCCGCGTTGGAGCCGATGAAGCTGGCGTTCCAGATCTCCGGCGCGCTGATGGGCTCCTGCGTCGGCGTCGTCTTGTGGCTGGACGCCTCGATGGCGCGGTCACCCACGCGCGGGCTCTGCTGCACCACCAGGAACTGCACCTTGCCCGTGTAGCCCAGGTCGTAGTCCAGCGCGTCGTCGTCCGCCTGCGTGATGACGATGTGCTTGAGCGGCGCGGTGCCACCGAACATCTCGATGCCGTCGTCCAGGCCCAGGTGGACCTGCACGTAGTCGATGTCCGTCGCCGAGCCGCAGCCGCCCACGGTGAGGCCGTTGAGCTCGTTGTTCGGCGCCAGCTCGAAGCCGGCGAACTCGATGCGCGCGTACTTCAGCGTGCCGCAGTTGTGCGCGTCGTCCTGGCCGCCGTACTTCGTCTGCTCGTTGCCGCTGGTGGCGAAGAAGCCCTCGACGGTGGTCTCACCGCCGGAGACGTTCAGCCGCGCCTTGCCCAGCAGCACCACGCCGCCCCAGTTGCCCGCCTCGCGCTGACCGACCGGCTGGGAGGACGTGAAGACGATGGGCTTGTCCGCCGTGCCCACCGCGTTGATGCGCGCGTTGCGGGTGATGATGAGCGCGCTGCCGTTCTCACCCTTCACCGTGGCGCCCGCCTCGATGTTGAGCGTGCCGCTGTTGACGAAGACGTACTTCTTCAGCACGTAGGTGTTGCCCGCCTTCCAGGTGGTGTCCGCGGTGATGTCCTGGGAGACCTCCACCGTCTCCGGGTTGGTGGGGTTCGGGTCCGGGTTGGTGGGAGGCGGGTCCTTGTCGTCGTCGCCGCAGCCGGCGGCACCAACCACCAGGCTGGACATGATGAAGAGGGAGGCGAACAAGCGCTTCATGACGAGACTTCCTTTCGGGAGGGGAACTACAGGGAGAGGCCCAGCGACGCGGAGAAAGCGAGGCCCGGGCGGAACTCGACGAGGGCGATGTCGCCCTGCTGCAACTTGATGCGGGAGTTGAGGAGGTTGGACGCGGTCAGCTTCAGCTGCGTCGCCTCGGTGAGCTTCTGCGTGACGGCCAGGTCCACGCGGTGGAAGGGCTGCTCGTAGACGTCCGGCAGGTTGTCCGTGCCCACCTCGGCGATGCGGCGGCCATACACGTTGTAGAGCAGCGCCACTTCCGTGCCGCTCTGCTGCCGCTCGTACCCGAGGTTGACGTTGATGACGTAGGGCGACTGGCCCTGCAGCGGGCGCTTGGAGTTGGTCTGCAGGCCCTGCACGTTGCCCAGGTCGATCTCCGACTGGATGAGCGTGAGGTTGGCGCCCACCTTGAACGGCTGCAGCGTGGGGGTGACGCGCCCCAGCGACGCGCGCGCCTCCAGCTCCAGGCCGTAGGTGTTGGCGGCCGGCGTGTTCTCGAAGTTCATGTCGCCGGAGCCCACGGAGTTGATGACGCGCTCGATGGGGTTCTGGAAGCGCTTGTAGAAGGCGCTGGCGGCGAGGACCTCGTTCTCCCCGGCGAACCACTCGACGCGGGCGTCCACGTTGTGGATGCGCGTCTGCACCAGGTCCGGGTTGCCGGAGATGTTGCGGCGGCGCACGAAGTCGTAGAACGAGAAGGGCGCCAGCTCCCGGAAGGACGGCCGCGCCAGCGTGTAGCTGTAGCCGGCGCGCAGGTTCACCGTGGGGGTGAGCGCGTAGATGGCGTTGAGCGAGGGCAGCCAGTCCAGGTAGTTGACGTCGTTGCGGGACGCCTCCACGTCGGTGAACTGGTTGAGCGCGACCAGCTCCTGGCGCGAGCTCTCCAGGCGCACGCCGCCCACCAGGCGCAGGGCCTCCGTCGGGGTCACGTCCGCGGTGACGTAGCCGGCGAAGATGCCCAGCGACGCGTCATACGCGTCCGAGTCCGGGCGGGTGCTCTCCTGGATGCGCATGCCGTTGCCCAGGTAGTCGCTGCTGAAGAGCACCTCGGGCGGCAGGAAGCGGTCCACGTCCGAGTTGGGGGCGATGCTGTAGCGGAAGCGGCGGGCGCGGAAGTCGCGGAAGGACAGCTGCGTGAGGCCACCCACCTTCAGGCGCACGTCGCTGAAGGGCACGGTGACGTTGAGGCTGCCGCCGAAGGACGTCTCGCCCAGGTCGGCGAAGAAGCGCTCGCCGCTGTTGGCCTGGTTGGGGAAGGACATGCCGCCGGAGGGGTTGCCCAGGTTGTCGCTGTAGAGCGAGTCGCGGGTGTCCGGCTCGTCGCGGTCCACGCGGGAGAAGTTGGCCTGCCAGTCCACCTCCGAGTCGCCGAACAGGCCGATGCGGTGGAAGCCGCGCAGCTGGTTGAAGGACAGCTGCCGGACGATGAACTGCAGGCGGCTGCCCTGGTAGAGGTCGCCCTTGAGCGAGTCCACGCCGTCGCTGGTGGTGGTGCGCGTCTCGGTGCCGCGGGTGTAGAGGCTGAACAGCGTCAGCTCGTTGTCGCGGTTCAGCTGGTAGCCCACGCTGGCCAGGCCGCTCAGGTTGGCGACCTCGGTGCCCAGCTGCGTCTGCGCGTCATCGTAGCTGACGAAGTCACCGCGCAGGTCGTACGCGGCCTTGGTGTACTGGGTGCGCTGGGTGTTCTCGCGGTGGCCGTAGTTGATGGTGGCCAGGTAGCCCAGGCGCTTGTTCTCGAAGCGCAGCGTGTCGCCGAGCGACGCGCTCAGGCCCATGTTCGGCAGGGCGGTGGTGCGGCGCGCGTTCCACACGTTGTTGAAGCTGTTCCACTGGCGCGTCAGCTCCTCGCGCGACTCGCCGCCGTTGCCCAGGGCGTGGTCGGTGGGGATGGCGGCGGGCAGGCGGCGGGTGTTGCCGGGGAAGCCGAGGAACTCCATGGCGCCGCCGCCGCGCTGGGCGTTGCGGCCCTGGAAGGTGGACTCGGTGTCGCCGCCGAAGGTGATGCGCGGCTTGAACTCGAACTGGCTGGGGTAGGTGTTGGTCTCGATGAGCAGCGTGCCGCCGCCGAAGGAGCCGGGCAGGTCGGCGGTGTAGCTCTTCACCACGTTGAGGTTGGCGAGCAGGGACGTGGGGAAGAGGTCCAGCGGGACGCTGGGCTCATCGGGCTCGGGGCTGGGCAGGAGCGCGCCGTTGAGGAGGGTGGTGGTGTAGCGGCCGCCCAGGCCGCGCAGCAGGACGTAGCGGCCGTCGACGACGGTGGCGCTGACCACGCGCTTGACGGCGTCGGAGGCGCTGGAGTCGGGGGTGCGGGAGATTTCCTGGGCGCTGATGGCGTCGGAGACGGCGGCGGCCTTCTTGCGTTCCTGGAGCAGGGCGCCCTCGGCGCGGCGGTCCGCGCGGGCCTCGACGACGACCTCCTGCACGGCGCCCACGTCGGCGCTGAGCGCGACGTCGAGCTTGGTCGCCTTGCCCTGGGTGACGATGACGCCGGTGATGCGGCGGCCCTGGTACACGTCGTAGAAGACGCGCAGGTCGTACTTGCCGGGCGGCAGCGCGAGTCGGTAGTTGCCGTCCAGGTCCGTGAGCGCCTGCTTCTGCGCGCCCGTGACGACCTTCACGGTGGCCTCGATGAGGCCCTCCTGGTTCGTCTCGTCGACGACCTTGCCGTAGACGCCCGTGAAGCCCGCGGGAGGCTCGGAGGCCTCGGCCATCATCGCCTCGTCCTCGGCCGTCACGGCCTCGTCGGTCGCGATGCCCTCGGTCGGGACTTCCTCGGCGCCCGGCGTCTGCACGGTGGCGGGAGCCTGCGAGCCGTCAGGCTGCACGGTGTCGGATTGCGGCGCGTTCGGCGCGGGCGAGGGCGGAGGTGTCTGTGATTGCGTCGTCCCCTCGGGCGAGGGCGCCATGCCGGGAGCGGCGGGGCGCAGCTCCTCGGACGGGGGCGCGGTGGGGTCCGTCACGGGCGGGACGACCTGCGTCTCCGTCCCGGACGGCGTGCTCTCCCCGCCGGGGGTGGAAGGGGTTTGACCGAGGGCCACCATGGCGGGAGCGACGGGCTCCTGGCCGTTCGGCCGCGAGAGGGCGGGGGTGGTGATGAGGGTGAGCGCCGCCACGAGGGCGCGCGAAAAGCTTGCGGGAGACAACACGACTCTCCTTGCCAACGGTCGCGCCTTAAACAACGCGATACGGATGGCATTGGAATGGATGGCTTGTGACGATTCAGGCGGCGGATCGCAAACTCGAGGTCACGACCCGCCGCCGCGCGGAACACTCAGTCCGCGAGCTTGTCAGGCAGCACGCCCACGGTGAGATTGCCTCCCCGGGCGAGGTCCAGCACTTCCATGGCGGCGCCGTAGGGCACGTCGTCGCCCGCGTCGAAGAACACGATTTTGTCCGGGCGCGCGTTGAGCATGCGCTGGAGCCGGGTGACCACCTGGTCCCTCGGCACCTCTTCCCGGTTGATGCGCAAGACGCCCGCGCGGTCCACCGTGAGCACCACCGGCGGCAGCGCGTCCGGAGGCGGAGGCGTGGTGTCCGGCTTGTCCGGCTTGGCCGGCACCGTCATCCACATCTGCTTGGTCATCAGCGGCGTGACGACCATGAAGATGATGAGGAGGACGAGCACCACGTCCACCAGCGGCGTCACGTTCATCGAGGGGCGAAGGCCGCCCTTGGCTCCACCGAGGTCGAATGCCATGGCGTGCTCCTACGGGCCCTTCTTCTCGACGACCTGGAGGTTGATGCCCGGAAAGCCCATCTCCTGCATGCTCTTGAAGAGCCCGCGCACCTCGGAGTAGCGCACGCCGCGGTCCGCCTTGAGCACCACGGGCGAGTCCGGCTTCTTCTCGCGCAGCGCCTTGAGCTCCGCCATGAGCGCGTCCTTCTTGAGCTCCTTGCGGTCCAGGTAGAAGAACCCGTTGGTGGCCAGGCTCACCGTGGTGGGCTCCAGCTCCTTGTTCTCCTTGTCCGGGTTCGTCGCGGCGGGCAGCTCCACGGACGCGCCCGACTCGATTTGCGGCGTCACCACCATGAAGATGATGAGGAGGACGAGCACCACGTCGACCAGCGGCGTGACGTTCATCTCCGGGGTGAGGCTGCTACGCCGGGCGGACATCGAGCCCCTCCCGGCGCGCCACCGTCTCCGGGCCCGTGGCCACGGCGCCGTTGTTGGCGCCCGGGCGCTTGTCCGTGGACATGTCCTCCAGGTGGTCCATCAGCTCGCTGCGCGCCGCGTCCAGCGACAGCTGGAGCGAGTCCGCGCGCGTCGACAGGAAGTTGAACATCAGCACCGCCGGAATCGCGACGAGCAGGCCCAGCGCCGTGACGACGAGCGCCTCGGCGATACCCGCGGACACCGCGCCCAGGCCGCCGGAGCCCTCCTTGGCGATGCCGGAGAAGGCCTCGATGATGCCGACCACGGTGCCGAGCAGACCGACGAACGGCGCCACCGAGCCCACCGTGGCGAGCACGGACATCCCGCGCCGCACGTCCGCGCTGACGCGCTCGTTGATGCGCACCAGCTCGCGGCGGGTGAGCTCCACCGGGCCCAGCTTGCCCGCGGGCAGCTTGGACTTGGCGAGGAAGGTCTTCATGCCACCGCCGAGCAGCATGGCCAGGTGGCTGCCCTTGGTGCCTTCCGCCTCCTTCACCAGCGCCTCGTGCTGCTGCTGCAGGAGGAGCTGACCGGCGCGGGCGGCGAAGACGCGGGACTTGCTGCGCGAACGGAAGAAGACGAACAGACGCTCGAAGAACACCGCCAGGGACGCGACGGCGAAGAGCATCAGCGTCCAGGCGATGCCCAGGGCGAACACGCCCATGTGGTTGTAGATGTCCCGAAGATTGAAGTTCATGACGAGGTGCTCCTGGGGGGCAGGTGCGGGGTGAGACAGACGACCTACGACTTGAGACGGAAAGGAACCTTGAAGATGCGGAAGACCGCCGTGGGGCGGCCCTCGACGACGGCGGGCTTGAAGCGCCACGTGCGCACCGCGGACATCGCCGCGCTGGCGAACGGCTCGTCACCGCGCATGACCTTGAGCTGGGTGACGCGGCCATCCACCTCGACGACGCCCTTGAGGATGACCATGCCCTCCTGACCGCGTGAGCGGGCGTCGGAGGGGTATTCGGGGATGAGGTTGGACTCGAGTGGCTCGGGCGGCGTGGCCGACTCGGGCAGGTTGATGGGGGCCGCGCGGCCTCCACCTCCCGCGAGTCCTTGGCCCGCGCCCGTGCCACCCACCACGCCACCGGGCACCAGCGCGCCCGTGCCACCGACGGCGATGGGCGCGGCGGCCACGGTCTCGGTGGCGGCCTCGGGCGGCTTCTCGAGCGGCACCGCCTGCGGGGCGACGATGGCGGCGGGCGCGACAAGGGGCGCGGCCGGAGGGGGCGCCTTGGCGAGCGCGGGCGGCGCGGCCTTGGGCGGCAGCCTGGCCTTGGGCGGCGGCGCGGGAGGCGGGGGAGGAGGCGGCTTCACCTCGACGACGGGAGGCGGGGGCGGACGGAAGACGACGTCCGTGCCCTTCTTCTCCTGGATGACCTCACGGACCTTGTCGGCGGCGGAGACCACCACGACGCCGATGAGCACGAAGACGGCGACGGACGCCGAAGTGGAGAGCGCGAACCTTCGCGCCGAGGCGACATCGGAGGCGCTGTCGAACGTTTCGAACATGGCTGAGCCGCATATAGCGACGCCATGTTTCAGGGGTGTCCGGACCCCGTGACACTTTCAGGCCAGGAAGATGACGGAAGCGTCACGACGCCCGCATGCCACGCAGGGTGCGCGGCAGACGGGCCAGGGTGTCACCGGGCGTCATGGCCGACAGCGAGCCCTGCTTGCGCACCTGCCACAACGCGGCGATCAGCAACGCGGTGTAGATGAGGGCGAAGGGGCGCATCAGCATCACGTCGTGCGACCAGTCGAACCCCAGGCCCTTGTCGGAGAACACGGTGCCGATGAAGGCGATCACCGCGATGAGGGTGAGGTTGCCGCGCACGCGCCCCTCGGTGGCCGCGCGCACCAGGGGCCACGCGAGCACGTAGTTGGCCCGCCACGCCAACGGTGACAGGAGCGTCACGCCCAGGCAGCACAGGGCCAGCAGGTCCGCGGGGCCGGGCCGGGCCCACGCCACGGCCACCAGGAACACGGTGAGGGCGACCAGCTGCGCCAGGGTGATGGTGGCGCCAGGGGGCGTCTCCAGCGAGCCCGGGTAGAACAGGGAGATGAACAGGGTGGGCAGTCCCTGCGCGTTGGTGCTGAGCACCCAGGGCGGCGTGGTGCGCGCGAGCGTCTCGCTCCACATCTGGAACTGGGCGAGCGTGCCGTCCCAGCCATACCGCGCCAGGGTGGGCAGGCAGAGGAGCACGCCGAAGACGGCGGTGGCGCCGATGACCTTCCAGTGCCGGCGCCAGAGGAAG
Organism: Myxococcus fulvus; assembly: GCF_900111765.1. Next base: position 167,165 of record NZ_FOIB01000001.1, read on the forward strand.
AACAGGCCGATGAGGGCCGCGGGGGGCTTGAGCAGGAAGGCCACGGCGAAGGCCGCGCCGGGGCGCCACACCTGCCCGCGCTCGGCGCCCAGGGCCGAGACGACGACGAGCAGGAGCATGACGACGTCGACCTGGCCGTAGAACAGCTCGAAGGTGAAGGCGGGGAGCAGGGCGATGGTGGCGAGCGCGGGTCCCCAGGACCAGGGTGGGGCCTCGCCGGCGCCGTGGGGGGCGCGGCGGGTGAGCCGGGCCACGGCGATGAGCGCGAGGATGGAGCCCACGTTCCACAGCGCCACGGCCATGCGCGAGGGCATGAGGGAGAAGGGGATGAAGAGGGGCGCGGTGATGGGCGCGTACTTGAACGGCATGGTGCCGTCGGAGACGCGGTAGAGGTCGCTGCCCTCGATGAAGCGCTCGGCCGCGGTGAGGTAGACGCGGAAGTCCACGCCCCGGCGGGGGTGCTGGCCCACGGCGACGGCGGCGACGAGGAGCACGGCGAGGACCAGCCACCACAGCCAACGGGCCCACCGGGTGGTGGTGTAGGTCGTCTGGCTGGAGGGCTCGCTGAGCGCACTCGCGGACTGGGACGAGGTCGTCACGGGGCCAGGCTCCTGGTCGGGTGGACGGGCCCAGTCACACGAGGTGAGGGCCATGGGCGGGGAAGGCCGTGGTGTCGGCACGGCCCCAGGACATCGACGTTCATCGCGGGGAATGAAGGGCGGGGGACGTGTTCACCATTTCACGCCGGGGCCCTGCCGGGCAACGGCCTGTGTGTGGAGGAGGGGGCGGGCTCCACGAGCCGGGGCGCGCCATCCAGGACAGGGTGTCCGGCGGTGTGGGCCTGGCGTGGAGGGAGGTGTTTCACTGACCTGGCGGCACATGGGCCTGGCCAGGGAGCGTGCGGGCGCTCGAGGTCATGTCTCACGGGCGATGACGGGCCCGCCCGCGCGGCGAGGGCGCGCGGGAGTTGTCTGGGATTGTGCGCCCGGGCGCAAAGTCAGACATGCGTGCGGGCGCCGCGGCCTACGAGGTCCGGCGACGAGACACTACAGCCCGTACTCCTCGAGCAGCCGCAGCCACACCTCGCTCATCGTGGGGAACGACGGCACCGCGTGCCAGAGCGTGTCGAGCGACACCTCCCCCGCGACCGCGATGGTCGCCGCGTGCAGCATCTCGCCCACCTCCGGGCCGGTGAAGGTCGCGCCCAGGACGACGCGCCGCTTCTCGTCCACCACCAGCTTCGCGGTGCCGCCCAGCTTCTCGCCGAGCAGCGACGTGCCCGACACCTTGCCCAGGTCGTACTGCACCGTGCGCACGGGCAGCCCCTTCTCGCGCGCCTTCGCCTCGGTGAGCCCCACGCTGGCCACCTGCGGGTGCGTGAAGATGACCTGCGGCGTGGCCTTCGTATCAGCCCACGCGCTCGCCTTCTTCCCCGCGATGACGTCACCCACCAGGCGCGCCTGGTACTTGCCCATGTGTGTCAGCAGGTTTCGCCCGTTCACGTCTCCGCAGGCATAGAGCCACCCGCCCTCCACACCCTTCGCGCGAAGCTGGTCATCCACCTGCACCGTCTCGCCGGGCTTCAGGCCCACCGTCTCCAGCCCCAGCTCATCCGTGCGGGGCACGCGGCCCATGCCCACCAGGAGCGCGTCCGCGCGAAGCTCCTCGCCCGTCGACAGCTTCACCGTCACCTCGCCCTGGCCTCCGGGCCGGCTCACGTTCGTGACGGTGGCTCCCATCACCACCTTCACGCCGTCCTCGCGCAGCGCGTGCTCCACCTGCTCGCCCACGAAGGACTCGAAGCGGGACAGGAGCGCCTTGCCGCGCTCCACCAGCGTCACCTCCGCGCCCAGCGAGCGCCACGCCTGCGCCAGCTCCACCGCGACCACGCCGCCGCCCAACACCAACAGTCGCTGGGGCACCTGCCTGGCCGCCGTGCCCTCGCGGTTGTCCCAGGGCCGCGCCTCCTTCAGCCCCGGGATGTCCGGGATGCGAGGCCGGCTGCCGGTGGCCAGCACCACCGCGCGCTTCGCCTCCAGCTCGCGCACGCTGCCGTCCTTCGCCTCCACACGCACCTTGCGCGGGCCCGCGAGCTTGCCGTGACCTCGCACCACCTTCAGCTTCGCGCCCTCCGCCCACTTCACCTGCGAGTCGTCCTTGTAGTAGCCGACCATCGCGTCGCGGTGCTCGAGCACCGCGCTGGCCACCAGCGGACCCTTGAGGGTCTCCCGCACGCCGGGCACCTGCTTCGCCATCCACAGCGCGTCTCCAGGACGCAGGAGCGCCTTGCTCGGGATGCAGGCCCAGTACGAGCACTCACCGCCGAGCAGCTCGTGCTCCACCAGGGCCACCGACATCCCGGCCGCGGCGGCTCGCGCTCCCGCGTTCTCGCCCGTGGGCCCACCGCCAATCACCACCACATCGAAGACTTCCGCCATGTGTTCGCCCTCGCGCTCCTGCTGCGTAGGCAGCAAGGTGCGGGTGGGCCAATCCCACCGAGGGCTCCTCGTCGGATGGTGGAAAGAAGCGGTGGCCACCAGCGGACATCCGCGCGGCTTTCTCCAGAAGCCGGAGCCGTGAGCTGTCCGCCAGGAGACGACGTCCCTCCCCACGAGGAGGGCACGAAGCCTCCGAGCACCGTTGTCAGGACGGCGTCCACTTCATCGTCCGCGTCCGCCGTGGAACGCGGGCAGGCGATGAGCGCCTCCTCGCGTGAGACGTGAACCGGTCAGGTCCGCGGCGGATGCGTCCGTGCGCGGCGGGAGGTGTGCCATGGGGACTGCACTCAACGGTGTCTCGGGTCGCTTCGCGTCGTGCGCCTCCCTCGGAGACTGAGCCCCGCTTCCTCGTCGGCCCTCGCGGCCAGGTGGGACGAAGCGGGCCGGTTCCCGGACGGGACGGCAGGGCGCGCAGCCATTGTCACCGTGCAATCCGGCGACGTGACACGGGTGTGCTCGGGAGCGTGAGCCCCGACACCCCGTCGCACGTGGCCCGGCTGGGAATCCTTTCGTCCACTCATGTCTTCTTCCAGGAATCGTCGTTCCCGCGCGCCGCGTCGGCGCGAGGGTGCTTCATCGTCGTCCTCTGAACTCCTCTCCGCGCACCACCTGCGCGTGCAGTCCTCGCTGTCCCACGAGGTGGCGCACCTCTTCCGCTCGGAGCTGTCGGACCCTTGCTTCGAGGGACTCCAGCTCGCGTCGTTCGAGCTGACGCCGGATGGTCGCCTCATCCACATCGGCTACACCCTCACGCCCGAATCCGAAGCCAGCCCCCGCGAGGTGCAGGACGCGCTGGCCAGGACCCACGGCTACCTGCGCTCGCTGCTCGCCGAGCACCTGAACCTCAAGCGCATCCCACGGCTGCGCTTCACGTTCATCGGTGTCACGGAGCAGGGAGGTGCGCGATGAGCCCGCGCGTCCTCCCCGCCGAGCCCGGGTGCGTGCCCATCCTCGCCTGGACACGCCGGCTGCCACCGGGCGCCGAGGCGCAGCTGCGCCTCATCGCCTCCCAGCCCTATGTCGTCGAGCACGTGGCCGCGATGCCGGACCTCCACGTGGCCCGGCGCATCGCGGTGGGCTCCGTGTTCGCCACCGGGCATCACATCGTGCCCGGCGCGCTCGGGGGCGATTTGGGCTGCGGCGTGCGCGCGTACCGCTTCGCGTATCCCGCCGCGCTGCTCGGTCGAGACCTGCTGGAGTCGTTGCTCGCGCGTCTGTCCCGGGTCATCCCGGTGGGAGACGCCACGCATCGGGGCAAGGGGCTCGCGCTGCCCGTCGAGCTGGTGTCACCCCCGCTCTCCACCCAGCGGCTGTGCCGCGAGTGGGAGCGACTGGCGCCCCGGCACCTGGGCACGCTCGGCGGAGGCAACCACTTCGTCGAGCTGGACCGGGACGCGGGCGGAGACCTCTGGCTGCTCCTGCACTCCGGCTCCCGGGGCGTGGGCGCCACCATCGCGGACCACCACCTCCGCGTCGCCACGGCGCTCGGGGAGGGCACGCTGCCGGGCCTGAGCCTGCACACCCCCGAGGGCGCCGCGTGCCTCGCGGACACCCAGCTGGCCTGCCGCTTCGCCCGGGTCAACCGCGACGTGCTCGCGGCCCGCGCGCTGGAGGTGCTGTCCGACGTGCTCGGCCTCACCCCCGACGCCGACGCCACCGTGGACGTCCACCACAACCACGTGGCCCCGGAGGAGCACTTCGGCCGCACGCTCTGGGTCCACCGCAAGGGCGCGGTGGGCCTGGAGGCCGGACAGCGCGGCCTCATCCCCGGCTCCATGGGCACCGCCTCCTATGTGGTGAAGGGCCTGGGCGAGCCCCGCTCGTTCCGTTCCTGCTCCCACGGCGCCGGACGTGTCCTCTCCCGGACGGAGGCGAGGGCCCGCATCCGTCCCGCCGCCCTGGAGCACGCCCTTCGCCGCGTGGTGCATGACGCCGGGAAGGCCGACTCCCTGGTGGAGGAGGCCCCCGCCGCCTACCGGGACATCGCCGAGGTGCTCCAGGACGAGGTCGACCTCGTCACCCCGGTGCGCCGGCTGACGCCCATCGCCGTCCTCAAGGGCTGAAACACCCCGGAACGGGGCCCGGCGGCACGTTGGCGCCGGGCTTCCGCCGATACACCCGGAGCGATGTATTCACTCCAGGTGGAATTCGGCGCCCGGGGACGGCTCTTTCCGGGGTTGATCCACCTTGGCGTCGAACCTGACGTCAGAGTGGGTTCCCGAGGCCGTCCAGATGCCGTAGAATCGGCCGCCAGAAGTACACGTGCGAACCTGCTGGGGCGTCGTCTAATGGCAGGACATCAGACTTTGACTCTGAGTATCAAGGTTCGAATCCTTGCGCCCCAGTCAATCCGCTCCGGGGGGACGCGGTAGCCAGCGCGTCCGTCCGCGTGCATGAAGGACGGTGGCCCGATGCCGCAGAAGACACTCCTGCTGGTCTCCGTGGGAAGCCAGACGGCTTCCCTGTTGAAAGACCTCCAGGACCCGTTGGCGACCCAGATGGGGACCGCCTCGGTGGTGTCGAAGGTCGTCCTCACCACGCCCGCCTACGCCTTCAACAAGGACCGGTCGCAGTACCACTGCAACGCCATCATGAAGCGGCTCACGCCGATGATGGAGCCGGGGCAGCAACTGGTGCTGGGGGTGACGGACGTGGACCTCTTCGTGCCGGACTCGCCGTTCGTCTTCGGTGAGGCGGACCGGGAGTCGCGCACGGCGGTAGTGAGCGTGTTCCGGCTGCGCCAGGGCGCGGACGGGGAGCACCTGCGCCGGCGCATCCAGGTGGAGGCCATCCACCAGGCCGGTCACCTGCTCGGGCTGTCCTACTGTGAGGACCCCCGGTGCGTGATGTTCTTCGCGCAGACGCCGCAGGACTGCGACCGCAAGCAGCTGTCGCTCTGCAACCAGTGTCGCAACGAACTCAACAAGCTCAACCGGTGAGCGCGCGGCGCCCTCGCCCGCCTGCCCGTGAATGCCGTCGGATGCGTTGACGTCCGACCCCGTGCGCCCTGTAGTGCGGGGCTGCGGGACCGGGCCGGCTTACGTGGAGCGACGACTGTGATGACGGGCATGCGGGTTTTCGTCGGTGGCGTGTTGGCGGTGGGGCTGTTGGGTGGGTGCGAGGCGCTCGACGACGCGGGTGGTGGTGGTGGCATCGGCGACGTGGACTTCCGCCGGGGCTTCGCCTTCGTTCGGGAGGACGACCGCAACGTCTACGTGGTGGATGACGCGGGGGACCCCAACAGTCCGCAGCGGCTGACGAGCGCGGGCGGGGCGTACTGGCCCTCGGTGTCGCGGGATGGCCGCAGCGTCGTCTTCGTGACGCGCGCCACCAACGGCGCCACCGCCCTGCAGACGGTGCCCACCACGGGCGGCACGGTGGCCACGCTGTTCGGCGCCAATGACCCGGCGTGCGCGCGCGGCTGCTCCAACTTCCGCACGCCCACCTTCAGCCCGGACGGCCGCAGCGTCGTCTTCGTCTTCTCCCCGGGCAACAGCTCGCAGACGTCGCTGGGCCGGGTGAACACCGATGGCAGCGGCTTCCAGGAGCTCACCCCCAACACCACCATCGCCTACGGGGCGCCGTCGTTCGTGCCCAACGGGAGCGCGCTGGTGGCGCCCGCGGGCAGCGGCCTGCAGCAGCTCAACCAGGTGGCGTACGTGCCGCTGACGGGCGGCTCCATCATCTACACCTCGTCCCTGGGAGACGTCGTCGCGGTGGCCAACCGCGTCGTGGTGTCGCCGGACGGCACGCAGGTGGCGTTCGATGGACGCGGAGGCTCGGGCAGCGTGCGCACCTACGTGACGTCGCTGTCGAACGGGCGGCTGGGCGCGCCCCGGCGCGTGACGAGCTACGGCGGCGCGAGCGCCCAGGAGACGTGGCCCATGTGGACGGGCGCCAGCCAGGTGGGCTTCCTCTTCGCCGACTCGGCGGGCAGCGACCCGGGCATCTACCGCGCCACGGTGGCCGCCGCGCCCTCCAACTCCGTCACGCTCGCGGTGCCCAGCGCCGCCGAGCCCTCGTACGGCCCCCTGTAGTCCCGGGGCGGGTGGCATCCACGCCCCCAAAGGCGCGATGCTCGCGAGCACGGAGGCTTCCAGATGTCCCTCTTCGACGCCGTGCTCGCCAACGACAGCAAGTCCCTGAGCGCCCAGCTCGCCGCGGGCGCCGACCCCAACCCCTTCGATGACGAGGGGCTCACGCCGCTGATGGTGGCGGCGCGCGAGGGCCACTCCGATTTGGTGGCGCTGCTGCTGGAGGCGGGCGGCGACCCCATCCTCACCAACGCCCTGGGCGAGACGGCCCTCGTGCTGGCCGCCACCTACGGCAACTCGGAGAGTGTCCGCCTGCTGTGGGACTCCGGCTCCCAGGCCGACCAGGACATGGCCCGCGCGCACATGGCCACCGGGCGGACGGGCACCTTGGCGCCCACCCAACCCGAGGGGTTTCGTCACAAGCTCGCGTCGGCCAGTGCGTACGTGGCCGGCAAGCTGGGCGATGACGGCCCCGCCGCGCGGCTGGAGCGGGCGCTGCGTTCGCAAAAGCAACGCAAGCCCTAGCACGCGTCGGCGCGGCGACAGTCGCGCCGTTCACCACCGGCCACGCGCGTGTGGAGGCTGTCACCGACTCCTCCCGCGGGACATACGGTGGTCTGGAAGTGTGAAGCGAGACCCCGCGCGTCGGGTCCTCTATGGAGCGGCCACATGGAGACCCCTGAACCCAAGCTCGTCCAGGGCGGGACGGTCCACGGACTGTTCCAGATTGCGCTGAAGGACCGCCTCTCCGCCGCCGGCTGGGAGGCGCTGCGCGAGGCGGGCCTGGACCTGTCCAAGCCCCTGCTGCCCACCTATCCGCTGTCGCAGTGGCTGCGCTGGCAGCGCATCGTGCTCGCGGATGTGTGGCCGGACCTCCCGGAGGACGAGGCGTGGCGCCAGCTGGGCCACACGGTGATGCAGGGGCTGTTGGGCACGGTGTTGGGGAGGATGCTCGGCGTGGGGGTGCGCGCGCTGGGACCCCAGTTCGTGCTGTTCCAGCTCAACCGCGGCTTTCGCGGCGCGGACAACTACGTGACGACCCAGGTGAAGGCGAGCGCACCGGGCCGCGTGGAGCTGTGGCTCAGCGACATCAACGAGCGGCCCACCTACTACGTGGGCGTGCTGGAGTCGGTGCTCACGCTCTCCGGCGCGCGAATGCCCCGCGTCGCCATCCTCCGCCGCGAGGGCCCCTCCTGCACGTACCTCCTGGAGTGGGAGCCCTGAGCCGTCCGCCGGACGCATGAAACGACGAAGGCCCGGGGCTCCTTGAAGGAAGCCTCCGGGCCCTCGCTCGAAGCGATTGCGGCGGTGCTACTCCGGCTTGGCGCTCAGCGTGGCACCAGGGGTGACACCGCCGGCCGGGCCACCGCGCGTCTCCATCGCGTCGGCGACCAGCTCGGTGATGTCCTTGACCTTGATGTTCTCCTCGCGGCCGGTGTCGTTGACCGCGTCGCCGAGCATGGTGGAGCAGAAGGGACACGCGACGGCGACGATGCCCGTGCCGCCCTTCTCCTTGTAGTCACCCACCTGGCCGGGCTTCTTCTTGTCCGCGGCATCCGGGAACGGCGTCGTGGGGTCCTCGGCGTGCTTGAGCGTCAGCGCCACCTCGTTCAACCGGTTGTGGTTGATGCGCGTGCCGATGTGCTCCTCCATCCACATGCGGCCGCCACCGGCGCCGCAGCAGAAGCCCTCGCGCTTGCTGCGCTGCATCTCCACCACTTCCAGCCCGGGGATGGCCTTGAGCACTTCGCGGGGCGCGTCGTACACGCCGTTGTGCCGGCCCAGGTAGCAGGGGTCGTGGTAGGTGAGCTTCGTGTTCATCACCGCGGAGAGCTTGATGCGCTTGTCGCGCAACAGCTCGTTGATGAGCTCCGTGTGGTTGATGACGCGGTACTCGCCGCCGAACTCCGGGTACTCGTTCTTGATGGTGTTGAAGCAGTGCGGGCACTGGGTGATGACCGCCTTGACGCCCATCGAGTTCCACGACTCGACGTTCGTCTTCGCCATCGTCTGGTACAGGTACTCGTTGCCCATGCGGCGCGCGGAGTCGCCGTTGCACATCTCCTGCTTGGACAGCGTGGCGAAGCTCACGCCCGCCTCCCGCATGATCTTCACCAGCGAGCGGCTGACCTTCTTCTGCTTGTCGTCGTAGCTGCCCGCGCAGCCCACGAAGAACAGGTACTCGTACGGGCCGCCGTCGTCACCCCACGTGGGCAGCGCCAAATCTTCCGCCCACTCGTCGCGACGGTCCTGGCCCAGGCCCCAGGGGTTGCCCTGGCGCTCGATGCCCTCGAACACGCGCTGGATTTCGGGCGGGAAGTCCGCCTTCACCTGCACCTGGTAGCGGCGCATGTCGATGAGGCGCGGCACGTTCTCGATGAAGACCGGACACGCCTGCTCGCACCAACCGCAGCTGGTACAGGCCCACACGGTCTCCGACTTGAGCGCGCTGCCGACGATCTCCGGCAGGGCCTCCTTCACGTGGTTGGGGCCGTAGCCCTCCTCCACCCACTGCTCGTTGTCCCAGAGCCAGTGCTTCAGGTCCTGGTTGACGGCCTTGTGCGTGAGCGGCTTGCCCGTGATGTACGTGGGGCAGTGCGTCTGGCAGCGGCCGCACTCGGTGCAGGAGTACAGGTCCAGGCCCTGCTTCCACGTCAGGTCCTTCACCGTCGCCGCGCCGAACTCCTCCTTCTCCAGGTTCGGCGTGGACAGCTTGCCGGTGGAGTGCGTGCGCTGGAAGAAGACGTTGGGCAGGCCGGTGATGATGTGGAAGTGCTTGCCGATGGGCAGGAAGTTCAGGAACGCCAGGACGATGACCAGGTGGATCCAGAACCCCGCCGTGCCCAGCACGTGCGCCGCGGTGGCGCCCAGGGGCATCATCGCCAGGCCCGTCAGGCTGGTGAACGGCTCCCACCACACCAGCGCGGCCGGGGACGCGGGCACCTGCGTGGCGCCCACCGCCACCTGCGCCGCGGCGTTCGCGGCCACCATGTGGCTGCCGCCGAACATGAACTCGGACACCATCAGCCCGGAGATGAAGCCCAGGATGAGGTACGCCTCCCAGGACTGGGACATGCGGTCCGGCTTCACCTTCCAGCGCGTCCACACGTAGTAGCCGCAGCCCACCAGCGCGAGCGCCGCCACCACGTCCTTCACCAGCAGGTAGACGCGGTAGAGCATCCCCACCCCGGCGTTCTCCAGCCAGAACGGGTGGTTCAAGTCGGTGAAGAGCTCCAGCGCGCCCGTGGAGAAGCCCATCGCGAACATCATGATGGTGCGCACCTGCAGCACCATGAACGCCGCGTAGATGAGCACGTGCATCAACCCGGGCGTGAACTCCTCCGGGTCCACCATGCGCTTCTGCCCGAGCCCGAAGAGCACGAGCCGCTTGATGCGCAGCGGGATGTTGTCGAGCCGCCCCTCCTTCTTCATCGCGAGCAGCACGCCCACGCGACCGGACATGGTCATCACGAAGATGGGGATGGCAATGGCGAGCAAAAGGCCGGTGATGATGGGGCTCATTGGGACTCGGGGGACCTCTCAGGGGATGTTGCGGTAGGCCCGTTGCCGCGATGCGGCAAAACTTGAGTGCCCGTCAACCCTAACAGGGGTGATTCTCGAATCAAGCATCGAGCGGGCGGCGTGTCCGGGACTGAAGCACGGCTCGCCGCACTGGGCGAGCAAGCTGGCTCGCTACACCGATTTACCAACACCCGCACTCCGCGCTCACCAGCTTGAAAACGGCCGAGTGTTGACAGCTGTGTGCTTCCATCCGGCGGGGGTAGGCCCTACCTTGTACGATGGCGTCCTAGACTGTCCGCCACCAGATGTTGCCCCAACTGGCTGGATTTGTTGGCTTCGTGGCTGGAGGGCAGGCAGGGGAGCAGCGGAGCGAGGTAGGGCCCGAAACTTTGACGTCCCAAGGGCTTTACAACGCGGAGCGACATGGTCACCATGGCTAGTAAATCGGTCAACGAGTCGTAGCCGGGTACCGCATGGGGCGGGCCCACGAGGACCGGAAAAGGGGCGTCCGCGGGGAGGCGAGCCGGAAGGCCGTTCACCCTCGTCGAGCGGAGCGCCCGTGGAGGAGCCGGACATGGTTCACGATGACACCACGTACATGGACGATGAGGGGCTGCCGTATGTGGACCTCGCGGAAGATGGCGAGTGCGAGAGCGTGACGCCCGTGGATGGCTCCGCAGGTGGCCGCAGGTGGGGCTACGCCGAGGAGTCGTGGGGTGGCTGGAACGCGGCGGAGTGACACGCGGCCCCCGCGGCTCGTGGATGCGCGGGGGCATTGCTGAGACGTCGGTCGGCTCGCGCGGTGGCCCCTTCGTGGTGGCTCCCGGGCCGGTGGGATTTCCCGGACAAGACTCGAATCGCGACGGTGTGCGTCGTCCGCCGCGTGGGGTGCGGACGGCCCCTCTTGCGTCCGGGGTGTGACTGCCGACATCCTCGACACGCTGGCCTCACCCCCGCGAGGCGCCCCCTGTGTGGTCCACGAGACTTCCGGCCTTGGCGGACGCCGTCCGCCTGGGGCAGTTCGCGGCAGAATGGTCGTGGGCTCGCACGGGAGCGCGGATGAAGCAGACGGCCTTGGCAGTGGAGCGGGACGCGGAGCACGGCCGGGAAGTGCTGCTGCTCGTCACGCTGGAGGCGAACGTCGACGCGCCTCGCGCCCCCGTGGCGGTGAACCTGGTGTTGGATCGCAGCGCCTCCATGCGCGGCATCCCCCTGCTCGCGGCGGTGCAGGCGGCGCAGGCGCTGGTGGAGCGCTCAAGCCCCCGTGACTACCTGGGCCTGCTCACCTTCGACGCGGAGCCGGAGCAGGTGCTGCCCGTGCGCGCGATGGACGTGCCCGCCAAGGCGGCGCTGCTCAAGGCGCTCTCCCGCCTGGAGTCCGGCGAGGGCACCGCGCTGCACGAGGCCGTCGAGCGGGGCGCGGACGCCGTGCGCCGCGTGCTCGTCCCCGGCGCGCGGCCGCAGGTGTTGCTGCTCACCGACGGCGAGCCGTCCGTCGGCCCGTCGAACCTCTCCGAGTTCAAGACGCTGGGCGCGCGCGTCGTCGAGTCCGGCGTCGTCCTCCACGCGCTGGGCCTGGGGCGCCACTACCTGCCCGACATCCTGGAGGCGCTCACCAGTCCCTCCGGCACGGGCTTCGTGCACGTGGATGACCCGGAGGGACTGCCCGACGCGGTGGGCTCGCTGTCCGCGGAGCTGTTCGGCGAGGTGGGCTCGGACGCGCGCGTGTACGTGCTGCCCTCGGGCTTCCTGGAGCTGCGCTGCCGGCACCGCTACCCCGCGCGGGTGGAGGGGGACGCGATGAGCGCGTCGCTCGGCTCGGTGTCGCAGTCCTTCCCGCGCCGCGTGCTCTTCGCGGGACGTCCGGTGTCCACCGAGTGGAGCCTGGGCGTGACGACGTCCTTCGTGGAGGGCAGCGACACACGCCGGGGGCCCGTGTCCGTGACGCGCGTGGACACCGACAGCGACCCCGGCCGCTTCGTGCGCGCGGTGTCCGCGGAGCTGGAGCTGGTCGCCGCCGAGGCCGCCGCGTGGAAGTCGCTGGGACGCCGGCAGCAGTCCGCCGCGGAGCAGGCGCTGGAGTCCGCGGACCTGGCCCTCTACAAGCTCGCTCGACTGGGCGCGCCGGAGGTGCCCCCGCAGCGCCACCTGGAGCGGCTGGCGGACCTGCGCCGCATCGTCGAGCGGCGCGCGGCCCAGCCGCAGGCGCTGGTGATGCGCCGCGCGCACTCGGAGGCGTCCCGCATCACCCTGAGCCGCATCGGTCCGGCGCTGCCCCTGCCCGCCCTGGCGCCCTGGAAGTCGGAGGATTGAGGCTCGGCCGCCTGCCCCTCCCGGGTGGGCCACCCTCTTGTTGGCGCGGGTGTGTGTGCCTCGTTACCTCCCTGGACCCCAGCCGGGCGCGGGGAATGTCCGCCCGCCTGGGAGGTTCTGGCACGGACGTGGTCCCCACGCCGATGCTGGCGGGCCCGTCTCGGCTGGGTTAACGGGAGGCGCATGAAGCACTCGGTGTCCAAGAGGTTCGCCCTGGTGGGCGGTATCGGTCTGTGGCTGACGGCGGCGGTGGCGCAGGCGGCGCTGCCTCCCTCCGCGGTGGCCACGGGCGCGCCCGACGAGGGCGACCCGCGCATCGAGGCGGCGCTGCTGGTGGACTCCACCCAGGTGAAGCCGGGCGACACCTTCCGCGTGGGTGTGCGCTTCCGTCTGGACCCGGGCTGGCATGTCTACTGGAAGAACCCGGGCGACTCCGGCCTGGAGACGGACATCGCGTGGGACACGCCCGGCTCCACCGTGGGCGCGCTCCAGTGGCCGTTCCCGAGCACCTTCCGCACCCCGGATGGCTTCATCACCACGCATGGCTACGAGGGTGAGGTGCTCCTGTTCGCGCAGGCGCGCGCCTCCGAGCAGGCCTCGGGCTCGCTCAACCTGTCGGCCGCGGTGAACGCGCTGGTGTGCGAGGTGCACTGCATCCCCGCGGACCTGATGCTCACGCGCTCCATCCCGGTGGGGCCCGCGACGGTGGCGGACGCCGAGGCCGCGCCCACGTTCGACGCGGCGACGGCGCAGGTGCCTCGTCCGACGAAGGACACGGGCCACACGGCGGTGCTCGCGCTGGACGCGAAGGAACTCACCGCCGGCAAGGAGTTCACCGGCACCGTCACGCTGACGGGCGGCGCTGGCGTGCCCGCGACGGAGAAGGACTTCTTCGTCCCCGAGCGCAACCCCGGCGTGGACAAGGTCACGCTCACGCAGACGGCCCCGGGCCGCTACGCGTTGAAGGGCAAGGCGGAGCCGGACGCGCCGGAGGCCGAGCCGCGCCTCAAGGGTGTGCTGCGGCTGGGCACGAAGGCCACGGGCTATCAGGCGCTCGAGGTGGACCTGGCCCTGGCGCCCTTCGTGGCGGCGGCGCCGGGCCTGGCGCCGACGGTGGTGGCGAAGGCGCCCTCCATCAAGGACGCCATCGCCGCGGTGAAGCCGGTGACGAGCGCCGCGCCGCCCGCGCCCCAGGAGGCGCCCATGGGCCTGGGCATGGCGCTGTTGTTCGCGTTCCTGGGCGGCGCGCTGCTCAACCTGATGCCGTGTGTGTTCCCGGTGCTGGCGCTCAAGGCCTACGGCTTCACGCGCATGGTGCGCCAGGAGCAGGGCCGGGTGGGCGCGCACGCGGCGGCGTACGCGGGTGGAATCGTGGCCAGCATGCTGGCGCTCGCGGGCGCGGTGCTGGCGGTGCGCGCGGGCGGTGCGGGCGTGGGCTGGGGCTTCCAGTTCCAGGAGCCGCTCTTCGTCGCGGCGGTGAGCGCGGTGCTGGTGGCGTTCGCGCTCAACCTCTTCGGTGTCTTCAACGTGGGCCTGGACGGCACGGCGCTCGCGGGCAAGGTGGACCAGAGCCACGGGCTGATGCACAGCGCGGGCGAGGGTGTGCTCGCGGTGGTGCTGGCCACGCCCTGCTCGGCGCCGCTCCTGGGCACGGCGGTGGGCTTCGCCTTCGCGGCGGGTCCGCTGACGGTGCTCGCGGTGTTCACCGCGCTGGGCCTGGGGCTCGCGCTGCCGTTCTGTCTTTTGGTGCTGGTGCCGGGGCTGGCGCAGAAGCTGCCGAAGCCGGGCGCGTGGATGGAGCGCTTCAAGCAGGTGCTGGGCTTCGCGCTCCTGGGCACCACGGTGTGGCTGGTGTGGGTGATGGGCGGCCTTGCCGGCGTGGACGGCATGGCGCGGCTGCTCGCGTTCCTCGTGGCGGTGGGCCTGGGCACGTGGGTGTATGGCCAGTCGCAGCTGCAGGAGGGTGGCAAGCGCTGGGCGTCGCTGGGCATCGCGGCGGTGGTGCTGGTCGGCTCGGGCGTGGCGGCGCTGCGCTTCGATGAGGCGGCGGCTCCGGCGGCGAAGGCGTCCTCCACCGTGGCGATGGCGCAGCCGTGGAGCGATGAGGCGGTGGCCTCCGCGCTGGCGGCGGGGCAGCCGGTGTTCATCGACTTCACCGCGGACTGGTGCCTCACCTGCAAGTTCAACGAGCGCACGGTGCTGTCGCGCGAGGAGGTTCGCGCCGCGTTCACCGAGCACCAGGTGGCCTTCTTCGTGGCGGACTGGACGCGTCGTGACGCGCGCATCACCGCGCGGCTGGCGGACCATGGGCGCGCGGGTGTGCCCATGTACCTGGTGCTGAGCCCGAGCGCGCCGGACAAGCCGGAGGTGCTGCCGGAGCTGCTCACGGTGGACTCGGTGGTGGACTCGGTGAAGCGCGCGTCGGCGTGCTCGCCGCGTCCGGACGGCTCGAAGGTGTTGTGCGCCGCGCAGCTGCCGCGGCCTTGATGCATCCGAAGTCATCCGCAGTCATGTCATGCAGTCCCCAACCTGGAGGAACGTCATGAAGCAGGTCTTCACCGCTCTCGCGCTCGGCTCGCTGTTCGTGGGCATGCCCGCCCTCGCGGATGCCGAGGTCGGCAAGCCCGCTCCCGCCTTCACGCTGAAGGACGAGTCGGGCAAGGAGCACTCGCTGTCGAAGTACAAGGGCAAGGTGGTGGTGCTCGAGTGGACCAACCCCGAGTGCCCCTTCGTGAAGCGCCACTACGAGGCGGACACGATGACCCAGACGCTCAAGGGCTTCGATGCCCAGAAGGTCGTGTGGCTGGCGGTGGACTCCACGGCACACAACACGCCGGAGAAGTCCGCGGCCTGGAAGAAGACGGAGGGCTTCGCCTACCCGGTGCTCCAGGACGCGAGCGGCACCACGGGCAAGGCGTATGGCGCCAAGACGACGCCGCACATGTACATCATCGACACCGAGGGCGTGGTCCGCTACGCGGGCGCCATCGACGATGACCCGCGCGGCAAGAACGACAAGAAGGTCAACCACGTGCAGACCGCCGTGGACGCGGTACTCAACGGCAAGCCCGTGCCCGCCTCCACCACCACGCCCTACGGCTGCTCGGTGAAGTACAAGAGCTGAAGACGCTGACCTCCGCGTGGCACCCAGGGCCCTCTTCCCAGCCGGGAGGAGGGCCTTCGTGTTTCGGCGGGGCTCATTCGGGGCGACGTGTCAGCCGTGTGAGGGGTTCTCGAGCAGCGGGCCGCTCGTGGCGAGGCGGCCTTGGCTCCACCCGGCCCACATCGCGAGGCAGCATGAGGAGGGAGCACAGCGCTCCCACGCCACACAGGCCCGCGGAGACCCAGAGTGCCTCGCGCGTCCCCTGGAGGAACGCGTCCCCCGACTTGTTCGCGAGCCCTCCGAGCAACGGCAACAGCGCCACCGCGAGCAGGCCCGCGATGCGCGCCACCGCGTTGTTCACGCCCGAGGCGATGCCCGCGTGTCGGTCCTCCACCGCGCCGAGCACCACCGCCGTCAGCGGCCCCACGGTGAGGCTCAATCCCAGGCCCAGCACGAGGACTCCTGGCAGCACCGTGTCCACGTAGCCACCGCCACGGTGCAGCCGCGTGAGCAGCGCCATGCCGACGCCCGCGAGCAGCGGCCCCGCCGTCATCAACGGACGCGCGCCGATGCGGCCCGCGAGCCTTCCCACGAGCGGAGACAGCGTGAGCAACAGCACGGTGATGGGCAGCAGGGACGCACCCGCGGCGAGCGCCGAGTAGCCGAGCTGTTGCTGCAGCGCGAGGATGAGCAGGAAGCTCACGCCGCCCAGCGCGAAGTACACCGCGAGCGTGGTGAGGTTGGCGCCGGAGAACGTCCGTGAACGGAACAGTCCGAGCGGGAGCATCGGATGTTTCGCGCGTGCTTCGATGACGAGGAACGCGACCAGGAGCGCCACGCCTCCCACGGCGGCGAGCACGGGCGCGATGGACCAGCCTCGCGAGGGACCTTCGATGAGCGCGTAGATGACGCCGCCCAGTCCGAGTGCCGCGGTGATGGAGCCCGCGAGGTCCAGCCTTCGGGTGTCTCGCGTGGGTCGGTCATCCGGCACGTAGCGGAGGGCCGCCCAGACGGCGAGCACGGCGATGGGGATGTTGAGGAAGAACACCCAGCGCCAGGACGCTGCGTCCACCAGCCAGCCACCGAGCAGCGGACCCAAGGCCGTGGTGACACCCGAAAGCCCCGCCCATGCGGCCACCGCGCGCTGTCGGTCCGCCTCGGGAAAGGAGGTGCGCAGGAGCGCGAGGCTCGCGGGCACCAGCAGCGCCGCGCCCATGCCTTGCGCCGCGCGGAAGAGGGCGAGCGTCCAGGCGTTGGGGGCCAGGCCGCACAGGACGGACATGAGCGTGAAGGCCACCAGGCCGAGCACGAAGACGCGCCGCTGTCCCCACGCATCGCCGAGCGCGCCGCCCGTGAGCACGAGCGAGCCGAGTGTGAGCAGGTAGGCATCCACGGCCCACTGGAGGCCGGCGAGGCCCGTGTGCAGCTCGCGACCGAGCGCCGGCAGCGCGACGTTGACGGCCGTGGAGTCGAGGAAGGCCATGCCGCTGCCGAGCACGCTGGCCAGCAGCACCCCGTGCCCGCGGGTGCTGGCGTAGGCCACGGACGTGGTGTCGGGAGGCATACGCTTCAGCGTGGGACGTGCGTCGTCATCGTGCCACGGCGGGCTTCGAGGAGCCGTGAGCCTGTCTGCCCGGATGCCCAGCACATGGTGGAGCGAAGGCCCCGTGCACACCCTGTCCGCGGACAACGTGTTTCGAATGGAGACGAGCGATGGCGACCGAGTGCAAGCACATCGAGCAGGCGGGCAACCCCGAGCCGCGGACCAACGGCTGCGAGGAGTGCATGAAGATGAATGCCCAGTGGGTCCACCTCCGGCGCTGCCTGGAGTGCGGGCACGTGGGGTGCTGCGACTCGTCGCCGAACAAGCACGCGACGAAGCACTTCCATCAGACGAAGCACCCCGTGGTGCAGTCGTTCGAGCCGGGTGAGACGTGGGTGTGGTGCTTCGAGGACCGGCTCTTCCTGGACGACAGGCCCCAGCAGGAGGAAGGCTCTCGCGCCTAAACCAACGATCGTGATTCTCGAACGGCCTCAGGCGATGAGCCTGCGGTCGGTGCGGCGCAAGGCAGGACGACCAGTTGCTGCCCAGGTCGCTCTCCCATCAGGGGCGCGGCAAGAGCCTGGGCTGGGCCTGTGGGTTGTCTTGAGCGCCTCAACACCACGCTGCCTGATGTGGCCCTCGCGCCGCGTGCATGAGAACACCAGCGACGTCTCGATGCGGCTCACCTCCGGCCGGCTCGTGAAGGACAGGATGGTCAGCCGCCGCAGGTGCGCGGTGTCCCGGCACACCACGTGGACGACGAAGTCCGTGGTGCCGCCGAGGCAGTAGCCAGCCACCGTCTCCGGCAGAGAGCGCAGGGGGGCTCCGATGTTGCCGAAGGCCTCACCCACGTGGAGGCGGAGCTGGACGGCGATGAGCGCCTGCAGGCATCAGGCACGACGAGGGGGGCGAGCCACACCTGCGCGGCCAGTTCCTTGTTGGACAGCCGAGCATTGTTCTGGAGGGCGGTGAGAATCGCGCGATCGATTCGGTCGAGCTGGGGCATCGAGGTCTCTCGGACGAATTCTATTCGATGGAAGGGCGGCAGACCGAACTTCTATTCTGCGTTCATGGCAAAGAACAGAATCGGTGCGTTCGTCATGGGTGCAGTGATTCTCCCTCTGGTGGGTGTCGCCTGGAAAGCCCACGCCGCGGATGTGGCCGGCTCTCACAAGGCCGGGGACATCGTGCTGGAGACCGGCTCCGGGAAGACCCCAGAGGGTGAGACGGTTCCATTCGAGCTCGGCACCTTGTTCGTTCCGGAAAACCGGGCGGCGCCTCGTAGCCGGCTCATCGGCGTGGGTTTCGCCCGCATCCGGGCGGCGAGCCCCACTGCAGGCCCACCGGTATTCCTTCTGCCCGGCGGTCCTGGCGCCAGCGCTCTCAATGCCTTTACCGACAGCGATGCTGCTTCACAGCGTCAGTTGGCGAATTTCGTCAGGTTCAGCGCAGCGGGCGACCTGGTGGTGATCGATCAGCGCGGCTATTCGAAGCGCGGCGAAGTCTTGGAAGCCGCGGCTCCGGAGCAGCCACTGGAGCACCCACGAACCCTGGCCGCGGATGCTGCCGACATGGTGAAGGTGGCCAAGGCCGCGATTGCGGCCCACCCCGACAAGGATCTCGCCGGGTACACCATCGACCAATGCGCCGAGGACGTGAACGACCTGCGGCGGGCGCTCGGTTACGATCAGATCTCCCTGTACGGCAACAGCTTCGGATCGCAGTGGAGCTTCGCGGTGATGCGGCTTCACCCGGAGATCGTGGCGCGAGCGCAGCTCGGGGGCGTGGAGCCACTCGACTACGCCTATGACATGCCGTCGCACGTCCTCGCCGCGCTGCAGCGGATTGCCTGGGATGCGGATCGGGATCCCGGACTTTCGCCCTACCTGCCCAAGGGCGGAGTGATGGAGGCGCTGCGCGTGGTTCGCGACCGCTTCGCCAGCGGGCCCATCAAGGTCAGGGTCGAGGATGAGACGACGGGCAACCCCCGGACCGTCGCGCTCGGGCTGCAGGATCTCCAGGACTCACTTCTCATGTCACCGGACGTCTGGCCGGCTTTTGTCCTCTCCCTCTACTACCGCCACTACGACGACTGGGCGCGGCACGTCATCAAGCAGCGGACGAACCCCGCGCGGCAGGTCACGCTCATTGGCCCGCTGATCGACAGCAGCCTGGGGGTGTCGTCCGCGCGTGAACACCTCCTGCGGACTGACCCAGGCACTGCCTTCATCGGCATGGGGAACTTCGATTCCAACATCGCCTCCGCGCCGATCTGGCCGGGGCCGGACGCTGGCGACGCATTCAGGCTCGCGGTTCCGAGCTCGATTCCCGTGCTGTTCCTCCATGGGGACTGGGACACGTCCACGCCCATCGAGAACACGTTGAACATCCTGCCCTACTTCCCCAACGGCCGAGCGATCCTGGTTCACCGAGGCACTCACGGCCTTCGCCCCGACCTGCGCGAACAACATCCAGAGGTCTGGGCGCAGACCATCGAGTTCCTCAGAACCGGTGACACACGAAACCTTCCGGTCAGCGTGACGCTGCGCGCTCCTGTGTTCCAGCGGCCATCGTTCCCGGCGCCCGTCCGAAGGCTGGAAGCGCGTTGAGCCCCTTGGAGTCGCGTCAGTTTCGTCGAGTCCACTCAAACTCATGCAGGCACCTCCGGTAGGTGAGCGGGCAGCCACTCTTCGCTGCCCACCGAAGCAGCGCCTGGCGCTGCTTCCTCTTCAACCACTGCCTGCCTTTGCCCTCGGGCAGGGCCTTCTCGCTCTCAGGTCTTCTGCGCACACAGAGCCGAACGGGAGGTGCCCCTGCTCCCTCTTCCCGCTCGCCACGCGCCCGCCTGCTCTCCAACCTGATCGAGAATCACGAACTTCGGTTTAGGCCCTGTCGTGGTCCTCGCGGAAGAGGCTGGCGAAGCAGCCCATCAGGAGCATCGCCAGCAGCAGCGCCGCCAGGATTCCCGAGAGGTGGAGCCAGAGGCCGGTGATGAGCTGATGCGTGGACGGGCTCATGGCGTCGGCCCGCCTTCGGGCGCTGGCGCCACGGGGAAGGTCAGCTCGAGGTCCGCGTCGTTGCCATCGCCGCCGAGGTCTCCATCGGCGCCGAGGCTGCGCAGCAGCACCTGTCCGTCGCGCACCGTGTACTCGTAGGCGTTGTGCCACGGGTCCATCGGCAGGACTTCGAGCGCGTGATGCTCGACGAGCAGCATGAGCCCTTCGGCCTCTGTGGGGAGACGGCCTTGTGCCTCCTGGTGAAGCAGGAGCGCTCCCTGGATGGAGCGCAGGTCGAGGGCCGCGCGGTCCCGACGTGAGCCCTCCGTGTTGACGGAGACGGCCACGAGCAGCGTGAACAGCAGCAGGAGCACCCCAATCACCGCGACAACGATGACGGCGAGGCCGGCTTGTCGGAGTGCTCGCGAGAGTGGGCGGCGAGGGATGGATTCGGTCATCGCCGCCCCGCGTTTCAAGCCACGTGCCGAGGAGGCGCTCCCCTGGCTCCGACGGACTCGCGTCCTTCGATGTCTGTCATTCCGTCAAGGCCACGGGTCCGCACCGGCCGGAATGACAGCCGTGGCTCCGAGGCGCGCTCTGCCCCGGAGCCACGCCGTGCTCACGCGGCCACCGGCTCGATGCGTGGACGCGTGCGCGCCGCGACCGTCTTGCGCCGTCCCTTGCGCAGCACCTCCAGCGAGACTTCGTCATCCGTCGCCAGGGCCATCAGTCGCTGGAGGTCGTCCACGCTGCTCACCGGCCGTCGGTTGATGGCGAGCAGCAGGTCATCCGGCTGGAGCCCCGCGTCATCGGCGGGAGTCCCACCCTGCACCTTGATGACCCGCACGGCCCGGGGCTGCCCCAGGTCTCTCACGTGCTCCGCGCCCAGGTTCACCGCCGCCGCCGCGATGCCCAGGAAGCGCCGCTCCACCTTGCCGCGCTGGATGAGGAGACTGGCAACCCACGCCGCCGTGGTGGCGCTCACCGCGAAGCCGATGCCCTGCGCGTATGGCAGCACCAGCGTGTTGAGTCCCACCACCTCGCCCCGCGTGTTGATGAGCGGCCCGCCGGAGTTGCCCGGGTTGATGGCCGCGTCCGTCTGGAGCATGCCCTCCAGGATGACGCCGTCCGGCAGCGTGACGCTCCGGTTCACCGCGCTCACCACGCCGAGCGCCACCGACTGCTCCAATCGGAACGGATTGCCGATGGCCATCACCAGCTGGCCCACGCGCACCGTCTCCGGCGCGGCGAGCGGCAGCGTCGGGAAGTCCGGCCCCTCCGCTCGCACCACCGCCAGGTCCGTGGGCGCGTCGCCTCCCACCAGCGAGCCGCGCAGCTCCTCTCCGTTCGACAACTGCACCGTCAGCTTCCGCGAGCCGCGCATGACGACGTGGCGGTTGGTGAGCACGTAGCCATCCGGTGTGAGGAAGAGCCCCGTGCCGTGTCCCCGCGCGTGCTCCACGCCCACCACCGCGGGCGAGGCGCGCGCGACGAGCGTCTCCAGGTCGTCCGAGAACTGTTGCAGGAGTTTCATCGTGTGTTCCTCGTCCTCACGAGCGCCGGCCCAGGGTGATGGGCACTTCCTTCACCTCTCCGGCTCGCAGCACGCGCGCCTGGATGGTGGCGCCCGTCTTCGCGTCGCCCAGGTAGCCGAGCAGGTCCTCCACGCGGTGCAGCGACTGCCCGTCCAGGCTCACCAGCACGTCGCCAATCAGCAGCCCTGCCTTCTGCGCGGGGCCCTCCGGGTCCACGGAGAGGAAGATGAGCCCCGCCTCCGTTCCGGCTGACGCCCATTGGTGCTGCGGCAGCTTCACGGGATACGCGCCCACGCCCAGGTATCCCCTGCGGATGCCGCCGTGCTCTCGCAGCGACGACGTCACCCGCGTCAGCGTCTCGTGCGGGATGACCACCGCGGCCGTGCGCGAGAAGGCCGCGGAGAGCACTCCGATGAACTTCCCCGTCGCATCCACCAGCGCGCCCCCGGAGAAGCCCGGCGGCAGGTCCGCGTCCGTCTCGAGGTAGCGGTCCACGCGGCCGCCGGCGTGCGTGCGCCAGCCCTCGCCGTGCGCGCTCACCATGCCGAGCGTGGCCCGCGCCGTGCGCCCCGGGCGCGCCACGGTGACGACGAGGTGCCCCACCTTCACGCCGTCCAGCGGCGCGGGGGTGAGCGGAGTGAGTCCGGTGGCGTCGACCTTCAGCAGCGCGACGTCGGTGCTGGCGTCCCGGCCGATGAGCTCGGCGGGGAGGGTGCGCCCGTCGGCCAGGCCGACCTGGAGGTGGCTGTCGTGCTCGGCGACCTGGCTGGTGGTGAGGATGAGCCCGTCGGCGCTCCAGACGATGCCGGTGGCGCAGCGACGACGGCGCGCGTCCACGCGGACAACGCTCGGCGCGGTGCGCTCCACCACGGAGGCGAGGGACTGGGAGAGGGAGGAGAGGTCGGTGGACATGACGTGTTCCTTTCGAGGCGGAAGGTAAAAGCCTCGAAGGCGCGCCACATCGGCGGACCGGGCAGGGTGAGGACCTGCCCGTTCGGGTAGGTCACCCCTCCTTCCGGAGGAGTGAGGCCCGGCTGCTTCACCTCACGGAAAAGGGGCTGCCACCCTCAGCCAGCCCGCGTTGGTGTCCGCGGATATCGGGGCGGGGACGCCGACGTAGATGGGCTCGAGCTCCTCGTCGCCGAGGGTGAGTCTGGCGGGCAGGTTCACCACGCCGCTGGTGGGGCTGACCACATGGAACGGGTACATCACCCCTCGAAAGAGGACCACGCTGCTCCGCACGAAGTTCTTCCCGTAGAGGTAGACGGTGGTGGGGTCGGGCGAGCCCATGGTGACTCTGGCGGGCTCCACGGAGGTCAGCTCGGGGGCGGGGATGTTGAAGCCGAACTGTGGGGACCTGGCGCCATGCGGGTACTGGGCCGAGGTGGTCAGCGCCTCGAGGTAGAGGCCCTCGCGTTCTTCGAGGAAGGAGGGAGGGATGGTCGCCCGCAGCTCGGTGCTGCTCACCACCTGGGTGAGCAGCGTCCGACGCGTCATCACGAGGAGGCTGCCGTCGCTGAAGTTCTCGCCCCGCACGCGAACGGTGAGGGCGCCGGTCTCGTGGTTCGTCACCGCGATTTCTTCCAGGGTGATGGGCGGGAGGGTCTCCTCTTTCGGAGTCTCCCCCGCGTCCGGGGGAGAGGTCTGGAGGCCCGTGCCGCAAGCACAGAGCAGCCCGAGGAGTGTCGCCATTCGTCCCAGCCGCATCCGTGCTCCCTTCGCAGCCCGCGTCATGGCATCACCCCGGAGCCGTGCTTCTTGCGCAACGGCGCTCAGGGCGTCGCGGCTGGCGGCGTCCGGGCGAGCTGTTCGAGCTGGAAGTCCGCCACGTCGTACGTGGGATGGTGGAAGGCGTGCGTGGCCAGGGCGGCCTGGAAGTGCTGTCGGGCCAGCTCGAGGTCGACGGCACCCGCCTTGCCTGGGAGTCGACCCGCGAGCGCGGCCTCGCCCAGGTAGTAGTGGAGCTGGATGCGACGCAGGCGTACGCCGTGGTCTGTCGAGTCCTCATCGTCCGGGTTGGGGCCGAAGGTCGGGGCCTCGCCCGTGAGGTGGCGCGCCAGGGGGAGCGGCCAGTCCTCGCCGGGATGGGTGGCGGTGAAGGCCTTCAGCGCGGAGGCATCCCGGGTGCCCGGTGCCGTGAGGTGACGGAGCAGATGGGCCATGGCGTCCTCCGGGTTTTTCTCCACCAGCGTGTCGAGCGCCGTGTTCGCGCGGGGTGCGCCATCTGGCAATTCGGTGACCGCTGCCACATAGATGCGCGTGGCGCCGGCGGACTTGCCCTCGCGTGCGAGCGGCTCCAGGGTGTTCGCCGCTTCCTCCGCGCGACCCAGGGCGAGCTGGGCGCGGCCGAGGAGCAGGCGGGACTCGAAGTCCTTCGGCATGCGCTCGACGATGGGCGCGAGCAGGTCCACCACGGCCTGGGGCTTGCCCTGCAACAACAGTCCCCGGGCGAGCCCGACGCTGTAGAAGGCTTCCTTGATGTCGGAGCTCGGCGTGGCCGCGTGGTCCTTGCGCCAGGTGAGGACGGCGTCGAGCGCGGCACGGTAGCGCTTCTCCGTCAGTGCGCCGTCACGCAGGAGCCGACCCAGCATGCCCCAGCGTCGCTGGATGATGTCCATGTTCCAGTCGACCCAGTCCTTGGGGTGCTTCACCACGAGCACGTCCAGCACCGCGCGCGTGTTCGTCGGCTGGTCGAGCATCATCATCGGCAGCAGCGTCTCCTGGAGCACCGCCTGCGCGAGGCGCAGGGCGTCCAGGGACAGGGCCTCGGGTCGCTGCGCATCGCCGGCGGCGTACTCCATGGGCCAGAACGACGAGGGCAGGGACAGCAGTGTCTCGAAGGCGCTCAGCTTCACCGTGAGCTTGCCCGCGTCCACCGTGGCGTCACCCCAGAGCAGCAGGTTCACCTTCGCCTCGCGGGCGAGCGCGGGCGCCTGTTCGAGCGAGGTCGGCACCGTCACGGTGGGGCGGACCACGTCGATGGGAGTGTTCCGGGTCAGCTCGGTCAGCGCGGCGAGGAGTCGTGCTTCCTGGGCTCGGGCCTCCTCGGCCGCTTCGGGGGTGGTGGGGCGCAGGGAGAGGAAGCCGACGACGTAGCGAGGCTCGCTCGGCTTGGAGGCGGGGAGGGGCTTGGGCGACGTGGCGCAGGCGGTGACGAGGACTGTCAGCGCCAGGACTCGGAGCGGGGAGGGGAGGTTCATGTTGGGGGAGCAGGCGGCGGGATGGATGGCGAGGACCGGGGACGGGCAGCGCCGACGCCTGCGGGGGGACTCATGCGCCGTGCTTTGGGACGGTATCACGGTGATGACTACGGATCGTCCGTGAGGGGCTGGTCGTCCCTGTGGGACCCCCTGTCATCGCGGAGCGGCGCGACAACGGCGCAGACGTGATGATGGTTCGTCCGAGGGCGTCCAGGGGCGGCTGTCACCACCGTGAGGAGCAGCCCTGCGAGTTGCGCTGGATGTGCATGCGGGCGTTGCGGAGAGGGCCTGCCATATGGCTCGGTGGTGTCAGTCACGCACGAGCAGTGCGCCGCCCGGACCGAAGCCGAGGGTGAGGCACAGGATGCGACGATGACTCGCGAGACGGCTGTCTCCGCGAGCGGCCTCTGCCGCGAGCTCCGCGTCGTTGAGCACGAGCACCTCTCCGCCTCCTGGCAGCCGCGCCTCGGCCAGGATGTCGGCCACGAGCGTCGAGTGTCCCTCCCAGCCGTAGGTGCAGCCACCGGGAACGAGTGCCTCATCGAGAGGACACGGGAGCGCGAGGCACAGTGCGTCCACCGAGGTGTCTCGGGGCAGGGCTCGCAGTGCTCCCGCGAGGAAGCGCACCGCCGCGGTGATGTGGTGCCCATCCTCGGGACGCGGCATGCCGATGAAGAGCCGGGGCAGCACGGTGGTGTCCCGCTCGAAGACCTGGAGGGTCTCGCGACTCGCGCACTTGAGGCTCGTCTGGCCTACGTCGAGGCATAGCGCTTCGCGTGCGGAGACTGAGGACTTCAGCAACCGGAGGCCCGCGTGTACGGGCGCGAAGCGCGGAGACGCGGCGAGGACCACGGGACGGTCGAGCTTCGTCGTGGCCGCCGTGAGCGCCTGCTCGAAACCGTCGAGACACGCGAGCCCGCCACTGAGCCACACCGCGTCCACCTTGTGCTGGCGGACCAGGGATTCGAGAGCGCTCGCGAGCGCGGGCATCAGGCGTGTCGCGAGTTCGTGCTCGGGGACTCCGGCCTTCCGGTCCGCCTCGACACGCGGCGTGCTGAGCAGTTCCCACAGTTCGTGGCCGAGCACCGGGAGGTTCCACACCTCCAGCGGTGTCACGCCGGGGGCGCGATATAGGCGAGGGCGCCAGCCTGGCTTTGGTGCGCTCATGCGACGAGGGCGGCGATGCGCTCGGCGGCTTCCCTCGCGCCGTCGCGCGCCTGGTACGCCTTGGAGATGGCGGACACCTTCGCGCGCAGAGGCGTTCCTTCAGCGAGGAGCTGACGGAGCGCGGCGCGGCAGTCCTCCACGCTCAATGTGTCGGGCGACAGCGCGAGTCCCGCGCCGGACTTCTGGAGGAAGTGGGCCTGGATGGGCTGGTCATTGCAGACAGGCAGCAGCAACAGGGGCACGCCCGCGGTGAGCGCTTCCATCACGGAGTTGGCGCCGCCGTGCGAGATGAAGGCGGAGGCTCGTGGGAGGAGCTGGCGTTGAGGCGTGTAGGGGACCGCCACCACATCACCGGGCAGCGAGCGCGCGAAGTCCGTGTCGGCCAGCTCTCCAGCGCTGAGGACCAGGGTGACACCAAGGGGCGCGGCGGCCTCGGCGATGGTGCGGAACAACGTGGGCTGCCACGAAATCTGGCTGCCGAAGGACACGTACACCACGGGCCTCGTGCCCAATCGCTCCCAGGGGAAATCCACCTCGTCGCCTCGGGGCTCGGGTGGAATCGACGGACCGACCAGTCGCGTGGCCGGGGGCAGACCCGCGTCGGGTCCCAGGAAGTCCTCGGTGGCGAAGATGATGTTGAGGCGTGGCGAGAGACACTCGCAGTTGCGGAAGCGCGCGTCGAAGCCGTGCTGGGCGAAGAGCGCGGCGCGCTCGGACGCGAGGGCTCGCACGTTTCGGAGCAGGCCGTAGTCCTCCATCGGTTCGAGGAGGGAGAGCGCGGAGGAGACTCCGGCCCAGGGAAGGCCTTCGCGATGCGCGGCGAGCACCGCCGCGTACTGCATGCCATCCAGGGCCATGACGTCCGGACGGAAGGCCCGGACGACTTGACTCACGGGCTCGAGCAGCGCGGGCACCGAGTCCAGCAGGAGCCCGCGAATCCACTTCCCGAGCGCGACTTCGTCACGCACCAGTCGCGCCAGGGCCTCGCCTCCGGTCTCGATGCCAGGAGCCTCGTGCGCGGCGGCGGGAAGGTGGAGCACCTCCACGCCGAGCGTGGAGAGTTGGGGTGACGGCTCGGGGATGCAGAGCCAGCCGACGGTGTGCCCCAGGCGGCGCAGCCACTGCGCGACGCCCATCATCGGGTTGATGTGGCCCTTCTCGGGGGAGGTGGCGATCAGGATTCGGGACATGGGCGGAGTCGCACGGCGTGCGCGTGGAGCATGGCGAGGGAGCACAGGCGCATCAACAGGCGGTCCACGACGCTTGCCTCCGGCGCATCGGGGGCCAGGCGGGTGTAGCGCTCCAGCAGCGAGAGCGGAGCCTCCGGGAGGATGACTCCGAGGGGCTCCATCCGCGCGGGGGACAGCCATTCACGATAGAGCTCGAGCCAGCGGGCTCGCGCGGGGCTGGAGAGCGCGGTGTGTCCATAGCGGGGCGTCTTGCGCGCGAGGCGGACCTCGTCGGGGACGAGCCCGCGGACCGCGTGACGGAAGAGCCACTTGCCCACGCCCTCGCGCCGGAGCGAGGACTCAGGCAGCGCGAGCGCCACGTCCGCGAAGCGTGTGTCGAGATAGGGCGTGTGTACGGTGATGCCGTGGGCCCGGGCCCCGCGCAGCTCGGGAGGTAGCACTAGCTCCCGGAGGACCCAGGCCGCGTAACGGACCTCTTCGGAGGTGGAGGTATCCGAGAGGGACCAGGGTGCCGTCCCCAAGTTGCCCACAGTGAAGGACTCCGCGACGGGCGCGGGATGGCGTGTCCGCAAGTTGTCCACAGAGGCGCGAAGCACTGATTGAACGAGTCGTCGGTCCTCCTCGATGCGCGCCATGGCCGCAGTGAGCGCGCCGGGATTGCCCATCAACACCTCGTCCGCGCCGGCGCCGCTCAACATCACCGAGGCGCCGCGTCGTCGCGCCTCCGCGTAGAACGCGAAGCTCGCGATGGCTCGGGCGTTGAGGATGGGGCTCTCATTGGCGAGGACGGCTTGCTCGAACAGCTCGGGCAGCACGGCGTCCGGGATGGGCACGTCCACATGCTCCACGCCCGCGAGCCGGGCCACCGTGCGCGCGTTGCGGCGCTCCGTCTCATCAGCGAAGTGGACGTCCATGCTCCAGGCGCGAATCCGCCCCGGTGCGTGGCGGGCCGCGAGCATGCACAGCACCGCGCTGTCCACGCCGCCACTCAGGCTGACGTCCCGTGCCGCTTCACGCAGTCTCACGGCGACAGCGTCGGAGCCTGCGGACAGGAGTGTCCGCGCGAGCTCATCGTCATCGTGAGCAACGGGAGGGGTCTGTTCGTCCTCATGTCGGTGGGCCGTGCGATGAGGGCGGGCCTGTCCGTCGTCCTGTCGATGAGCCTCGCGATGCGTGGCGATGCGTGCCTGCTCCTCGCTTGTCGCGTGCTCCTCGTCCTCTTGTCGGTGATGACTCCGATGGACATGTGGCAGCGGCGGAGCCACGCGTCCGACTCCCTCGAACAGGCTCTGGTGCAGCATGAGCGCGTGGTTCAGGAACGCAGCGACGGCGGTGGGGTCCAGCCCTCCTTCATCGCGCCGAAGCGCAGCCAGCGGTGCATCGTGGGTGCCTCCCTCGGATTGAGCCCTTCGGAGCTCGTCACGGAGCTGCTCCCCACCGTCCGCGCACGGCCGCGCGAGCAACCTCCACACGGAGTCCTCCGTGTGCTCGGACGTGGCCTGGTAGGAGGGCAGGATGGCGAGCGGGCCGCTCGGGTCGCCGGGGGACGCGGACACGCTGGGACTGTCGCAAGCCGCGGGCCTGGCCGGCAACCCCGCTATAGTCCCCTCCGTGCGTTACGAGCTGCACGACGGTCGAATCCTCACCTGGTCCCTGGAGACGCACGTCGTCACCCACTGCAACCTGCGCTGCGTGCAGTGTTGCCCCATGTCGCCGCACCTGCCCGCCTGGGCGGTGGACCCGGCCACCCTCGGCGCCGACCTCACCCGCCTCGCGCGAGTGCTCAAACCCAACGTCTTCAAGCTCACCGGCGGCGAGCCCTTCCTCCACCCCGACCTCGCCGGAGTCCTCGACGCCGTGCGCGCCTCCGGCATCTGCGAGCAGCTCTCCGTCACCACCAACGGCTTGCTCGCCCAGAGCGCCCCGGACGCCGTCTACGAGCGCCTGGACCGGATGACCCTGTCCGTCTACTCCTCGGCCCCGCTCACGGACGCGTCCCTGTCCCGCATCACCGAGCGCTGCGAGCGTCACCGCGTCCACCTCACCGTGAAGCGCATCGACGCCTTCCAGCAAATCACCCCGGACGCACCGCTCGCGACCGACGCCGAGGTCCGCGAGGTCCACGCGCGCTGCTGGCTCAAGGTCCGCTGCCACCTGGTCCACCAGGGCCGCTTCTACTCGTGCACCCGTCCACCCCACGTGGCCACGGTGCTCGGCCCCACGTACCCCCAGATGCCCGCGCTCGGCGAGGTGGACAGCGTGCGCCTGGACGCACCAGACCTGCTGGAGCGCATGCTCGGCCTCTTGGAACGGGACACGCCCCTGGCCACCTGCCGCTACTGCCTGGGGGCCAGCGGACCGTGGAAGCCCCACGCGCAGCTTCCTCGCGCGAGGCCCGCGGGCGCCCCGGCCTGAGCTACTTGGCGGACTTCGGCAGCGCGCTCTTCATCGCCGCCGGGTAGCGCTCACCCGCGGCGACCCCCGGAGGCGCGGCGTCGTCGATGTCCTTCAGGTCCTTCTCCGAGAGCTTCACCGCGAGCGCCCCCAGGTTCTCGTCCAGGTACTTGCGGCGCTTGGTGCCCGGGATGGGGACCAGGTCCTGCCCCTTCGCCAGCACCCACGCGAGCGCGAGCTGCGCCGGGGAGCAGCCCTTCTGCTTCGCCAGCGCCTCCACCTTCGTCACCAGCTCCAGGTTGCGCGTGAAGTTCTCCCCCTGGAAGCGCGGCGAGTTGCGACGGTAGTCATCCGCGGCCAGGTCCTCGAAGCGCTTGATCTGCCCCGTGAGGAAGCCGCGCCCCAGCGGGCTGTACGGCACGAAGCCGATGCCCAGCTCGCGGCACGCCTGCAGCACGCCGTCCTCGGGCTCGCGGCTCCACAGCGAGTACTCGCTCTGCAGCGCGGTGATGGGGTGCACCTTCGACGCGCGCCGCAGCGTGTCCGCGTCCACCTCCGACAGGCCCAGGTGCCGCACCTTGCCCTCGCGCACCAACCGCGCCATGGCGCCCACCGTGTCCTCGATGGGCGTCGTCGCGTCCAGGCGGTGCAGGTAGTACAGGTCGATGACGTCCACGCCCAGCCGGCGCAGGCTGGCCTCGCACGCCTGCTGCACGTACTCGGGCTTGCCGTTGATGCCGCGGGCCTGGGGGTTGTTCGGGTCGCGGACGATTCCGAACTTGGTCGCCAGCACCACCTTCGCGCGGTGGGGCTTGAGCACCCGCCCCACCAGCTCCTCGTTGCTGCCGGAGCCGTACATGTCCGCGGTGTCGAAGAAGGTGACGCCCTTGTCCAGGGCGTGCAGCAGCGTGGCCTCCGACTCCGCGTCGTCCCGGCCCGCGTAGAAGTCCGACATCCCCATGCAGCCCAGGCCCAGGGCCGACACCTTCAGGCCCTGCTTGCCGAGTGTCCGTGTCTCCATGTCGACATCCCTCCCGCCAGCGCGGCGTCCCGTGAGTCCAAGGGGGCCTTTACTGCGGCTGGGACGCCGACACGTCAACTGGAACGACACGCTCCCGAGGCAGGTCCACGGTGAAGATGGAGCCTCGGCCCTGCTCGCTCTCCACGCGCACCCGTCCGCCCATGGCCTCCACCAGCGTCCGCGTGATGTAGAGCCCCAGGCCCAGGCCGCCATAGTGCCGCTCCGACACGGCGCGCTCGAAGCGGCCGAACAGCCGGGGCAGGTGCTCGGGCGCGATGCCGATGCCCTGGTCGCGCACCTTGAGGCGCGCGCGGCTGGGGCCCTGTTCCAGACTCAACACGATGGGCTTGCCCGCGCCGTACTTCACCGCGTTGTCGATGAGGTTGGTGACCACCTGCTCCAGCCGCAGCCGGTCCCAGCGGCCCACGAGCCCCGCCTCGCCGCCCTCCACCTGGAGCGAGGAGCCGGACCTGGCCGCATGGGCCTCGTAGCGTGACGCCACCTCGTGGATGAGCGCGCCCAGGTCCACGTCCTCCAGCTCCAGCGCCAGCCTGCCCGCGGCGATGCGCGACACGTCGAGCAAATCGCCCACCAGCTCCGCCAGCTTCTTCACCTGCCGGGCCCCGGTGTCCACGTAGCCCTTCACCAGGGCGTAGGGGATGTTGTCCGGGTGTCGCTCCAGCTCGCGCGAGAGCGCCTGGAGCTTGAGGCTCAGCGGCGTCAGCGGCGTCTTCAGCTCGTGGCTCGCGATGGAGAGGAACTCGTCGCGCAGGCGGATGGCCTCCTGGGCCTCGCGGTACAGCCGCGCGTTCTCCATGGAGAGCGCGGCGCGGTAGGCCAGCTCCAGCCCGAAGGCGAGGTCCGCTTGCGTGTAGCGGCGGTTGGAGAACGAGGTGAAGAAGCTGAAGACGCCCATGGTGTGGCCGCGCACCACCAGCGGCACGGCGATGAACGAGCGCAGCCCCGTGGCCAGCATCACCCGGGCGTGGTTCTCGTTGTGCGCGCTGCGCTTGATGTGCGCGGGCGTCATCTCCTCCAGGAGGATGGCCTCGCCTCGCAGCAGCGCGGCGGTGGGCGGGTGGCGCGGGTTGCCCTCGGGCATGAGGTTGAAGTGGAGGACCTCGGCGGCGATGGGGGCGTCCTCGGGCCGGGCGTGGGCGACCTCCAGGCGGCGGAAGGTGCCGTCGGGCTGGGCCAGGTCCACGAAGCACCAGTCCGCGAGCGCGGGCACCACCAGCCGCGCCAGGTTGCGCATGGTGCCCTCGTAGTCGAGCGACGAGGCGAGCACGGTGCTGACCTCGGCGAGCACGCGGGTGCGGAACTCGGCCTGGCGCAGCTCGGTGGCCAGGGCCTCGGCGCGCTGGCGGGCGTGCACCAGATCCGTGACGTCGAAGCCGAAGCCGGCGATGCCGTCCACCTGCCCCTGGGCGTCGCGCGTGGGCTGGTAGACGAGGTTGTGGAAGGTCTCCTTCTCCATGCCGTCGGCCTGGAGGAAGCGCAGCGGGACGGCGCCGCTCACGAAGGGCTCGCCCGTGGTGTAGACGCGGTCCAGCACGTCGCGCGCGTCCTCCTCGCCCACCTTCACCACGCCTGACTGGAAGGGCTTGCCCAGGGTGTCGCGGCTCTTGAGCATCGAGCTGTTGCGGGCGTTGGAGAAGTCGAAGTCGTGCGAGGCGCCGCGCAGGAAGAAGATTTGCGCGGGGGCCTGCATGAAGATGGTGTGCAGGCGTGTCCTGGCGGCCTCGGACGCGGCGCGGGCCTGGTGCTCGCGCTCGAGCAGGCTGGCGCGCTCCTCCAGCGCGCGGCTGAGCGACACGTTCAGCTTGGTGATGAAGATGGCGAGCAGCGCGAAGATGCCCAGGGCGAGCACGTCCGCGGAGCGCATCTGGAGGGTGAGCCGTGGGGGGAGGAAGTAGTGGTCCACCGCGACGAGCGACAGCGTCGTCACGAGGAGGGAGGGGCCCCAGCCGCCCCACCACCCGGCGACCATGACGGCGCCGTAGAAGAAGAGGAAGGGGCTGGTGGACATCAGCGGCCACAGCTCCAGTTGGAGCAGCAGCGCGAAGCAGAAGAAGAGCAGCGCGACGCCGTAGCGTCCGAGCCAGGAGCGTTGCAGCCAGCTCCAGGCCTTCCGGGGGTCCGGAGACAGGGGGGCCAGAGCGCGCATGGCGCCAGACGGACGCGTGGGTTCCAGATGCGAGACGGGCGTGGGCAAGGCGAGAGGCCTCCTCACGACGGGGTGACACCGTGGGCGCTCGATGGGGAAGCGCTCGCGGTGAGAGGCAGGGCTCGCATGATGGTACGACTGGCGGGGTGTCCGCTCCCCCAGATGATGCAAGTGATTGAAGGAACACGCTCGGTGCTCCGCCGAGGCGCTTCCCGCACGAACCTGTTCAATGGACGGCGGCGTTCCACTCGGACGGGGCGCCGCTGACCCGGAGTTGTCTGACGCTGGCGATGAAGACTTTCAGGCGCGTTGTTTGTGTATGGGGAGGCGCGACGCCGCGCAGGAGTCAGAGAGGATTCATGGGAGCATCAAGCATGGCGCGCATCCGACGAAGGTCCAGGTCGTCTGTCATGTCCATGCGCTGGAAGGAGTCCTGGGGCAGGGCGGCGCCCTGTTGGCGCTCCTTCAAGTACTTCTTCGAGGGGCAGCAGTCGCCGCTCTTCTCCGGGCCGGACGGCGCGAGGGTGCGCGAAGACATCGACGGAAGGGCCGACGAGAGCTTCTGGAGCATGGCGTGTACCTCCAAGTGGGCGGTGTGTCCTCATTACGGCGGACCTGCGCACACGGTTACTTCGCTTGGAGCGTTGGCATCTCGCGGAGGATGAGGCCCTGACACGGGGCGCAATTCCTGACGACCCGGCCCGGTCATGCCGAGGCGCTCAGGCAGCGCTTCGGAGGCTGCTCACAAGACGCGGAAGGGCAGGGGCTTGGTGCCGGTGGCCAGGGACTCGGCGCTCACGGCACGCACTTCAATCCGCGGGGCCTCGCGCCAGCCGAGGTTGCGCAGGGCGCCGGCGAGGCGCTCGCACAGCGCGGGCACGTCCTGCTCTCGGGCGCCGGCCAGCTCCAGCTCGAAGCGCGTGCCCTCCACCTGCGTCAGTCGGAAGGCGCGCAGCGCGTGGTGCTTGAACACCCACGCCAGCGCCCACGCGTCCACCCGACGACCCGAGGGCGCCGTGAAGTGACACGCCCCCCGTCCTCCGAAGCCCTCCAGCGTCCAGCCGTGGAAGCCACAGGCACACGCGTCCCGTCGCACGGAGCCCGAATCCCCGGGGCGATAGCGCAACAGCGGCAACACGCTGGGCCGCAGCCGCGTCACCACGACCTCGTCCTTCCCCGGCTCCAGCCACACGTCCGGCGCGAGGACGTGGAAGCGCCCCACGCCCCGCAGGCACTCCCACGCGAGCGGGCCTGTCTCCGTGGAGGCGTAGTAGTTGAGCACCGGCGCCGGCACCACGCGCGCCAGCGTCTCGCGCGTGTCCTCGGGCAGGTGCTGCGCCGACGTGAGCACCAGCGCGGGCGTGGGCACCTCGCGCTGCTCCGCCAGCCAGCGCAATCCCTCCGGGTCCGAGAAGAGGACCGTCGGTCGCACCCTGCACAGCCGCGCTCTCGCATCCTCCCGCAACACCGAGATTCGATGCAGCGCCCCCTCCTCGAGGATGCGCAGCCGCACCGAGTACTCCAGCCCTCCTGGCAGCGCGTCCAGCAACACCACGCGCGGACGCGGCGGCAGCACCGCGCCCGCTCGCTCCAGCCAGAAGCGCAGCACCGCCCACATGTGCAGGCAGTCCAGCCTGTCCCGCACCACCTTCACCGGCTCCCCCGTGGAGCCGGAGCTGCGCACCACCACGCCCTCGTCCTCGGGCACCAGCGGACGAGGCACCTCGTCCCAG
Organism: Myxococcus fulvus; assembly: GCF_900111765.1. The sequence goes on from NZ_FOIB01000001.1 coordinate 201,581, forward strand.
TGCCTGGCGAGCACCCCGCGCTCCAACGTGGGAAAGTGCTCCAGGTCCGCGAGCGTCCGCAAATCCCCTGGATGCAACCCGGCCTCGCGCAGCCGCCGCGTGGAGTACGGCGAGGCGAGCAGTGTGTCCCGCAGCGCCCCCAGCCGCGCCTCCAGCGCCGCGCGGGCCTCGGCTTCATCCTCCAGCGACGCGAAGTGGGACAGCTCGCGGGCGATTCCCCTCGCCCAGGGCACATGAGGCCGCTGAGAGGCCGTGTCCCGACGGATGTTCGCGCGAGGCGCCACGCGAGCATCCGCCGGAAGCCCCAGCGTCACTCGCGCCATCCTCGCGCGTCGGCGGAGCGCTGGGCCGCCTCCTGGAGCTCCCGGGCGCGCTTGTCCGCCTCCTTCTTCCGGGCCTCCTCCGCCCGCTCCATCTCCCGGAGCGCGGTGCGGTAGTCGAGCTGGTTGAGCCGCGCGGCGGACTCCTTCGGCGACTCGTCCTTCACCTGCCCGCCCACCGCGTGCACCCACTTGCGCAGGAACTCCTCCTGCCGGAACGCGTTCGAGCGAATCATCTCCGCCGTCAGCGGCTCCACCTCCAGGAAGAACCCGCGCAGGAGCCTGGACGTGTCGACGTTCTTGCGCAGCGACGCCACCGTGTCCGCCCGCAGCGACGACGACGTCAGCGCGTACGCGAGCATCACCACCTGCTCCCGGAAGAGCGCGCCCTGCTTCGCGCGCCGCTCCAGGTCCTCCCAGTCCCCTCGCGACGGCGGCCTCAGGCCCGCGAGCCGGAACGTGTCGCAGACGATGGCCATCGCCAGGTCGTGCGGATACGGCGACACGATGGGCGCCGCGGTGAGCTGCTTCTGGATGTCCTTGACGTCGAAGACCATCACTTCTCCAGCAAAGCCTGGGACAGGGCCGCGGCGGCCTGGCCGAAGTCCGACAGCCATTTCACCACCACCAAGCGGAAGTTGCGTTCCTTCAACACCGGCCCGAGCACCTGCCGCGCGCGCAGGTCTTCACCCAACGCGAGGAACGCCACGAGCAGCCGCGAGCGCCTCGTGGAGCGCACCAGCGCCTCCATCGCGCCCTTCTCCGCCACGTTCGCCAGGAAGTCGCTGTCGGAGATGATGACCCGCAGCGCGTCCGGCTCCTCCTCGGACAGCGCGCTCAGGATGTCGAAGGGATACTGCGTCCCCCCGCCGATGTAGCCCAGGAGGAAGTCGCGCGCCCGCTCCTCGTCGTACATCCACGGCGAGACGACGGGCGCGTGGTGCGAGTAGATGATGCCGCGCACCTTCGCCTTCTTGCGCAGCGCGGAGGCGGACAGCACCTGCGCGGCCAGCGTCATCGAGTTGAGCTGCTGCGCCGGGTTGGGCATGGAGCCGCTGGTGTCCAGGTAGAGCTCCACCGACGGCACGCCGAGCTCGGACGGAGGCGGCACGTCGGCCTCCAGCTCTCGGCGCAGCGGCGACACCGCGGCCAGGTGCCCCTGCGTGAGCACCGTCAGCGTCCAGTCGATGGCGGACGGGTCGTCGCCATGCTCCCAGGCCTCGGGCGTGGTGCGCAGGTACGGCTCCGGACGGGACGGCGCGGAAGGCAGCTTCACCAGGTGCTGGTCGACGAGCCGCCGGTAGTGCCGCGCGACGAGCGCCCTGCGCAGCTTCCCATCCCCCGTGCCTGGCAGGTGATGGGTGATGCGGCGAATCTGGTCCAGCAGGTCCGGCTCCTCCGTGGCGGGCACCGCGTCGAGCCACCCGCGCTCCCGCGCCTCGTCGAGCACGTCCTCCCATCGACCTCCACTCTGGAGCGCGGCGTCCCAGTCATCCACGTCCGGCTGCGACACGTCATCGCCCAACGGCAGGACGTAGGACAGCTCGTCGGGCTTGCCGAGGTAGCGGATGAAGGCGGCGCAGAAGTACAGGAACTGGAGCCGCGGGTTCGGCAGCGCGTAGAACGTCTGCGCGAACATCCGCGCCTCCGCGCGCAGGCCAGGGAACTGCTCCTCCATCGGCGCCATCGCCGCGGGGGGCACCAGGTCCCCGGGCGCGCGGCCCCACAGCTCCTCGTAGATGGCGAGGTAGAAGAAGAACAGCGGAGACGTCGGCTCGTCGCCGCGCGTGCGCTGGAAGCCCCGGTACACGCGGCACAGGTCCTCCGCGTGGGTGCGGCCCACCACCTCGTTCACCTGCAAGTCATAGAAGAGGTTGGTGAGCGACTGCTTCAGCCCGGGGAGCAGTCGCTGCTCCACGACGCGCAGCTCCGCGTCCCAGCCGAGCGTGTGGGGGAACCTCGCGTGGTGGCCGATTTCATGCGCGAGCACCGCCAACAGACTGTCCGCCGCGCCCATGGATTGGAGCAGCTCGAAGTGCACGAAGACCTGCCGTCTGGCGAGGTCGATGTACGCGAGCGGCTCGTTCGCGTGGTCCGCGTCCGGGTGGAAGGGGACGTGGGGCTCCGGCGGGCTCAGCCGCACCTGCACGTCCCACAGCGCCAGCGCCTGACGCCAGCACTGCTCGATGTGCTCGGGCGTGAAGCGCGACGGGCTCATGCGGGCACGAGCACCAGCACGTGCTGCGACGTGTCCAGCGTGCCGGCGGCGCGCCAGTCGTTGGTGAGGGTGGCGTACCACGCGTCCACGCGCGGGTCGTTCCACGACACGGCGCCCAGGTGGGGGGTGTGCTGGTGCGTCACCTCGGGCGTCTCGCGGCAGCCCATGGCGCCGAGCGGAATCGGCGTGTCCGCGAGCAGCAGCCCCTGCGTCGCGGCCTCGCGTCCGGCCACCGCGTGACGGTGCCGGTCATGCACGCACAGCACGGTGGGCGCGAGGAAGTGCATCGCGCCGGGGAGGAAGCGGCTGTCCTCACGCGACAGGTCGACGAGGAAGGGCTGGGCCTTGTCGCCCAGCTTCGAGGCGGGAGGCTCCATCGCGAGCGAGGCCGTCTCACGCAGGCGCTCCTCGATGCCCGCGAGCGAGCCGAGCCGCTGGCTCACGCGGTAGAAGATGCGCTGCACCCAGGGCGGCGTGGACTCCAGGTTCTCCCCCACGTTCCACAGCTGCGCGAGCACAGCGGCGCGCTCGGGGGCCGGGACACCGGTGAGCAGGCGGGGTACGAGGTCGGACCACGCGAGGGTGAAGAAGTTCTGGCGTCCCGCGGTGACGGGGTAGAGGTAGCCCAGGCCGATGGCCTCGGCGCCCAGGCGCAGGTAGGCGCGAAGGAGCTCCTCCGCTTCTTCTGGCGCGGCGCCGGATTGGGTGAGGGCGTCACCGAGTTTTCGCGCGGGGCCTTGAATCAGCTCGCGCCACAGGTCCGCGTCCCAGCGGACGTAGCGGGCGCGGGCGCTGGACTCGAGCTCGTCGGCGTAGCTGCTCACGGCCGACCTCCGCCGCCCGGGTTCTCCTTGAGCCACGTCGCGTAGTTCCGGTAGCGGCTGTACATGGACTTCAAGTGGATGAGGTCCTCGTAGATGGGGCCGGAGAGCTCCTGCTTCGTGAGCAGCTCGTTCATCAGCGCGGTGACGGTGGTGAGGCGCTTCTCGGTGGTGGGCAGGTCGATGCCGGACAGGCCCTTGTCGAGTTGCTCGCGCAGCACGCCCACCTTGCGGCGGATGGGCTCGTGCTTCTCGTGGTGGCCCATGGCCATGTCGAACATGTGGCGAATCCACGCGACGCGGTCCTGGAGGAGGAGCTTGTGGCCCTTCACCTCGAAGAAGGCGCTGCGGGTGTTGGGGACCAGCTTCTCGTGCAGCACCCACGGGGCGATTTGACGGAAGTCCTCCAGCTCCACGACGGAGTGTCCGCGGAAGAAGGCGAGCGCCTTCGCGTAGTGGAGGATGGTCTGGTAGGCGCGCACGCTGACGCCGTTCTCCGTCTGCGTGCAGAGGTGCACCTTCTTGTCGAGCGGGCACTGCTCGTTGCACACGGCGGACACGGTCTGCCCGGCGAGCTTGAGGGTGTCCTTGTGCTTGAACTCGAAGCGGGGAGACGCCATGCGGCAGAAGTCGAGCTGGCCGAGGAAGAAGGCCACGCGCTCGAGGACGTCGCGGGGGACCTCGACCTCAAGGATGGAGGTGTAGGCGCGCTCCAGCTCGCCGGGGGTGAAGACGATGTCCTTGGGGAGGAGCTCCTCGGGAGACTTGTCGGCTTCGATGCGCTGGAGGAGGGTGTCGATGAAGTTCGAGTTGAAGGGGACGGCGCGCACGACGACGTCGAGGCGGTCCTTGAGGGCCTCGATGACCTGGAAGGTGCCGCCGCCCTGGTCGTCATTGGCGGTGAGGAACCAGGACGAGCGGCCCGCGTAGACGTACTGGTCCATCATCTCCGCGTAGCCCTCGGCCATGAGGGAGAGCAGGGCGGACTGCGTCTTGGTGGGGATGCGGTTGTACTCGTCGATGATCTTGACGCGCTGGGTGATCCACTTGCGCCAGCTCACCTTGACGGCGGAGAGGTCCTCCGCCTTGAGCATGTCGGAGGGGAGGGGGGCGCCGAGCAGGTCGGCGATGGAGAGCTGGGGGTGGCCGCGTTGGATGGAGCGGTGGATGTCCTCGCGGGACATGCCGGAGAGCAGCGCCATGAGGACGGCGGAGGTGGTCTTGCCGCGGCCGGGTCCGCCGATGAGGAGGGCTCGGCGGCAGGTGAAGAGGGTGAGCAGGGGGATGAGGACGAAGGAGCTGTAGCTCATGTCCTCGGGGAGGTGGAGCTCGTCCCCGGCGCTGCTCTTGAGGGCGGCGGAGCCGCCGAACTCGATGTCGTAGTAGGGGCAGATGACGGCGTTGTTGGTGATCCACCAGTACGCCTGCCGCATCTTGTCGTGGAGGCTGCCGCCATCACGCTCGGAGAGGTGGACGTTGAGCCCCTTGTCCACCGACGCGCGCCCGGAGAGCAGGCGCGACACCCAATCCTGGTTCGCCATGCGGGTGGGAGCCTAGCATCGCTGGGGCGATTGGCTCACAGCGTGACGAGGCCCATGCGTGCGGCGCGGACGACGGCCTCGGTGCGTCGCTGGACCCCCAGCTTGGCGAGCACCGCGTTCACGTGGAACTTGGCCGTGTGCTCGCTGATGCCGAGCCGGTCCGCGATGGCCTTGTTCGACAGGCCCTCCGCCAGCAACGCGAGCACCTCTCGCTCTCTTGGCGTGAGGGTATCTGGTCCTTGCGTGGCCGTGCTTATGGAGGCTGCGGTCTTCGTGCTGGCCCGCAGCTCCGAGAGCCCTGGGTCGAACACCGCGAGCCCTCGCGCCACCGCGTACAGCGCCGCCGTGAGCGGGCCCGGGCTCACATCCCGGAACAACAACCCCTTGGCTCCTGCTCCGAGTGCCAGCTCGCCCGCGGTGTCGTCCGCGACCAGCGCGAGCACCGGCGCGCCCAGGTCCGGTGCGTCTACTCGCGTCTCCGTGTCCGCGAGTCGCAGGCCTGTGTCCCAGAGGACCACGTCAGGAGCTTCGCCTCGCGTGGTCTCCAGCTCCACCTGTGTGCCCGAGGCCAGCAGTTGCAGCTCGCTCCCCTGGTCCCCGAGCACCCGTGAGAGCGCACCCCGAGCGAGCGGGTCCTCCGCGACCAACGCGAGACGCAGGGGTGAGAGGGATGCATCCAGCACGGAACCTCTTCCATAACGGGGTGCCTCCCGCGTCGCTCGCGTCGGCGTCGTGAGTGCTCACGGCTGAACGCGAAGGCAGTGGCTTCACCGAGATGGAAGAGGTCACGAGTAGGGGGACTCGCGTAGCCGGGGCCGCATCACCCCTCGCCGCCCGGAGTCTACGTGTCCGCTCAGACTTCCTCGAACTTCGCCCCTGTGACTTTCGCGCGCTCCAGGGCCACCTTGATGTCCTCAGAGATGACCAGGGCGATCTCCCATCCCCAGGTGCGGAAGACCTTTGCGCTGCCCACCTTCGTGCGGTCAATTCGCATCCCGTAGATGCCTTTGTACTGGCCGAGTTTTTCCGGAAAATCATCCTCGGGCTGCCAGTACGTTGCCTCTTCCGAGGCGTCGTCATCGATGCATCGGATCAGCTTCGTGGCGACGAGCAGGACATGCTGTTCCGGGCGGCCTTCGACATCGACGGGTATCAACTGCACATCATCGGGCGCCAGCTCCGCGAAGAGGTGGGCCACCTTGACGTGGACGACCGGAGCCATGCCAGCGCCTGCCGTGCAGTAGTCCAACCACCTTCCAGGCTCCTCGATGGGAAACGTCAGACGACCCACTATCTCGATGGGCCGCCCCTGGGCGAATTGCCAGATGTCATCGACCTCGGTGCCCGTCTCATCCAGCGGGTCTCCCAGAGACCAGTTCCCGGCTTGTATGTCTGGCCTGAGCCTGAAGTATCGAGACGGATTCGGCATGGTGGACTTCCTGGATTCCTCATGGGTCCCGAGTCAAAAGCCTGTGGATTCTGGTTCCTGAGGTCTGCGCTTCTCTGGCGAGGCTGCGTAGCACACTCTTGAGGGCCTTCCGGCAATCCTCCACCTTTCGGCACTTTCCCAAGGCCTGCCCCAGTCGCTCATGGACGTACTCGTGATATTGCTGCGGATGCGGTCCCTTGTGGCCCGCGACTTCGACGATGTTCTCCTGGTCTTTCAGATCCATCCCGGCCCTTCTGAAGAACTTTCGGAATTCCGGCGTCCAGGGACCGCCACGAGCGGTGGAGACATCGTTCTTGTTCGTGGCGATGTGATGACGCTCGCTGCGCCCGCTCCGGCTCGTCATGGCCACCGCGTTCGGCGCGAGCGCGATGGTGAAGCCCTCCGCCGTCAAGGCGACCGAACTCACGCTGCCCATGGCCGCGTACTGGAAGCCCGCTTGGGACTCCACGGCCAGGGCCGCCTGGGCGGAACCCGGCAACCCCACGGACTTCGCCGCCATCCCCGCAGTGTTCCCGATGGCCACCGTGGCCAGAATGACGAAGACGCGCGCCGCGTTCTCCCCGAGCACCTCGCCGTACGCCTCACCCGCCGCGTGGAGCTGCTCGACGCTCGTTGCCTGGTCCACCTGGCGCATCAGGGTCAACCACCCGTCCAGCATGCTCCACACCGTGTCCACGCCCAGGTAGGCGATGAGGCATGCGGTCAGGGTCGCCGCCACGCCTTTGCTCACCGGCTCGGGCAGCGACCACAAGAGCAGGTACATCGTCGCGGAGGCGGTGATGCCAGCGACGACGGCCTGAGGGTCCGTCATGTCCTCCAGGGCTTCGGCCGTCTCCTCCCACACCGTGTCCATGGCGATGGCCAGGGCCCACGTGTACTTGCCATCACTTGCCAGCAGCGGACCCTCGTCCATCAGGCGCAAGCAGTCCCCAGGGCGGTCCTTCCGTTTGCACCACTGGCCGTAGGCACGCGTCAGGGCCTCGTCCGCGTAGTCCTCCAGCAGCCGGGGGCCGTCCGCGTCCCTTCCACGCTGGGGGATGAGTCGCGCTGAACCACGCTCATACCCATACACTCCGCTCCGGGACGGAACGCCGAAGCGCTCTCGCGCGGCCTGCATGGGATTGCGCGAGAGAGGAACATCTCGCGCTAGCTCCGTGAGCGCCTCCTCGAATTCGTCGTCTTCGAGCTCCGCCGCACGCACTTCCGCATCTGGCTCCTCGTGAGGGGTGACGCGGAAAGAATCCTCTCCGGTCTCCAGCCGCACGACGCGCCCCGTCGCGCAGCCCGTAACGGCCATCAACAAGAGCAGCGACACCACCCAACGAAGCTTCATGGTAGGCCCCGGCAATAGACCCGCGGCGAGGCGGGCACACCCTGGCAGTACCAGACGACGCTGACAGTCGACCCGAGGAGCCCGCAGTCATGTCGAAGCGCCTCTATCTCCGCATCCTGCTGGCCATGGTCCTGCTCGCCACGAGCGCCCACGCCGCGAGCCCTTTCCTCAAGCCCGGTGACGAAGTCGTCGACCATGTCCGCTCGCGCTTCTACGACGCGAAGCGGGGCGAGGCCTGGGCCTCGAAGCACCAGGGCTACGGTGCCTCCGCCACCAACGCGGACGACTTCGCCCGACGCACCCAGGCCGCCCTCGCCGAGCTCAACGCCTCCCACACCGTCTTCTACCCACGCGGCACCACCGGCCACGCCGACCTCTCCGCCATCTTCCAGCGCCACCTCAAGCTCCCCAAGGTCGAAGCCCCCAGCATCGGCGCCGACATCCAGGAGACCTCTCAGGGCTTCTTCGTCCGCCACGTCTTCGCCCACGGCCCCGCCGCCAAGGCCGGCCTGCTGCGCGGAGACCGCCTCCTCTCCGTCGAAGGCAAACCCTTCACCTCCGTCGCCTCACTCACCCAACGCGTCAACAAGCCCACGCGCTTCACCATCGAGCGCACCCTGGGGGCCCAACCCATCGTCCTCACCATCACCCCGCGCCTCGTGAACCCCAAGGCCGAGTGGCTCGATGCCCAGCACGCCAGCACCCGTGTCATCGACCACCAGGGCCGCCGCGTCGCCTACCAACAGCTCTACTCGTGCGCCGGCCCCGAGCATCAACAGAAGCTCCAGGACGCCCTCTCCGATGACTTCGCCCAGGCCGATGCCGTCGTCATCGACTTCCGCGACGGCTGGGGCGGCTGCAACCCCACCTTCCTCAACCTCTTCAACCGCGCCGTCCCCCGCTTCGTCGGCATCGGCCGCGACGGCCGCCGCAACGCGTGGTCCGCCACCTGGCAGAAGCCCGTCGTCCTCCTCGTCAACGGCAACTCCCGCAGCGGGAAGGAGATCGTCGCCTTCACCATGAAGCGACTCGGGCTCGCCACCCTCGTGGGCCAGCGCACCGCGGGCGCCGTGCTCGCCGGCACCCCGCTGCGCCTGTCCACCGGTGACCTGCTCTACCTCGCCGTGGAGGCCGTCGAAGTCGAGGGCGTCCTCCTCGAGGGTGTCGGCGTCCCCGTGGACGTCGAGGTCCCCGACACACTGCCCTACGCCTCTGGCAAGGACCCGCAGCTCGACAAGGCCCTCGACGTCGCCGCCACGGCGGTCCCGTCACCCTGATGCAACAGCCTCAGTGTTTCCACGTGCCATACAGGTACGCGAGCCCCGCGGCCAGCGCCAGCAACATGCCCAACAGGCTCCACGTCACGATGGAGCACCCCGGAGACGCCTGGGAGATGACCGGCAGCTTCTGCGTCTTCAGCTCGTCCACCAGCCGCGACAGCTGCCCCGTGTCGTAGGCCACCGGCTCACCCGTGCTCAGCTTGCGCCCGAGCTCCACCAGCTCCCGCTCCGAGAAGAACCGCTCCGACAGCCACAGGCTGCGCGCCTGGAGCATCCGGTCCGTCCCTCCGCGTGCCGGGTCCAGACCGCACCCATCGCAGACGTCGAACGCGCCCTCCTTCGTTTCGCCGCAACCCACACAGACGGCCAGACCCATGCGCCCATCCTAACCCGCCCGCGCCGCCCCTTGGGTCAGCTCAACGTGACACCGTGCCCCACCGCCCCTTCATCCAGGTGCAGCCGCGAGCCCTCGTACCGAATCCCGCTCCGGAACGGATGCCGCGCGATGAACAACGGCGTGTCCAGATCCGCGTACGTGAAGCCCCCCAGTCCCGCCGCCAGGTGCGCCGACGCGCTCATCGCCAGCACGCTCTCCACCATCCCTCCCACCATCAACTCCAGCCCCGCTGCCCGCGCCAGGCTCCACATCGTCAGCGCCTCCACCACCCCGCACTTCATCGTCTTGATGTTGATGCCGTGCGCCGCCCCCTCGCGGATGAGCCGCAGCACGTCCTTCGCCGAGCGCGCCGACTCGTCCGCGCACACCCGCACCTTCGAGCGCTTCGCCACCTCCGCCATCCCCGCCAGGTCCGAGGCCGGCACCGGCTGCTCCAGCAACGCCAGCGGCACCCCCGCCCGCTCCAGCTCCTTCACGAACGCGAGCGCCTCCGCCACGTCGTAACCCCCATTCGCGTCCGCGAACAGCCGCGCCTGGGGCGCCACCTCGTGGATGGCCACCATCCGCGCCGCGTCCTGGTCCGGCGAGAGTGCGCCGACCTTCACCTTCAACGTCGTGATGCCGCGCTTCAAGATGGACCGCGCGGACTCGGCCGCGTGCGTGACGTCCCCCACCGTCACCGTCATGTCGATGTCCAGCACCGTCCCCGCTCCGCCCAGCATCACGTACAGCGGCACGCGGTGATGCCGCGCCAGCGCGTCCAGCACCGCCATCTCCACGCCCGCTCGCCCCGCCGGCGCCAGCGCCAGTCCATCCCCCAGCCACTCCGACAACGGCCGCCACGCGCGCACGTCCCGACCCATGAGTCCCGCGCGCACCGCCTCCAGCGCCGCCAGCGTGCTCGCCTGCGTCTCCCCACTCACCGCCGGGAACGGCGCCGCCTCGCCCAGCCCCACCGTGCCGTCCGCGAGCGTCAGCTTCACCAACACGTTCTCGGCCGCGTGCTGCGCGCCCGTGGCGATGCCGAACGGCTCCGTCAGCGGCAGGTCCAACGGCTCGAAGTGGACGGCGGTGATGAGGGTGGGCGTCATGTCCGGAAAGGCATCCTGGTCCGCTCCCTGGATAGAAGGGGACACGCGAGAGGTCGGCTCATCGTATTCAACCCGGTGCTCCGAGGTGTCAGGGAGGCGGATGTGGGTCTCGCATCCTCGGCTTGTGCCTGCGAGCCTTTCATGGCGACATGCGGGGACTCCGGACGTTTCCAGGAATTGCGGCCCTGCTAAAGGGTTCCGGAGATTTGGCCTCCGGGTGGCGCGGATGCCCGGAGTGAGCGGGGCATGTCGGCGAAGGACACGAGACAGACAGTCCCGGCCCTGGGCGCGGACACGCTCTTGGAGGCGCTGGAAGAGGCGGAGCGCCATGACTCGGAAGGGTGCATGGTGCTGAGCGCCGTGCGCGACGCGTCCGGCGCCATCGTCGACTTCGAGTGGCTGTGGGCCAACCCCGCCGCCTCGCGCGCGCTCGGGCACGGCGCCGACTCGCTGCGCGGCAAGCGCCTGGGCGACATCTCGCCGGTGGCGGGCCTCGGAGGTCGGCTCGCCATCCTCAAGCAGGTGGTGGAGTCAGGGCGACCCGCCGCCGACAGCTTCCCGGAGGGTGACGCGTGGCTGCTCGGCACCGCGGTGCCGCTGCGCGACGGCGTGCTGTTGCGCCTGCGCGACGTCACCAGCGCGCTGCGGATGGAGGAGGGCCTTCGCGACACGCTGGATTGGGTGCGCGACGTGCTGGAGAGCACGCCCGAGGCGTTCTTCACCGTCGACGCCGAGTGGCGCATCACCTACGTGAACCGCCAGGCCGCCGAAATCACCGGGCGCACGCAGGAGCAGGTCTTCCGCCGCATCCTGTGGCAGGCGTGCCCGGAGCTCGTGGGCACGCTGTTCGAGCGCGAGCTGCGCCGCGTGGCCGCGGAGGGCTCGTCCACCATCTTCGAGGTGCGCACCTCGCCGGAGCGCTGGCACGAGGTGCACGCGTGGTGCTCGGGGCAGAACGTCTCCGTCTTCTCTCGCGACGTCACCGGCAAGAAGCGCGCGGAGGCGGAGCGGGACGCGCTCTTGACGCGTGAGCACTCGGGGCGCCTGGAGGCCGAGGCCCTGGTGCGCGAGCGCACGCAGGAGCTGGTGGCCGCGCGCGAGCGGCTGGTGCAGTCGGAGAAGCTGGCCATGGCGGGCCAGCTCGCCGAGGGCGTGGGGCACGAAATCAACAACCCGCTCTCCTACGTCAGCGGCAACCTCCAGTTCGCGCTGGAGCAGATGGAGACGGTGCTGCAGGGCCAGGTGCAGGGTGGCCCGCTGGCCGAGGCCTTGGATGCGCTGCGCGAGGCCCGCGAGGGCGCCGAGCGCATCCGCGTCATCGTGCGCGATTTGCAGACGTTCGCCCGCGCGGACGAGCCGCACCTGTCCCCGGTGGACGTGCACGCGGCGCTGGAGTTCGGGCTGGCCATGGCGATGCCGCACCTGCGCTACCGGGCGGAGGTGGTGCGCCGCTACTCGCAGGTGCCCACGGTGATGGCGCACGAGGCGCGGCTGGGGCAGGTGTTCCTGCACCTGCTCGTCAACGCCGCGCACGCGATTCCCGAGGGCGACTTCACCCGGCACCGCGTCACGTTGTCCACGTGGCTGGAGGGCCCGTGGGTGGTGGTGGAGGTGGCGGACACGGGCCACGGCATGACGCCCGAGGTGGCCGAGCGCGTCTTCGAGCCGTTCTTCACCACGCGCGCGGTGGGCGAGGGCAGCGGACTGGGCTTGTCCACCAGCCTGGGCATGGTGCGCAGCATGCGCGGCGAGCTGAGCGTGGACACCTCGCCCGGCACGGGGAGCATGTTCCGCGTGCGCCTGCCGGTGACGGCGGTGGTGGCGGACGCGGTGGCCAAGGGCGCACCCAAGGACGTGCCGGAGCGCAAGCGGGTGCTGGTGGTGGACGACGAGCCTCAGCTCGCGTCGCTCCTGCGGCGGCTGTTGGGACGACACCACGAGGTGGTGGTGACGCACAGCGGCCGCGAGGCGCTGGCGCTGCTCGAGCGCGACGCGGACTTCGACCGCGTGTTCTGCGACCTGATGATGGCGGACCTGACGGGGATGGACCTGCACGCGGAGCTGACGGCGCGCGGGCCGGAGCTCCTGTCGCGCTTCGTCTTCATGACGGGCGGCGCGTTCACGGAGCGGGCGCGGGCGTTCCTCCAGTCGGTGCCGCTGCCGCGAATCGAGAAGCCGTTCGACCCGGGGACGCTCAGGGCGCTGGTGGAGGGCGCGCCCCCGCGCGACAGGGCCCTGGAGCCGCTGCCGCGCGTGGCGCGAAGAGGGTGACTACAGCTTCACTTCGTCGCGCTCGGGCACGGTGATGTAGCCCGAGCCCGCGGCGACCAGCTTCTCCATCAGCTTGTCCATGCCGTTGGAGCGCGCGAAGGCCATCTCGTTCTTGGTGACGCCGACGAGCGTGAGCAGCTGCACCTTGCCGCTCTCCAGGGCGAAGTGGTCGGGGCGCGACGGGTCCCTGACGAAGACGAAGCCGCTGAGCTTGGAGTCTCCGCCGTCCAGCGTGCCCTCGACGGGGTAGCGGTGGTTGAGCGCGAAGGCGCGCATGCACACGAGGTTGTAGGCCATCATGTCCAGCAGCCGGAACACGGGCCACTTGGCCTCCTCCGGGGTGTGGATGACCATCTCGTAGCCGATGCCGCTCATGGCGTCGGGGGCGACTTCCTCACCGGGGGCGATGGTGAAGGGGTTGGACAGGCCACTGGTGACGTAGGTCCAGTAGGGGTAGTCCGGGCTGGGCTTGGCCACTCGTACGCCCATGGGGCCCCAGTTGGGGTCCGGTTCACCTTCTACCTGCGCGATTTCGCTCTCCATCCAGGCCTGGATGGCGTCCGTCTGGTCGAGGGTGAAGACGCCTTCATCGATGGCGCCGAACATCTTGGGGTACTCGACTTCATCGCGGTCCGCCCAGCAGTCCTCGTACCACTGGATGAAGTCTTCGTCCTTCTCCGGGGCTTTCATGACGCGTCTACTCTAGAGGGTCACCCCGGTTTCTCAACTTCCCCGTGAGGGGACGGGCGCGCGCCTGGCTGGTGGGAGACAGGAGCCGGCCTGCCGGAGGGGGTCGGGGAGGGGGGAGGGGGCCTGGCGCCGGGGCCGGCTCAGGGCAGCCGTGCGAGCAGTGCGCCCAGGGTGTCCGCGAGCTTCGGGGACTTGAGGGCTGACTTCAGGACTCGGGTGAGGGGCTCGCGGTCCGAGGGCGCGGCGGTGGCGAGGCGTGGGCCCCAGCGGGAGGTCAAGTCATCAGCGAGGGCTCGCTGGGGGCCTGGATGCGCCTGGACATAGGCCCGCAGCTCGCGGACGAGCTCCGATTCAGGGGGCGGCGCTGCTCGCTCGACGCCGGGCTGGGTGCGTCCGGTCAGGACGTCTTCGAGGTGGTCCCAGGCGTCGAGCAGGCTCCATGTCCCAGGCTCACTCGCGTTCGCGCAGAGCGTCAGCACGCGCTCCACGTTGCTCTCGCTCAGGTCCGCTGACAGCGCGAGCGCCGCCGCACGCGCGAGGACGCGTCCTCGACCCGCTGGTGTCGACAGGTCGATGGCCCGCTCGACCCAGCCGGCCGCGGAGACCTCGCGTTGCAGCTCACGTGAGCCCGGTTGCCCCGAGCGCAGTGTCTCGATGGCGGCGGTGAGCTGCGTACCTCCCGCCTGCTCGAGTGCCCAGGCCATCACCTTGCGTCTCGACGACTCATCGAGCCGCGCCGCCAACTGGGCAGGACCCGGATAGTCCCAGGGCCAGCTCGCCCCTCGGGCCATCGCGTCGAAGTGCAGGCCCGGGCGGCCTTGTTGTCGGTCTCGACGGACTCCTTCGAGGATTTGTCGGAGCACGGCCTCGTCGCGTGTCCCGCTCGCGAGGCGCCGCCAGTCAGCATCGAGGGTCTTCCAGCTCAAGGCCCCTCGCTGATGCTTCGCTTCCGCCATCGCGAGCACCGCCGCTTGCTGCTGCGCGAAGCTCTCGCCAGGGGGCTCCTGGGGGCGGGATTCGAGGCGCAGTCCTCGCCGTCGTGTCTCGATGTCGTCGAGCTTCGCGGCGAGCCATGACTCCAGATGGGGAGACGCCTGGGGCAATGGCTCGTCCTCTCCCACCGGGTCGGTGCAGACCAGGTCCTGATGATAGCTGCCCACGCCCTGCGCGCCGAAGCGGTGGTCGAAGGCCCACGCGGGCTCCAGGTCTCCTCGCTCCGACGTGAACAACAACCAGTGCCGCGCGGCCGACACGCCATTCAGCTCCGCGAGCTCCAGGTGCCGGTCGTGGTCGTCGAGCCGCCGCACGTCGTTCAGCAGACGCAGCCCTGGAGTCGGTTCCCCAGCACTCGGCTCGATGGGCGCCACCCAGACGATGCCGCGCGCCTCGAGCAGCGCCCGCAGGTCTCCGGGCAGCTCGAAGCCCCGTCGCCAGAACGCGGCCTCGTAGCGCTCGAGTTCTTCACGGGTGAGCGGCTCGGCGCCCTGGCGCCCCTCGAAGCCCGCGCGAAGCTGACGCTCACACCATGCATCCCACAGCGCGACGATTCCCGGCATCGACCCCGCCCTTTCCGAGCCGGAGTCTTATCAGCCGACGCGGGTCAGGTGCCGCTGGCCTGCTTCAGGGGCCAGGGCTTGAGGCCGCAGATCTGCTCGGCCTCCTCCACCGCCATGTTCAGCCGCGCCCGCTCGCGGCGCACGTAGTCGCGCACCGCGCCGTCCAGCCTGCGGTCGAAGATGACGTGCGCGCTGTGCACCGCCGTGGGCTCGAAGCCTCGCGACACCTTGTGCTCACCACCCGCGCCCGGCTCGAACACCTTGCGCCCCGCGCGGATGCAGTCGTCCACCGAGTGATACAGGCACACGTGGAAGTGCAGGAACGGGTGCTCCTCCGTGCTGCCCCAATAGCGGCCATAGAGCCGCTCCTTCGTCGCCAGGTTGAAGGCCCCCGCGATGACCCGCCCCTCGCGCACCGCCTCCACCATCTCCACCTGGTCCGGCATCGCCTGGAACACCCGCGAGAAGAACCCCGGCGTGAGCTGTATCTGCCCCCACGCGTGCCGCTCGCACGTGGCCGTGTAGAACTCATACGCGCGCTTCGCGTGCGCCGCCGTCAGCTCCGTGGTCCGCACCGTGCGCAGCAGGATTCCCTGCGTGGCCGCCGCCGCCCGCTCGCGCTTGAGCTGGTTTCGCCGCTTGGAGTCGAACCGCGAGAGATAGTCGTCGTACCCGCCGTACCCCGGGTTCTTCCAATGGAACTGGAGCGTCACCCGGCGCGCCAGCCCCTGCTCCTCCAGGAAGTCCGCCTCGTCGTCCGTCGGGTAGAGGAAGTGCACCGACGAGCAGCCCGCCTCCTGCGCGCTCTCCACCGCCGCGGCGAGCAGCGCCTTGCGCAGCGCGGGCACGTCCTCTCCCGAGGCCACCAGCAGGCGCGGCACCGTGGCCGGGGACAGCGGCCCGCCGACGATGAGCTTCGGGTAGTACTCCACGCCCAGCCGGGCCGCCGCGTCCGCCCAGCCGAAGTCGTAGATGTACTCGCCCATGCTGTGGAACTTGCGATACGCGGGCGCCGCGGCCACCAGCGTCCCGCCCCGCCACAGCGTCAGGTGATGCGGCGCCCAGCCGGTCTCCTCGGTGGCACTGCCGCTCTCCTCCATCGCCGCCAGCCACGCGTGCTTGATGAAGGGCGGTGCGTCCAGGCCGGCCAGCGCGTCCCAGTCAGCGGCCGGGACGTCTGTCACTGCGTCGAGGATACGGAGGCGGAGCGGAGTCTCTGTAGGCACGGGGAGCAGTTCTAACGCGTGCCCCGCGTCCGCGCCGCCCACCCGCCCGCTCGCCCGGCCTCCGGTGGAGGTAACAGCCGGAAACGACTCGCGCCGGGGGGACGGTCATCCCCTCGGCGCGACGTGTCCTTCGAAGTCTGCAGGAGGCTTCAGGCCGCCCGGGCGGCCCCTGCCTCACGCGCCGCCTCGCGGGGCTCCGGCCACACCGCACGCTGGGGCGTGGCGATGCGGATGACACCCAGCTTCGCCAGCACGCGCATCACCTGCCACGTGGGGTCCACCTCGAACCTGCGCGCCGCGAAGTTCGGGCTGCTGCCGTACTTGTGGTGGTTGTTCTGGAACAGCTCACCCATGCACAGCACCTCCACGGGCAGCGTGTTGCGCGACTTGTCGCTGCTGTCGAAGTTCCGGTAGCCGTACTTGTGGCCACACCAGTTCACGATGGCCCCGTGCACCGGCCCCATCAGGAAGTGCACCGGCAACAGCAGGAACTGCCAGGGCGACGTGGCGAACAGCACGTAGAACGAGGAATAGAACGCCACCCAGCCCAGCGTCGCCACCCACGAGGTGCGCAGCGTGTCGTCCACCAGCTTCCACTCGGGATAGCCCCCGAGGAAGCGCTTCTCCGTCTCACCCTTGCCCGAGGCGAAGTCGTCGTAGCGCGTCTTCGTGTGCAGCATCATCCGGAACACGTCCGTGAAGAAGTGCGGCGAGTGCGGGTCCTTCTCCGTGTCCGAGAAGGCGTGGTGCTCGCGGTGAAGAATCGCGTAGGCCTTGGGCGACAGGTACGACGAGCCCTGCACCAGATAGGTGAGCAGGTGCATCACCCGCTCCGTGCGCGGACCCATGGTGTACATGCGGTGCGCGGCGTACCGGTGCTGGAAGAAGCTCTGGAAGAACACACAGAGCAGCCAGTGCGAGACGAAGAAGATGAGGACGGCCATGGCGCTTTTCCCGGTTCGGTGTCCAGGAGAGCCAACACCGCCCATGTCATGGCCACGTCATCCCGGGCCGGAAGATGCCTCCCGTGGACCCTCGGATGGCCCCCGGCTTCAGGCCCCCATCAGTCCAACGTGTGGCCCGCCGCGTTGACGCGGGGCGCAAGGGGCCCGGTTTCCGGTACGAGCGCAGGGGCCTACACGTCACACGCGAGGAGAGGAACACCCATGGAGCGGGCCGACATCGTCAAGCTGGACAAGCAGCACGTCTGGCACCCGTACACCGCCATGGAGGCGTACATCGCGGGGACGAACCCGCTGGTCATCGCGCGCTCGGAGGGCCCCTACCTCTTCGACGTCGACGGGCGGCGCTACCTGGACGCCAACGGCTCCTGGTGGGTGTCCACCCTGGGCCACCGTCACCCTCGGCTGGTTCGCACCCTCGTCGAGCAGGCGGGCCGGCTGCCCCATGTCTCGCTCGCCGGAATCACGCACGAGCCCGCCGCCGCGCTCGCCGCCGAGCTGGTCGCCATCGCCCCGGGCGCACAGCGCGCGGAGGTGCCCTCCGGGGAGCGCCTGTCGCGCGTCTTCTACTCGGACAACGGGAGCACCGCGGTGGAGGTGGCCATCAAGATGGCCGCGCAGTACTGGGCGCAGAACGGTCAGCCCCAGCGCACGCGCTTCATCACGCTGACGGGCGCGTTCCATGGTGAGACGCTGGGCTCCACCAGCGTGGGCGGCGTGCGCGAGTTCCGCGACATCTTCGGCCCGCTGCTGTTCGACGTGGTGCACGTGCCCTCGCCGGCGGAGGAGGGCGGCTGGGAGCGCGCCTTCGCCCAGGTCCAGGCCGCGCTGCGCGAGCACCCGGAGGACATCGCGGGCGTCATCGTGGAGCCCATCATCCAGGGCGCCTCCGGCATGCAGATGTACTCGCCGGACTTCCTGCGCGCCGTGCGCGAGGCCACCCGCGCGGTGGATACGTTCCTCATCGCCGACGAGGTCTTCACCGGCCTGGGGCGCACCGGCGCGCGCTTCGCGGTGGACCTGGCGGGCGTGGTGCCGGACCTGCTCTGCCTCGCGAAGGCGCTGTCGGGCGGGTTGATGCCCTTCGCGGTGACGCTCGCGTCGGAGCGCATCTTCTCGGGCTTCCTCGGCGCGTCGTCGCGGGCGCTGTATTACGGGCACTCGTACTGCGGCAACCCGCTGGGCGCGGCCATCGCGCGCGAGGTGCTCGCGGTGTACCGGGACGAGGACGTGCTGGGGCAGGTGGCGCGCAAGGCGCCGAAGGTGAAGGCCGCGTTCGAGCGGATGGCCGCGACGATTCCGGGCCTGGTGCGGCCGCGCGCCGTGGGCATGGTGGGCGCGGTGGACCTGGGCGGCGGTGGCTATCTCGCCAGCGGTGGATGGCGCGTGTACGAGGCCGCGCGCAAGCGGGGACTGTACCTGCGCCCGCTCGGGGACACCGTGTACATCGCCCCCGCGCTGAACATCCCGGACGCCGCGCTCGATGAGCTGCTGGGCGGCATGGAGGAGTCGCTGCGCGAGGTGGCGGGGGGCTGAGGCCTCAGGTCAGCACGGAGGGCGGTGGTGGAGCCTCGGGCCTCGCGATGCGGCGCTCCTGCCGGAAGAGGAGGATTTCGCGGATGATGATCTGCACCGTGGCCGCGACGGGCACCGCCACCACCGCGCCGACGATGCCTCCCAGCTCCGCGCAGAAGAGCACCGCGAGCAGGATGAGCAGCGGGTTGACGTGCACCGTGCGTCGGAAGACGAGCGGCGCCAGCACGTTGCCCTCGAGCTGCCCGTACAGGACGAAGTACGCCAGCACGCCCATCGCCATCCACATGCCGCCCGTGGCCCACGTCAGCAGGGTGATGAAGCCTCCGGCCACCACGGGCCCCGCGTAGGGCACCATGCTGGAGAAGCCGCTCATGATGCCCAGCGGCAGGAAGTACGGCACGCCCATGGCCGCGAGCACCGCGGAGGTGAGCAGCGCGTTGAACGTGCAGATGAGCGTGAGCCCCGTCAGGTAGCCGCCGGTGGCCCGGTACACGTTGCGCATCACGCGCACGTAGCGGAGCCGGTGCTCGGGCTTCGGCAAATCGAGCATCCGCTTGAGCAGGCCGCCACCGAAGACGAGCATGAACACGACCAGGAAGAAGACGCTCAGCGCGCCACCGACGAGCCCCACCATGCTGCCCAGCGCGTACATGAGCAGCGACGGCAGCGTCCCCGTCGCCAGCTCTGGCGTCGCGTCCTCGAGCGGCCGCATCCAGCCCAGGTTGTGGAGCCGCGTGTTCAGCCCGCGGAACGGGCGGGAGTCGCGCACCTCCTGCCAGAGCTGCGGCCACTGCACCACGAGCGCGTCCACCTGCGCCGCCGTCGCCGGAATCACCAGCAGCGCCAGCGTCGCCAGCACCGTCAGGGCGCCGGTCAGCATCAGCGCGATGGCCAGGGCGCGCGGCACCCGCCAGCGCTCCAGCCGCGACACGCCGTGCTCCAGCGCGAGCGCAATCAGCGCCGCGATGCCCGTCAACGTGAGCGCCACGCGCGTGCGCACCACGAGCACCACGAGCGCCACCACCGCCAGCACCGCGAAACACACGGTGAACACCGTCTTCGGTGTCACCTGAGAGCGCTGCTTCGCTCCATCCAGCTCCGCCACCGTACCCCCGGGCCCCGGCTCACCGTTCACCGTGTCGCGGTAAGCACGACCGGACCGGAGTGCCAGTGCCCGCACGCTCGAAGCGGCCCGGCTGTGGAGTGGGCTCCAGCCCGGCGTGCGGCCATCACGCGTCCTGTCCACGGGTCGACAGGTCGTGCACCCCGTCCATGGCGCCGCGGGCTTGGGACCGGCGTGACACCCCGTGCGTGAGACATCGAGCGTGGAGGGGGGAGCCCGTCAGCGGCGCGTGAGGGGAACGCGCCTGGCCGTGACGTAAGACGCGTCAGTTGCGCGAGGGGAAGATGCCTTCCAGCGCGATGATGAAGTTGATGCAGAGGAACGGCGACATGTTGTTGTGGGGCTGGCTGCCGCCCGCGACGCCGATGGCCGCCGGGTTCATGGTCCCGTCGATGGGCGCCGCGCGGTAGTTGAAGATGGCGCCGGCGTTGTCCGCCGCGAGCACCGTGCCCACCGGCGTCTCCGTGTCACCCTGCTGCGAGCTGACGTTGAGGCTGTGGGTGTGCGCCGGCATCTGGGTCGAAATCAGCGTCACCGTCTCGGAGCCGCCCTGCTCGCCGAGCGTCCGCGGCGACAGCCCCGGCCCCTGGCCCGGCTGCATCGGGTAGCGGCCGCGCAGGTCCGGCAGCGCGAACGTCGTCTGCCCGTTGCCCCCATACGTGGTGCCCAGGATCGAGAACAGCGCGGTGTTCTGCGCGATGGAGAGAATCTGCCCCTGGCAGAAGGCCCAACCGCGCGGCGCGAAGTTGCCCGCGAACATGCGGATTTCACCAATGTATGGCTCGGACATGAGTACACCTTTCGTGTGTGTGTTTCACGCGCCAATGAGTACGCGTCACACACACCAGAGCAAAGCATCGGCCAGTCCTTCCTCCTGGGTCTGAATCGAATCAGGGCCCTGTATCCGTCCTGCGCTCCACGAGGAGGGGCGCTCGCGAGGGGATTTCCCGTCCGCGTGCGTCATGCGTCCCGGTGTGACGGCGTCGCGTCCCGAGAGAACGCGAACAGTCGTTCCTTGGCGGACGGGCTTCGAATCACAAGCACGCCTGCCCTGGTGGGTCGGCGGCGGATGGCTCGATAATCCGCCCTGGCTCGTGACTTGCTCTGGCTCGCGCGCCGAGGTTCGACAAGAGGGGAGAAGCATCAATGGCTCAGATGAAATGGCAAGGCGCCGCGACCTGGTCGCGGTGGCTGACGGCTCTACCCGTGGTGGCGATGCTGTCGTTGACCGGATGTGACGAAGGTCAGCAGGGGCCACAGGGGCCGCAGGGTCCACAGGGGCCCGCGGGGCCTGCCGGTGAGCAGGGACCCGCGGGGGCGCAGGGGCCCGCGGGCGCGCAGGGTGCCGCGGGTCCGAAGGGTGACACGGGCGACACGGGCCCCATGGGTCCGCAGGGGCCTCAGGGTCCAGAGGGCCCCGCGGGTGGGCCGCAGGGTCCCCAGGGGCCCGAGGGCAAGCGCTCCCTGGCTCGCACGTCCGTGGAGGACGCCGGCGCCAACTGCGCGACGGGCGGCGTGAGAATCGACACCGGCGTCGACGACGACAGCGATGGGACGCTGGACGAAGACGAGGTGGATGCCACCAGCTACGTGTGCAACGGCCCCCAGGGTCCGCAGGGCGCGCGCGGTGAGACGGGCGCGCAGGGCCCCGTGGGACCCCAGGGTGAGGTGGGTCCTCGGGGTGAGGCGGGTCCTCGCGGTGAGACCGGCGCGGTGGGCCCCATCGGCCCCCGCGGTGAGACGGGACCCCAGGGCGAGCAGGGCCCGCGCGGCGAGCAGGGCCTGCGCGGCGAGCAGGGGCCGCAGGGCCTGCGCGGCGAGACGGGTCCGCAGGGCGCCGCGGGCATCCACTCGGTCGCGGCCACGGCCGCCGAGGGCAATGGCGCCAACTGCGCGACGGGCGGCGTGCGGCTGCAGTTCGGCCAGGATACCAACGGCAACAACGTGCTGGACCCGGGCGAGGTCAACGCGGCGCTGACGCGCTACGTGTGCAACGGGGCGCAGGGGGTGCAGGGGCTGCCCGGCGCGACGGGTGCCACCGGCGCGACGGGTGCCACCGGCGCCACGGGTGCGACGGGCGCGCAGGGCCCCGTGGGAGCCACGGGCGCGACGGGGCCTCAGGGCCCGGCGGGCTCGACGGGCGTGTTCGGTGATGGCTCGGCCGGCGCGTTCAGCGTCGCGAACACGGTCGACCTGACCACGGTGAGCGGGTTCGCCTCCCTCGCGGGGCGGCACCACATGCAGTTCACCACCGTCAACATCACCGGCACGCTCATCGTCCCGAGCGGCACCGTCATCCGGGCCACGGGCGACGTCACCATCAGCGGCACCGTCATCGTCGACCCGGGCTCGTTGGACACGGGCCCGGGCGGGGCGGATTCGGGCCTGTCCCGTGCTCCGGCGGGTGAGCCCACGGGTGGGCTCGGTGTCTCGCCCGTGCATGCGGCGCAGCTGCTGCGGCCCGGCAACAAGGGCGGCGGCTCGGGCGCGCGCACCGTGGCGGGCCCGTTCGGCGGCGGCGGTGGCTCGCTGGTCATCCTCTCCCAGGGCACCGTGCGCATCCAGGGCTCGGGCGTCATCAACGCCTCTGGCGCGTCGGGTGGCAACGTGGTGGACAACACCCCCGGCGCCGGTGGTGGCGCGGGCGGCGTGGTGGTCATCCTGGGCAAGGCCGGCGTGGTGGTGCAGGGCTTCGTCCGCGCGCAGGGCAACAACGGCGTGAACGGCAACAACCTGGGCGGCGCGGGCAAGGGAGGCGGAGGCGGTGGTGGTGGCGGCATCATCCAGGTCGTCTCCACGGTGTCGCCCACCGTCTCCGGCGGCCTCGTGGTGACGGGCGGCGCGCCCGGGACGACGGCGGCCCCCACCGGCGCCAGCCAGGTCATCCAGGCGGGCGGTGGCGGTGGCGCCATGGGCGGCGCGGGTGGCTCGGGTGGTGGCGGAAACACCACGACCCCCATCCAGCCCGGCGCGGGCGCGGATGGCTACGTCATCCAGACGGTGGTGCCGACCCCGGAGAACCTCTTCCTCTGAGTGGAGGGGAGTCGCTTGCGCCCATCGTCGGTCCCTCCGGACCGGCGGTGGGTCGCGGCCCCCAGGTCTCATCGGGGAGGGAAGACCCGCGCCCTGAGCTCGCGGCGGCGCGGGGTGCAACGCGGTTCATGCTGACGGTGAGGCGGCCCGAGCGGGCTTCGCCTCGGCAGGACTTCGCGGAAGCGACAGGACGCCCGGCCCTCGCGCGCTGGGGGTTCGAGTCGACCGCGGAGGTCGCACCCCGGAAGGTCGGCCCACCTCCGGGCGATGGCTCATCCCGGCGCGAGTCACGCGTCTCCTCGTGAGGCCCGTGGCGCCGCGTCGCGGTGGATGAAGGACTGTCGGGCGGAACGACTCGCCTTCGTGTCGGAGGGGGCCGCGGAGATCACGCGGGCCACGAGGGCGAGGCGGTTCGTTGCCTCCAGGACACGGCCGCCCGCGCGCAATCGGCGCGAGGCCCGTTCGTCCTTCGAGGCATGGCGCGTTTCCCCCGAGACGGCCCTCCTGGCCCTCACCCCGCGCGCGGCGCGGGACTCCACTGCATGGCGACATACGGGGCCCCCGCGTCCGGGGGCTGTGTCGACGGCTCCTCCTGGAAGCCCAGCCGGGCGTACAGCCCGCGCGCGGGACTGTCGTGCAGCACGTGCAGCCGCACGGGCACCCGGGCCTGCGTGGCCGCGTCCAACAGCTCACGCAAGAGCCGCGTCCCCAAGCCACCGCGCTGGTGGGAGGGAAGCAGGGCGATCTCCACCAATCGCCACTCCCGCGCACCTCGGTCCACCAGCAGCCTGCCGGCGGGCTGACCCGCCACCAACACCACCTGGTCCTCGGCCGTCGGATAACGCACGGCCCAGTCCCGCCCGCGGGCCAACCACTGCATGCGCAGGAACGCCTCGCGCTGCGCGGGTGTCCAACCCCACGTCGCCAGCTCGCCCGCACGCGTGCTGGCGTACAGGTCGAAGAGGAAGCCGTCGTCGGAGGGAGCGCGGGGACGCGAGGTGAGCGGCACGGTGCCGGGCAGCATGGACGCGCGGACACCCGGGCGTCCACCACCCGACACGCCGCCGGGCGCTCGCGTCCAACCGACGACGCGGATTGAAGCAACGCCGAGCCCCCCACGTCCGCGAGGCGCGGGGCCGGACGTCAGACCTGGATGAGAGCTTCGGTGCATTCCCGATAGGAGTACGCGATGAAGAAGACCCGAGACCCCGAGCTGAGCCTGGCCCTCCAGGAGGCCCGCGAGACAGAGGAGAAGTGGCGGGGACTCGCCGCCCGGCTCCTGGAGCTCGGGGACGACGCGATGGACGCGCAGCTGCTGGTGGCATTTCGCGCCGCGCGCGAGGAAGGCGTCGTACCGCCGGACGCCGGCTTCTTCCTGGTGGCCCACATCCTCACCGCCATGGCGGACGAGGCGCTCTCCGAGGTGCCGCGCGTCCAGCGGCTCGCGCTGGAGCTGGACCTGATGGAGCGCGAGTACGGCATGGAGGATGGCATCTGGCACGACGCCGACGAGCCGCCCCCCGAGGACTGGGAGGCCCTGCTCGCCGAGTACGAGGG
Organism: Myxococcus fulvus; assembly: GCF_900111765.1. The sequence continues at coordinate 225,986 of NZ_FOIB01000001.1, forward strand.
CGCCTGCGACGAGGCCCGCGCCGCCTTCTTCCGCGCCTACGGCGAGGAGGACATGGCCCGCCTCTACGTGGAGGACCGCGTCTGTTTCCACCGCCGCTTCGAGTCCGGCCGCCGCTTCTTCCACGGCCTGCCCATGTACCCCGAGCACCTCCACTGACCTGTTCCACACCGCATGGAGCGGTGCGTCATCCATGCGGACAGGCCGCCAGGCGCCTTCCGCGCAGCGAGAAATCGAGAGGGATGGGGCGGTACGATCTCAGCGGGAGCGAAACTTTACGTTCACAATTGTGTCAATTAGTGGGGCTACAGGCTGGCGCAATGGGACTTTGATGCTCACTCTTGCGTCGCGCTGGCGTTTTCCAACGTCACACCCTATTTGGCCGCACGACTTCAAGTGGTGCGGAGCGGGCCGGTACGGAAGTCAATGCATACCAAGGACAAGGACACAGAGACTCGAAACTCCAAGGCGAGTCTCTAGCGCGCGGCGCGCGTCTCCGAACGAAATCCCCTCCAAGGGCTCGGGGCCGCGCGCCGCCGCACTTTTCCTGGCGGATTAGACTGTTCCGCCATGTCGACCTCACAAGCCACCCGACTGTTGGACCTCCTCTGGGAGCGCTATGCCTCGGAGGTGCCGTACGCGCGCACCTTCGTGCAGCTCTCCGGGGGCAGCTTCCGCAATGACCACGTCGCGCTGCGCTCGCTGGCCCGGCCCGGCGGAGGCATCGCGCTGTTCTCGCGGCCCTTCGAGCGGCTGGGCTGGAAGCCGGCGGGGGCGTACACGTTCCCCGACGCGCACCTGTCCGCCATCTACCTGTCGCACCCGGAGGGGCTGCCGCGCGTCTTCATCTCCGAGCTGAAGTCGGAGGAGCTGTCGCCGCGCGCCCGGGAGCTGCTCGCCACGCTGCCGGACGATCCGCCCCCGCCCGAGGACGTGGACGCGCTGGCGTCGTGGTTCTGCTCGCCGCCGCCGCCGTCGGAGGCCGCGCTGCTGGAGCTGGAGAAGGAGTCGCAGTACGGCGCCTGGCTGCTCGCCTTCGGCCGCAAGGTGAACCACTTCACCGGCTCCGTGGACGACGTGGAGGCGTGGCAGCACCGCATGCGGGAGGCGGGCGTGCCCATGAAGGCGGACATCGAGGGCGCGCCGGGCACGTCGCTCAGGCAGACGGCCACCCAGGCGGCCCCGCTGTCGGTGGCCCTGCGCGAGGGAGGCCGTCGCCCCTGGCCCTACGCGTACTTCGAGATTGCTCAGCGCGCGCCGGACTTCGACGGCTTCCTGGGCCCGCAGGCGCGCGCGCTGTTCGACATGACGAAGCGCTGAAGGCTCCTTCAGCGCAGCGCGCGGATGACGCGGGCCGGGTTGCCCGCGGCGAGGACGTAGGGTGGCACGTCCTTCGTCACCACGCTGCCGGCGCCCAGCGTGACGCCCTCCCCGACGGTGACGCCGGGGAGGATGATGGTGCCGCCGCCCACCCACGTCTTCGCGCCGATGGTGACGGGCTTGGACAGCTCCGGGCCCTTGATGCGCTCGTCCGCGTCGAGCGGGTGCGTGGCCGCGTAGATGTGCACGTTGGGGCCGAAGGACACGTCGTCCCCAATCGTCACCCGGTTGCAATCCAGGATGACGCACTGGAAGTTCATGTACACGCGCTTGCCCAACTGGATGAAGGTGCCGTAGTCGCAGTGGAACGGCGGCTCCAGGTAGACGCCCTCGCCCACCTGGCCGAGGAGCTGCCCGAGCAGCTGCTTGCGCAGGTCCTCGTCCTCCATGAGCGTGTCGTTGTAGGCGCGTAGCAGCCGCCGCGCCCGGGAGCGCGCCGCCGTGAGCTGCGCGTCCCAGCCGTTGTACAGCTCGCCGGCCAGCATCTTCTCCATCTCGGTCCGTGCCATGGCCGGCAGTGTCCACGCCCGCGTGGGCCCGAGGCGGGAGATGTCCGGCGCTTCGTTGGGGGATGGACGAGAGGGATTGTGCTCGCACGCCCAAACTTCCGAGGTCCAACGAATGCGCCGTGGGTTGGGAATGGGCGCGAAGCGCCGCCCCACTCATGTAGTCTGGTGGCCTCTTCCTGACCCGTGGGGGGACGTGTTGATTCGGATGGTGGCGAGAATGCTGGCCCTGGTCGCCGTGCTGGGATTCGCGGCGCCCGTCGTCGCGCAGGAGTCGGCGCCCGCGCCGTCCGCGTTCGACCTGGCGGTGAGCGCCGCCCGGGGTGGCGCGGCGAAGTCGAGCAAGCCGTCGGTGGAGAGCCTGTTGGGCGTGATGGGACGCACCACGCGCTTCAAACAGGTGGCGGTGTCTCCGGACGGCGAGTGGCTGGCGTGGGTGGAGGTGGCGGCGACGGGCGGCACGCTCATCCAGGCGATGGAGCTGGGCGCGCGCGAGCCGAAGGCGCTGCTGGTGAGCGCCTGTCCCGAGGGCAAGACGTGTGACGAGTCCTCCCTCCAGTGGAGCCCGGAGGGGCGGCGGCTGTTGTTCCTGTCGGACGGGCACCAGCGCGGCAGGACGCAGGTGTACGTGGCGGACCTGAAGGAGGGCGTCGCGACGAAGCTGACGTCCTTCGAGAGCCCCATCGCCTCGCCCCGGTGGTCGCCGGACGGTGCGTCGGTGGCGGTGCTGGTGATGCAGGGCGAGGGCGCCGCGCAGGCCCTGGGACCCCGCGGTCCCGGCGCGCGCGAGACGGGCGTGGTGCGCGAGTCGCATCCGGTGCAGCGGGTGGCGGTGGTGTCGGTGGCGGAGGGCTCGCACCGCTTCGTCACGCCGGAGCAGACCTTCGTCTACGAGTTCGCGTGGAGCCCGGACGCGGCAAGGCTGGCGTACATCGGCGCGCCGCCGCCGGGGGACGCGAGCTGGTGGCTGGCGAAGCTGCACGTGGTGGAGACGGCGAACGCGCGCTCGCGCGTGCTGTACGCGCCGAAGTGGCAGCTCGCCGAGCCGACCTGGAGCCCGGACGGCAAGCAGGTGGCCGTCATCGAGGGGCTGATGAGCGACCACGGCTCCAACGGCGGGGACGTGATGCTGGTGCCGCTGGACGGCGGCAAGGCGCGCAACCTCACGGCGGGGATGAAGGCGACGGCGATGTCGCTCGAGTGGGTGTCGGCGCGCTCGCTGGTGTTCGGCGCGCAGGTGCGGGGCGAGTCGGCGGTGGCCACCGTGGACCCGACGCAGCAGGGTGAGCCGCGCGTGTTGTGGAAGGGGGCCGAGCGCATCAGCGCGCGTGGTCAGGTGGGGCTGTCGCTGTCGCGCGACGGCAAGGTGAGCGCGGTGGTGCGCGAGTCGTTCTCCCAGGCGCAGAACCTCTGGGTGGGGCCGGTGGGGGAGTGGGAGCGCGTCACGCGGCGCGAGGAGGACCTGCGCGCGCTGGTGGGCGAGGCGAGGGATTTGACGTGGAAGAGCGACGGGGCGGAGGTGCAGGGCTGGCTGGTGGCGCCGCCTCCGTCGATGATGCCGCCTCCCGGCGTGCGGGCGCCCATGGTGACGATGGTGCACGGCGGGCCCGCGGCGGGCGTCGTGCCGGGCTTCCGTCCGGACGTGCTGATGTTCACCGCGCGCGGCTACTACGTGTTCCTGCCCAACTACCGGGGCAGCTTCGGCCAGGGGGCGCAGTTCGCGCAGGCCAACCGGCGCGACTTCGGCTTCGGGGACTTGCGCGACATCCTGTCCGGCGTGGACGCGGTGCTGGCGCGCGCTCCGGTGGACCCCGCGAGGCTGGGCGTGACGGGGTGGAGCTACGGCGGCTTCATGGCGATGTGGGCGGTGACGCAGACGCAGCGCTTCCGCGCGGCGGTGGCGGGCGCGGGCATCTCCAACTGGCAGAGCTACTACGGCACCAACCGCATCGACGCGTGGATGAAGCCGTACTTCGGCGCGTCCCTGTACGACGAGCCGGAAATCTACACGCGCAGCTCGCCCATCAACTCCATGAAGCTGGCGCGCACGCCCACGCTGGTGCTGCACGGCGAGCGGGACCTGGAGGTGCCCGTGACGCAAGGGCACGAGTTCCACCGCGCGCTGAAGGAGCTGGGCGTGAAGACGCAGCTGGTGGTCTACGCGGACGAGGGCCACACCCTGCGCAAGCCCGAGCACGTGGTGGACCGGATGCGGCGCACGGTGGAGTGGATGGACGCGCACCTGACCTCCGGCTCGGCCGGCGGCGCGGCGAGGACGTCGCTTTTGCCCCGCTGAGACGGTGCCCGTGGCTTCAGTGGGCGCCCTTCAGGTTGAGCAGCACGACGCCGCCGATGATGAGCAGGATGCCGGCCACCTTGGTGAGGTTGATGGCCTCATCCAGGAAGGTGACGCCGATGACGACGATGGCCGCGGTGCCCAGCCCGGACCACATCGCGTAGGCGACGCCGATGGGCACCTGCTTCACCGCCTGCGAGAGCAGCGCGAAGGCCACGCCGTAGCCGGTGAGACACGCCACGGTGGGCCACAGCCGGGTGAAGCCCTCGGTGGACTTCATCAGGCTCGTCGCGGCCACCTCGAAGGCGATGGCCCCGAGCAGGAAGAGATACGCCATGTGCCGACCTCCAGTTGTCTCGCGAGGGTGGGCTAGCGGGCGACGGGCCTGTCCTCGGGGGCGACGAGGGAGGTGAGCACGTGGTCCCTCCAGCGGCCGTTGATCTCCAGGAAGTCGCGGGCGTAGCCCTCCACCACGAAGCCCAGCCGACGCAGCACCGCCGCGCTGCGCAGGTTCTCCGGCAGGTGGTTGGCCTGGATGCGGTGCAGGCCCATGCCGTGGAACGCGTGGGCGCAGACCGCGCGCAGGGCCTCCGTCATCAAGCCCTTGCCCTCATGGCGGTGGTCCAGCCCGTAGCCCAGGTCCGTGGCCTGCAAGGGCCCTCGGCGGATGTGCGCGAGCGAGATGTTGCCGATGACGGGCGCGGAGGAAGGCGGCGCCTCGCGAGGCAGCACGACGAGGCGCAGCGAGCGGTCGAAGCGCGCGTCCTCCAGGTCTTGCGCCAGCCGCGTGCGCCAGTACGTCAGCGTGTAGAAGTTGCCGGGCCGCGAGGGGGACACCAGGCCCAGGTGTTCGCGGTTGGCCTCGTGGTAGGCGACGACGCGCGCGGCCCCGTCTGGAGGGAACTGGGTGATGCGCAGGCGCTCGGTGGTGAGCAGGACGATGGGCTTGTCGGAGTCCATGGCGTGTCGGCGGCCGCGGAAGCTAACGCGCCACGCGCTGTCCCGCACGCCTCCCACGAAAAGAAAGCTCCCGCCCGGAGCGTCTTCTCCGAGCGGGAGCGGTGAGGCGTTACTGCCGCACGTCCTGACTCGCACCGTCGCCCGAGCCATGGAACTGGTGGTGGTCGTCGGACGTGTCCTGCTGGCCGCCACTCTCCGAGGCGTCGCCCGAGCCGCCCGTACCGGGCTGCTGGACGTCCCCCAAATCCTCGTCATGCACCGCGCCCGACTCCGGCGCCTGCTGCTGCTGCTCGTTGCCGCTCGAGGAGCCGCCGCCCGTGCCGGGCTGCTCCTGGCCGCTGCCGCCGACGGCGCGCGAGCCTCCGCGCTCGAGGACGATTTCCACGCGGCGGTTGTTCGCGCGGCCCTCGGCGGTGGAGTTGGAGGCCACCGGCCGGTACTCACCCATGCCGCGCGCCTCGATGCGGTTGGCGGGCACGCCCTGGTTGATGAGGAACTCCTTCACCCGCTCGGCGCGCTGATAGGACAGCCGCTCGTTGAGGGCGTCGGAGCCCTGCGAGTCCGTGTGTCCCTCGATGAGCAGCGGCCGGTCCCCTTCCTTCAGCACCTCGGCCACGTCCGCCAGCCGGTCCCGCGCCGCCGGCAGCAGGTCCGAGGCACCCGACGCGAAGAGCACGCTGCCCGACAACGTCAGCACCGTGCCGCGCGCCTCCTCGCGGACCTTCAGGTCCTTGTTGGCCCGGTCCAGCTTGGCCATGGCCTCGGCCGCCTGTCGCTCGGCCTCCACGCGCGCCTGCCGCTCGGCCTCCAATTGCTGCGCGGCCTGCTGGTCCGCCTGGCTCTGCGTCTGCTGCTGGCCCTGGAGCAGCTGCGCCTGCCGCTGCAGCTCCTCGTTCTGGGCGCGCAGCTGCTGCGCCTCCTGCTCCACCTGCTGACGCCGCGCGGCCTCCTCGGACAGCCGCATCTCGCCCTCCTGCTGACGGGCCTGCGCCAGGCGCTGCTGCTCCTGGAGCGCCTGGGCTCGGTTCAGCGCGACCTCCGCCTGGGCCTGCTGGCGCGCGGCGATGTCCGCCATGCCCCACGCGCCCGCCGTCTCCGCCTTGCGCAGGGCCACGTAGGAGAGCACCCGCGTGCGCTGGGACTTCTCGTCGCGCTGGTACTCACGCTCGGCGGCGCGCAGGGCGTCGCGTGCCTCGGCCACGTCGCGGGGACGCTCACGCCCCTGCGGACTCGCCGCGAGCTGTTGATAGGCCGCGCGGGCCTCCACCAGCTCCTTCGGCGCGGCCGCGCTCGCGCTCCCCGCCACGAGGAGCGCCGAGGCTCCGACGAGGGCCTTCCAACCATGTTTGCTGCCTGCCATGACGGTCTCCTCCCGGACTGGGGCTCACTGCAGGCCGCGCCGCAGCGCTTCGGCCTGCTGGGTGGTTCTCTTCGCCTGCTGCTCCATGGGCAGCGCGCGTGCGAGCGCCAGCGCGAGGTCCGCGTCCGCGTCCGCCTGCATGAAGCTCAGCTCCGCGCCTTCTGCGTCATCGTCCATCAGCAGCTGCTCGCCATGGTTGACTTGCTGGCGGGCGTACTCCAGATGGCGCGCGGCTTCCGGGATGCGCGCTGCGCCGGCTCCTTCCGCGGCGCGCATGGAGGCCACCGCCTCCGTCCGTCGGGTGTTCGAGGTGGGTTTCACGCTCTGACTGGCGCACCCCAACAGGGTGGCGCACAGCATCGCGGCAAGCAGCTTCGGGCGCACGGTCTACCTCCAGCCGTCGGTCCACGGAGCGCGGGTGTCGCGCCCCAGGTCCAGAAGTGTGCTCGGGCCGACAGCGCGGCAATCCACGAGGGCACAAGTCGCCCGGGGAGGGGCCAGCCATCTTCGGGGGTGGGCGGGCAGGGGTTGCGCGCGGAGGGCCGCGTGACGGTGAGGCAGCGCGCGCTGGCCGCCCGTCGTCGCAAGCGATAGGACGTGGGGCCTATGCGTCTGCACCTGGTGGATGGCACGTATGAGCTGTACCGCGCCCACTTCTCGCCCCGGCCGGGCCACGCCGCGCCGGATGGCCAGGACGTGAAGGCGACGGTGGGGTTGATGTCGTCCTTGCTCATGCTGCTGCACGACGCGGACGAAGCGGTGACGCACATCGCGGTGGCGTTCGACAACCCCATCCGCTCGTTCCGCAACGCGCTGTTCGACGGCTACAAGGGCGACGAGGGCGTGCCGCCGGAATTGCGCGCGCAGTTCGACCTGGCCGAGGAGGCGGTGGCGTCGCTGGGCGTGCGCGTGTGGTCCATGAAGGAGCACGAGGCGGACGACGCGCTGGCCACGGCGGCGGCGCGCTTTGGCGGCGAGGTGGAGCAGGTGCGCATCTGCACGCCGGACAAGGATTTGGGCCAGTGCGTGCGCGGCCAGCGCGTGGTGCAGGTGGACCGGCGACAGGAGAAGGTGCTGGACGAGGACGCGGTGCGCGCGAAGCTGGGCGTGCCGCCCGCCAGCGTGCCAGACCTGTTGGCGCTGATGGGGGATGTCGCGGACGGAATCCCGGGGCTGGACGGCTTCGGAGAGAAGGGCGCGTCCGCGCTCGTGTCCGCGTACGGCCGGCTGGAGGCGATTCCGGACGATGCCTCGGCCTGGAGCGTGCGCCCGCGCGGCGCGGACAAGCTGGCCGCCACGCTGCGCGCGCAGCGCGAGGACGCGCTGTTGTACCGCAAGCTCGCCACGCTGGTGGAGGACGCGCCGCTGCCCGGGACGAAGGCGCTCTCCGACGTGGCCTGGAAAGGGGTGCCTCGCCAGGAGTTCGAGGCGTTCTGCGACAGGCTGGGCGTCAACACCCTCAAGCGCCGACCGAAGCGCTGGGTGGCCTAGCCCGCGGCCTTGTCGCCCTTGTCGTCCTGGGGCGCGAGGGTGACGGGGGTCTGTCGCGGCAGGCGCACCGTGAAGGTGGTGCCGTCGTCCTGCGTGGAGCGCACGTCCACCGTCCCGCCGTGCGCCACGACGATGCTGCGCACGATGTAGAGCCCCAGGCCGATGCTGCGCATGCCCCGGTCCTCGGGCCGCTCCAGGCCGCGCTCGAGCGGCTCGAAGATGCGCGACTTGAGGTCCAGGGGGATGGGCATGCCCTGGTTGTGGACCTCCAGCACCACGCCGCCCGAGTCCTCGCCCCGCGCGACGACGCGCACCACCGTGTCCGGCGCGCTGTACTGCATGGCGTTGCCCACCAGGTTGCCGAGCACCTGCGCCACGCGGTCCGGGTCCCACTGGCCCACGCCGTTGCCCGTGTACTCGGAGAGGATGCGTCGGTCCGGCCACGCCACCTGCAATTCGTCCAGCGCCGCGTGCACCACCTCGTGCAGGTCCATCAGCCGCGGGTACACCGGCAGGCCCCGGCCCTGACGCGCGCGCGTGAAGTCGAGCAGGTCGCGAATCATCCGCGTGGCCCGGTCCGCCGCGCGCTGGATGCGCTGCACGTTGCGCTGCTGCCGCTCGTCCGCGTCCGGCGTCTGCGCCAGGAGCGACGCCGCCAGCGTTATCGCCCCCAGGGGGTTGCGCAAATCGTGGCTGACGATGCCGATGAGCTGCCGCTCGAAGTCCGCCTGCGCGTGCACCTCCGCGAGCAGGCGCAGGCGCTCCGACTCCGTCTGCTGCATCTCGGTGACGTCCTGCATGGCGCCGACCACCTGCACCGCCTGGCCCTCGGTGTCGCGGACGATGTGGCAGCGGTCCACCACGTGCGCCCAGGTGCCGTCGCCGCGCTGGAAGCGGTAGTTCTCCTGCCACTCGTGGCTCTGGCTGGACACCGCCAGGCGCAGGCCGCGCACCACGCGCTCGCGGTCCTCCGGGTGCAGCCGCTCCTCCCACCAGGCCCGCGTGTCCCGGATGGTCGAGGAGGCATAGCCGAAGTGCTCGTGCAGGCCGCTCGTCCAGTCCACCGCGCCCGTGCGCGGGTCCCATTCCCAGACGGCGTCACGCGTGGCCCGGGCGGCCAGCCGGAAGCGCAGCTCGCTGCGCCACGCGCGCTCCTCGGCCGCCTGCATCTCCGTCAGCGTGCCCTCCGCGAGCAGCCGCCGCGCGCGCTCGTCCTCCAATTGCTGGCGCCGCTTGCGCTCGTGGCTGGCCAGGGCCGTGACGCGCGCCTGGAGCTCCAGCGGACGGAAGGGCTTGAAGACGTAGTCATTGGCCCCAGCGGCCATCGCCTCCACCACGTCGTCCGCGCGGGTGTTGACGGTGAGCAGCAACACCGGCAGCAGCGCGGTGGCGGCGCCCTGACGCACGACGCGGCACACCTCCAGGCCCGTCATTCCTGGCAGGTACCAGTCCAGCACGAGCACGTCCGGCGCGGGGCGCTGGCGCAGCGCCTCCAGCAGCGCGGCGCCGTCCGTGAAGGTCACCAGCCGGCAGACGGGCGTGAGCGCGCGGCGGATGGCCTCCGCCTCCGCTGGGCTGTCGTCGAGCACCCACACCAGGGGCGCGACCTGCATCGGGTCTGGCAGGCGTGGTTCGGTGGGGGGCACGGGTGGAGGGAGGCTCTAGCAATCGATTCTCGCCTCGGTCAATTCTTCGATGGGCAACGCACGGAGGGCCTGTCAGCCTGTCGCCCTCTCGACACCTCTGGTGGCGGCGGTGCGAGCGCTCGTGACGAGAAGTACGAGAAGGAAGCCGCCGGGCCCCGAGTGCCGTTGAAGGAAGTCATGTCTGTCGATTTGAAACCCTTGGAACTCAACGCTCCTCCCTCGGACGACTGGGTTCCCTCCCTGGAGGACACGCCGTACCAGCGCCTGGGCGGCGCGGAGGCGGCGATGGCGCTGGCGGGCGCGTTCTATGACGCGATGGACGCCCACGAGCCCGCCCTGGCGAAGCTGCATGAGCTGGACGCCGAAGGCCGGGTGAACCCTGGCACGCGCGAGCGGTTCGGCCTGTTCCTCATGGGGTGGCTGGGGGGGCCCCAGCATTACGCGGAGCGCCATGGGCACCCGCGGCTGCGCATGCGCCACGGCCATGTGCCGGTGGATCTGTCCATGCGGGACGCCTGGCTGCGGGCCATGCAGCGCGCCATGGACGCCCGGGGCGTGACGGGCGGCCTGCGCCGCTTCCTGGACGAGCGCTTCGCCCAGGTGGCCGACTTCCTGCGCAACACCGAGGGCTGAGCCTCCTCATCGCCGTCGACTTGCGGAAAAAAGCACGGGCGTTTAGAAAGGCTCCATGCGCAAGGGCGAGCTCACCCATCAGGCGATTCTCGAGCGGGCCATCCAGCTCGCCAGCCGGGTGGGCCTGCAGGGGCTGAGCATCGGCGGGCTGGCGGAGGAGCTGCAGCTCTCCAAGAGCGGCCTGTTCGCGCACTTCCGCTCCAAGACGTCGCTCCAGGTGGAGATTCTCGAGGCGGCCACGGCGCTGTTCACCGAGCGGGTCATCCGTCCGGCGCTGATGCAGCCTCGGGGTGAGCCCCGGGTGCGGGCGCTCTTCGAGAACTGGCTGACGTGGGAGCGGGAGCTGGTGCCGGAGGGCGGGTGCATCTTCGTCGCCGCGGCGACGGAGCTGGATGACGCCCCGGGCCCCGCGCGGGACAGGCTGGTGCAGACCCAGCGCGACTGGATGGACTGCCTGGCGCAGGCCGCTCGCATCGCCGTGGCCGAGGGGCACTTCCACAAGGACGTGGACGTGGAGCAGTTCGCCCACGACGAGAACGCCCTGCTGCTGGGCTTCCACCACGCCGCCCGGCTCCTGAAGGAGCCTCGCGCGGAGACCTGGGCCCGTCGCGGCTTCGAGGCCCTGCTGCGCGCCGCCCGTCCCACGGGCTCCTGACTTCTTCTGGTTTGTGTCCCTCTGAGGAGGACCTCGTCATGGCAGAAAATAGCACGAACGTTCGCGTTAAACTGGCGAAGTGGGGAATGCGTGCGGCGGCGTTGGGGGCGGGGACGGTGGCGCCCGGGCTGACGGCGGCGTGGGCGGACGAGCGGTTCCGCACGCCGTGGCGGCCGCACCGCTCCCGGACGGCGGAGGCGGTGCTGGCACGGGGGCAGCCGAGGATGCTGACGCTCGGTGGCGAGGAGGTGGCGGTGTGGAGCTGGGGCGAGGGGCCGCGGGTGCTGCTGGTGCACGGGTGGAGCGGGTACGGCGGGCAGCTGACGGCGTTCGTGGACCCTTTGGTGGCGGCGGGGTTCTCGGTGGTGACGTACGACGCGCCGGGGCATGGGCGCTCGTCGGGACGCACCAGCTCGTTGCCGGAGATGGCGGAGGTGGTGGCGGACGTGGCGAAGGCGACGGGTGGGCCGTACGCGGTGGTGGCGCACTCGCTGGGGGCTGCGGCCACGGCGGTGGCGATGCGGGATGGGCTGAAGGTGGGGCGCGCGGTGTTCGTGTCGCCGCCGGCGGACCCGCGTGGGGGCATCCAGGCCTTCGCGCGCGCCTTCGGGCTGACGGATGGCGTGTGGATGCGGATGGAGGAGCGCATCGAGCGGCGCTTCAGCGTGCGGCTCAAGGACCTGGCGCTGCCGAACTTCGTGCCGCTGCTGGGGCAGGTGCCGCTGCATGTGTTCCACGACGTGGGGGACAGGGAGGTGCCGCTCGTCGCGGGTGAGGCGGTGGCGCGGGCGTGGCCGGGCGCGAAGCTGACGCGCACGCAGGGGCTGGGGCACCACCGCATCCTGTACGCGCCGGAGGTGGTGGCGCCGGCGGTGGAGTTCCTCACGCAGGGCAAGCCGGAGACGACGTGGCCGGAGGTGCCGATGCTGGCCTCGGCCTCGGGGGCGCGCGCGCCGTTGCGGTTGGTGCGCTCGGCGCCGTGAGGTGATGTCTGGCTTTCGGGCCGAGCGAGGATTCAACGCCGGCCGAGTGCGTTTCATACGAAGACCTTCGTCGTCACCGCGCGCGAGGTCCGCCCGAGGGCGGGGAAATGGCGGGAGGGTGTCTGCGTAGAGGGAGGGCATGCTCTCCCTCCGCAAGCTGGTGAAGGTGTACCCGGGGCCGGTGTCCGCGCTGCGTGGCGTGGACCTGGAGATTCCGCTCGGGATGTTCGGACTGCTGGGCCCCAACGGTGCGGGCAAGTCCACGCTGATGAAGATTCTCTCCGGCCTGCTGGAGCCCACGTCGGGTGAGGTGACGCTGGACGGCGTGGACATCGTCCGCCACCCGGAGGCGCTGCGCCCGCACCTGGGCTACCTGCCGCAGGAGTTCGGCTTCTATCCGTACCTCAGCGGCGAGGACATGCTGCTGTACCTGCTGAAGCTCAAGGGCGTCAGCGCGCCGCAGGGCCTCAAGAAGCTGTGCGCGGAGCTGCTCGAGCGGGTGAATCTCACGTTCGCGGCGAAGCGCAAGGTGAAGGAGTATTCAGGAGGCATGCGGCAGCGGCTGGGCATCGCCCAGGCGCTCGCGGGCAACCCCAAGCTCATCATCGTGGACGAGCCGACCGCGGGCCTGGACCCCGAGGAGCGCCTGCGCTTCTACCGCCTGCTCGCGGAGGTCGCCGGCGAGCGCACCGTGCTGCTCTCCACGCACATCGTCGAGGACGTGGCGATGCTCTGCCCGCGCTTCGCCGTCATCCGTCAGGGACAGGTGGTGGCGATTACGTCCCCCACCGAGGCGAAGCACGCCATCCACGGCACCATCTTCGAGGGCACCGCGTCCACCGCCGACCTGCCCTCGCTCCAGCGCTCCCACCGCGTCACCCAGGCCGTGCTCTTCGAGGGACGCAACCGCGTGCGCATCCACGCGCCGGACGCGAACGTGCCCCCGGGCTTCGAGCGCGTCACGCCCACGCTCGAGGACGCCTACCTGCTCCTGATGAAGGACACGCGAGAGGCCCCGGTGCCCGCCATGGCGCAGGTGGCGCGATGAGCACCGCGGCCCGCATGGGCACGGTGATGCGCGCGGAGCTGCTCCACCAGGTGCGTCGCCCGCTGTTCGTCATCCTGCTCGTCCTCACGTTCCTGGTGGTGTGGGGCCTGTCGTCCGGGGCCGTCACCATCTCGACCGGCGCCAGCCAGGTGGGCGGCGCCAAGGCCTGGGCGACGAGCGAGTTCGCCGTCACGCAGAACCTCATCTACATCGTCTTCATGATGCAGAGCTTCTTCCTCTGCGTCGGCGCGGGCATGAGCGTCATCGCGGACGACGAGGCGCGCGTGGGGCCCCTCCTCCACTCCACGCCGCTGACGCCACGCGAGTACGTGTGGGGCAAGTTCCTCGCGACGCTGGGCGCGTACGGCCTGGGGCTCCTGGCGCTGCTGCTCTTCCTCATCTTCTTCCACCACGTGGTGCCGGCGGGAGACCAGGCGGAGTTCCGGGGCCCGCTGTCGTGGCTCAACTACCTGCGGCCCGCGCTCTTCTTCGGCGTGCCGCTGCTGGTGTTCTTCGGCGGCACCGCGTTCGCGCTGGGCGAGGGCACGCGCCGTCCGGTGCTCGTGTACTTCCTACCGGTGATGCTGCTGTTCGTCTGCGGCTTCTTCCTGTGGGACTGGTCCCCCGGCTGGCTGGACCCGCGCGTGAACCGGCTGCTCCAGGCGGTGGACCCGGCCGGCCTGCGCTGGCTGAGCGAGACGTGGGTGAAGGTGGACCGGGGCGTGGCCTTCTACAACACGCAGCGGGTGGAGCTGGACGCGGTCTTCCTCGGCGGCCGGTTCGCGCTGATGGCGCTGGGGCTGGGCTCTGTGGCGTGGACGTCGCGGCACATGACGCTCGGGCTGCGCGGCGCGAAGGTGCCCGCCGCCGGGAAGAAGCCGCTGGCGGACCTCCCGCTGGCGACGCCCGACGCGCGCTCGCGCGAGACGACGTCCCTGGTCGAGCTGAAGATGCGCGTGCGCGTGCCCGGGGTGCTGACGGGCCTGGGCGTGGTGGCGCGCGCGGAGCTGCGAGGGCTGCTGTCGCAGGCGGGGCTCTACGTCTTCACGCCGCTGGTGCTGCTGCAGTCGGTGACGCAGGCGCTCAATCGCATCGGCCCCTTCGACACGAGGCTCTTGACGTCCTCGGGCTTCTTCGCCGTGGCCTCGCTGGGGCAGCTCACCACGCTCGCGTGCCTGATGCTGCTGTTCTACACGGTGGAGTCGCTGGAGCGGGAGGACGCCACGGGCTTCTCGCCCATCCATGACGCCACGGCGGTGAGCACCGTGTCGGTGCTGCTGGGCAAGGCGCTGGCCAACAGCATCGTGGGCCTGGTGATGGTGATGGCCGCGGGCGTGGCGGGCGCCCTCGCGCAGGTGTCCCAGGGACAGGTGCCGTTCTCCCCGTGGCCGTACCTGCTCGCGTGGGGCCTGCTCGTGCCCACCTTCCTCGCGTGGACGTGCTTCGTGCTCGCGGCGCGCGCGGTGGCGGGCGGGCGCTTCGGCGCGTACGGCCTGGCGCTCGCGGCGCTGAGCCTCACCGGCTACGCGGCGGCGCGGGGCAAGCTCAACTGGGCGATGAACTGGCCGCTGTGGCACGCGGTGCAGTGGTCCGACCTGGGGGCCTTCGAGGTGGACCGGACGGTGCTCATCCTCAACCGCGTGGGCGTGCTGGGGCTGGCGGCCTTCTTCGGGGCGCTGGCGGTGCGGCTGAGCGGACGACGCGCGGCGGACTCGGTGAGCCTGCTGGAGAAGCTGCGTCCCAAGGGGCTCGCGCGCGAGGCGTGGCGGCTGGCGCCCTGGGCCCTGGTGCCCGTGGTGGCGCTGGTGGCGGCGGCGGTGCAGGTGGGCGAGGGCTGGCAGGGGGAAGGCGCGAAGAAGCGCGCCAAGGACTACTGGCAGCGCAACCTGGCCACGTGGCTCCACGCGCCCCAGCCTCACCTCCAGGACGTGGACCTGGACGTGGACCTGGACCCCGCGGGGCGCGCCTTCCGCACGAAGGGCACGTACACGCTGGTGAACCCGCACGACAAGCCGCTGCTGGCCTTCGCGCTCACCGGCGGTGACCACTGGGAGGACGTGCGCTGGACGATGGACGGCAAGGACATCAAGCCGGACGACCGCTCCCGCTTGTATGTCTTCACGCCCGAGGCGGGGCTCGCTCCCGGCGCGGTGGTGCGCGTGGGCTTCGACTTCCACGGGACGTTCCCCAAGGGCGCGACGAAGAACGGCGGCAAGGTGTCCGAGTTCATCCTGCCCTCCGGCGTGGTGCTCACCAGCTTCCAGCCGAGCTTCGCGCCGGTGGTGGGCTACCAGGAGGAGATTGGCGTGGACCCGAAGGAGAACGAGTACGAGCCGCGGGAGTACCCCGATGACTTCCACCTGGGGCCCACGCCGGCCGCGTACGGCATGAGCGCGCCCTTCACCACGCGCCTGCGCGTGACGGGGCCGGCCGAGTACACGCTCAACTCCGTGGGCGTGCTGGAGAGCGACGAGGTGAAGGACGGACGCCGCGTCAGCGTGTGGAGGAGCGATCAGAAGGTGCGCATGTTCAACCTGGTCGCGGGCCGCTGGTCCGTGCTGCGCGGCGAGGGCACCGCCGTCTTCCACCACCCCGCGCACGTCTACAACGTGGAGGAGATGCGCCGAGGGCTGGACGCCGCGCGCCGGTACTACTCCGAATGGTTCCATCCCTATCCGTGGAAGGAGTTGAAGCTGTCGGAGTTCCCCGGGCTCGCCACCTACGCGCAGGGCTTCGCCACCAACATCACGTTCTCGGAGAGCATCGGCTTCCTCGCCCGCAGCACGCCCGAGGCGAACGCCGTGCTGCTGATTACCGCGCACGAGGCCGCGCACCAGTGGTGGGGCAACATGCTCGTCCCCGGCAAGGGCCCGGGCGGCGCGGTGCTGTCGGAGGGCATGTCGCACTACTCGGCGATGAAGCTGATGGAGCAGGTGGAAGGGCCGCGCTCCCGGATGGAGATGGCGAAGCGGCTGGAGGAGCGCTACGGCGAGGAGCGCCACGTGGACTCGGAGCGCTCGCTGCTCAAGCTGGACGGCTCGCGCTCCGGTGACACCACGGTGCTCTATGACAAGGGCGGCTGGGTGTTCACGATGTTGGAGGGGCTCATGGGCCGCGAGGCCATGCACGCGGGGCTCCAGGCCTTCCTGCGTGAGTCCATCGAGTCCACGGACCACCCGGTGCTGCAGGACTTCATCGCGAGGATGCGTCCCTTCGCGAAGGACGCGGCGGCGTATGACGCCTTCGTGCAGCAGTGGTTCCGCGAGGTGCGCGTCCCCGAGTACAAGCTGTCGGAGGCCCGGGTGAAGCAGGACGGCGCAGGGTGGGTGTCCACGGTGACGGTGCGCAACGTGGGCGAGGGCCGCATGCCGGTGGAGGTGGCCGCGGTGAAGGGGGAGCGCTTCCCGAAGCGCGAGGACGCGAAGACGCCCGACGTGCAGTCCCCCGACTACCGCGACACGCGCGGCCAGGTGGTGCTGGGCGCGGGGGAGTCGGCCGAGGTGACGCTGCGCACCGACTACGCACCCGAGAGGTGGGTGGTGGACCCGGACGTGCGCGTGCTCCAGCTGCGCCGCGTGCAGGCCGTGCTGGAGCCGTGAGCGTCACGCGCGCCTCGGAGTCTCGGGGCGCGCGTCGGCCCGGGGATTACTCGCCGGTGCGGTTGCCGGTCAGCTCCATGGTGAACTGGCCGGTGACGGGGATGGGGGCGCAGTTGCGCGAGGAGAAGTCGCCCTTCATGGAGAGGTGGAGCGTGCCCGCCTCATCCCGGTTGCCGGTGCCCGAGCGCACCGTCAACGTCCCGTCGCAGTTCTGCTCGTCCAGGTGGACCTGGCACTCGGTCTGCTGGACGGAGAACGCACGCTCCCCGGTCATGGTGCCCGGGAAGCCTTCCCCGCACTCGAAGGTGTCCGAGCGCAGGTTCAGGGCCGTCTTGTTGGAGCCCGCGCCCGCGGCGATGCGAATCGTGTCCGCGAAGTCATTGGTCTGAGACTGGCCGAAGATGACCAGGGTCATCGTCCCCGTGCTGGCGTAGGCGCCCGTCACGTTGGGGCGGTGGTCCACCGTTCCCCCATCTCCGCCGTCGTCACCTCCACCGCCACACGCTCCGAGCCCCAGCAACAACGCCGCCGTCACCACGCGCATCCGCCTCATCGACATCCTCCGCTCCCGACTGGAATCCTGGGGCCGGAGTATTCTTACGACGTCCCCGTGACGCAATTCACGGGGACGGCGTGTCGTCCGTCCGCGTCACGGCGTGTGTCCGGTATCCGTCGACAGCAAGCCCAACGTGTCGGAGATGCTCGCTCCGAGCGACAGCTTCTCGAACGTGGTGTCCGGAGCGGACAGCCCGGAGGACGTGCCCGCGAGTTTCATGACGAACACCAGGCTGCTGGACGCCGTCCCGCACGTCATCGAGACGTCTCCGCGCAGCTCCAACTGGAAGGCGCCGCCCGCGTCCCGGCTGCCGCTCCCGTCGTTGACCTTCATGCTCGCGGTGCAGCCCGGGTCCGTGCTCATCGGGCACGTGCCTCCGACGACGTCGAAGGTGCGCTCCCCGTTCATCGTCGCGCGGATGCCGACGCCGCAGTTCATGCTGGAGACGTTGACGTTCAGCAGGTTGAGGCCGCCCGTGTTCTCCGAGACGGTGATGGTGTCCCGGACGTTGACGGTGTTGTCCCTGCCCTGGAGGGTGGTCCGCAGCGTGCCCGTGACGGCGTAGGTGCCCGTCACGTTGGAGCGCTGATACGTGACGGGGGGATTGGAGCCGCCCGGCGGTGGCCTGTTGCCCGGCTCCTCCTGGGGCTCGCGGTCCTCACCACCACACGCGCCAAGCGCCAAGAGCCCCACCACCCACAGCACACGCGAACGCGACATCGAAGGTCTCCATTCCCATACGAGAGGGTCAACGCGGGGAAGAACCCTGGCCGTGGGTTTCCTGCGCAATGCCTCGCGTCGAATCCCAGAATCGCTGTCAGCGTGTCCGACCCTGGAACGCGGAGTGCTGACAGGTTGTCCTCGACGTCGGTCTTCGTCGAGCGCGGCTCCCTCTCGAAGTGGGTTGTGCACGCGCGTTGCAGTGGGCGCGGGCTGCCCAGGGAGGACCCTCCCGGGGTGTTGCTTCCACAGGGGGAGTTCCACACATGAGAGTCATGCCTTGGCTGTGTCTGGTGTTGCTGTCGTCCGCCGTCGCCCATGCCGATTCGTCGAGCACCGTGTCGACCGAGGCCGTGCCTCGCGAGACGGTGGTGGGGCTCGCCGTCAATCCCATGGACTGGGGCTCGGTGATGCTGGAGGGGGAGCGGGTGGTGGGACCGCATGTCAGCGTGGGATTGGGGCTGCTCGTCGGCGTCCATGTCTCGAATGGCAGCAGGGACCTGGAGACGACGGAGCAGCGACTGGAGACGAGGGATGCCCTCTTCCAGCTGGGCGCCGTGCCGCGTGTCAGGTTCTTCCTGTCCGGCGCGGCGCCCGAGGGGCTCTGGGTGTCCCCTCAGCTCGAGGTCATCCACCAGTGGCGGCGGTACGAGCAGTTCGTCGTGGAGGACCAGGGCAATGAGAGCAGCATCCGTTCCCTGCAGCTCGGGGGAGCGGCCCTGGTGGGCTACACCGCCATCCTGGGGCGGGGGCTCGCGGTGCAGGCGGGCGTCGGCGCGGGGGTCCGCCATTCCTCGGACCAGTATGAGGACCGTCAGCAGGTGCTGCCGGATGGGGAGAGGAACAGCACCAGGAAGGGCCGGAGCTGGACCTTCGATGAGCGACTGCAAGTGTCCCTGGGCTGGGCCTTCTGACGCGGCGGCGCTACAGCGCGACGCCATGCGCGCCTCGGGGGCAGGGGCCCTGGCCGCGTGGGGGCGCGGGGCGCTCCTTCACGCCGGGGCGCGGCGGGAGGTTCGCGGGTGTCTTCACGTCGTGCACCAGCCCCAGCACGGCGAGCCCTCGCACCATCCACCATCCCGGGTCCGGCTGTCGCCAGCCCAGGCCCATCCGCGCCGAGCGCGGCCACGCGTGGTGGTTGTTGTGCCACGACTCACCCATGCTGACGAAGGCGAGCCAGCCCGCGTTGCGGCCCTGCTCCGCGCAGCCGGGCAGCTCGTAGGGTTGCTCGCCCTCCACGTGGCTCACGTAGTGGACGAACCAGAAGCCGTCCTGCGTGAGCGCCAGCCGCACGAACACGCCCCACACCACCCACGCGGCACCGCCGAGCGCGTACAGCCCGAGCGCCAGCGGCACCTGGAGCCAGAGGCCCCAGCGCTCCAGCGCGAGGAAGAAGGCATCGTCCGCCACCGCGGGCTCCACCGGGGCCGCGGCGGTGGGCCTCTCCGCGTGCCACGTGCGGAAGAGGGCGTGGCTCATGGCGCTCGGGAAGCCGTCGCGGTAGCCGAAGTACTCGGGGCAGTCCGCCTCCGGCTGGTTCTGGTGGAAGTCGCGCAGGTGGTGCATGCGGCTCATGGCGATGACGCCGCCCAGGCCCGCCAGGGTGCCCAGCAGTCCGAGCGCGCGCTCCACCGCGAGCGGCGCGCGGAAGGCCCGGTGGATGAGGCCGCGGTGGATGCCCACCGAGACGCCCAGGCACATCGTCAGTCCCGTGAGTCCGGCCCACACCGCCACGGCGCTCCACTCGAGGTACCGCGCGCCGCCGAGCAGGGCCGCCACGTGGAGGACGCTCCACCGGACGAGCTTCCCTGTGTCCCACCGCGCCTCGCCCCACCGTGTGTCGCTCGTGTCCATGGCCCGTCCCTTTCGGGAGGGGGCCATCGCAAGCGCCCTGCCAGCGCGGGACGGGCCTGATTCCAGGGGCTTGGACGGGCGAACGGGCGGGACTGTCAACGCCGTTCACAGCGGCCGCGCACCGGGTGGACGGCGGCGGCTCAGCGCTCCAGGCCCAGCTCGATGCCGGGCATCCACCGTCCCCGCCGTTGTCCGTCCACGCGGACCGAGTCCCAATCCAGCCCCAGGGTGCCCCTCAGCGCGAAGTCGCCCGTCTTCCAGCGGAGGCCCGCGGCGGCGCGCGCGGAGAGGCCCAGGGCGTCACCTTCGCGGCGACCCGGTCGGTCCACCACGGTCATCAGCCAGCCCGCGCCCACCTCGGCGAAGGGCGCCACGGTGCCGCGTCCTCCCAGGCCCGCCATCGCGAGCACGGACATGCGCTGGAGCGTGGCGTCGTCCACCCAGGCGTCGGGGGCCAGCGCGTAGGTGGCGCGCGCGCCGAAGCGGGTGAGGCCAGGGCCGGGGGCGCGCCAGGACAGGGCGAGGCCGCGGGCGACACCGCGTCCGCCCAGGGGCGGCGCGCCCAGGGTGAGTCCTGCTTCGAGGCCCAGTGAGCGGGGGACGCCGGAGGGTTCGCCAGGAGAGAGGGCGGTGGAGAAGTCGACGGCGGGCACTCCGGTGGAGGCGACATAGCCCTCGTAGAAGTCGCGGCCGAAGGGCAGGGCGAAGAGGCCCTGGAGGAGGCTCTCCTCGGCGGCGCCGCGCGAGGCGACCTCGGGTGGCGAGGAGGGCGGGAGCTCTCCGGACCTGAGGTCCGAGCGACGCACGCGCGCCTCGCCGCCGGGGGTGCGCAGCCAGTACGCCGTGCGCTCCGGCAGCGCGAGCGTCAGGGGCTCTCCCGCCGCCTGGTGCGCGTCCACGAGGCGCACGCCCGAGGTGTCCTCCACGGAGATGCGCGCGCCTCGGGGAGCAGGAGGGAGGTCGAGGCGAGGGCCTTCCGGAGCGGGACCGACGAGGGCGCGCGAGGGGCTGAGGGCGGGAGGGAAGGTGCGCACGGCGAGCCGGGCCTGGGGGGACTTCACACCGCGGATGGCGGCGGCGACGAAGGCGTCGAGCTCGCTGTACTCGACGCGGCCATCGCCGTTGACGTCCGCGCCGCCGAGCAGCGCCGAGCGCGCCGCGTGGCTGAAGACACCCGCGCGGATGCGGGACCACTCGTGCGTCTCGCCCTCGGTGCTCTCGGCGAAGATGGCGCCCACGCGGGGGTGGCCGGAGAGCTGTTCCTGTTCCAGCGCGCGGCGCAGCCTGCGCAGCACGAGCGGGTCTCCGCCGCGACTGCCGACGACGCCCGCCGCGTGGCACGCGTCGACGAGCAGGTGCACGTAGTCCGCGTCGAGCTTCCCGACCACCCGTGAGTAGAGGCCCTCCTGGTCCAGCTGTCCGTCGGCGAGCGTGAGGTAGGCGCGGCCCGACTCACCGGTGCGGCCATGGCCCACGTAGACGAAGAGGAAGTCCACGGTGCGCCCGGCGGCGCGGTCCTCGGCGTTGCGACGCGCGAGCTGGTCCACGGTCTCATCGAGCACCGTGAGCGTGGGGAGGCGGGCATCGGCCAGTCGCTCACGCTCGGCCTGGGCGGTCTCCGCGTCGGGGACGGTGAGCAGGACCACGTCCACGCCGAGCCGGCGCAGTGTCTCCGCCCAGCGCACGCCGTCGTCATCCGCGTAGCGCAGCGGCGGCATGCCTGGTGCGTCGCTGCCGTTGTACGCGACGACCAGTGCGCGCCGTACGGGAGACGGCTCCGCCGAGGCCGGATTCTCGGCCTGGGCGGCGCTCGTCGTCGCCGTGCACAGGAACATCAGGGTGCATAGCCCCGTGAGCGGGAATGGGCGCGCCCGATTCATCGCAGCCCCCGGGACAGGGAGCGCTTCGTCATGCCGAGTGAGGTACGCATCATGCGTCGTGGTGTGCCAGGCACCTCCGTATCGATGCGCTCTTCGTGGCGCCGCATCCCCTGTGACAAGGAGAAGGGGTGTGCGCATGCGGTGCTCGCCACGCATCGCGACCTGCGGAGCAGCTCCGTGTTGCTGCGCACTCGACTGCATGATGCTTCGAGTCGCCGCAGCTCTCGGGACATGGACAGGGAGCGCTTCGTCATGCCGTGCGAGGTGCGCGTCACGCGCTTCGATGTGCCGGTGCACCCGTGCGAGGAGCGCAATGCTTCGGGCCGCCTCCTGCTTTGCGGCCCCCTCATGCACCGCGATGCCCCGAGCGGCCTCGGGCCCGGCGACTCCCGTTGAGGCCGCTCGCCCTTCCTCTCCAACAAGTGCGTCATGGCTTGTTGCCCCCCACTCGAACCCTGTGCCGCACCTGGACGACTTCGCCTTGCACCGTCTCGCCGCGCGCGGCCGAGAGCGCCACGCTCGCGCTCGACGCGAAGACCGCGGTGAGCTCCACCTCGCCCGACTCGGGCAGCCGAGGCGTGATGTCCAGCGCGGTCTCCGAGCCCGGAGCCGCCTTCACCTCGAACGGTCCCTCCACGCGCGAGCCCTGCTCCGTGCGCACCACCACCGCGACATGCGTGTACGGTGCCCGCACGCCCGCCGCGAACGCGAGTGACGCTCCCGAAGGACACGTGCCCTGTCCGCGCACCTCCCGCAGTTCCGCGTCCGATGGCACGCAGAACAGCCGCAGCACCGCCGTGCCGGGGCCCTCGCCGCGCGACGCCCACTCTCCCGCGTCTTCAGTCACGCCCGTCCACAACACCCCGGCGGACACCATCAACGCGAGCACCCACGCCGTGCCCACGTGCCCGAGCGACGGCATGTCCCACGCCCCGCGCACCCACTCCGCCACCCGTGCCCAGGGGCCCTTTGCCGCGCCCACGGACACCGAGGACTCACGCCGTTCCTCCAGCGCCCCCAGCACCGCCTGCAAGCCGTGCGTGGACAGCCGCTCCAGCTCACCCGGGGTCGGCTCGGTGACGGTGTCCCGCGCGAACACGCGGCGCAGGTTCATCACCTGCTCATAACGGGCGCCACATCGCTCGCAGCCCCGCGCATGACTCAGCACCCGGCTCCACTGTCGCGGAGGCAGGGTGCCGTCGTTGGCGAGGTGGACGAGCTGTCGGTCCACGTGGTGAGTGAACAAGGCCATGGGCAACTCGCTCTCGTCAGGGCACGAAGAGGGGGAAGAGCAGCGCCACCATCGCGGCCGTGGCCGCGGCGGAAGGCAGCCCATCGGGCGACTGGGCCACGAGCCAGCCCTCCTCCACGAGGAACGCCGTCATCGCGCGCCGCAGCTTCATCTCGCGCGTCCTCAACTCCTGTCGGGACCACCCCAACAGCAGCGCCGCGCGCTCCTGGGACAACCCCTGCACGAAGCGCAGGTCCGCCAACCGCCGCGTCCCCTCGTCGAGCCCCGCGAGGAAGCGCCTCACCAGCTCCCGCATCTCCCCCTCGAGCGCCCGGTCCTCGGGAGAGGGCGACGTGCTCGCCAGCCGCTCCGCCATCGGCGTGTCATCCAGCGCCACCGCCTCGCGCGCGATGCGACCCGCCGAGCGCAGCACATCCACCGCCGCCTGCTTCGCCACCGCGTTGAGCCACGTCGAATACGGCCGCACGCCGTCGTACGCCAGCCGCGCCTGCTCACGGAAGGCACGCACGAAGGTCTCCTGGTGCGCGGCCTCCAAATCCAACGGCCCCACGCGTCCCAGTCCCCCGGGCCCGTGGGACACGTACGTGCGCGACAGGAACCGCGCCACGTGCGCGGAGTAGGCCCGATAGACGCGCGCGAGCGCCTCCGGTTCCCCTCGACGGAAGGCCTGCAGCAACCGCGGGTCGTCCTTCAACAGCGACATGCCGTCCTCCCCTCAAGGGGCCTCGAGCCCCTGGACCTCGACGGGCCCGGCGCGCTCCGTCTGCGTCCCGTCACCCAGCTGCCCGGCGGCGTTGGCGCCCCAGCACTGCACACGCCCGTCCCTCAGCACCGTGCACGTGCTCGTCACACCCGTGCCCAGGTCCATCACCTCGTTCGCCAGGCCCGATACGTCCACCGGCGCCGCGCGATGCACCCGCGTCCCGTCGCCGAGTTGCCCGGCCTCGTTCAGGCCCCAGCAGCGCACCCGTCCCTCGGCGCTCAGCGCGCAGGTGAAGTCCGTGCCCGCGCGCACCTGACGCATGTCCGCCGTCAGCCCCACCGGGCGCACCGGCACCGTGCTGTCGAGCGCGGTGTCATCCCCCAGCGCTCCGGAGGCATTGAAGCCCCAGCACTCCACCGCCCCGTCGCCCACGCGCGCGCAGGTATGTCCCTTGCCCGCCGTCAGCGCCCTCACGGGCAGGGCCAGGCTCCGCGCCCGGACGGGAGGCGACTTCAGCCCCACGCCCGCGAGCCCATCACCGAGCGCGCCGTAGGCGTTGTCGCCCCAGCACCACGCCTCGCCCGCCGTGGTGGCCGCGCAGGTGTGGTACGCGCCCGCCGCCAGCACCGTGAGGTTCGCGGGCAGGCCCCGCACCTCGACGGGCGTGTAGCTCCGCTCGCTCACCTCCGACGAGCCCAACTGGAGTCGAGAGTTGTCGCCCCAGCACGTCACCTGTCCCCCCGCGTGCAGCGCGCAGGTGTGCGCCTCACCCGAGGCGACCGTCAGCACGTTGGAGCCCACGCCGCCGACATCCAGGGGCTCCAGCGAGGACGACAGCGAGGCCTGCCCCAGCTGCCCCGACGCGTTGTCCCCCCAGCAGCGCACGGTGCCGCCCTCCAGCACCGCGCAGGTGTGGTCCGCGCCCGCGGAGACACCGAGCACTCCCGTGGACAGGCCCTTCACCGCCACGGCCGAGGCCCGCAGCGCGCGCGTGCCGTCTCCCACCAGCCCCGTGCCGCCCCAGCACCGCACGCCGCCGCCCTCCACCAGCGCGCACGCGTGCTGCCGTCCCACCGTCACTTTGGTCGCCACGCCCCTCGGCTCGGAGTCCGGTTCCGGACACACCTCGGTGTCCTCCAAGCACCCGTCCGTCGGAGCGCTCCGGATGGGGTCCAGGCACGCGCCCGTCAGCGCGGTGAGGAGCAGCAGGATGGGCGCGACGCGGCGCTTCATGGAGCCTCCCTCCCGACGACAGAACGAACGACTGGCGCCGCGGGCACGAGGCTTGCGCGGCGCCAGCTTGCTGGCCTGGATGTCTTCGCAGACGGACGGCGGGAAAATGCGTTACGGCTCGGGGTGCACGTTGAGGGCGCTCCAGGTCGGGGTGCTGGTGTCCACCAGCACCAGCCGGAAGGCCGCCTCACTCGGCGTCGAGCGCGACAGCGCGCCCGCGGCCACCGCGAAGACGCCCCGGCCGAGGAAGGCGTTGGTGTCCAACAGGAACCGCGCCACCGGCGAGCGGTTGGCCGAGCTGGCCGCCGCCACGCCCACCAGCAGCTGGGCGCCGGGCAGCTCCCGACCCTCCACCGAGGTGGCCAGCCGGTAGGGGATGTCATCGAACGCGGCGCTCGCCGGGACGACGCCGCTCTCCACCGGCGACACGTCCACCACGGGCGCGTCCGGCGAGGCGTGCACCACGCGCAGCCGCAGGCTGTCGGTGTCGCGCGTGAAGCCCTCGGTGAAGGCGAGCAGCTCGAAGGTGGAGTCCGCCGGGTCGTCCGCCGCGGGGCTCAGGAAGCCGGAGGCGAGCACGAGGTAGCGCTCACCGGCGACCAGCGCGGGCGTGGGCCGGCTGGCGGCGGGGGCGCCCGAGGGGCGCGTGCTCCCGGAGGCGTTGGCGAAGAAGTCCAGGGTGTAGCTGCCCGGCGGCACCTGGATGGGCGCGGACAGCTCGCCGAAGGTCAGGTCATCCACCAGCTCCGCGTTGCCGACGAAGACGTCCACGGAGGGCGCGTCCGGCGAGGCATGCAGCGCGTAGACGACGGGGTTCTGACGGACCAGTCCGACGCCCGCGGCGAGCAGCCCGAAGCCCGCGGGGGCATGCGCCTTCTCGGACAGCTTGCCCGTGGCGATGACGAACACCTCGCCGCGCGAGGGCAGGGCGGGCACGGTGAAGGACGTCACCTTCTGGTTGGCGGTCGTGCGCACGCCCACCTGGAGCGACTGTCCGGAGGGCAGCTCCACGCCCGCGGCCCCCGTGTCCTGGAAGCGCGCCAGGCTGGTGATTTCGGAGCTGCCGTCGTCACCCACGTCCAGCGCGACGGTGGGCGCGTCCCCGCCCGCGTGGACGATTCGCACGCGCGCACGGCCCTCCGCGGGCGCGCCGAAGCCCTCGGTGAGGGGCAGCACGCGGAAGCCGCTCGCGCTGTCGGTGGCGGTGAGCAGGCCCGCGGCCACCGCGCTCACGCTCTGGTCCTTCGTCAGCGTCAGCGGACCGGTGGAGTAGACGGGCGCGGACGTGGCCGCCGAGCCCGCCGCGCGCACCTGCACGTTGTACGTCCCCGTCGGCACCGTGGCGTAGGACGTGGTGTCGCCGTAACGCACGTTGGTGAACAGTGGCGTGGAGTTGCCCTCCGCGTAGATGTCCACGGCGGGCGCGTCCGGCGACGCGTGCACGACGCGCAGCTTCGCCTGGGTGGACGGCGTCGGGTCGGGCGGCGTCTCGTCGTCGTCTCCGCAGCCGACGAGCGCGGACAGCGTGGCGGCCAGCGCCAGGGTGATGCCACGGCGATTCCAGGCGTTCCTCTTCATGTGCGCCTCCAGGGAAGCGGCCTTCGGGCTCGGGGGAGCCCAGGCCTGTTCGTTGTTGGAGGGCCCTTACGAAATGAGGCGGTGAACCTGGTTGATGGGACGTGTCCGCGAAAGCGCTGCTACCGTGCCCGCCCCATGAACCCAGGCCTGATTCCCCTCGTCGTGTCCTTGCTCTGGACCCAGGCGCCCGCGCCCGCCGCGACCCCCGCCGCCGCGCAGGGCGCCGCCGCGAAACCATCACAGGTGCCCGGAATCGCGCCGCTGCCCGGTCAGCCGAACGTGTGGGTGAGCAACGTGCCCCCGGTGCCGGACGCGCTGCGTCGCCGGATGGAGCAGTACCTGGAGTCCCGCACCGCGGCGCTCTCGGACGCCAGTGATGACGGCAAGCAGTTGCTCATCACCACGCGCTTCGCGGACACCAACCAGCTCCACGTGGTGGAGATGCCCATGGGAGCGCGCACGCAAATCACCTTCGCGAAGGAGCCCATCAACCGGGCTGTCTTCCAGCCGGGCGACGCGAACGTCGTCTATTACCTGCAGGACAAGGGCGGCGGGGAGTTCTTCCAGGTGTTCAAGCTGGACCGGCGCACGGGGCGCTCGGAGCTCTTGACGGACGGCAAGAGCCGCCACGAGGCGCTGCGCGTCTCCTCGGATGGCCGCTGGCTGGCGTACGCGGGCACGGGCCGCAACGGCAAGGACACGGACGTGTACGTGGCCTCCACGTCGGAGCCCACGAAGGCGCGCCGCCTCACGGAGCTGGAGGGCACGTACTCACCGCAGGAGTTCTCCGCGGATGGCTCGAAGCTGCTGGTGCAGCGCTTCCGGGCCGCAGATGACTCGGACCTGTTCGTGGTGGACGTGGCGTCCGGGGAGCGCCGCCAGCTCACGCCCTCCGAGGGCAAGGGCAGCGTCGACGGCGCCACCTTCACGAAGGACGGCCAGGGCGTCTATCTGGTGACGGACCGCTACAGCGACTTCTCCGAGCTGTACCTGCTCGACACGCGCACCGCGCCCACGGCCCAGCCGCCCGCGTCGCTGACGAAGTCGGTGCGGTGGAGCGTGACGGACCTGGCGCTGTCCCCGGACGGACGCAAGCTGGCGGTGGCCTTCAACGAGGACGGCTACACCACGGTGTCGCTGCTGGACACGCGCACGCGCGCCTTGTCCGCGCTGACGACGCTGCCCAAGGGCGTGGGCGGCGGGCTGAAGTTCCCGCGCAAGCGCTCGGACGTGCTCGCGCTCTCGCTGGGCAGCGCGCGCAGCCCCATGGACGTGTGGACGGTGGACTTGAAGTCGCGCAAGCCGACGCGCTGGACGCGCTCGGAGGTGGGCGGCCTGGACACGGAGGCCTTCGTGGAGCCGACGCTCGTGCGCTACCCGTCCACCGACGGCGTCCAGGTGCCCGCGCTCCTCTACGTGCCCCGGAACACGGGCGGCAAGAAGGTGCCCGTCGTCGTCAGCTTCCACGGCGGGCCGGAGGGACAGAGCCGGCCGATGTTCAGCAACTTCACCCAGTTCATCGCCGGCGAGCTGGGCATGGCGGTGCTGGTGCCCAACGTGCGCGGCTCGGACGGGTACGGCAAGGCGTACCGCGCCATGGATGACGGCGTGAAGCGTGAGCAGAGCCTGAAGGACATCGGCGCGACGCTGGACTTCATCGCCTCGCGGCCGGAGCTGGACGCCACGCGCGTGGGTGTCTCGGGTGGCTCGTACGGGGGTTACATGACGCTGGCGTCGGTGGCCTTCTATCCCGACCGCTTCAAGGCCGCGGTGGACGTGGTGGGCATCTCCTCGCTGCCCAGCTTCCTGCAGAACACGCAGGCGTACCGCAGGGACTTGCGGCGCGCGGAGTACGGCGACGAGCGCATCCCCGAGGTGCGCCGCGTGCAGGAGCGCATCTCCCCGCTGGGCTCGGTGGACAAGATTCGCGCGGCGCTCTTCGTGCAGCAGGGGGCCAATGACCCGCGCGTGCCGCAGTCGGAGGCGGAGCAGATTGTCCAGGCCGTGCGTCAGCGCTCGCCGGACGTCTGGTACATGCTGGCCACCGACGAGGGCCACGGCTTCCAGAAGAAGCCCACCCGCGACTACGCGCAGATGACGACGATGATGTTCTTCGAGAAGCACCTGGGCCCACCCCAGGCACCCGCGCCGAAGTAGGCGCCCCGGACGCAGCGTGTGCCCCCGGGGATCCCGGTATGTCCCGGGGGGCCGCGCGTTCCAGGGAGGTCGTTCCACGACGTTCCAAGACGAGGAGCCTCCCGATGATGCGTTTTCCGAGCCCGCTGCGGCGGGGTGTCCTGGCGCTGGCGGTGGTCCTGGGCGGTGGGGTGGCGGTGTCCGCGCCCAAGCAGGACGCCATCAACCTCCGGTTCGGTCTGCGGCAGGTCAACCTCACCATGCGGGCCGAGGACGTGACGGGCCAGGACTTCCAGGTGAGCCGGAAGGATAGGGGCCTGCGGGGGAGGACCGCCGTGGGCCTGGTGGACGTGAAGTTCGAGGACGGCGCGGTGAAGGGCTCACTGGGCCCCGCGCTGGTGAACCTGAAGGTGAAGCGCGACGGCGACACGGTGGAGGCCGAGGGCGGCTTCGGCGGCCGGCCCGCCACCGTGAAGTTCACCCAGGACTCGTTGGAAATCTACATCCGGGACTGCACACACCGGCTGAGCGCGCGCGAGGCGGGGCGCTCCTACGCGGGTCAGAGCAACTGCAGCGTGGGTGGCTCCGCGGGGGAGGCGAAGCTCTGGCTGCCAGACGCGTTCCTCGAGGCCAGCCCCGAGGAGAAGGTGACGCTGCTGCTGCTGGCGGTTTGAGGTTGTCCGCCCCCGGGCATCACGGACCCTCCCGGGGGTGGGGCGAGCAGGCGGCCGACCCGGGCGAGTGTCAGGCCCCGGATGCGAATCCGGGGAGTTGGGGCTGTCGCGGTATGCGATGGGAAGAAGGACGTTTCAGGGAAGGTATTCCACGACGAGGAGCATTCCGATGAAGCGCTTTCCGAGCCCGCTACGGCGGGGGGTATTGGCTCTGGCGGTGGTCCTGGGGGCGGGAGTGGCGGTGTCCGCGCCGAAGCAGGACGCCATCAACCTGCGAATCGCCCGGCAGCAGTACAACCTGGTGATGACGGCCGATGAGGTCACCGGTCAGGACTTCCAGGTGACCCGGACCGGCAAGGGGCTCCGGGGCCGGACGTACCTGGGCGTGGTGGACGTGAAGTTCGAGGACGGCGCGGTGAAGGGCTCGCTGGGCCCCGCGGCGGTGAACCTGAAGGTGAAGCGCGACGGCGACACGCTGGAGGCCGAGGGCGGCTTCGGCGGTCGGCCCGCCACCGTGAAGCTCACCAAGGACGAGCTGAAGATCTACATCCGGGACTGCACGTACCGGCTGAAGGCGCGCGAGCCGGGGCGCTCCTACGCGGGCCGCCGCAGCTGCGACTCCGTGACGGTGCCCGAGTCGGAGGTCTGGCTGCCGGATGAGTTCCTCGCGGCCGGCCCCGAGGAGAAGGCGGCCCTGCTGCTGCTGGCGCTGTGAGCCCTCAAGGGCGGGTGCGTGGCAGCTCCACGCTGAAGGTGGAGCCCACGCCCAGCTCGCTCTTCACGGTGATGAGGCCTCCCATGGCCTCCACGATCTGGCGCGAAATCCACAGCCCCAGGCCGAAGCCGCCGTAGTTCCGCTCGGACACGGCGCGCTGGAAGCGGTGGAACAGCCGCGCCAGGTTCTCCTCGCTGATGCCGATGCCGCCGTCGCGCACCTCCACGCGCACCGACTCCGGCCCCACCGTCATCACCACGTGCACCGGGTTGCCGCGCCCGTACTTCACCGCGTTGCTCACCAGGTTCGTCAGCACCTGGTCGATGCGCAGCTTGTCCCAGAGCCCGAAGGACTCCGGCGCGAGCGTCAGCTCCAGCCGCGTGCCCGTGCGCTCCAGCTCCGGCTCGAAGCGCTCCACCACCTCGCGCACCAGCGCCGACAGGTCCAACGGCTCCGGGCTGAGCTCCAGCCGCCCCGCGCTGATGCGCGACACGTCCAGCAGGTCATGGATGAGCTGCGTCTGGCGCTTCACCTGCCGGTCCACCACCTCCAGCGCCCGGCCCAGCCGCTCCGGCGTGAGGGCCGTCGGCCCGCGCTTGAGCCCCGCCAGCAGGCTCTGCACCTGGAGCTGCAGCGCGCTGATGGGCGTCTTCAGCTCGTGGCTGGCGATGGAGAGGAACTCCTCGCGCAGGCGGATGGCCTGCCGCGCGTCGCGGTACAGCCGCGCGTTGTCGATGGCCAAGGCCGAGCGCCGCGCCAGCTCCTGCGCCAGCGCCAAATCTTGCGCGTCGTAGTCGCGCCGTGAGGTGACGAAGGACAGCGCCCCCAGCGTCTGCCCGCGCACCTGGAGCGGCACGCACAGCCACGCCCAGCAGCCCTCCCCGCCGGACGGGCGCACGCACTCGGGCGCGTCGGCGGCGAGGCCCGTGCGCAGCTCCGCCTCACCGGAGGCCACCACCCGCGCGACGACGGCGAGCCCCGGCGAGGGCTGCCCATCCGACGCGCGGAAGCCCGCGTCCGCGTGCGCCGAGGCCACGCACCGCACCTGCCCGTCCTCGTCCGCCAGGAAGACGCCGCAGCAGTCCGCGTACGACGGCACCGCCAGGTGCGCCACGCGCTCCAGCGTCTCCTCCTGCTCCAGGCTGGTGGCCAGCACGCCCCCCGCCTCCGCGAGGAAGCGCTGCGCGCTCTCGCTGCGCTGCCGCTCGGTGACGTCCACCGCCATGCTCAGCACCTGCTCGGGGCCGCCGCTCGCCGGCTGCACCACCGCCGTCCACAGCGCCACCTGCAGGGGCGTGCCGTCCTTGCGCATGCGCTGCATCACCGCGCCGCCCAGCGACTCACCCCGGCCCGCGCGAGCCAGGTTGCGACGGAACTCCTCCTGCTTGCCGGGCGGCACCACCGGCAGCACCTGTCCCATCGCCTCCTGGGCCGTCCACCCGAAGATGCGCTCCGCGGCCGGGTTCCACATCTTCACCGTGCCGTCCGCGTCCACCAGGATGATGGAGGCCGGCGAGGCCTGGATGATGGCCGCCAGCCGCTCGTTGACCTCGGCCAGCTGCGCGCGCGCCCGCTCCTCCTGCTCCAGCAGCCGCGCCCGCGCCAGCGCCTGGCCCGCGTGGTGGGCCAGCAGCTCCAGGAACGCGCGCTCGTCCGCGTCGAACACGCGCGGCGCGGAGAAGGCGAACAGCAGCGTGCCCAGTGCCCGGCCCTCCACCGTCAACGGCAGACACGCCGACGCGGGGGACGGCGTGCGGATGGCATGGTGGCGCTTCAGGTCCACCTCCGGATAGCGCTCCGTCAGCGCCTCGGGGGACTCCAGCCACACGGGCCGCGCCTCGCGCAGCGCCTCCGTCACCGGTCCTCGGCCCTCCAGCGGCAGCAGGCCGAACGCCTCCTGCACCGAGTCCGCGTCGTCATAGCCCGAGCACCTCAAGAGCCGGGCGTGTCCGTCCTCCTCCACCCACAGCCCGCCGCGCGCCGCGCCCACCGCCTCCACGCCCTGCTCGACGATGACCTCCGCCACGCGCGACGCCGACAGCACCTGGGACAGCTCCGCCGTCACCCGCTGCAGCCGCGACAGCCTCCCCGCGGCCACCTCCGCCGCCTGCCGCGCCTGCTTCTCCGCCGCGTACGCGCGCGCCACGTCCAGCGCCATCGCGGCCCGGTCCGCCAGCTCCTGCAGGAGCAGCTGCTCCGCGGCCTCGACGGTGCGCTCGGGCGTGGGGGCCTTCCACACGGTGAGCGTGCCCAGCGCCTTCCCCCGCGCGCGCAGCGGAAGCACCATCCACCGCGTGAAGGGGAAGTCCTCCAAGAGCCCGTGCTGCTGGGGCGGCACCAGCTGGCGCAGCTCCTCCGGGCTCGCGTCCGGCGCCCACTGCGCCTCGCCCGTGCGCAGCACCTCGCGCGAGGGGCCCTCGTCCGCGCGCAGCGCCGGAGGGCTGAGCGTCTGGAACAGGAGTCGGGCCTCGGGCGAGGCGGCGGCCGAGGCCATGGTGCGCAGCCACAGGCCGTCCTCGGACAGCAGGCGCAGCGTGCACGCGGCGCCCAGGAAGGGCACCACCAGGGCGCACAGCCGCTCCATCACGGCGGGAGGCTCCAGGCTGGCGTCGGCCAGCACCCGCGACGCCTCCGCCAGCAGCGCCAGGCGCTCCTCCACCTCCGGAGCATGGGCCCCGAACTGTCGTGCGTCCGCGTACCGGGATACCGCCATCGTCATCGCGCCCCCGCGAGGTGGCATGGGAGCACGTGAAAGCAGGCAGGGGCATGTCCCCCGCGGCCCCCCGGCCGTCCTTCATGGCCAATCAACATACGCCCCCCTCTGACTGTTCGTTCCGGACGCCCGCTCCGTCGCGGGCCGACGGAAGGAGCCGGCCTGGGGCTACCTGCTCGCACATGTGCGCACCCGGACGTTGGAATCCACGAGGCCCGCCCCCGGGTGAGTTGCTACTGATGTGGGTTCGGCTAAAGGGGGTCGCGTGAAAGCCACCACCACCGGGGTACCGGGCGGCGAGGAGGTGCGGGAAGGCCCCGACACCTTCAAGCGCACGGCGCTCCTGGCCCTCGGGGCCCTGGGCATCGTCTACGGCGACATCGGGACGAGCCCCCTCTACGCGCTGCGCGAGTGTTTCACCGGTCCGCACGGCATCCACCCCACGCCGGAGAACGTCCTCGGGGTGCTGTCGCTCATCTTCTGGTCCCTGCTCATCATCGTCTCGGTGAAGTACCTCATCTTCGTGATGCGGGCGGACAACCGGGGCGAGGGCGGCATCCTGGCGCTGATGGCGCTGGTGATGCAGCGGCAGAAGGGACAGACCCACCTGAACCGCCCGGTGCTCATCACCCTGGGCATCTTTGGCGCGGCGCTCCTCTACGGAGACGGCCTCATCACCCCGGCGATTACGGTGCTCAGCGCGGTGGAGGGCCTGAGCGTGGCCACGCCCGTGTTCGAGCCCTTCGTCGTGCCCATCACCCTGGCCATCCTGGCGGTGGTCTTCGTCGTCCAGCGCCACGGCACGGCGGGCATCGGCGCGGTGTTCGGCCCGGTGATGTGCGTGTGGTTCCTCACGCTGGCGGCGCTGGGCGTGAAGGAGCTGGTGCACAACCCCGCGGTGCTGGGCGCGCTGTCCCCCGTGCACGGGGTGATGCTCTTCGTGCACAACGGCTGGCACGGCTTCCTCGTCATGGGCGGCGTGTTCCTCGTCGTGACGGGCTGCGAGGCGCTCTACGCGGACATGGGCCACTTCGGCTGGAAGCCCATCCGCTGGGCGTGGTTCGGCGGAGTGCTGCCGGCGCTGATGCTCAACTACCTGGGCCAGGGCGCGCTGCTCCTGCGTGACGCGAGCGCGGCGCGAAACCCCTTCTACCTGCTGGCGCCCTCGTGGATGCTCTATCCGCTGGTGCTCCTGTCGGCGGTGGCGGGTGTCATCGCCTCCCAGGCGCTCATCTCCGGCGCCTTCTCGCTGACGCGCCAGGCGATGCAGCTGGGCTACAGCCCGCGCATGGAGGTGGTGCACACCTCCGCCGAGGAGATGGGGCAAATCTACCTGCCGGGCATCAACTGGGCGCTGATGGTGGGCGTCTTCACGCTGGTGCTGACGTTCCGCTCCTCGAGCGCGCTGGCGTCCGCGTACGGCATCGCCGTGTCCACGACGATGCTCATCACCTCCGTCATGGCCTACGTCGTCGCCCGCGAGCGCTGGGGCGTCAGCCGCGCGCTGGCCCTGCCCGTGGCGGGCCTGTTCCTCACGGTGGAGCTGGCCTTCTTCAGCGCCAACGCGATGAAGGTGGCGGACGGCGGCTGGTTCCCGCTGCTCTTGGCCGTCGTCATCTTCACCCTGATGACCACGTGGAAGCGCGGCCGCGACATCCTCGCCGCCAAGCTGCGCGCCTCGAGCATCCCCCTGAAGGAGCTGCTCGGCAGCTTCGGCGACCACCCGCCCGTGCGCGTGCCGGGCACCGCCATCTTCATGACGGGCAACGCCGAGGGCACGCCCCCCGCGCTCCTGCACAACCTCAAGCACAACAAGGTGCTGCACGAGCAGGTGGTGCTCCTGACGATGCAGACCCAGGACGTGCCCCACGTCCCCGCCGAGGAGCGCGTGGAGGTGGAGCCCCTGGAGCAGGGCTTCGTCCGCGTGGTGGCCACCTACGGCTTCACCGAGAACCCCAGCATTCCGGACGTGCTCAAGCGCTGCCGGGAGAAGGGGCTCCAGTTCCAGCTCATGGGCACCAGCTTCTTCCTGGGCCGCGAGACGCTGATTCCCTCCAAGAAGCCCGGCATGGCCATGTGGCGCGAGGCCCTCTTCTCCTGGATGAGCCGCAACGCCCGCAGCGCCACCGCCTACTTCCGGATTCCGCCCAACCGCGTGGTGGAGCTGGGAAGCCAGGTCGAGCTGTAGCCGTCGTGCCGTAGCCCCCGGTCCGAGGCCGGCCCCGGGGCGCGCCCTTCACCCGCGCGCCCCGGTGTGGCCCCTCCCGCCCGGTGGAAATCCCCCGATTAAATCCCCCTGAAATTCCCTCCCCGATGCGGGAGCACCCCGTCCGGTTGCGTCCGGCCACGTGAAACCCGCGTAGCGCCGTCCCTGGAATCCGCGTCTGTGCTCCAGGAATCACCGCCAGCGCTGTAATCCTCCGCCGCTGGCATCACTTCCGCTTGGGTGTCAGAAAAGACGCGCTGCGTCTGGGCACCCAGTGACGGTGTAACTCTCCGGAAACACGGGCCGACTCACCCCGATAATGGGGTGCTGCTCACCCCAGTCAGCGCGGTGACGCTACGCGTTGGGTGTGGGTGTGGGGGGCTCTTCGGCGCACTCCTGGTGCAGTGAAACGGTGATTTCTTCCTTCCAGGACAGAAAATTACCGCTCACCGGCAACATTCGGCACGCTGTAACGAGAATATTTTCATCAGGCAGAAATAATCCTGTACTGACGGAAGGCAGCTCGTTTACAGTGCTTTCAGGTGTCGCGCAGAACCCCGTGTCCGAACTGAGGTCATCCCCCATGCTCGACGTCGCCCCCGCCTCGATCCTCTCCTCCGCTCTCTCCTCCGGCGCCCCTTCCGCGACGCCCTGGAACGACGTCCCGCAGCGCGACTGGTCGAACCTGGCCCCGCACACGGTGCTGAGCGCGCAGGAGCTGTACCCGCGCATCTGCGTGCGTGATCCGTACTTCGCGCTGAAGGACGTGACGGTGATGGGCAAGGGCGAGGTGGTGGCGCGCATCCCGGTGCAGCAGGACCCGGACGCGGAAGCCGGCCTCATCGGAATCGCCGAGGCGGGCCGTCACCTGGCCATCCTGGGCTCGTGCGCTTCGGCGCTGGTGGCGCCCAAGGACGGGCAGCACTTCTACCTGGCGTGCGGCGCTCGGGGTGAGTGGCTGCGCCGCGAGCCGATGGCGCGCTCCACGGACCTGCTCTGGGGCCTGGCGCAGGCCAGCCTCACCGGCAAGCGCACCGCCACCGCGCGCACGCTCCTGTCCGCGCCGGACGGCACCCCGGTGTTCCGCCTGGAGGTGGACTACAACGTGCTGTCCGCCGCCGCCTTCACCCGCCTGTTCGGCGAGGCGCGCCAGGACATGCGCCGCGAGCCGCGCCGCGACGACGGCATCCAGCGCACCCCCGAGGAGTGGGCTCGCCTGCGCTCCAACCCGTACGGCAAGGCGCTGGCCCTGCGCGACTGGCGCCCGGACGGTGAGAGCCTCACCGCGTCCCTGGGCCCCGTCACCCCGGAGATGTGCAAGGGCCACTTCGCCCTGCACCCGGTGATGCCGGTGGCGATTGTCGCGAGCGGCATGACCCGCGTGGCGACCACGCTCCTGCGCAAGCTCGAGGGCGCGCCGTGGGCGCGGGTGCTGGCCAAGGACGTGCGCCTGAAGGCGGACAGCCTGGCGTACGCGGGCCAGACGGTGGTGTTCGGCGCGCACCGCCGCTCGCGCGACGGCGCCAACCACGTCTTCTCCTGCCAGGCCTCGGTGGGCGAGCGCGTCGTCGCGGAACTGGACGTCACCTACGAGCGCGTGGAGTAGTCACTCCCAGGTGATGTCGTAGTCGACGCGGTCGATGCCCTGCGGATGGGCCTTCGCCGTGCCCTTCAATCCCAACACCTTCAATGCGCCGGTGAGGATGCCCTCGTGGTACGCGGGGGGCAGCATGTCCCGACGCACGCGCAGGGTGCCGGACTTGGGCCCCGTGGTGACGTACTCGCGGGTGCCGTACGTGACGGCCGCGCTGTAGCCCATCTGCGCCCCGGAGAAGAGCTTCTGCGGGTCCCCTCGGGAGATGATGCCGAAGATGAGCATCCCCGGGCCCGTGGAGTAGCGCGTGACGTTGGACTCACCACACGCGTGGTACACGGCCTCCTCGGAGCCCATCGGCTCCTCGAGCGCGTCCGCCGCCAGGTACAGCAGGTTCAGGAACTCCTGCACCGGATAGGTGCGCAGGTCCGAGTAGTCCTTGGCCAGCACGCCCACGCGCACCTGCTCCATCGCGGCCAGCCCGGCACGCTGTTGGACCAGGCTGAACACCGCCTTGAAGAACAGCCCTCGCACCGCGTCGCCGGGCTGCGTGGCCGCCAGTCGCGCGGCGAGCTCCGACTTGTTGGACGGCATCTCTCCACTCCTGCCTCGGTGACCGGACCTGGATGTACGGACGGTGAGCGGTCGAGCTTACCCTCACACCTCGTCGAGCAGCACGGGCGAGAAGCCCGCCGCGTCGCACGACGCCAGCACGTAGCGCACCCCGGCCCGCTCGCCGGTGAAGCCCGCGGGGATGCCCGTCGAGTGCAGGTGGCCGTACACGCACACCTTCGGCTTGAACGCCTCGATGGGGTCGCTGAACGCGGTGGCCTTCTCGTTGGCGTACAGCGGCGGGAAGTGCACGGCGGCCACGCGCACCAGCGGCGTGGGACTGGCCGCCTCCTTCTTCTTCGCGTCCTCGATGGACGTCGCGAGCCTGCGCGTCTCGCGCTCCACGTAGCCCTGGTCGATGGGCTCGTCCCCCATCTCGCCGCCCGGCATCGGCGGGGCCTCAGGGGCCGTCCACAGCCGCGTGCCGGCAATCACCCACGGCCCCATCACCGCCGCGCTGTTGTGGAGGAACGCCTCCAGCGTCTTGAACGGCTCGAGCAGCTTGCGCAGCTTCGACGCCGAGTCGCCCCACCAGTAGTCGTGGTTGCCGCGCACCAGGAGCTTTCGCCCCGGCCGCTCGTCCAGCCACTTCAGGTCGTCCATCACCTCGTGGGGCCGCGTCGCCCAGGAGATGTCCCCCGCGACGATGACGATGTCCTCCGGCCGCACCTTCTCGTCCCACGCGCGCTGCAGGGGCCGCGGGTGCTCCATCCACCCGAAGCGCTCCATGTCCTTGTTCCGCGTGGAGGGCAGGTGCGTGTCGCCGATACCGAAAAGCCGCATGCCCCCCTCATAGCGGATGATTCGACCTCCCGCGCCTGGAACCCGGCCCGTGGCCCAGGACGCCTCCCACCCCTCTGGACGAGCCCCCATCCGACCCCGTGGGAAAAGACGAGGGACACCAGAAAAAGAGTAAAGCGGGTTTACTCCCGGCCTGTCCCGAAACACGCCACTGCGACACCGGCGGCCATTCCAGACGCGCCAGGTGGGTAGCCCTCTGTGGGCGACCTCGTGATTTCATGGGCTTGAAATGTTCACTCGGGTTTCGAGGCTGGAGTGGGGGAAGGTAGGGGCTGGAGCATCCGTGCTCCAGTTCTCGCCGATTGGGAGGCTGAAAGCGGGGAAATCGGGGTTGGCACGCATGGTGCTCAGGGCACGCCGCACCGCCGCTCCCGAGGACGGGTGCGGAGCGCAGAGCTGCTGATCCCCTCTCAAGGAGCTCCCATGCACGTGTTGAGTAAGACGTTCGCGGCCACCGCCGCGGCCCTGGCCCTGTCTGCGTGTGGTCCGCAGCCAGAGGCGCCGCCGCCGGAGGCCCCGCCTTCCACGGAGGTGCCCTCGGGCGCGGCGGACGACGCGGCCCGCGCCATCGCGGACCAGGCGCGCCGCACCCCCAGCGAGCTGGACGCGCTGTTCGCCCAGGCGGCGAAGGAGTTCGACGTCCCGGTGAGCCTGCTCAAGGCCATCTCCTACACGGAGACGCGCTGGGAGCACGTGAAGGGCGAGGAGGAGTTCGAGGGCCGTCCCGCGGCGTTCGGTCTGCTGGCCCTGCGCGGTGACAGAATCACCCAGGGCGCGGCGCTGGCCGGCGTGTCCGAGGACCAGGTGCGCGGCGAGCCGCTGGCCAACCTGCGCGCGGGCGCGGCGCTGTTGTCCAGGCACGCCACCGAGGCGGGCATCGACCGGAAGGACCTGGGCGCGTGGGCGCCGGTGGCGGTGGCGCTGACCGACATCAGCGACCCGGACGTGCAGGCGTACTACGTCCACAACGAGGTCTACGCCACGCTGCGCGACGGCGCGGGCGCCTTCACGCCCGAGGGCAAGGTGGCCGTGTCGCTGGAGGGCGCGGCGGTGGAGGCGAAGTTCGCGCTGCCCCGGATGCAGGCGCTGGCGGCGGGCCCGGACTACGGCGCCTCCATCTGGCGCGCGTCGCCCAACTACAACGCGCGTCCGGCCGGCACCAACGTGTCGATGATCATCATCCACACCTGTGAGGGCGGCTACTCCGGGTGCTGGGGCTGGCTGACGAACTCCGCGGCGGGCGTGTCCGCGCACTACGTGGTCAACGAGAGCGGCAGCGAGATTTCGCAGCTGGTGCGCGAGTCCGCCCGTGCGTGGCACGTGGGCGCGTCCTACGACTGCAACCTCAACGGCAGGGTGGACTGCGGCATCCAGGGCACGTCGGTGAACCACTTCTCGGTGGGCATCGAGCACGGCGGCTTCGCCAGCCAGTCGTCCTTCCCGGCCGGGCAGATTGACGCCTCCGCGAAGCTGTCCTGCGACATCACCAAGGGGCAGGGCATCGTCCGCGACAGCTACCACATCGTCGCGCACGGCCGGCTCCAGCCCGCGTCCCGCACGGACCCGGGTCCGAACTGGCCGTGGAGCAGCTACATCAGCAAGATCAAGAGCTACTGCGGTGACGGCGGCACGCCCAC
This sequence comes from Myxococcus fulvus, assembly GCF_900111765.1. Next base: position 265,405 of record NZ_FOIB01000001.1, read on the forward strand.
GGGCACCATCGTCGTGGACAGCCACAACGCCAACAACGACACGGCCAAGGCGCGCGCGGACGTGCCCGCCTCGTGGGCGTCCGGCACCAGCGCCGGCTACTACGGCAGCGGCTACTACTACGCCTCCACGCAGCCCATCTCCGAGCCGGTGGTGTTCAACTTCTACATGGCGTCCGCAGGCTCGAAGACCATCGACGCGTGGTGGGTGGCCGGCACCAACCGCTCTCCGGCGGCGCCGTTCATCATCAGCCACACGGGTGGCGACAGCACGGTGACGGTGAACCAGCAGGCCAACGGCGGCGCGTGGGTCGCCCTGGGCACGTACAACTTCGCCGCGGGCTGGAACCAGGTGAAGCTCAGCCGCTGGGCCACCGAGGGCTACGTCGTCATGGCGGACGCCATCCGGGTGCGATGACGTGACGAGGCAAGGCCGAGAACGGATGCCGCGTTCCTGGCCGTGGCGAGCGCGGTGGAGTCTCACCGCGCTCGCAGTGCTCGGCGTCGGATGTTCCGGCCGGTGTGGCGGGACGTCGGGCGCCGGGCCGCTGTCGAAGGAGGAGGCGCGCGCCATCCCCGGCGCGGTGGTCTTCCTGTCGGAGCGGACGGGTCAGAAGGACGTGTGGCAGGTGAGCCCTGACGGGACGGAGACGCAAATCACCCAGGGCCCCGAGGACGAGTACCCAGGTCCCGTGGCGCCGGATGGGAAGTCCCTGCTCGTGGTGGCGGTGCGGGAGCAGGGCGGGATGCAGTACCAGCAACTGCGCCTCCAGCCCCTGGCGGGAGGAGACGCGCTGCCGCTGCATGCGCCGAGAGCGCGCGCACGCAACGCGAGCTGGGCACCGGACGGCTCGTGGCTGGTGGCCGAGTCGGATGCACAGGGCTTCAGTGATTTGGTGCGGCTGGAGCCGCGCGAGGGTGTGCAGGAGGTGCGGCTGACGCAGGTGAAGGAAGGGTGCTTCGAGCCCGCCATCTCCCCGGACGGGCAGGAGGTGGCCTTCGTGTGCAGCCGCGAGGGCGACCCGGAAATCTACGTGACGAAGGCGGACGGGACGGCCGAGCGGCGCCTCACCGCGTTCCATCGCGAGGACCGCTCCCCGGGCTGGAGTCCGGACGGGAAGTGGCTCGTCTTCATCAGCGACCGGGAGAACCGGGAGCGGCTGTACCTGGTGCGGCCGGATGGCTCGGAGCTGCGCGCGGTGTCGGGCGAGCACTTCTCCGGCGACGAGCGCGAGCCGGCCTTCAGCCCGGATGGCCAGATGCTGGTGTACGTCAGTCGCGCGTCGGACGGGAAGAGCCGCATGTGGCGCGTGCCCGTGGCGGGCGGCGTGCCGGTGGCGCTGACGGACGGCCAGCGGCGCGACGACATGCCGGCGTGGAGTCCGGATGGGAAGTACCTGGCCTTCGTGTCGGAGCGCGAGGGGAACACGGACGTGTACCTGATGCGCGCCGATGGCAGCGGCCAGACGCGGCTCACCACCGCACAGGCGCCGGACTGGCTGCCGCGCTGGGTGGCGCGACGGTAGGGCTCACTCCTCCAGGCCCTTGGGTCCCATCTCCTCCTCGGGAGGATGGGGCTCGGGGCCCTGGGGCGTGGTGGGCAGGCTGAAGCAGAAGGTGGAGCCCTGGCCCGGCTCGCTCTCCACCCAGATGCGGCCGCCGTGGGCCTCGATGATGAGCCGGCTGATGTAGAGGCCCAGCCCCAGGCCCTGCGTGTCGGACGCGCTGCCCTGACGGGTGCGGAAGTACTTGTCGAAGACGTGCTCCGCGTCCTCGCGCGCCAGGCCCGGGCCTTCGTCCCTGATCGCCACCACGACGTGGTCCTCTGGCGAGGTGGAGACGCGCACGTGGATGGGCCGCCCCGCGGGGCTGTACTTGGCCGCGTTGCCCAGCAGGTTGGTGAGCACCCGCTCCAGTCGCGCGGCGTCCACCCACGCGAGGGGCGCGGGGGTGGCGACCTCCAGCAGGAAGCGCTCGCGCAGGTCCGGCGGGACGTCGCGCTCGAGCACGCCTTCCAGGAAGCGCACCACGTCGGTCGGCTCGCGTCGCAGCTCCACGCCGCGGGACTCCAGGCGCGAGCCCTCGAGCAGCTCTTCAATCATGGACTTCATCCACGCCACGTTGCGGAGGATGGCCTCGGTGAGGGCCTCCTCGCGCGCCATGCCGCGCTCCTTCAGCGCATGGGTGAGCAGGCTGGCGCGCAGGGTGATGCCCTGCAGGGGATTGCGCAGGTCATGCGAGATGAGGCTCACGTACTCCTCGCGCAGGCGCTCCAGCTCGTGGCGGGTCGTCAGGTCCTGGCCGGTGACGACCACGCCGCGCGGCTCTCCCTGGGGGCCGAACACCGGCGCCGCGGTGATGAGCACGGGCGTCGTCCCGCCGTCGGGGCGCGTGATGAGCAGCTCCTCGGGGCCCACGACCTCTCCGGTCCGCGTCGCTCGGGTGGAAGGCAGGTCCTCCATCGTCAACGGGCGTCCGTCGGGATGTCTCAGCCGGTCCAGGTAGGCGCCGCGCCTGGGATGCTCCGGCATCGGGCCGAGCATCGTCTGCGCGAAGGGATTGGCCATCAGCAAGGAGTCTCGCGTCGGGTCCGTGAAGAGCACGCCCACGGGGGCGTGGTTGAGCACGGCCTGCACGAGCCCGCGCTGCAACTCCGCCTCCTCGCGAGCCGCCTGGAGTCGGGCGGTGGCCTGCTCGCGCTCGGTGACGTCGCGCAGGACGACGAGCAGGCTGGGGCCCTCGGGGCCATGCACGTTTCGCAACCGTGCTTCCAGTGCAACCGTGGTTCCGTCCGCGCGCTGTCCGCGCAGGGCGCGCGCGGTGGAGTCTCCGTCCAGGCGCTGGCCGCCGAAGAGTCCCTCGGGGACGAGCACCTCGACTCCGTGTCCGAGCAGGGCTTCGCGGGGGTGGCCGAACACGCGCTCCGCCTCCGCGTTGACGAAGCGCATCCGGCCGCTCGCGTCGACCATGAGCAGGGGCTCGGGAGTGGTCTCCAGGAGGCCGCGGTAGCGGGCCTCGGAGGCGGCGAGCGCGGCGGTGGCGCGGCGTTGTCCCGCCTCGAGCAGCTCCAGCGCGCGCGCCACCAGCAGCACGAGCACCGCGCCGCCCGCGCTGAGGAGCGTGGCGAAGAGGGGCAGCTTCGCCTCGTGTCCGAGCAGTCCCGCCAGATGGAGCAGGGCCAGGCACGCGCCCAGGAGGGTGGGACCCAACAGGGCGAGGGGCACCATCCTCCGCGCGAGGAAGCCGCCCAGCGTGTCCCGGGTGAGCCGCTCCGCCAGCCCTCGCTCGGGCCGCGAGCAGGGCACGCCCACGCCCAGCAGCAGCACGGCGATGGAGGTGTAGAGCCCCATGCTGCGCTGGGCCGGGAAGGTCTCGCCCGCCGCGCCGACGAGCGGACCGAGCAGCAGGCCATTGAAGCCCAGGAGCGCCACCAGCACGGCCGCCATCACGAGCGCGTCGCTCCACGACAGTCGGGGGCCCTTGCGCTCGGGGAGGAGCATCGCGGTGCCGAGCAGGAGCAGGCACAGGGCGGTGAGCGGCGAGGGACGGATGCTCAGGTCGAGCACGCCGGACGCTTGGGAGATGAGCGCGTCCAGGGGCCCCAGCGGAGGCATGACGTCCTGTGCGGCGCTGACGCAGCCGATGAGCCACATGCCGGCGGCGCAGAGAGCGGACAGTCTCCGGCGCGAGAGGGAGGGGCGGGGAGACGACCTCAGGGCCAGGGCCAGGCCGCCGAGCACGAGGGCGAGGCTGGTGCGAGGCGCGGTGGCCGGTCTGCTGTCGCCCTCGGGAAACAGGGGGCGCGCCGAGAGCAGCCAGCCGGTGAGGGTGGCGAGTCCCAGCAGGAGCACGACCATCGCGGCGCCCCAGGCGAGTGCGCGGGCCATGCCCTGGTTGCGGGTCTGGCCCCCGCCATTCGGATGCATCGGCGCCCCCCGGGCCCGCGCGGAGGTGGCGGTCGTGCGCGGACGATGGCGTCACACGCGTCGGTCCGCCGACTCGTTCCCCACGCACCTGTCCGGGAGATGGATGCTCATCGCGTCCGAGCCCCGCGTCGCACGGCGGGGCAGGGTGGGCGCTCGGCTGCCCGCGCCGATGCGCGGAGCGCCTGACGTGCACGAGGCACGTGCTCCCGGTCAGGGCACGGCGGGTGCGTAGACGCCAGGGTAGACGGTGAGCACGAAGCCCCAGCCGGGCGCGACGGACGCGTTGCGAGCCACGTACGTGTCGTCACCCTCCACGCCGAGTCGGAACGTCTCCGCGCCCAGGCTGGTGTGGACGTAGATGAACAGTCCATCCGAGGACGTGCCCACCTGGTCGACGCCGTTGAAGTCCGCGGACGGGTAGAAGATGCGCTCGGCCAGCTCGCTCCGGTCCGGCACCACGCGCACGCCCGCGCGAGGCTGTCCGCTCGCGTCGACGACGCGTCCCAGCACGAAGCCCGCGTCGCGCAACGTGCGGGCGCGGTCACTCGTCAGCCCGCGGAGGAGGGGCTCACCGAAGGCCGTGCCCAGCGCGTCGTGGAACTGCTCGGGCAGGGCCCACACGCTCGCCTCGATGACGTCCGTGCGGGGTCGAGCTCCGGTGAAGACGCTGTCGTAGACGGGCGTGAGGGTGCGCACCAGGCCCGCGCCTTCCAGGCTCGTCGCCAGGCCCTGGTGGACCTCGCGGACGGGGACGTCCTCCACGGCGAAGGCACCATCGCCTTCCACGGTGCCGGTGCCGAACGTGGGGTTGTCGTCATTCACCGCCACCCGGAGCGGCTCCTGGATGGCGATGGGGACTCCGCCCAACGTGGGCGTGGGTTGTCCCTGGGCGGCGAGCCATCGCTCTGCCTCCGGGAGTACCCGCGCGCGTCCGCTGACGCGGATGCGGAGGTTGTCCAGGTCCACCGACTCGGCGTCCTCGGTCTGGAAGCCAGGGTCGGGGGCGGGGCCCCCGGAGCCACAAGCGGACGACGCGAGCCCGAGCAGTACACAAGAGGTCAGAAGAAAAGGGCGCTTCATCGCTCGCCAACATTTCCATGCCCTCTTCGCACGGCAATCCACCGCCGGGCTCTCCGTCCCCTGTTCGACGACTCGCCCCCACCCCGGAAAGCAGACACCGGGCCGCCCACCCGTCCGAGAGGGACGAGGGACGTGGCCCGGTGTCTTGAATCCATCAACTCCGAGCCTCGGAAGTGAATCCAACAACCTCCGAGGTTCGCTGGGTGAGTCAGCGCCTGCCGCCAGGTCCATCGACTCCGAGGCGCTCGCGGTTGGTGAGTCAGCGCCCGCCGCCAGGTTCATCAGCTTCGAGGCGCTTGCGGCCGGCATGTCCGGCCGCCAGGTCCATCGACTCCGAGGCGCTCTCGCCTGATGAATCAGCGCCAGCCGCCACCGCTGCTCTTGGAGCCGGAGGAACCGGAGCGACCGCTCGGCGCGGAGGAACCACCACCAGAGCTCCGACCGCCACCGCTGCTCGAGCCGCTGCTGCCGCGCCCGCCACCGGTGTTCCAGCCGCCGCCACTGCTCCCACCGCTGCTGCTGCCGCTGCTCGAGCCGCTGCTGCCGCGCCCACCACCGGTGCTCCAACCGCCACCGCTGCTGCTCCCGCCGCTGTTGCTGCTGCCGCTGCTCGACGAGCCGCTGCTGCCGCGTCCGCCACCGGTGTTCCAACCGCCGCCGCTGTTCCCACGCCCGCTGCTGTTCCCACGGTCGTTGTCGCGGTCATCGTCCCGGTCGTTGTCGCGGTTGCCACGGCCATAACCACCGCCCGAGTTGCCACCGCTCGGAGGCGTGCCGCCGCCGCTGTTGCCGTACCCACCGCCGGAGTTGCCACCACCGCTCGGAGGCGTGCCACCGCCGTTGTTCCCGTAGCCACCGCCGGAGTTACCACCGCCGGAGCCGCTGCCACCCGGAGGCGTGCCGCCGCCGTTGTTGCCGTAGCCGCCCCCGCTGTTGCCCCAGCCGCCGCCGTTGTTGCCGCGGTCGTCATCGTCGCGGTCCCGGCCCTGGCCGCGACCCGGACGCGAGCCACCGTTGTTGCCCCGCCCGTAGCCACCGTCGTTGTTGCCGCCCCCGCTGTTGCCCCAACCACCGCCGTTGTTGTTGTCGTTGTAGCGGGAGCCGCCGCGAGGAGGCTGCGTGCCCCAGCCCGTGCCACCCGGAGGCGGACGGTCATTGTCGCGAGGCGTGTAGTTGCGCGTCGTCGTCGGCCGCGAGCCGGACCGCGTGTAGCTGTAGACCGCGGAGGCCGCGTGGGTCCGGTCGTACACGTAGCCGCGGTTGCGCTCCCAGCGGTACGCCCGACCCGACGAGGGGTAGTAGTCGTGCGAGTGCCGCCCGTGGTGGTGGCACGCGGCGCCCAGCGGATCCAGGTGGAAGTCCCAGTACCAGACCACCGAAGGGCCTCGGTAGTAATACACGTCGTCGGTGTACGTGTAGTACGTCGTCGACGGCTGGTATCCGTGCGAGTGCACGTGGTCGTACGGGCACCAGCCGCCACCGTCGTCATCCGGAATGGGGTGGTAGCCCGAGTAGCTGTACTCCACCACCACGGCGCGGCGAGCGGCGGGGCCGTGATAGTGGGCGTAGCAACCCGTTCCCATCATCAGGGCCAGGGGGATGGCGAGTGCGAGCAATCGGCGCATGTGACGAGTCTCCCGCGCGAAGGGCCTCTGCAGCCAGTCCCCCTTCGCGACCACGGAATTCCAGACGGGCAGGCCCCGGGAAAATTCACGCCCCCGCGCTTCCCGCCCGCCCGCCTCCTGCTTAAGCGCCCCTGTGCCCTGGTGAACACAGGGCTGGCTGGTGTAGGTCCTTCACGGAAGGACGGCGCGAGCCGAGGGAGCCGGGGTGATCCGGACCCGTCGCGCGAGGAGCAGGGCACTCATGTCGGATTCGGATTACGGAAGGGCGAGGGGCGCGACGTGCCCGCTGCACCCGGATGACCTCGCGCAGCGCACCTGTACGCGCTGCGGCAACTTCATGTGCGACACGTGCAGCGAGCGCGGCACGCAGTCGCACTGTCCCCCCTGTCGCGCCCGCGAGGGCCTGGGCCGGGACTTCCCGCTGGACCGGGACAACTGGTCCTTCAGCCGCCTGTTCGACGTGTGCCTGGACGCGTTCAAGCGCGAGTGGGTGATGCTCAGCGTCGGCGCGCTGCTCGTCTTCGCCGCGTCCATGGGCGGAAATCTGCTGTCCCAGATGTTCTCGTTCATCGGCGCCGCCACCGACAGCGTGGTCGCCATGGTCATGACCACGCTGGTGGGCATCGCGCTCACGTGGGTGATTCAGGGCGCGGTGACGCTGGGCTTCCTACGCATGGCCATGGACGTGCTCCAGGGCCAGCGCGCGGACCTGGCGCGCGTGTTCTCCCAGTTCTCCAAGCTGGGCACCTACCTGCTCACGATGCTGCTGACGTTCGCGCTGGTGCTGCCGCTGGTGCTCGTCGGCCTGGGCATCATGGTGGCCATCTTCGTCGCCGGCGCGGGAATCTCCCTGGCCGAGCTGAACTCCCTCTCCGAGTTCGACGGCGCGATGCGGGGCGTGTCGCCCGGGCTCATCGGCTTGATGGTGCTCGTGTCCGCGGTGCTCTACCTGGGCCCGGGCATGTGGCTGATGCTCCCGCTGGTCCTCGTCCAGCCCGCGCTGGCGGACCAGGAGAACCCCACCGCGCTGGAGACCATGCGCCTGGCCTACGCCCACGCGAAGGGCTTCCGCCTCTCCATCTTCGGCGTGCTGGCGCTGGGCGGCTTCATCCTGATTCTGGGCGTCATCCTGTGCTGCCTGCCCGCGCTGCCCGCCATGGGCTTCTTCCAGCTGCTGCTCGCGGGCCTCTACCTGGCCATCAGCCGCGGCGGTCGCCAGGAGCGCTTCGGCTGAGTCGGAGGACTTGAAACCCACGGGGCCCGCGAAGCACGGCGGGCCCCGATGACGGCTTCAGTGCACCAGCCGCTCGGAGGAACCCGAGCGCGGCACGGCCACCCGGCCCATGCAGGCCAGGATGTGCTCGCGGTACTCGGACAGCTCGCGCAGGCCGCACAACATCCAGCGCCCACCGATGACCAGCGTGGGCACGCCGCGCACGCCGCGCCCGGCCGCGTCGCGGTGCTCATCCAGGATGAGCCGGCGCGTCTCCTCGGAGCGGAAGGCGGCGGAGAACTCGTTCATCGCCAGGCCCACGCGCGACGCCAGCTCGAACACCACGTCGGGCCGCGACACGTTGACGCCCTGCTCCAGCGCCGCGCGCTGCATCGCCCGCGCGAGGAACATCCGCGCGTTCGGACCCTGCAGTCGCGCGGCCTCCAGCGCCGCCAGCGCCGGCACGCTGCTGCGCGGCGGGTCTCCGCCCAGCCACAGGTCCGTGGAGAGCAGTGGCGCGGTGAGGTCCGACTCGCGCTGCGCACGCTGCACTTCTTCCACGAGCCCGCGCTTCTCGCGCTCCGTGGGAAGCACGTCGTGAACGCGCAGAGGGTAGGGCCTCACGCTCCAGCGGACGGCGTCGCCAAACTCCTGGCGCAGTACGTCCAGGCGCAGGTCGGCGAGATAGCACCAGGCACAGAGCACGTCCTGGTAGACGGTAACCTGCAGCGGCTTGTGCAGCGTTTTCATGGGGGGCCGCCAGATTAGAGGCCACGCCGCGCCGCTGCCAACTCCCCATGACAACCGGCCCGAGAAGGCATTCCTGTGTTCCTGTGGAGCATGCAAGGTGCCTGCGGCCCAGGCTGCTCGCTTGCTTACGGGCATGCGAGCAGTCTCGAACACCTGCCAGCACTACTCGCCGGAGACCCGCGTGCCACCGGACTTCGCCACCGCGTAAGCCAGCGCGTGCTCGACGATTTCTCCCGCGATGTCGCGCCCCGTCGCCTTCTCAAGCCCCTCGAAACCGGGGCTGGAGTTGATCTCCATCAACCGCGGCCCGGCGTGGCCTTCCAGCATGTCCACGCCCGCCACCTCCAGGCCGATGATGCCCGCGGCCCGCACGGCCGCCTCCGTGTATGCCGCCGGAAGCTCGATTGCCTGCCCCTCTCCGCCGCGGTGGATGTTGGAGCGGAACTCGCCCTTCTTCGCGCGCCGCCGCATCGCCCCCACCACGCGCTGGCCCACCACCAGCGCCCGCACGTCCCGGCCCTCGCTCTCCGCGACGAACTCCTGGAGCACGATTTCCTGACCCAGGTCCCAGAACGTATCCAGGATGGTCTGCACCTCCGGCAGCGTGTGCGCAATCATCACGCCCACGCCCTGGGTGCCCTTGATGAGCTTGATGATGACGGGCAGCCCGCCCACCTCCTCCACCAGCTTCTTCACGTTGCTGCGGTCGTGCGCCATCACCGTGCGAGGGATGTCCAGTCCGGAACGCGACAGGAACTGCAGCGCGCGCAGCTTGTCCCGGCTGCGCGCGATGGAGATTTGCGGGTTGAGCACCGGCACCCCCATCATCTCGAAGTGGTTCACCACCGCCAGCCCGTACGCGGTGATGGACGCGCCGATGCGCGGCACCACCACGTCCACGCCGCGCATCTCCACACCGCGGTACGTCATGCGCGGCGTTCCCTGCGCGAGCAGCAGGCAGCAACGCAGCGTGTCCAGCACCAGCGGGCGGTGTCCCCGCTCCCGGATGGCCGCCACCAGACGTCGGGTGGAGTACAGCGAGCGCTTCCGGGACAGGATGGCCACCGTCTTCTTCACGCGGCCACGACGCGGCGCGGGATGCTCGGGTGCCTTGGACCCAGGCATGGCCGGGGCCTTCTTCTGCTGGATTTTTCGGGGGGACATGGGCGGAGCAATCGAGCGTAGCACGTACCCGCGGACACAGGCGGTGGCGGGGGGCGCGTTTGATATCCTCCCGTGACAGATGAGCGCGACAGATCCGCATCCCGACGACATCCACACCAGCCCCGGAGATGCCGCCGGGTTAGACCTCGCCCACTCCCCGTTGTTGGGAGAGACGCTCGTGGTGGACCCGCGCACCACGGTGAAGCTCCACAAGTGCCGGCTGGCCGTGACGTCCGGGCCGGACACGGGCCGCTCCGTGGTGAGCGACAAGGAGCGCCTGCGCTGCGGCGCGCACCCGGGCAATGACCTGATTCTGGTGGAGGACCGCACCGCCAGCCGTCACCACTTCGAAATCCAGTTCACCGAGCGCGGCTACCTGCTCGTGGACCTGGGCTCCACCAACGGCACGTTCCTGGACGGGCGCAGAATCGAGCGCGCCTACCTGTCACCGGGCTCGCAGATTCGCGCGGGCTCGTCGGTGCTCACCTTCGCGCCGCTCGACGAGGAGGTCACCGTCGAGCCGGACCGCGACGGCGAGCTGTGCGGCATGGTCGGCCAGAGCATGAAGATGCGCCAGATATTCGGGCTCATCAAGAAGATCGCCCCGCTCGACGTGTCCGTCATCATCCAGGGTGAGACGGGCACCGGCAAGGAGCTCGTCGCCCGCGCCATCCATGAGCTGTCGGGCCGCAACAAGTCCCCCATGGAGGTGCTCGACTGCGGCGCCATTCCGCCCAACCTCATCGAGAGCGAGCTGTTCGGCCACGAGAAGGGCGCCTTCACCGGCGCGGTGAGCGGACGGCCCGGCGCCTTCGAGCGCGCGCACGGCGGCACCATCTTCCTGGACGAGCTGGGTGAGCTGCGCCTGGACCTGCAGCCCAAGCTCTTGCGCGTGCTGGAGAACCACGAGGTGCGCCGCGTGGGCGGCAACGACGTCATCGAGGTCAGCTGCCGCGTCATCGCCGCCACCAACCGCGACCTCATGAAGGAGATACAGGCCGGCAACTTCCGCGAGGACCTGTACTTCCGCCTCTCCGTCATCACCATCCAGCTGCCCCCGCTGCGCCAGCGCCGCGACGACATCCCCCTCATCCTCAAGGAAGCCCTCGCCGCGCCCGACGTCGTCCAGAAGCACGGCAAGAAGCGCTTCTCCGCCGAGGCCATGGGCCTGCTCATGGCCTACCCCTGGCCCGGCAACGTCCGCGAGCTCATGAACGTCCTGTCGCATGTGTTGACGTTCAGCGAGGGTGAAGAAATACAGCCGTCGAGCCTTCCTCCGCGCGTGCGGGGTCAGGCGCGGGAGGGCCCGCTGCCGTTCAACGAGCACCTCTCCTTCAAGGACGCCAAGGAGCAGCTGCTGGAGAACTTCGAGCGCGAGTACGTCACCAGCGTGCTCACCCGCTGCGAGGGGAACCTCTCCCGGGCCGCGCGCGAGAGCGGCCTGCACCGGAAGTCCATCGAGCGGCTGGTGAAGAAATATCAGCTCGATACCAAGGGCATGAAGCCGCGCTGACCCTGGGGGTGTTTCCACCCGCCCCCGCCTCATGTGACAGACATGAGACATGACGTGCTCGGTCTGTAGCGCCCACTGACAGACATCCGGCCCCCACGGGCAAGTTGACGTATGTCCTCCCGGGGAGAACTCCCGGGAAACTGCGTGCTGCCATGAATTCCTACCCCCGAGGGAATGGTGGCCAGTCAGGACAAGCGATGGTGGAGGCGGCCCTCACGCTTCCATTGGTCGTGTTCTTGTTGCTGGGCACGCTGCAGTTGTTCCTGATGCTGCAGGCGCGCGTGTTGGCGCACTACGCGGCGTTCCAGGCCACCCGTGCGGGCAGCATCGCGCATGGCGAATGCGAGCGGATGACGCATGCGGCCATCCTCGCGTTGATACCTTCGTTCCACTCGTTCCTGGGTCTGTCGAGCGCGACGGACGAGGTGCGGCATGGCGGAGGTGGGGGCGCGCCGGCGCGGCTGGCGGCGGCGTTCGCGGCGCGGCGGGACAACCGCTACCGCGGCGGCCTGGACGGCGTGCACACGGGCAGCATCGTGTGGATCAACCGCGCGCTGGTGGGCGGCGGCATCGACGGGCCGCAGGACCGCGCGTTCGATGACCCCGGCCACCTGCGGCGCCTGGAGGTCCAGATGGTCTACTGGTACCCGATGCGCATCCCGTTCGCGAACTGGGTGATGTCGCGCATGTTCATGGCGCAGGCGGGCATCGAGGACTACACGGCGGCCAACCCGCTGATGCCCGCGGAGGCGAACGCGAACTGGAACCAGGGGGAGTTCACCTCGCCCATCCAGCTGGCCTCGGACGTGCGCGCGGAGCTGGCCGCGCGCGTGGCCCGCCAGCAGTACGTCTTCCCCATCGAGACCAGCTTCACCATGCGGATGCTGACGCCCGCCAAGCGGCGCCACTTCGCCACCATGGATTGCCCCCGATGACACGCGCCCATTTCCGTGGTCAGACGATGGTGCTGTTCGTGCTGGGCACGCTGCTGATGGTGCTGATGGTGAGCCTGACGCTCTCCTTCTCCATGAAGGTGCGCGAGCGCATCGAATTGCAGACGGTGACGGACGCGGCCGCGTACTCCAACGCCGTGGCCACCGCGCGCACCTTCAACAACATCGCGGTCATCAACCGCGCGCAGATCGGCCACGCGGTGGCGCAGGCGGGCGCCACCAGCCTGGTGAGCTGGGCCAGCCTCTACCGCGCGCAGCTCAACGCCGCGAACACGGGCTTCGGCATCGGCAAGAAGCCCTACCAGCTGGCCCAGGCCACCGGCTGCCCCTGCGCGGCCAAGAGCTCCTGGTGTCGGCAGAAGTGCCGCTGCGGCAGGAAGGGTGTGTCGGACCTGAGCATGCTCCAGATGCAGCTGCGCATCGAGCAGGCCCGCGTGGAGGCCGTGTTCCAGTCCATGGAGCCCATGGTGAATCTGCAGATGCTGTCGCACCAGATTGCCCAGGGCGTCTTCTACGCGGCCCAGCAGCAGAACTACCAGGAGCTGCGCGACGCGGTGGACGACCAGGCCTTCGCCAACCGCATCCTCGGCAACGTGGTGGGGCGCGGAAGAAATCCCCAGGACGCCGCCTGGCGCGTGCCGGACGTGGGCAACGTCAACGAGGACGAGCTCAGCGGCGGCATCGCCTGCGCGGGCGATGGCGCCGTCTGTGATTTGCCGCTCACCGTCGCGCACGCCGTCAACGCGGCCATGGGCAGCCGCGGCTTCCACTTCGTCACCCACCGGCAGTGGCGGCTGGGCGACTACACCGCGCACCAGGCCAACCTGGACTTCGTCATCTGGTTCCCCGACGAGGTGGTGGTGCTGCCGGACACCAACGGCACCACCTACTTCGGCAAGCCGGGCCGGAAGATGCCGATGCTCCCTCCGTACGCGCCGGCGCTCACGGGCGACGACACGGGCCGCATCGGCTGGATGTACGACCACCTGCTGCACGGCGGCAACCCGGTGGCCTGTCCCGCGAGCGTCGCGGGGGTTCAGTCCACCAAGGCCTCGCTGGTGACGTCCGGCGGCATCATGCCCCGCCCCGAGCACACCTGGACGGGAGGGCGGGACCCCGGCGGTCCGTTCAACCACATGCTGGTGCCGTGTCTGGGCGGGCCCTCGTCGTGCCCGGGCATCTGGCCGCCGTTCCTCGACTACAACGTCGTGCGCATCAACAACGACGACAACAACTACGGGCAGCCGAAGAACTTCGCCGTCGTGCAGCGCGACCTGATGGCGCGCAAGCTGGACCCGTGGGACTTGTCCTTCCGCTACCGCTTCGAGTCCGGCGGTGGGGGCAACGTGTACGACGCCCGCAGCTTCAACCTGGCGGACGGCACGCCCAACAGCACGCAGACGGCGCTGTCCACGGGCATCGCCTACTACCACCGCGGGCAGAGCCTGGGCTTTCACCACTGGAGCGAGCCGCCCAACCTGCTCAACCCCTACTGGCGCGCCACGCTCGTGGGCGCGGACGTGGATGAGGACGGGGTGGGGGACGCCATCGACACGCTGGGGCTGAGCGCGCCCGTCGCGGCACAGACCTTCCGCGAGCTGCGCAACGCGGGCTTCAAGGGGCTCCAGAGATGAACGCTCGTCACGCACGTCGCTTCCGCGGTCGCGCGGCCCGGGGGCAGGCCCTGCTGGAGGCCGCCATCGGCGTCACGCTCTTCGTCACCATCGTCGCCTTCGGCATCCACTTCGCGGAGGTGGGCTTCCTGTCGCTGAAGGTGCAGGAGGCCGCGGTCTCCGCGCTGTGGGACGGCACGCACGGGCAGATGCACAACATCCCCGCCACGTACACGCAGGCGGGCAGCTCCATGCGGGACGCCGCCGCGAGCGCGCAGGAGCGCTACGCGGACTTCAAGGGCCTGTCCTCCACGCCCGGCGGAGGCCGCGTCACCATGGCCTTCACCCGGGGCACCGGCATGCAGGTGAGCTGCGGCATGGACGTGGGCGTGGGCTGGGCGGGCGCCATCGCCACGCGCCTGGTCTACCGGGACAACGGCGGCACCGCGTGTGGTGCTTCCGCCACGTTGAGCGCGTGGCGCTTCCCCCGCTCGTTCCTGGACGGGCCCGACGACGGCGCGCTCTACCAGAAGCAGAACCTGGACGACTCGCTCGCCAACCTGCAGGTCTGCGCGGTGGGCCGCGCGGTGGGCGGCGCGTGCCAGGGCCGCTTCTCCATGCTCGTGGACGACTGGGGGCTCGCGGGCGCGCTGGAGTCCGCCACGTGCAACATCCTCATGCAGGACCAGCTCCTGCCCTGCACCAACGTGCCCTTCCACGCGGCGGCGTGGTCCACCTACGCGCCCACGACGCTGCCCATCCAGGCGTCGGCGAGCAACCTGGCGGAGGCCACGCTGTTCTGGAACCCGCTGCCGCCGACGGCGCTCGCGATGGTGGGCCTGGGCATGAAGGAGCACACCTTCTGGATGAGCGCCGCGGGTGAAGACGTCGTCAACTTCGTCCAGACGCCCCCGCTCATGGACCCCATCTCCCGCTTCTACCCCACCACGCCCGGCTCCTACATCGGACTCACCACGTTCCCGTACAGCCTGGCGCACGCGCAGCGCTTCGGCAACGGCGCCTGCTTCCTCGGAAGGGATTGTGATTGAGATGACGCGAGGACTCCTCTGCTGGACCCGGGGCGCCTTCCTCCTCGTCGCCGTGCTGACGGCCGGCGCGGCGCGGGCGGATGGCAACCAGTGCAGCGCCGATTGCATCACCAAGTCGGACGCGATGATGCGCTCGTGCATCGACAAGTGTCCCGCGCCCTCGGACGACCCGACCCGGCCCGGGCCCTTCCAGTCCTGCATGGCGCGCTGTCAGGAGAAGCAGGAGAAGAAGTTCGCGGAGTGCTCGGAGCGCTGCGTGGACCCGGAGGGAATCGAGACACCGCGCAAGGGCAAGAGCGGGCGCGTGCGCTAGCGGAGCGAGTGATGACCCACGCGAAGAGCTGGCTTCGATGCGCGGTATTGGGAGTGGTGCTGGCGTCCGGTGTCGCGGCCGCGCAGCGCGCGCCCTTCAAGTGGGAGGTGCCGGGCGTGGTGGGCGTGGTGGACGTCTCCGCGCCGGTCATCGCCAGTGGAATCCCCGTGAAGATGACGGCGGTGCGCAGCAAGGAGCGGCCGGAGGTCATCCTGCGCTCGCTCGTGGACCGCTTCCTCGTCTGGGGGCTGCACGTACCCGCGGCCTCGCTTCAGCCGCAACTCCTGCGCGAGCCGATGATCACCGCGCTCGATACGCGCGAGTTCATCTCATACACGGCCATCGTCCAGCCCAACCCGGACGGCACGACGACGGTGTTCCTGGGACAGGCGGACCTGTCCAAGGCGCCGCGCGTCCAGTCCAGCGTGGCTCCGGTGTATCCGGGCGGCTCGGGGCTGTTGCAGTCCGAGATGGAGGGGGCGCGCACGCTCGTGTACTCGGCGAGCGCCAGGGCGTTGGACGTGGAGGTCTACTACCGCAACGAGCTTTCGCAGGCGGGCTTCGAGGAGGTGGAGCCGATGCTCTTCCGCTCCACGCAGGACGAGCTCCACGTCCGAGTCACTCCCGCCAAGGAGGGCAAGGTGTCCGTCGTCGTCGTGCGACGGGGCGTCGCGCCCGAGGAGGCGCCGAAGCCGGCCGGTGATTGAAGCTCCGCACCGAGCGTGTTACGGGCGCTGTCGACATGAGCGACGCGCCCTCCCAGGACAAGGACTTCAAGGACACCGTCAACCTGCCGCGCACGGACTTCCCGATGAAGGGGAACCTGGCGCAGCTCGAGCCGAGGATGCTCGGCTGGTGGGCGGAGCGGGGCATCTGGGGGAAGATTCTGGAGAAGAACGCGGCCGGTGAGCCCTTCGTGCTCCCGGACGGTCCGCCGTACGCCAACGGCCACCTGCACGCGGGCCACGCGCTCAACAAGGTCCTCAAGGACATCATCGTGAAGTACCGCAACCTGGTGGGTCGCCACTGCGACTTCATCCCGGGTTGGGACACGCACGGCCTGCCGATTGAGCAGGCGGTGGAGAAGCGGCTGAAGGACAAGAAGGTGGACAAGCGCACCCTGTCGCGCGACGCCTTCCTGGAGCTGTGCCGCGCGTACGCGCTGGAGTTCATCGACATCCAGAAGACGGAGTTCCAGCGGCTGGGGGTGTTCGGCTCGTGGGAGGCGCCGTACAAGACGCTCGACTTCTCCTACGAGGCGCAGGAAATCAGGGAGCTGGCCGGCTTCGCGCGCCGGGGCATGCTCTACCGCCGCAAGAAGCCGGTGTACTGGTGCCTCCAGGACCAGACGGCGCTGGCCGAGGCGGAGGTGGAGTACGAGGAGCACGAGTCCCCGTCCGTGTACGTGGCCTTCCCCGCCGGCCCCGAGCTGGCGGAGCGGGTACCGTCGTTGAAGGGCAAGGCCGTCGACTTCGCCATCTGGACGACGACGCCGTGGACGCTGCCGGCCAACCTGGCCATCGCCGTCAACCCGGAGCTGGAGTACGTGTTCTACCAGCTGGGCGCGCGCGTCATCTGCGTGGCCAAGGACCTGCTGCCCAAGGTGCTGGCGGAGGTGAAGTCGGACGAGCTGGCGGTGAAGCACGTGGAGCTGCCGGGCGGTGAGGTCTCCGCGGCGGCGCTGGTGGACCCCGCGCGCATCCTCGCGTACGCGCGCGGCGAGGAGCTGGAGCACCTGACGTACCAGCACCCGTTCTACGAGCGGCGCGGGCGCATCCTGCTGGGCGAGCACGTCACGCTGGATGCGGGCACGGGCCTGGTGCACACGGCGCCGGGGCATGGCCAGGAGGACTACGAGGTCGGCCTGCGCTACGGCCTGGACATCTACAACCCGGTGCGTCCGGACGGCCGCTACGACGACACGGTGGGCCCGGCGCTCGCGGGCAAGCGCGTGTTCGAGGCGAACCCGCTGGTCATCGCGGTGCTCGTGGAGAAGGGCGCGCTGCTCAACGACGCGAAGGACACGGTGGCGCACAGCTATCCGCACTGCTGGCGCTGCCACAACCCCATCATCCTGAGCGCGACGTACCAGTGGTTCATCCCGATGGACGTGCCCTTCCATGGGGAGAAGACGTTCCGTCAGGAGGTGCTGGCGGAGGTGGACAAGGTGCAGTGGGTGCCCTCGTGGGGGCACAGCCGCATCCGGGGCATGCTGGAGACGCGGCCGGACTGGACCATCAGCCGTCAGCGCACGTGGGGCGTGCCCATCTGCATCGCGTACTGCGAGGGCTGTGACGAGGCGCTGGTGTCACCGGAGCTGATGGAGAAGGTGGCCCAGGCGGTGGAGAAGGAGGGCGCGGGCGTGTGGTACCGCACGCCGGTGAAGGACTTCCTGCCGGAGGGCTTCGGGTGCCCGCGCTGTGGCAAGGGCGAGTTCCGCCGCGAGACGGACATCCTCGACGTGTGGTTCGACTCGGCGTGCATGTTCTCCGCGGTGCTGGAGACGAGGCAGCGGCTGCCGGCGGACCTGTTCCTGGAGGGGAGCGACCAGCACCGCGGCTGGTTCCACTCGTCCATGCTGGTGTCGGTGGGGACGCGCGACCGCTCGCCGTACAAGGCCTGCCTCACGCACGGCTTCGTGGTGGACGGCAAGGGCGAGAAGATGTCGAAGAGCCTGGGCAACGTGGTGGCCCCGGAGAAGATCATCAACCAGTACGGCGCGGAGGTACTGCGCCTGTGGGTGGCGGCGAGCGACTACCGCAACGACGTGCGCCTGTCGGACCAGATTCTCAAGGGCCTGTCGGAGGGCTACCGGAAGATTCGCAACACGGTCCGCTACGCGCTGAGCAACCTGTACGACTTCGACCCGGCGAAGGACGCGGTGCCGTACGAGCAGCTGTCGTCCCTGGACCAGTGGGCGCTGGGGCGGCTGGCCGAGGTCGTGGCCCGGGTGAAGCAGGCGTACGAGGACTACGAGTTCCACCTCGTCTACGCGACGGTGGTGGACTTCTGCGCCGGTGACTTGTCGGCGGTGTACTTCGACATCCTGAAGGACCGGCTCTACACGTGGCGCAAGGATGGGGCGCCTCGGCGGGGCGCGCAGACGGTGTTGCATGAGGTGGCGTCCGTGCTGCTGCGGCTGCTCGCGCCGGTGATGAGCTTCACGGCCGAGGAGGCCTGGGGCTTCCTGCCGGGCAAGTCGACGGAGAGCGTGTTCCTGGCGGGCTTCCCGGAGTCGGGGACGAAGCTCTCGCCGGAACTGGCGGAGCGGTACGCGAAGCTGTTCGCGGTGCGCGAGGCGGTGCAGGGCGTGCTGGAGGCGGCGCGGCGCGAGAAGCGCATCGGCGCGTCGCTGGAGGCGCGCGTGTTGCTGATGGCGTCCGCGCCCGTGCGCGACTTCCTGAAGCAGCACCTGGACGAGCTGCCCGGGCTCTTCATCACCAGCCAGGTGGAGGTGGTGGACGCGGAGGGCATCGACGCGGCGGTGCTGGACGTGACGCGGGTGTTCGGCGACGGCGCGAAGCTCCTGGCCGAGGTGAAGCCCGCCGTGGGCCACAAGTGCCCGCGCTGCTGGACGTACTCGGAGGCGGTGGGGCAGGGCGGCGACGTGTGCCTCAAGTGCCGCGAGGCGCTGGCGGCGTAGACGCCGTGTCGTGAAATGAAACGGGCCCGCGTTCCGTGAGGAGACGCGGGCCCGGATGTTTCGCTTCGGTGTGCCGAGCGCCTACGGAGGCGGAGGCGCGGCCGTGCACTCGGCGACGGGGGCCTGGGTCGCCCGGACCGAGTCACAGTCCAGCAGGGACGCGAGGCCCGTGAGCGGCTCCACCATTAGCAGGCTGCGCGGGCGGCCCGACTTCACGGAGAAGTTGAGCTGGATGTTGCCCGGCGCCGCCGCGGTGAGCGCCGCGACGTTGTCGAGCTGACCGCGCATGCAGTCCAGGCTCTTCACCGCCCGCGCGGAGCCCGGCAGGAAGCAGAGCCCATGCACGGGCGTGGCGGTCATGGAGTCCGGGATGACGATGTCCGGGCCCGTCTCGGAACAGCACTCCGGGCTGGCGCGGCACGTGGTGCCAGTGCAGGCATCCCTGGGGCAGGTGTTGTTGTCGAAGTCGTTGTCACACGTCAGCCGCTCCCACCGCGCCACCCGCTTGCGTGTCCCATCGGGCAGGAGCACGTTGTCCTCCACCACGATGCGGACCGGCTGGTTGGTGGCGATGGCCCGCTGACGCGCGCGCAGCGCCGACGACCACAGCTCGCGGGTCGCGGTCGCCTCGCGTTGTCCATCCAGCGGCTTGCTGATGCCCACGACCGCCAGCGACACCATCATCCCCACGATGGCGATGGCGATCATCAACTCCAACAGCGTCATTCCTCGCGTGCGCATCATCCTCAAGGCCCCGGAGCGGGCTGCAGGCCCGCCGACACGAAGTTCCGGGGAGACACCCGGAGGGTATAGGTCCGACGCCTGAAGCCGTCCTGGGGGAAGCCGTCGTCATCAGGGACGTTGATCTTCGTCGGGTCCACCACCGTGCGGTCCGAGCGCGGCGTCCGGATGACCAGCTCGATCTCCACCTCACGAATCCGTCGGCGCAGCAGGTCGCGAAGCTCGTTGTCGGTGGTGGGCGCCGTCTCGATGGGCGTCACCACGTTCACCGCGCAGTCCGCCCTGGTGCGCGTACATGCATCGATGGCGGGGCGACCTGCGTTATCCGGGAACCACCGGTAGGCGACGGCCGGCTGGGTCAGGTCGATGACCGCGAATCGAACCGTCATCCGCTCCACGTCCCGGCTCACCACGGCCCAGTTGGCCGCGCCCGGAGCCAGATACTCCAGCGCCGGGTGTCCACCCCGCCAGTTCACGCGATACGCCGCGCTGACGGTGCGCATGATGTTCCACCCGGGATTGGTGAACATGCCCGCATCACTCGTGCAGGGCCCGCTGTTGGTCGTGGCGGTGCCACGTCCTGGAGTGGCCTCGATGACGGCATCACCGGCGCGGACGTTGTTCACCCGGAAGTGGCAGGCCAGCGCACCAGCGGTCGGGTTCGCGACGAGCGCGGGGGTCGGCTGACCCGAGGTGGGCTGCAGGCGCGTGTGGGGGGCCGGGGCGGTGCACAGGATGTTCCCCAACTTGACGGATGTCGTGGTGGTGGGTCTGCCGGGGGCCGCGAATGCGTTGCATCGCTCCATCGTCACCATCGTCCGAGGGTCACCCCAGTAGAGCTGCAACACATCGGACGTCATCCCGGAGTAGGGCGTGCCCGCCGGAGGCAGCGCGAAGGTCGCGTCCGCGGCGAACGGTGGGGTGGCTGTCGTCATGTCCAGCGCGGTCCAGCTCTGGATGGCATAGCGCTGGTCGCCTTCGGAGAATTGGATGGGGGAGTTGCCCATGCCGATTCCCGCGCGTTGCACGTCCAGGGTGAGCAGGTCCTTGACCGCCCGCCCCGTCACCTGCGCCACCATCGTCTGTTCCTCGGTGAGGGCGCGCCGCTGCACCTGCATGCCCGCGACCAACCCGATGCCGAGCACGATGACGCCCAGCGCGCTGGCGATCATCACCTCCAGCAGCGTGAAGCCGCCCATGTGACGAAGGCTCTTCCTCATGGCGCCATCCGGGTCTGCATCACCACCACCTGGCGGCCCTGCCGGCCCCGCTCCAGCCAGCTCACCGAGACGCGGACGTTGGCCACGTTCCCAGGAAGTCCCCCACCCAACTGCCGGTTGATGGCCGGCAGCCCGGCAGCGCCGTTCTCGATGGAGCCCGGCAGGCCCGCACTGGGACTGTCGATGTCCACCGCCACCTCGTACTCACGCGAGACCACGCCCGCGGCGGGCGCGACGGTCTGCAGCTCTCCAGCCGCCGTCTGCCACACCGTGGTGCGCCGGTTGTCCCACGTCGACAGGTTGGCGCAGGGCGGGGTGGCCGTGCAGCCCTCGGACATGATGCCCTCGAGCGTGCGCTCGGCGATGAGCTGGGCCTGCGCGGCGGTGAGGGTGCGCCGGTTGGACGCGCTGATCTGCGTCACCAGCATCATCACCGCCGCGATGCCCACGAGCATCACGGCCATGGTGGCCAACACCTCCAGGAGCGTGACGCCCCTGGAGGCCTGCAACCGCGACGACTTCATCGAGGCAGTCTCCCGTCCGGAATCGGGTCGTAGATGAGCACTCGCGAGCGGGTCTCTCCCGAGTTCGCCGCCCCATTGTTCCACTTGTTCTTCTCACCCACCAGCAGGGGCTGTCCCGTGGCGGGCAGGATGAAGACGTGCTCGTCGTGCACCACCGGCGCGCTGGTGCCGTGGCCCACCAGGACGGAGCTCGTCATCGTGGTCTTGCCGCCCCCATCCGGCGACTGGGTCGCCGTGTAGAACCGGCCGCTCGTGGTCTCGCTCAGGTTGCAGACGTCCGCGGCCGCGCCCACGGCGGTGGTCGTGAACACCTTGTCCCCGCTGAGCGACACGCCACCCCACACCGCCTGGCCCGGGTCGAGCGGCTGCACCCACAAGGGGTCGAGAAGCACGCAGGGCTTGGTGCCGTCCGGGTTCGGGTCCTCGAAGGCCATCAGGTGATAGCGGTAGGCCTCCTTGTTCGGCGGGCCGTCGCCAATCTCGTCCGGGTTGTCACCCGTGCCGAAGTAGATGCGCACCACGGGCTTGGCCGTGTCGCGCAGCACCTTCACCGCGAGGTTGGAGTGGATCTGCTGGTGGTGGGCGGTCCCCGCCGGGTTCGAGGCCGCGTCCACATGGGTCGAGGCCGCCACCGGCGCGCTCGCCACGCGGCAGGTCCGCACCTGCCGGCCATACGTCCGGGTCGAGTCCACCGAGTCCAGGTTGATGCGGTAGACGCTGCCGGCCGTGGTGGGCACGTACATGACGTCGTAGTGACCATCGCGGTTGAGGTCCAGCATGGCGCTCGCACCCGCGATGCCGGAGCCCTCGTCGAGCGTGATGACGCCCGCGTGGGCGCCCTTGCCCGTGCCCCGCTGCAGCGGCTTGCCCGTCTTCATGTCCAGCAGGTAGAGCGTGCCGGCGCGCCCGGTCGTGGGCTTGAAGTCCGTGCCGATGATGGCCGCCCAGGTGCCGGTCGTGTCGCTGGCGCCCCACTGGATGCGCGTGACGGACGCCGGGTGACGCGAGCCGGTCTGGTCCGGCAGCAGCACGTCATCATCGTCGTCGGCCTCGTCCGTGAACGCGTCCAGCAGGGCGTCGTTCTTGAGGTTGTACTCCCACAGCGGCATCGGGTAGTCGGCGCGCGGCGCGCCCGGGCCCGTGCTGGGGTGGGTGACGTCCAGCGCGAAGATGATGGGGCTGTTCTTGCCCGTCGCCGACACGAGCGTCGTCCGGGCGCCCTTCAGGGGCCGCTGCAGGGCCGTGGTGGCCGTGGCGGGCGTCCACGCTTCGCCGAGCCCACCGAAGTCCACGTTGGCCAGCGTGGGCGAGGCATCCATCGTCGGCTTGGGCTTGGTCCCCGAGCCCGCGTACTTCACGTAGTGGTAGACGTAGTCCTTCAGCAGCCCGCCGGGCATGTACGCGAACAGCTCCTTGCCCGAGCCGTACTGCCGCGGCGCGATGGGCGTGGCGCAGTTGGCGCCCGAGTGCATGAAGTAGCCGCGCAGCATGATGTCGTCGGAGCACTCATCCTTCCCGTTGAGGCGGAAGGCGCCCGAGTCGAAGGCGTGCAGCACGCCCGTCATCGTGCCCACGTAGGCGACCGTCGGACGCTCGTTCAACTTGGACATGAAGTTGCGGCGGTAGACATCGCGCTCGGCCGGCATGGCGTTCATCGCCCAGTTGTCGAGGTACGGGGGCACGGCCACGGCCACGGTGGACAGGTTGATGCCGCCCATGGCCCACGGGCGCTTCACGTTCGTCGCCCCGGGCAGCTGGTGGTCCTCCCACCCGTAGAGCCACTCCCGGAAGACGTTCCGGTCGTTGAATCCGTCGGTGATTCGCGCGCCGGGGGCCATGGTGGGCGTGCCACACTTGCCGTCGCTGTTCATGTCGAAGATGCGCTTGCCGGCATCGATCTGGTTGCAGAGCGAGTCGGGGAACGCGACGCTGTTCGCGACGGTCATGTCATCGGCGAGCGTGGTGCGGCTCTGGTCCGGCTTCATCGTGTAGATGGTGCGGTTGAGCGGATCCTCGTTGCGCAGGGTCATGGCCATCACCCGGCCACCGTCCCAGCGCTCGACGACATTGGTCAGGTTCGTGTTCTCGGGGTCATAGAGCGAGCGGAAGTACAGCCGGCCTCGCAGCGAGTAGTCCTTGCGCCCGTCGTACAGCCGGGTGGAGGCCTCGGGCATGCCCACGCCGGGCCAGTTCTTGCCCCAGGCGCTGCCGGGGGTCTCGTTCACACCCCAGAGGATGGCGTTGCCCACCGTGGAGGGCGACGAGCGGGAGTAGCTGCCCGAGCGCACGGCCTGGTAGCCCACGTTGACGTTGTCGACCACGGGGACGCAGCGGTCGTCCGGGCTGGTGATGTCCACCTTCCAGCACAGCTGCGAGCCGGTGAAGCCCATCTCCAGCAGGTCCAGCTCCTTCACGTTCGCGTTGCCCGTGTCGAACTGCACCGGAATCCAGGTGCGGTTGGGGTTGGGCTTCTTCACGTACACGCCGCCCACGAACTCGAAGGTGTGGCAGTCCACCGCCACCGAGTAGGTGATGCTCGGCGGCGCGCGCCCCGGAACCGAGCAGGCCCCCGGCGTCTCCTCGGTCCAGCAGGGCGGGGTCGAGCACATGTGGGCGGGGGCGGGCGCGACGTCGTCGTAGCGCGTGAAGCGCACCTTGGTGATGACGAAGTCCTCCGCGTCGCTCAGGTCGATGTCGTTCGACAGGCTCGCGGAGCGGAAGGTGCCGCCGTTCACCTTGTTGATGACGAACACCACGTCGTTGAAGTCGCGGTCACCGCCACCCGGGATGTCCTCGAAGCCGAGAATCCAGCGGAAGGGGTCCGTGGACGGCGCGCCCACGATGACGTGGGGCAGGGCGTTGCGCGTGCCGCCGGGCCGGTCGATCTTCGCGCGCTCCTTGGGCATGACCAGGTTGCCGTACGTCGCCTCGTTCTTCAGCCGGTAGAGCGTGTCGTCGTCGAGCCAGCCGCACAGCCTCGTGTTGGTGGTGCCAGCCACCACGCACTGGTTGGTGGCCGTCCCCTGGGGGTTGTCGGCGCTGCAGCTGTCCTGGTAGGGGCAGCCGATGTTGCGCTCGGCCACGACGGCGTCGCCCGACATGTTCTGGTCCAGGTTCCAGGCGGACTTGGAGAAGAACACGTTGATGGGCGTCTGCAGGTGCAGCTGGCACTTGCCCGCGGCGTCCTGCTTCAAGCACGGATAGACGGTGCCCTCGTTCGGGCCGTGGTTGGAGTTGTAGTAGACGATGAGGAAGAAGACGATCTCCCGGTTGCCCTGGATGGTGCCCAGGTCCACCGTGCGGTCGCCGAGGTCGATCTTGTCCGCGGGGTCCGGCGCCGGCAGCGGCACGCCGCGGTTGTCATACGTGCTGACGTTGTAGTCGGGGACCGCGTCGTAATCGATGGAGGCGTCCTTGACCGGCGTCATGCCGAGGAAGGTGGTCGTGCCGTCGTCGTCGTCCGCGAGCAGGAACACCATCTGCCCGATGCCCTTGCGGCCGTTCTTGTCGTCCGAGGGCTCCAGCAGGTTGGGGATGCGCGGGAAGAGACCTCTGTCGGAATAGTCATCGGTGGCGGCGCTGCCGCCGCTCTGGGACGTGCCGACGATGTCCGTGTCGATGTGCGTGGAGCCCAAGCCCGGACGGGCATCCGCGAGGCCGTTGTTTCCGGTGACGCGCCGATAGGTCTTCGCGCAGGTCGCCTTCATCGAGATGGCCGGCTCGGTGTAATCCTCTCCATCCGAGGTGAAGGTCTTGTCGCCACAGCGGCGGTCGGCCGGGTCTCCGATGAATTCCCGCGCCTTGGGGCCCGACTGGGGCGCGATGTTGAAGAGGTCCTCGTGCAGGTCGAGGACGCCATTGCTGTTCGAGTCGACCAGCTCACCGGTCGGGCCCAGGTACTTCGCGGCCTGGTCCAGGTACATGTAGCCCAGCGCGTGCGAGGCGCCTGCGGACTCGAACACGTAGCTGATGGTGACGCGCTGGTCGTACGGGAAGACGATCTTCTCGGGGTTGAGCTTCTCGGGCGGCAGCAACTGGATGTCGGCGTCGCCGCTGCGGCCGGAGCCGATGAGCTTCAGCTCCTTGGGGAAGGTCATCTGGCCCAGGTCGTTCTCGGCGTTGCCGAAGCCGGGCTGCTTGTCCTGCGCCAGGTTGTCCTTGCAGAGCTGGGCCAGGCCGTCATCGGCGAGCGCGGCGGGCGTGGCCAGCAGGAGGAGCGTCGAGAGTGCTCGGTGGAGGGCTTTCATCGGGACTTCCCCTGGGCCGGCTTGTAGGTCTGGATGCCGTCGGTCCGCTGCTGCGCGCGGCGGGTCTCGAGGTCCTTCTGGAGCTGCTCGCGCAGCCGCTCGTCCAGAGGCGGCGAAGGCGGGCGGGAGCTGGTCTTGAGATAGGCCAGCAGCGCGTCCATCTCCGTCGGAGACATCCCTCGCGTGTCGCAGCGGGTGTCGTCCTTGACGCGATGGGGGTTGGCAATCCAGGTGCGCAGCTCCGCGCTGGGCGTCTGGCGCACCTTGCTGGTGAGCTCCACCCGCTTCTCACCCGCGGGACGTGACTTCTGCTTCATCTGCGCTCCCCCCGCCTTCTTGAGGGTCGCGGCCGAGGGCTGTGGCGTGAGGGTGTGGCAGCCGACACAGGCCTTTTGGAAGATGCGCTCTCCTTCGGGAGTCGCCGCGGCGAATCCTGGCAGGAGCAACAACGCGAGGAGCAAAGGGCGTTTCATGGATGACTCGCGGGACGGCGAGGAGTTCGTCAGGGAGGCGTGTTGTTGGGGAGCGTTTCGATCTGCGTGGTGTCGGGCGCGTTCTGCTCCCGCGAATTGTTGTAGTTGTTGTCAGAGCCGCAGCCGGCCATGTTGCAGCCGGGGCCGTAGGCCACCGCGCCGGTCTGGTTGGCGATGAGCGCCTGGACGACGGAGCGCGTGGGGCGGCCGTCGCGGCTCAGCACCTCGCCCACCGCGGCCACCCAGATGAGTCCGTTGGAGTCGCTGTTGGGGTTGGAGCCGGCAGGGGTGAAGTCGATGTCGTCTCGCACGAACACGCGGTAGCGGACGTTGTTCTGCTCCGGGTAGTCCGCGTAGGCGACGTTGTCCGCCCCCTGCTTCTCATGGGCGGGCATGTCATTCGGCGTCAGCCGCAGGTAGTTCCACGGGTCGCCGGGGCCGGCGGGCAGCAGCTCGTACCAGGGGGGATTGGCGCCCGCGAGGCCCAGCTCCGTCACCTCGGCGCCCGAGTTGATGATCGGCATCAGCGTGTTCTCGTAGGTGGTGGCGTCGAGCGCCGTGCGAAGCCGGATGGCCTCGCGACCCTCGGCCAGCCCCGCCTCCGCGGCGAAGAACGCCTCCTTCTGCCGGCGCGCGTCCGCCTGGGTGTCCGCCTCGCGGCCCACCACCCGGTAGCTCAGCATCACCGCCATCGTCACGACGAGCACGACGCCCAGCGCGACGAGCAGCGTGAAGCCTCCATTCGCTCGGGTTCGGGCCAGGTCTCGGTGCGTCATCGTCGCGGCTCCTCTGCGCTCCCCCGTGCGGGGAAGGCTGGAAGTGTCGCGAACTCAGCAACTCACGTGCCCGCAAGGGCATACCCGCAACCCACTGAAATCGTTTCGGTGCGGGCTTTCGCCCTGGCGTCGCGGGTCATGGATGACCTCGCAAAAAGTGCGAGGTGCGACTCTTTGCGGGGTGCGGGCTTCAGCCCTCGAGCTCCAGAGCGCGCAGCCGGTCGATCAACGCCTGCATGCGCTCCTGGTGTGTGCCGGGCCAGAACACGCGGCGACAGTCCCCACACTGCTGGAAGTGGGTGTACCTGCTCGCCACGTCCGGGGGGACGCGCTCGGTCACCTCATGGGGTTGGGCGGGACTCAGGAGCGCGTTGCAGGCGATGCACCGGGAAAACGGCTTCATCCGGGAGCCGAGCCCATAGCGCCGCACCACCTCGACCAGCTGCTCGGCGGGGTCTGTGGCGCGGGGGAAGTAGCCGAGGACGACCTCACCCCGCTTGAGCACGCCAAGGTCCCGGGTCAGCAGGACGCGCCCCTCGGTGCTCGAGATTCGCGCCAGCTCGGGGTCGTCGAAGTCGTTGCGCCAAAGGGTGTCGAAGCCGAGCATCCGCAGGAAGCCCGACAGCCGCCCCAGGCCCACGTCGAGCACGAAGCGCGGCATCCCCTCGACGTGTCCGAGCGCTGGGAAGGCCTCGATGTGGGCTCCGGGTGTCACCCGGTGCGTGAGCGCCACGGGTGCTCCGTCGACGAGCACCCGGTCCAGCTCGGGATGCGGCGGACCGAGTGACTCGATGAGGTCCTTGATCGACGGCGAGCCCAGGGGAGCCACCTGCAGCTGCGTGCCCCGCTTCTCCGGCGTGACGAAGTCGTTCAGCCTTCCATGAAGTCGGACGGTCACCACGGTGCGTTGCTCCCGTTTGCGTGACGCGGAGGACACGGTCCCTGGCCCGTGGGACGACCCCTGCTCGCGATTTTCACCGCTGTAAATATACGATTTGGCGGTACGTAGCGGGACTGCGGGCCTGACGCACTCCTATACTCCCGGCCCCGTCGGCGCGTCGTCGCAGCCGAGGACCACCTCTTGAATCGTCTCCACGGAAGCAGGCAGAGCGAATGAAGAAGACCCTTTCCTATCTGGCGTGCGCGGTGGTCTCGCTCACGGTTTTCGCTCTGGCATGTGGTGAGTCGGATCCTCCGAAGACGCCGCTCCCGTTGCCGGATGGCGGCGTGATGTGGGCCGAGTGCAATCCCCAGCAGGACGGTGGTGGCTGCGGCGCTGGTGAGGAGTGCCGCTTCGTCCCGTTCTACGACCGCTCCGTCTGTGTCCGGCCGTGTGATGAGCAGGGCGCCTGTGGTCAGGCCGAGGCGGCGTGCTGTCCCACCGGCGAGGCGCGTGACGGGGGTGACGCCACCTTCTGTCTGCCGACCGAGGTGTGCGAGGCCACTCCAGACGCGGGCGCGGGTGATGCGGGCGAGGATGGTGGCTCGCTGACCGACGACGGCGGGACGCTCGAGGACGCGGGACCGAGCACGGAGACCGACGCGGGCACGCCGGATGCGGGCGGCCCGGTCATCGTGGACGACGCGGGTACGACGACCGACGCGGGTGGTCCGGTCATCGTGGACGACGCCGGCACGACGACGGACGCGGGGGGTCCGGTCATCGTGGACGACGCGGGCACGACGGACGCGGGTGGTCCGGTCATCGTGGACGACGCGGGCACGACGATTGATGCGGGCACGCCCGTGGACGCGGGTCCTGGCACGACGGACGACGCGGGGACGACGGTTGACGCGGGTTCTCCCATCGACGCGGGCCCCGGCCCGACGGACGACGCGGGCACGACGATTGACGCGGGCTCCCCCGTGGACGCGGGCACGCCGGACGCGGGCTCGACGGACGCCGGGTCGCCGACGGACGGTGGTCCCGCGCCGGGCACCTACACGAACATCCGTGTCATGGCGGCGAACCTGTCGAGCGGGAACGGCCAGGACTACGACCCGGGCCACGGCATCCGCCTGATGCAGGGCGTGGACCCCGACGTCGTGCTCATCCAGGAGTTCAATTACAAGAGTGACTCGGTGGCGGACATCACCTCGCTGGTGAACCAGGTGGGCCCGGGCTTCCACTACTACCGGGAGGGCGGCGCGCAGATTCCGAACGGCGTCATCAGCCGCTGGCCCATCCTCGCGTCCGGCGAGTGGAAGGACCCGGAGGTCGACAACCGCGACTTCGCCTGGGCGCGCATCGACATCCCGGGTCCCAAGGACCTGTGGGTCGTCAGCGTGCACCTGCTGACCCGCAGCTCCGGCGCGCGCAACACCGAGGCCGCTGAAATCGTCAGCAAGGTCAGGGGGAATGTCCCGGAGAGCGACTACCTGGTCATCGGCGGTGACTTCAACACGGACAGCTTCAGCGAGAGCTGCTTCACCACCTTCAAGAACGTGGTTGTCACCAGCGCCCCGTACCCCGCGGACAAGAACGGCAAGACGGGCACCAACGCCAGCCGCGAGAAGCCCTATGACCACGTCCTGGTCGATGCGGACCTGAACCAGTACCGCACGCCCACGGTCATCGGCTCCAACTCGTTCCCCAACGGCCTCGTGCTCGACAGCCGCGTCTACACCCCGCTGTCGGACATCGCTCCGGTGCAGTCCAACGACAGCGGCGCTCCCAGCATGCAGCACATGGGCGTCATCAAGGACTTCCGCGTCCCCGCCTTCTAACGGGACGCGGTGCGCGCGCGGCGGCTCCGAGAAGGGCCGCCGCGTGCTCCGCTCAGAAGTTCCACTTGTGCTTGTTGCGCTCGATGAAGCGCGCCACCGGCGGGATTCGCGCGATGAGCGGCGTGAGCACGAACACCGCCGCGAACCGCAGCGGCTTCACCACCTGCGACGCCACATAGGCCGCCGCCCAGGTGCCCGCCTGCTCGCCCGTGCCGGACGGCTGGAAGCCCATCCGGATGGCGACATAGAAGCCCACCACCACCAGGCCGAGGATGACGTAGTTCGTCACCAACGCCAGCGGGCCGTACTCCAGCATCAGCGTCTTGAAGCGCTCCATCAACGAGGGCTTCCCGGCCTTCGCCGCGGGAGTCGTTGTGGGTGGGGGCGTGTCGGAGACTGAAGGATTCACGTCGGGCTCAACAGGCGGCATGTCCACACCATGCCCCAAACGAGCGACGTCCGGGAAACAGAGCATGCTGCCCACCGGGGGCCGGTCGGCCCTCCGGGTTGTCAGGGCTTGGGGGGGCGGGTTAAGGGATTGGGACGCGTCATGAAAGCCTCCCTCCGCCTCCTCATTCTCGTGGCCACCACGGTCCTCGTCGCGGACCAGGTGACCAAGTATCTGGCTGTGTCCCGGTTGACGGATGCCCTGGACGGGCGTGAAGGGCTGGCCCGGGTGACGGGCTACTTCGCCATCCACAACCTCGACAACGACCCGCCCCGCGAGGACGGCGAGCGCAGCGTGCTGCGGCCCCACCGCTTCGTGGAGGACTACTGGCACTTCCGCTACGTGGAGAACCCGGGCGCGGCGTGGGGCATGTTCGCCAACCTGCCCGACAGCGTGCGGCGCACGTTCTTCCACGTGGTGAGCGTGGCGGCGCTGGCCTTCATCTTCCTGATGTACCGCCGCACCCCGGTGGACCAGCAGCTGGCGCGCCTGGCGCTGGCGCTCATCACCGGCGGCGCGCTGGGCAACTTCCTGGACCGGCTGATTCGCGGCTATGTCATCGACTTCATCGACTGGCATTGGCGCAACCAGCCGGGCATGCGCTGGCCCACCTTCAACGTCGCGGACGCGGCCATCTGTGTGGGCGTGGCCTTCATGCTGCTGGACTCGCTGAAGGTGCGCCGCCCGGAGGCCGTTGCCGCGCCGCTCGCCCAGAGCCCCAATCCGTGACGGGTGGGGGCCGGGTGGTGTAAGCCCAGGCCCGTGCCTCGCAAATACGTCATCCTCCTCGCCGTCACCCTGGGCGTCATCGCCCTGGACCAGTGGACGAAGTATCTCGTCGTCCGTGAGCTGACCTCCCAGATGCAGGGGCAGGAGACGCTGGGCGGCCGGCTGGGCGCCATGTTCAGCGCGCCGCCCGAGCGCGGCTTCGACGGGCTGCACTACCGCTCCCGTCGCAGCATCGAGGTGTCGGAGTCCTTCTTCCGCCTGCGCTACGCGGAGAACCCGGGCGCGGCGTGGGGCCTGTTCAGGAACCTCCCGCCCGAGCAGCGCGGCCCGCTCTTCCACGTGGTGAGCCTGGGCGCGGTGGTCCTCATCGTCTTCTACTTCCGCAAGCTGTCCGGCTCGGACCCGGAGGAGAAGTGGGCGCTGTGGGGCCTGCCGCTCGTGCTGGGCGGCGCGCTGGGCAACTACATCGACCGGCTGGCCCGGGGCTTCGTCATCGACTTCCTGGAGGCCCACTGGTTCGACAAGGCGGCGTGGCCGTCCTTCAACGTCGCCGACGCGGCCATCTGCGTGGGCGTGGGCCTGCTGCTGGTGGACGCGTTCGTGCGCAAGGAGAAGCCCGCACCGGCGCCCACCAAGGCCGCCTGAGCGTCACCTCGCCGGAGGGCCGCCCGAGCGGGCCGGCGCGCTCCCCGCCTTGCTCCGACGCGTGGCGCGGATAGCCTCCCGCGCGCACGCCGCCCCTCTCGTCCGCCGGCAGGTCTCCATGCTCCCCGTCCTCTTCCGCCTCACCTTCACCAGCCTGTGGGCGCAGCTGCTGCTGTACGCCCTCGCCGTGGGCACGGTGGGCTACATCGCCTTCAACGGGTGGCGCGGCGCGGTGGGGGAGGTGGACCCGAAGACGGGCACTCGCAAGGCGGTGGTGCTCGCGGACCGGCTCCTGCGCGCGGCGGGCTTCGGCCTGGCGGGGGCGGGGCTGGCGTGGTTCGGCCTCAAGTACGCGCTGCCGGAGAGCGCCTTCCCCGGTGGAAAGGGCGAGGGCCTCCCCCTGCACACCTACGGCGTGCTGCTCGCCACGGGCTTCATGACGGCGGTGATGGTGGCCGGGCGGCTGGCGCGGGACGAGTGGCGCAAGGTGGAGCTCGTTGATGGCCAGTGGGTGGACGTGGAGGGCCCCAAGAAGCGCGAGCAGGTGATGGACCTGGCCTTCTGGGTGCTCATCGGCGGCATCGGCGGCAGCCGGCTGCTCTTCGTGCTGGTCAACTGGAAGGACTACTCGCGCGACTGGACGCAGGCGCTGTCGCTGGGGGGCGGGCTCGTCTTCTACGGAGGGCTCATCGGCGCGGCGGTGGCGGCGTGGTTCTTCGCGCGCGCCCACGGCATGGACTTCCTGCGGCTGGCGGACGTGTGCATCCCCACCGTGTCGCTGGGGCAGTGCCTGGGGCGGCTGGGCTGCTTCAGCGCGGGCTGCTGCTGGGGCGACGTGGCGCCGGCCCACTCCGCGACGGCGGTGCACTTCCCGGGCTCCGGGCTGGCGCAGGACCTGTTCGGCCAGGTGGGCAACGCCTCCAGCCTCGCGTACACCTCCCAGCTCGACGACACGCGCTTCGTCGTGGAGGCGACAGGCCAGGTCCTGCACCAGGCCGCGCCGGACGCCGTGCGCATCTCCGACTGGGTGGCCCAGCACGGACACACCCTGGGCGTCTACCCCACCCAGCTCTTCGAGTCCCTGGGCCAGCTCGGCCTCTTCGTGGCGCTGCTGTACGCCCGCCGCTTCCGCCGCTTCCACGGGCACATCTTCGCGCTGTGGCTGATGGCCTACGCGGTGCTGCGCACCACCGTGGAGCTGTTCCGCGGGGACGTGGAGCGCGGGACGCTGCACGGCCTGCTCGAGTCGCTGGGGGCCCAGGGGCTGGCGGACGCGGTGCCGTTGGAGGCCTGGTTCAACATTTCCACCAGCCAGTCCATCTCGGTGTGCATGTTCGCCCTCGGGGCGACGCTGCTCTACCAGAAGGGTCGGCGAGGGGCGGGCGAGGTGGCGGGCGAGGCCGGACCGACACCGTCGGCGGCGTGAGGTTGATCCCCGGACGCCGGTTGGGGACACTCTGAGACGTCATGCCGCCCCCCGACGCCCGACAGTCCGCCGCAAAGTCCCCCGCCACGAAGGCCCCAGCGGACACCAGCTCCAGCGAGGCCGTCCTTCACGAGTGTGAGGCGCTGGAGGCGGAGCTGGCCGCGCTGCGCAACCTCTTCGAGCAGTACTTCCTGGGCAACGAGCGCAACCCGCCCACGCGCGCCCACGAGGACTTCAAGAAGCGGGTGAACAAGCTGAAGACGTCGTTCATCCGCAGCACCGCGGCCAAGTTCCGCGTGGCCAGCATCCACAGCAAGTTCCTCACGTACGAGCGGCTGTGGATGCGCACGCTGCAGGAAATCGAAGCGGGCACGTACAAGCGCGACCTGTTCAAGGCCCGGCGTCGCGCGGAGGTGCGTGGAGGCTCGACGAACAAGGACGCGAAGAAGGGCGTCGTCGAGCTGACGGAGGACATCTCCGACATGGACTTCGAGGAGGTGGAGGAGGTCAGCCGCCCCCGCCCCGTCAACGAGCCGCCCCTGGCCGCGGCCATCGCCGCCGCGGCGGCCGCCGCTTCCACGCCCGCCGCTGGGGGCACGCCCTTCCGTGGCACGCCCGCGGTGGCCAGCGCCTCGGCGACGCCGAGCGTGGCGCCAGTGTCGGCGCCCGCCGTGTCGCGCGGAGGCATCCCGGGCATCGCGCCGCTGACGCCCGCCGTGGCGCCGGTGACGGGGACGCCCGCGCGGGGACTGCCCACGGTGACGTCGCCGCTCGGAGGCACGCCGGCGCGAGGCTCGGCCGCGGTTCCGCCGGGCATGGCCGCGAAGCCCGCGGGGACACCCGCGCCGGTGGCACGTCCCACGGCGGCGCCCGTCGCGGCCCCAAGACCCGCGGCGCCCATGGCCTCGGCGGCACCCAAGCCCGCGGCGGCGGGAGGCGGCGGCATGTCGGACGACAAGCTGCGCGCCGTGTACGACGCGTACGTCACCGCGAAGCGGCGCTGCCAGGAGGACACCTCGAAGATGTCCTACGAGTCGGTGGCCGCCACGCTGCGCAAGCAGGTGCCGGAGCTGCTCAAGCAGCACAACGCCAAGGCGGTGGAGTTCAAGGTCGTCATCAAGGACGGCAAGGCCTCGCTCAAGGCCGTGCCGAAGTAGGGCGCCTTCCGATGAATCAGGACCTGGAATCGCTCAAGACGCGCGTGTCGCGGCTGTCGGTGATGATTTTCGACATCGACGGGACGCTCACGGACGGGCGCATCTTCTGGGTGCCCAACTCCGGCTGGACGCAGATGTACAGCGTGCGCGACGGCATGGGCATCAAGCGCCTGCAGGAGGTGGGCATCGAGGTGGCCGCCATCTCCGGGGGCGACAGCCTGTCCGCGCAGATGCGGATGCAGTCGCTGGGCCTCAAGCACGTGCACTTCGGCAGCCAGGACAAGGTCGCGCACTTCGAGAAGCTGCTCGCGCTGCTGAACGTCTCCGCGGATCGGTGTGGCTACATGGGGGACGAGGTGGTGGACCTGCCGCTGCTCAAGGCGGTGGGCTTCTCCTCCGCGCCGCCCGAGGCCCCCGACGAGGTCCGCGCCCAGGTGCACTACGTCGCACAGAAGCCCGCGGGCTTCGGCGCCGCGCGCGAGGTGTGCGAGTTCATCTTGCGGCACCGCTCCTAGCACCTGTCCGTCCCGCGAATTCCACCCATCTGCGCCTGGGTGCGGCGAATCGTCGGCTCCTGAAAAGTCGACGGGGTCGCTTGCCCGCACGGGTTGTCGCGTCATGGGGCCCTCCCTACCTTGGGCTTCGCACATGAGGCCGCTGGCCGGCGCGAGACACGTGGGAGGCGATGTGGGGATGCAGAGGTGGCTCGGGCTGTCGGTGGTGGTGGGCCTCGTGATGACGACGGGGTGCTCGACGCCGTCTGAAGAATCCCGGGAGCGGCTCGCGGTGCTGGAGGCGGAGGCCGAGGAGCTGGACGCGGTGCTGGACAACGTCGAGGAGCGACTGCTGGGCAACCAGGCCATGCTCCAGACGTGGCAGGAGCTGGGGCGTCGTCACCAGGAGGTGACGCAGCTGCACTGCCAGACGTCGGAGCCGCACATCCTGGCGCGCATGAAGCACTACGAGAAGATGGAGGAGCGTGGACGCCAGACGCGCCGCCGCAACAGCGTGGCGGCGGTGGACCCGGTGCTCACCTCCGGCAAGTCGTCCAAGTCGCAGCAGGGCGCCAACTGACGCACGCTCACAGGCTCATGCGCTCGCGGAAGCGCTGGGACTGACGGCGTGACATCTCCACCTCCGGGCCTTGGCGCAGGCGCGCCACCAGCGTGCCGCCGGGGCCCGGCTCCAGGGTGTCGACGAAGTCCAGGTTGATGAGGTGCTGTCGACTCGCGCGGAAGAACCGCGAGGGGTCCAGCTTCTCCTCCAGGTAGCTCAACGAGCGCAGCAGCAGCGGCTGATGTCCCGCCAGGTGCAGGCGTGAGTAGTTGCCCTCGGACGTGATGAGCGGCACCTGCGAGAGCTGCACCAGCCAGCAGCGCTCGCCCTCCTTCACGAAGACGCGCTCCAGCGGTGCTCCCGAGGCCTGGGTCGGTTCGGATGCGCGCCGCGCGGGGCCACTTCGTTGCCGGACGCGCTCGAGCGCCTCGGCGAGCCGCTCCGCTTCGATGGGCTTGAGCAGATAGTCGAGCGCGTTGACGGAGAAGGCGCGCACGGCGTGCGCATCGAACGCGGTGGTGAAGATGACGTCGGGGGGCTCATCGAGCCGGGCGAGCACGTCGAAGCCGCTGCCTCCCGGCATCTGGATGTCGAGCAGGAGCAGGTCCGGCTCCAGCGCCTCCACCTGACGGCAGGCGTCGTCCACGTGGGTGGCCTCGCCCACGACTTCGACATCGGGGATGGAGGCGAGCAGTCGGCGCAGCTCCGCGCGGGCCAGGCGTTCGTCGTCGACGATGAGGACTCTCATGAGGGCAGGGGGATGCGGACGCGCGCGGTGGTGAGGGCGGCCCCGGTATGGTCGAGCTGGAGCGACGCGGCGGCGCCGCACAGCAACCGCAGTCGCTCGCTCGCGTTGTGGAGTCCCACGCCGCCGGAGTGGGGCGCGGGAGGTGTGCCGACGGGCGCGGGGGTGTTGGCCACTTCGAGGAGGAGTGCGCCTTCGCTCACGTGGGCCTGCACCGTCACCGCGCCGCCCTGGGGTGAGGGGGCGATGCCGTGCTTGATGGCGTTCTCCACCAGCGTCTGCACCAGCATCGCGGGCACGGGCACGGCGAGCGCCTCGGGAGACACGTCCTCGCGCACGTGGAGCCGCTCCTCGAGGCGGATGGCCTCCAGGCTCAGGTAGTCCCGCACCACCTGGAGCTCCCGCCCGAGCGGCACCGTCTCCGCGTCCTTCGAGGCGAGCGCGTAGCGCAGCAGCGAGGACAGGTGGGTCACCGCCTGCTGGGCGCGGGCGGGGTCCTCGACGATGAGGGCCCGGACGCTGTTGAGACAGTTGAAGAGGAAGTGCGGCTGGAGCTGGGCCTTCAAGAAGCGCAGCTCCGAGGTCTGCGAGGCGATTTGTTGCTGCAGCCGCTCGTGCTCCGCGGTGCGCGCGCGCTCCACGAAGTGGACCGCGAAGTACGTCAGCAGCCACATCATCATGACCACGGACCAGAAGGCGCCGCCGTAGATGATGTGGGTGAGCGAGAAGTCCTCGAACCCCTGGATGCGGAACACGAAGCGGGAGAGGACGTGGGCCACCGCGGACTGGGTGGTCCCCATCGCCAGGCAGACGAGCAGCACGCGGGGCGCGAGGCGGGACAGGGACAGCCGGGCCCACTCCCGGAAGCCGAGCCGGACCCGGGCGACGTGGGTGATGAGCACGCCTGAGAGGCTCATCGCGACGAGCCAGAGCATCCTGCGCGCGAACTGCTCGTCGGGCCGCTGCATCATCACGAGGGACAGCACGGACAGCAGCCCATTGATGAGGGCGTACAGTCCCCAGCCGCCCGCCTGGCAGGCGGCGTAGACCCGGGCGCGTCGGGATGACATGCGTGCTCCTGCCGTCATGAGGTCCTCGAGTCCATCATGCTTCAGCGGTGGGACTCCACGCGCGTCAGCGGGCGTGCTCGTTCAGGAAGCCGTCGAGCGTGGTGAAGAAGCCCTCGGGGTCATCCCACATGATGAAGTGCCGGGCGGTGTCGTGCATGACGAGACGCGCGGTGGACAGGCCCTGATACTGGCCGCGATAGAGCGCCTCGATGTTCTCGCGAGGGACGCTGCCCTTCAGTGCGGCCCACGAGCCGAACACGAAGGTGGGCGCGGTGATGCGCGGCAAATCCGGGCGCAGGTCGGTGGTGGACATCTCGTACATGGCCTGCGCGATGGTCTCCGAGTCGGAGTCGATGCCCCAGCGGACGCCGACCTCGCGCCGGGCCTCGTCGGTGGCGTAGATGCGCATCGCCTGTCGTGAGGCCTGGGTGCGCTGCTCCAGCGTCTGCTGGCGCACGTGAGCGCGGCCCTGCTCGGCGAACGGTCGGGCGGTCTCGACGGTGGCGCCCGGGTACATCAGGGCGGGCAGGAAGGGCACGCTGTCCACGATGAAGAGGCCGCCCACCAGGTCAGGCGCTTCCAACGCGAGCGAGAGCGCCAGCACACCGCCCAGGCTGTGTCCGACGATGATGGGCTTCTCGAGCTTGTGCTCGCGGATGTATTCGATGAGCGCCGTGCGCATGGTGGGGAAGAAGGGCGCGGGGACGGCGGGCTGACCCGCGAAACCGGCGAGCGTGAAGACGTGGCTGTCGTAGCCGCCCTTCAGGTGGGCCACGGTCTCGTCCCACACCGCGCCGGACGAGGCGAGGCCGGGGATGAACAGGACGGGGCGTCCCTTGCCGGAGCGCTTCACCTGGAACGCGGCCGGGGCGGTGGGCGCGCTGGCGGCCGCGGCGGTGGTGGTGGGGCTGGAGGTGGTGGCGCAGCCGACGAGCAGACAGAGGGTGCAGAGCGCGGTCAGGAGTGGCGTGGGACGCATGGACCTTCCTCGGGTGGAGGACGCCGCGGGAGGCGCGGTGTCGGACGAGGAGGAAGGTACGCCCCGGAGTCGTGCTCGCTCCGGATACTCCATGAGCGGTTCGTCCCGGGGATGAGCGGCGCACGGCGGGGACGTGCTACCGAGCGCGGAGCTCCTCACGAATCTCCATGAGGATGCGGCCGAGCATGTTCTTGCCGCTGCCATCTCCGCCGTCGCCCCAGTAGTCGTCCTGGTCCGTGTGCTCGACGAGCCGCGCGTCACCCGTGTCCAGGAGCAGTCGGCTCAGGTCCTCGTGCTGGGTGAACTTGGCGCGCACGGCCTCGCGCATGACGGAGACCTTGGTGGACTCCCAGTCCCGACGGAGCTTGCGCTTGCGGTCTCGACCCATGCGCGCGGCGAGCATGGGCGTGCGAGCCTGTCGGATGGCCTCCTGGTCCTCGGGGGCCGCGAACTTGAGCGCCTGGAAGTAGTGCTCGCTGGTGGGCCACGTCCTGCCGCCGAGCTTGATGGGGTAGGGCGCGAAGTTCGAGCACCAGCCATGTGCGTCGGTGACGCTGTAGAAACGGATGACCTCGCTCATGTGTGTCCCACCGGTGCCAGGGCTTCAGGACCGCGAGACACTCGGACGGCACAGGACGAGGCCCACGTCATCCGGGAGCGCGCCGCTCGCGAGTCGAGGCAGCGCGGCCAGCGCGAGCGCCACGGCCTGCACGTCGGCGAGGCCCACCTGCTCCTGGATGCGACGCAGGTCGACGTACTTGAACAACCCATCTGACGCGCCGAGGAGCGTGCCGCCTCGCCACGCGTGCTCGAAGGTCACGGGCCGGGCGCCGCCGCTGCCGAGCAGGGGCTTGCGGTGTTGGTGCTGCGTGAGCGCGTGACATCCCTGGCCCTGGAACCACCACAGCTCCGAGTCCCCCACGCTGGCGCCCACCACGCGTCGCGGAGTGACACAGGCGACCACGGCGGTGGTTTCACCTCCCTGTCCCGAGGACACCAGCTCCGCGTCGCACCGCTCCAGTACGGCGCGCCAGGTGTCCGCGCGTTCCAGTCCGGCCCCGGACGCCACGGCATCCTGGACCTCACGGAGCACCGCCTCCGCGGCCTCCGCACCACGACGTGAATTCCCCGCGCCATCCGCCACCACCAGCACCGTCGCGTCACCGTGCGTCAGCGCCAGCACCCGGTCCGCACCCGGTTTGCCGTTGCTCGCCGGTTCCACATGCAAGGCCGTCTCGAATTCGCCCATGTGTCGCGCTTCTGGGAGTGCCAACAGGCGCCATTCCCCGCGTCATGGCGGGTACTTCATGACACGCTCGCTTTCCAGACTTCACCCCCTGTGGAGCCGGGTCGCAAGGGTTTCCGCTGGGCAGGCGAGCGGGCACACCGGTCCGTGACGACGTGGTCGAATCCAGGTAGAACCGCCGCCGTGACACGCACCGCGCACACGGTCCTCGCCGCCCTCGGGGCGGGGTTGCTGGGATGCAACGACCTGGAGGTCTGTGGCTCGACGTCCCAGGACGTCACCCGTGACGATGGGAGCGTCTATCGGTGTGTCACCTCCGAGGACTGTCCGCGGACCTCCCGTGTCGATGTGTGCGTCACCGACGTCTCGCCCATCGCCGAGTGCGTGAGTTGCGAGGAGTCGCGCTGCGTCACCATCATCCCGGAGAAGTGCTAGTGCGGACGCTGCGACTGTCGCTCGTGGTGCTGGCCCTGGCGGGTGCCGGGTGTCGCGACAAGCCGGTGGACCACCTGCAGCGCGCTCGCGACGCCACCTTCGAGAAGCGACCGGACGAGGCCCTCGTCGAGTACCGCAAGGCCTTCGACATGTTGCGCCACGACAGCACGCCGGAGGCGCTCGTCCTGCGCGCCCGCTCGCTCAAGGGCGCCGCGGACGTCTACTGGCTGGAGCAGCGCAAGGTGAAGGAGGCCGTGGGCGTCTACCGCGAGCTCATCCAGCAGTGCCCCGAGTCCCCCGAGGCGCTCGAGTCCCGCATCATCCTGGCGGAGCTGCTGCGCGTGCACTACCGCGACCTGCGCGGCGCCATCGACCAGCTCACCGCGGCGCTGCAGCGCAACCCTCCTCAAGGCGCGGAGCTGCACTACCAGGTGGCCAAGCTCTACTTCGAGCTGGGCGACTATCAGCAGTGCGAGCTGGAGACGCGCCGCCTCGTCGAGCGCTTCGCCACCAGCGTCTTCGTGGACGACACGCTGTTCCTCCAGGCCCAGGCCATCGCGATGATGGAGGGCCGTCGGCAGGAAGCCTCGCGCGCCTTCGCGGACCTGCGCACGCGCTTCCCGGACTCGGAGCTGTCCCCGCACGCGCTCTTCGAGATGGGCAAGCTGCGCTCGGACGCCGGCGAGCACGAGAAGGCCATCGAGACGTGGGTGGAGACGCTGAAGACGCACCCGGACCCCACGCTGGTGCAGGACTACATCGCGCGCGCCCGCAAGCGCATCGCCAACACCACCGCCGAGGGTGTGGGCCAGCGCGAGGTGGCGTTCGACCGCGCCCGTCCCGCGCGCTCCTCGCTCGAGGCCGTGGGCGGCAGGCCCGAAGAAGCCGCGCACGAGCACGACTGACCGGCGCCGCTACGCCGGGACGTCCAGCACCGCTTCCAGCAGGGGCGCCGCCACGGACGGGTCATCCGCGTCCGCCACCAGCAGCAGGTGCACGCGTCCACCCTCCACGCGCGCGTCCACGCCCTCCAGCTTCACCTTCGCGTCGACGACGTCCAGGAACAGCGGCGTCCCATCCGGCGCCAGCAGTCCCACCGCCGAGCCCGCCACCGCGCCGTCCGAATAGGTATCCGGCGAGGCCTCCGCCGTCGCCGTGAAGATCATCCGCCCATCTGGCAGGGGCGAGGCGTCCGTGAAGGACAGCCGCACACCACCCGTGCGGCCCAGCTCCCAGCGCAGCGTGGTGCGCACCACCTCCGGCCCCAGCGCGCCCACCTCGATGGCGCGCATCGCGCGCTCCCGGTCCAGGTCCACCAGCGCATCCACGCCCGCGTCGCCGTTGCCCCGCTGGAGCAGCCGCAGCCGTCCACCCACCACGGCCGCGCCCTCGATGTTGAGCGAGCCCAGCTCACGCGAGAGCTGCTGGTACATCGTCGCGCAGTCCACCGTCCGCACCTCGCCCGTGAGCGCCCCATCCGCGCCCAGCGTCACCAGCGCCCCGCGCATGCGCGCCGAGGTGGAGCCCGAGGGCAGCGCCAGCAGGGCCCCATGAGGCGCACCCGCCAGAGGACCCAGCAGACAGAGCGCCTCCAGGTCCGGCTTGGCCGCCTTGCGCGCGGCGGGCTCCTCGGGCAGCTCACCTTCGAACAGTCGCGACAGCCGCCCCGGTGCATCCCCGCGCGCGGGGAACGTCGCCAGGTGCAGCGAGTCATCCGCGATGACGTGCAGCCAGTCTCCGACGCGCACCAGGCCGCTGGCGGCGCTGACGTGCGCGGGAAGGCCCGGGGACTCGGGGGCCTCCAGGGTGAGGGTGCGCCGAGGGGTGGTGCGAATCATGGCCGGGCTCCCGTCGCGGCAGGCTCGTTCAGAGCAGCGTACCGCGCAGCAGGAGGCTGGCGACGGTGAAGTAGATGACGACGCCGCTGACGTCCACCAGCGTGGCGACGAAGGGCGCCGAGGCGCTCGCGGGGTCGAAGCCGAAGCGGCGCAGCACCAGGGGCAGCATGGAGCCCGCGAGCGTGCCGAACGTCACCACGCCCAGCACGGACAGCGCCACCGCGCAGCCCAGCAGGAACGCGTGCTCGCCATACGCACCGGCCACCTCCTGCCACACGACGATGCGCGCCAGACCCACCGCGCCCAGCACGAATCCCAGCACCAGGCCGGACAGCACCTCGCGCCGCGCCACGCGCCACCAGTCCTTCAGCCGCATCTCACCCAGGGCGAGCGCGCGGATGATGAGCGTGGAGGCCTGGCTGCCGGAGTTGCCGCCGGAGGAGATGATGAGCGGCACGAAGAGGCTGAGCACCACCGCGCGCTCGATGGCGCCCTCGAAGCTGCTCATGGCGGTGGCGGTGAGCATCTGCCCGAGGAAGAGCACCAGCAGCCAGCCGATGCGCTTCTTGAGCATCCCGAAGAAGCCGACCTCGAAGTAGGGGGCCTCGAGGGCCTCCATGCCGCCGACCTTCTGGATGTCCTCGGTGGCCTCTTCCTGGACGACATCGACGATGTCGTCCACCGTGACGATGCCCTTCATCCGGTTCTGCTCGTCGAGCACGGGCAGCGCCATGAAGCCGTGCTCGGTGAACAGCTGGCTCACCACTTCCTGGTCCGTGTTCTCCGACACCGTGACGACGTCGTGCTGCATGACGTCCGCCACCTTCTTGTCGCTGGCGGCCTGGAAGAGCTGGCGCAGCGACAGCACGCCCTGCAGGCGCTGCTCGGCGTCCAGCGCGTACGCGTAGTAGACGGTCTCCACCTTCTCGCGCGCCTGCTTGCGCAGATAGCCGATGGCCTCGTCGATGGTCATCTCCGGCCGCACGCGCGCGAAGCGCGGGTTCATCAGACCACCGGCGTCGTCCTCCGCGTACGCGAGCAGGACGTTGACCTCTCGACGGCTGGCGTCGTCCAACTGCGCGAGGATGGCGTCCGCCTGCCCCGGCTCCACCGCCACCGCCTGCACCAGGTCCGCCAGGTCGTCCGGCGGCAACAGCCGCACCCAGGTGCGCCGCTCGCTGGCGGGCAGGTGGGTGATGAGCTCCGCCTGTTCGCGCGCGGACAGGTCGAGGAAGAAGTCGTCCGCCACCGACGTCGGCAGGAGCCGGAAGCCCTCCAGGCGCTCGTCGATGGAGAGCACCGGCCACACCTCATGGAGCTCCTCCACGGAGAGGGAAGCGCTCTGAGGGCTGTCCATCATGGGGCTCGCCTCGGCTGGTGTACGCGCGCGGCCAGTCGCGACGCGCCGGCCTCTCTACACCCGCACGGCGAGCGCGGCGAGAGGCAGGCAACCATCCCCGCGCGCTTTTTCCACGGACGTCACCGGCCCCGAGCGGAAAGCCCGCCCGTGTGGGCTCCAAGGGAGGGCCTCGGGCGAGGCCTCTCAGGGCCGGGCCTGCTCGTAGACGGTGGTGAAGCCTCCGAGGGGACGCGAATCGCCACCCCAGTGGAAGCGGGAGGAGGTGTCGCGCGAGCCCTCGGCGAGGGGGAAGTGGGTGGGCAACAGCTCCAGTCCGAGCACGGGCTGGCCGCTCAGGCGTCGGGGTTGGGACGGCCGGGGTTCACCGGTGGTGGAGTAGAGGATGGGCACGGTGGGGCCCAGGTGGAGGAACGCCTCGGCGACCCCCAGCGACAGCTCCAGGCCGAGCGCGCCGTCCTGCTCCAGCCGGCCTCCCTGGAGCGTCCAGCGGTAGAGCGTCCGCTCGGGGAACAGGGGTTGGGCGGAGCCCAGCAGGGTCCACAGGGTGCCGTCCTCCAGGCCCACGGGTCGGCCTCGCAGCGGCGCGCAGGGCTCGCCCGTCACTGGGAGGAGGCTGCCTTCGGCGGAAGGCTCGAAGGGACAGGCGCGACTGTCGGGCGAGCCGGGTTGGGTCAGCGACACGACGAGGACGCGCTGCGCCGACGCGCGCACCAGCAGCCCCGTCGACTGCTCCCTCCCGAAGCGCCCCGGAGCCCCCGTCACCCACCAGGGCGTGGAGGGGGGCGCGGTGAGCACCCCGGCGTCGGTGAGCACGAAGCGGTGGAGTCGTTCGCTGTCGAGCACCACCAGCTCGTTCTCCGACGCCAGTCGCGCCTGG
The DNA here is from genome assembly GCF_900111765.1 of Myxococcus fulvus. The sequence continues at coordinate 308,963 of NZ_FOIB01000001.1, forward strand.
AGGCGCCGGGCGCCCAGCGCGTCCGTGAGCAGCGAGTCCGTGAGCTCCAGCTCGGTGCCGGTGTCCACGTAGCGGCGCACGCGCCCGTCTCCCACCACCCAGACGACGTTGCCGGAGACGGCGACGTCGGCGGGGGTGGTGGCGGTGCCCAGACGCAGCGGGCGGTCCTCGGCGCCGCGCACGGCCACGCCATCACACAGCCACAGGCCTCGCGCGGTACGGTCCAGTTGACCGCACCTGGGCAGCGGCAGGGTGACGGGCGTGGGGCTTCCGCGCCAAGCGCCGGCCACATGGACGCCGAGCTGGCGCACCCCGCCCACGGGCGCGAAGGAGAGCAGGACGTGGTGTCGTCCCACGGTGGTGGGAGTGAAGCTCACCGTGGCCTCGCCGCCCATGTCGCTCAGGGAGACCTCCGCGGGGACCCGATGGTTCTCCGGGTCGAGGACCTCGGCGGTGGCGGTGTCGGGGGCCTGGGCGGGGCTGCCGTTGTCGCAGGCCAGCATCAGGGTGGCGACGTCCATCCGCAGCGAGGCGGCGGTGCCCAGGGGGACGACCACCGGGTCGCGGGTGAACAGCCCCGTCGCGGGGCTCACGGTGCACAGGGGCGCCTGGTCGTCCGCCGAGCAACCGACGCTGGCGAGCACCGCGGCCAGGGTGAGGGGGAGGGAGGTCTTCATCCAGCGGCCATCTCACCCGACGTCCGAGCCTCCCCCGGCCAGGGAGCGCTGCGACGCGGGCTTCCACGAACCTCATAGCGCGAACGGGGGGCGCGGTCAGCCCTGGTTCCGCGGGGTGTGTCACCTCGTGGATGCCCGGGACCCTGGCGCGTGACGGGATTGGAATCACTCGCATGTCAGGGATGAAATATCCGCGCGTCTCTTTTCGCTGAAAGGAGCGGTGACCATGACGACGGCGAACCTGACGAGCCCGATGAACCCCGAGATTCTGAACGACACTGTCAGCGGCATCGATGCGCTCGCGCCCGCCGCGCTACGTCCCGCTCCTCTTCCCGCCCTGCTGGGCGATGCCGCCGGCGGTCGACCGCCCGGAACCTGAGACCCCAGGCCCGTCCCCTCGAGGACGTGGCCGAAGGTACCAGGGCCGGGCTCCCCCAGAGGGAACCCGGCCCTTCTCACGTTTCGGGCCTCCCGCCCCCCCAGCACACGCAGCCTTGGCCGAGAGGCGAGGCACCTGAGCGCCACTCAGGACCACGCGGGTTCGACTCCCGCAGGCTGCTTCACGAACAACACAGCAGGGACGCATCGCAGCCTTGGCCGAGGGGAAAGGCACCTGAGAGCCACTCAGGACCGCGCGGGTTCGACTCCCGCAGGCTGCTTCACGAGACACATTGGGGGTCGTAGCTCAGCGGGAGAGCGCTCGGTTCGCATCCGAGAGGTCCCGGGTTCAATCCCCGGCGGCTCCATTCAATCACAGTCGTCTGTTTCAAACGCCGCGGTAGCCCAATTGGTAGAGGTGCTGCGCTCAGAACGCAGAGGTTGCGGGTTCGACTCCCGCCCGCGGCATGGTGTTTCACGGGACGTAGCTCAGCTTGGACAAGAGCGCGCGCTTGGGGTGCGCGAGGCCGCTGGTTCGAATCCAGTCGTCCCGACTCGCAGCAGGCAGTGGTGGTTTCCTGGATGTAGCTCAGTCTGGCCAGAGCGCACGGTTCGGATCCGTGAGGTCGCAGGTTCAAATCCTGTCATCCAGATGTGAAGTGTTTCATGCTCCGGGATGCGATTGGATCGCAGCACGGCCGTCTACCGTGTGAACAGGGTTCGATTCCCTGTCGGAGCGCTGGCAGCACCCCTTCAGGGACCGTGGTTCAACGGGAGAATGCTCGGATGGCATCCGAGCGGTCCGGGTTCGATTCCCGGCGGTTCCATTCACCTCAGGCGGAGATGGGGGAGCAGATCTCCACCAGCACGCCGTTGAGGTCCTGCACGTAGGCCACCGACTGTCCCCAGGGCTTCTGCTTGGGTGGATGGACGGGGCTCGCGCCTGCCTTCACCGAGTGCTCGTAGGCGCCCGCGACATCGGGCGTGACGAGCGCCACCTCCACCGCGGCGGGAGTCTCCTTCGGCCGGTGGAAGCGCACGGTGAGCCCGTTCTGTCCGGCCATCTCCTCCGATGCGAAGGCCAGGGCGGTGGTGCCCGTGTCCAGCTCTCCGTACGTGTTGCTCTCGTGGAGGAATCGCCGCTTCAGGCCGAAGGCCTTCTCGTAGAACGCGAGGGTGGCGGGGACGTCCGGGACGTAGAGGATGACATAGCCGAGCTTCATGAGAGGGCTCCGAGGTGGGAGTGAGGACGCCGTTGGAGGCGGTCTCTCATGGGGCCGCTGGGGTGTCTTGAAGAAATCGGACGCGGCTCATTCCAGCAGGCCGGTGGGAGACACTCCCGCCAGCTCTCGGACCTCCCGGGTGAAGTGGGCCTGGTCCGCGTAGCCGCAGTCGAGCGCCACGGTGCTCAGCGCTGATTTCCCCGCGCGAAGCTGGCCCAGCGCTCGCTGGAAGCGCAGCACCCGGGCGAGCAGCTTGGGCGCGGTGCCTGCCTCCTCGAGGATGTCGCGGTGCAGGGTCCGCTCGCTGATGCCCAGCTCGCGCGCCAGCGCGGACATGCGCACCTGTCCGGCCGAGGCGTGGAGGCACTGGAGCGCGTGGGCGGTCCGAGCCTTCGGCAGGTGCCGCGGCGAGGCATTGCGGCGCAGGAGTTCCTGTTGGAGCAGGGCCTGGGCGTGCTCGAGGGAGCGGCAGGCGGACAGGCGTTGCTGGAGGGCGACGAGGGCCGGCGCGCAGTCCTTCACGGGGACGTTGAGGTTGCACAGCTCGCGAGGGCTCACGCCGAGCAGCGCGAGCGCCCAGCCGGGTTTGAGCCGGATTCCGAGGCTCACCGAGCCGGGGGTCTCCTTCACGAGCGCGAACGACTCCATGGGGCCGACCACCGTCACGCGGGGTTCGTCGCCGCGTCCCAGGGTGCGCACGTCCGGGAAGCGCACGATGAGGTCCGTGCAGCCGTCGGGGAGGATGCGGTGGAGGCCTGGGGTGGCGGTGGAGGGCGTGACATAGCGCCAGAGCGCGTCCACCCGGTCGGCCATGAAGGCCGGCGGCGCCAGCTCCGTGTATCCACCCTCGAGCATCCCTCGGTCTCCTCCTGGGGAGAGGATAGTACCGGGCGGCTCATTCCGCGCGGGCTTCGAGCCGGGCGAAGGGGATGGCGCCGGAGGGCTCGCCGGCCGCTGCGCACGGGGTGCTCGCATCGAAGACACATGTCTTTGTCAGACGGAGAAGTCGAGCACGTCTGTCGTTGGCGAAAGGAGCGGTGAATCTGCCGATGGTGAATCCGATGAGCCCGATGAATCTCAAGCGCAAGAACGACACTGTCCGCGGCATCGCCGTGCTGTTCGCGAACACCGAGCAGGACACCGTCTCCGAGGACGAGCTGTGGGAGGGAATCGCTTCCTTCCGTAGCGTTCCACCCGGCCGTTGAGCTTCCTGGCTACGTCTCGATGACGTGGCCAGGCGGTTTCAGAGGCCGGGCTCCCGCCCCGTTCGTCTATTGGCGCAGGACACCGCACTCTCTATGCGGGAAGACGGGTTCGACTCCCGTACGGGGCACTCTTCGCGACATCTTCAGGTCCTGTAGCTCAGCGGATTCAGAGCGCTCGGGTGCGAACCGAGAGGCCGCAGGTTCGATTCCTGCCAGGACCACTGTTTCATCTGTTTCATGCACGCCGAGCCAGCGGGCGACGGCATCGGTTCGACATACCGACATGGCCGGGTTCGACTCCCGGGGCGTGCACTCCCGAAACCTCACGCGGTCGCGGACGGTCGCTCCGGCAGCCGCTCCAGCGCGGGCAGCGCGTCGGGCCGGTCCCACAGCACGAAGTGGCTGCACCCGTCGAGCGTCACCACCTCGAGCTCCGGGCGGCCCTTCTGCGCGCTCTCCAGCATCGACTTGGACTCCAGCACCCGGTCCTTCCCCGGGACGAGCACGGTGCCGCGCCGCACGTTGCGGAACAGCGACTCATCGCGCTCGTCGAACCAGCGGGCCAGGTCCACCAGGTTGGTCAGCATGGTCGACACCCGCTTCGGATTGAACGGGAACGCCATGATGAGCTCGCGCTTGCGCGCATCCTCCAGCGGTCCCCACGCCCCCCGGTTGTGCCGGGAGATGGGCGCCATGCGCCACAGCGGGATGAAGAACGGCAGCAGCCAGAGCTGCGCCCGCGTGAGGCTGGTGTACGCACGAGCCCGCGGGAGCACGGGCGCCTCCAGCACCACCTCCACCTTCTCGAACAGGTCCGGCCGCAGCTTCGCCGCCTCCAGCACCACCGCGCCTCCACGCGAGTGCCCATGGACGCGCACCTGGTCCGTCCTCGGCAGATGCTCCAGTGCCTGCACCAGCACGGCGGCGTCGTGGGCAATCGTGCCCTCCGGTGCGCTCGGCACCTTCGCCCAGGGCGCGGGCACCTCGCGAGGACCTGTAATCGGCAGGTGGTAGTCGCAGCTCGTCACCAGGATGAGCTGGAGCCCCGGGTCCTCATAGTGGCGCGTGAAGTAGCGCATGTCCGCCACGAAGCCGTGCATGCACAGCACCGTGGCGCGCGGGTTCTCACAGCGCCGCTCCGCGATGACCGCCTTGCCCACCCGGTGGATGTGCCCGTCGAAGGCCTCGCTCGGGCAGGGCGTGCACTCGCGGACGAGCAGCCACTGCCGCAGGGCGAGCGCGAGGACGACGATGCCGACGAGGACTGCGATGGCCACGGACATGCAAACTCCCAGGGGCCAGGCCTCGTGACGGACGGCTCAGCTCGCCTCACGCATCATATTTCGCGCGATGACCAGCTGCTGAATCTGGCTGGTGCCCTCATACAGGCGGAACAGGCGCACGTCGCGGTAGAAGCGCTCGATGCCGTAGTCCGCGATGTACCCCGCCCCTCCGAAAATCTGCACCGCGCGGTCCGCGACGCGCCCCACCATCTCGCTCGCGAACAGCTTGCAGCAGGACGCCTCGGTGCTGATGTTCTGGCCCTCGTCCCTGCGCCGGGCCGCGTCCAGCACCATGCAGCGCGCCGCGTAGGCCTCCATGCGGCTGTCCGCCAGCATGGCCTGGATGAGCTGGAACTCCGCGATGGGCTTGCCGAACTGCTCGCGCTCCATGGCGTAGCGCAGGCTCTCCCGGATGAGCCGCTCGGCCACGCCCACGCACACCGCCGCGATGTGGAGCCGGCCCCGGTCCAGCACCTTCATCGCCGTCTTGAAGCCCTGTCCCTCCACGCCGCCCAACAGCTGCGTCGCGGGGACACGGCAGTCCTCGAAGAGCACGTCCGCGGTGTGCGTCCCCTTCTGTCCCATCTTCCGGTCCGATGGACCGATGATGAGCCCCGGGGTGCCCGCCTCGACGAGGAACGCGGAGATGCCCGCGGCCCCCTTCTCGTCCGGGTTGGTGCGCGCCATCACCGTGAACAGCCCCGCCTCGGGCGCATTGGTGATGAAGCGCTTGGTTCCGTTGAGCACGTACACGTCGCCCTCGCGCCGGGCCGTGGTCCTCAACGAGGAAGCATCCGACCCCGCGTTGGGCTCCGTCAGCGCGAACGCGCCGACAATCTCTCCCGAGGCCAAGAGCGGAAGGTACTTGCGCCGCTGCTCCTCCGTGCCATCCAGGATGATGCCCTGTGAGCCGATGCCGTTGTTGGTGCCGATGAGCGAGCGGAAGGCGGGCGACGTCTGTCCGAGCACGAAGGCCACCTGCACCTCCTGGCTCATGTTCAGTCCGACGCCACCGAACTCCACCGGCGTGGACAGACCGAACAGGCCCAGGGCGCGCATCTCCTCGATGATGTCCCGGGGGATGGCGTCCTCGTCCGCCACGCGGTGCTCGTTGGGAATCAGGCGCTCCTTCACGAAGCGCTCCAGCATGGAGAGCAACTGCTCCAGGGTCTCATCCTCGCGGGCGGTGAGCATGGCGGTCCTTGTCAGCGGTGCTGCAGCGCCGCCTCGACGTTGCGCACCAGGTTCACCAGCCGGGGGCCGATGTCCAGCAGCAGCCGCTGACGAGGCAGCAGGAACGACGGCCCGCCACAGTTGAAGGCCAGCAGCCCGCTGCCATCCGGCGCGACGAACGGCACGCCCACCGCGTTGACATCCCGGTCCCAGTCTCCGACGGAGAGCGTGAAGCCGTGTGTGCGGTACTCCTCCAGCGCCTGCTCGATGCTCGCCTGGATGCGCGGCCACTTCTCCGGCTCACGCTTGGCCATGTGGCCCATGAGGTAGCGGCGCTCGCCCTCCGGGAGCGCGGCGAGCAGCGCCCGTCCCATGGCGGTGGTGGCCAGTGGCAGCCTGGAACCGATATCCAGCCGCAGCGTCACCGCGGCGGTGGACCGACAGTGCTCCACGTACACCACGTTGAGCCGGTCCCGACTGCCCAGCGACACCGGGACGTTCGCGTAGTCCGCCAGGTCCTGCATCAGCGGCCGGGCCACGTCGCGCACGCCCATGTTGGAGAGCGCCGCGAAGCCGAGCGCGAGCACTCGCGTGCCGAGCTGATACTTGCCCAGCCGCTCCGAGTACGTGAGGTACCCCAGCCGCGTCAGCGTATGGGTCAGCCGCGAGATGGTGGGCTTGGGCAGCCCCGTGCTCGCCGCGAGCTCCTGGTTGCCGAGCATGGGGCGCTGCGGGGTGAAGGCCCGCAGAATCTCCAACCCACGCGCGAGCGCCGTCACGAATTGACGGTCCTTCACTTCCTCTTCGCTCACCTGTTCCAGTGACTCCACGAAGGGGGCACCGGCGTCGCTGGGCGGAGATGAGGGGGCTGCGAAGCGTCTCATGACAGTCCTGACAAGAGCGGGATTGCCATCACGATAAACAGACAGTACAAATGGGTCAAGGTCTGCGAAATTCAGTTTCGCATAGCGAAACAAGGAATATCCAACCATGTCCCACGTGCTCGTCGAGAGGCCCGAGGAAGGCATCGCCTTGGTGCGACTGCATCGTCCCGAGGTCCGCAATGCATTGGGATTGGAGCTGCGCCAGGAATTGGCCGCGGGTTTCCGGGAGCTGGGCGCGGACGCGGCGGTGCGTTGCATCGTGCTGACGGGCGGGCCGGAGTTCTTCGCGGCGGGCGCGGACCTGCGGGCCCTGGTGGACGCGACGCCGGTGGACCTGTTGCTGCGAGACACCCAGCGGCTCTGGCAGTCCCTGGTGGAGTGCCCCGCGCCGGTCATCGCCGCGGTGAATGGCTTCGCGCTCGGAGGTGGCTGCGAGCTGGCGATGCACGCGGACATGATTGTCGCGGGAGAGAGCGCCAGCTTCGGTCAGCCGGAGATTCGGGTGGGCATCATGCCGGGGGCGGGAGGCACGCAGCGACTGACGCGCGCGGTGGGGAAGTTCAAGGCGATGAAGCTGCTGCTCACCGGCGAGCCGATGACGGCGCGGGAGGCGGAGGCCATGGGTCTGGTCACCGAGGTGGTCCCCGACGCGGAGGTGTTGGAGCGGGCGCTCACGCTCGCGCGGAAGGTGGCGCACATGCCGCCCCTGGCCGTGCGCCAGATAAAGGAGGTGGTCCTCGCGGGACAGGACGCGTCCCTCGCGGAGGCGCTGCTCCTGGAGCGCAAGGCCTTCCAGCTCCTCTTCGCCACGCGCGACCAGAAGGAGGGCATGTGGGCCTTCCTGGACAAGCGCAAGCCCGCCTTCGAGGGACGCTGACATGGTCGACGTCCAAGCACCCTCGCTCACGTTGGGACTGGTCGGCACGGGCGTCATGGGGCGAGGCATCGCCCAGCTCGCCGCGCAGGCGGGAATCACCGTCCGCCTGTTCGATGCGCGTCCCCAGGCCGCGGAGGAGGCCCGCGCATCGGTTTCATCGACGCTCGACATGCTGGTGACGAAGGGGCGCCTGTCGCCCGAGGAGGCGCGCGCGGCGACGGCCCGGCTCGAGCCTGTTCCCTACGAAGCGTCGCTGGCGGGCTGTGAGGTGGTGGTGGAGGCGATTGTCGAGGACCTCGGCGCGAAGCAGGCGCTGTTCACCCGGCTGGAAGGCATCGTCGGGCCGGGCTGTCTGCTGGCCACGAACACCTCGTCACTCTCGGTGACGGCCATCGCCTCGGTGTGCGAGCGGCCGGGCCGCGTGGGTGGCTTCCACTTCTTCAACCCGGTGCCGTTGATGAAGGTGGTGGAGGTCATCGAGGGCGCGCGCACGGAGCCCTGGGTGGGCGAGGCGCTCGTGCTGCTCGCGAGGCGACTGGGTCACCGGCCGGTGCGCGCGGCGGATACCCCGGGCTTCATCGTGAACCACGCGGGGCGCGGCTTCGGCACGGAGGCGCTGCGCATCCTCCAGGAGGGCGTGGCCTCGTTCGAGGTGATCGACCGCGTGCTGCGAGACGCGGCGGGCTTCCGGATGGGGCCGTTCGAGCTGCTGGACCTCACGGGGCTGGATGTCTCGCACCCGGTGATGGAGTCCGTGTACGAGCAGTTCTACCAGGAGCCGCGCTTCCGTCCGTCGTACGTGCTGCGTCAGCGGCTCACGGCGGGGCTGCTCGGGCGCAAGAGCGGGCAGGGCTTCTACTCCCACGAGGGAGGACGGCCTCGCGCCGTGCCGGAGCCCGCGCTTCCGAAGGGAGAGCAGCGACCGGTGTGGGTCGCCGCCGATGAGCCCGGCTGGAGGGAGGCGCTGCTGTCCCTGGTGCGCGCGGCGGGTTGGTTCCCGGACGACGGAGAGCATCCCGCACCGGAGTCGCTGTGCCTGCTCGCGCCGTTGGGCCGGGACGCCACGACCACGGCACTGGCGCTGGAGTTGGACCCCGAGCGCACGGTGGCGGTGGACCTGTTGTTCGGTCCGGAGCGCCGGCGCACGGTGATGACGACGCCGGTGACGCGGCCCGCGTTCCTGGACTCGGCGCTCGCGCTGCTCGGGGCGGATGGAACGCCTGTGGCGCGCATCCACGACAGCACGGGCTTCGTCGCGCAGCGGGTGCTCGCCACCGTGGTGAACATCGCGTGCGACATCGCGCAGCAGCGCATCGCGAGCCCGGAGGACATCGATGCCGCGGTGACGCTCGGGCTGGGGTATCCGCTCGGACCGCTGGCCTGGGGTGACGCGCTCGGTCCGCGACGCGTGTTGAAGGTGCTGGAGGCCATCCACGCCGCCTCCGGGGACCCGCGCTATCGCGCGAGCCCGTGGTTGTCCCGCCGAGCCCGGCTCGGTGTCTCCCTCCTCACGCCGGAGAGGTGATTTGCATGAGCGCCTATATCTACGATGGGTTGCGCACGCCGTTCGGCCGTCACGCGGGAGCGCTGGCTCCCATCCGTCCCGATGACCTGCTCTCCGGAGTCATCCGCGCGCTGCTCACGCGCGGCCCGTTCGAGCTGGGTGACATCGAGGACGTCGTCATCGGCTGCACCAACCAGGCGGGGGAGGACAGCCGCAACGTGGCGCGCCACGCCGCGTTGCTCGCGGGGCTGCCCATCGAGGTGGGGGGTGTGACGGTGAACCGGCTGTGCGGCAGCGGTCTCGCCGCGGTGCTGGACGCGGCGCGTGCGGTCATGACGGGGCAGGGTGAGCTCTTCGTCGCCGGGGGCGTGGAGAGCATGAGTCGCGCGCCCTTCGTGTTGCCCAAGGCCGAAGCGGCGTTCAGCCGCGACACCCAGGTGTTCGACACGACGATGGGCGCCAGGTTCCCGAACCCCCGTGTGGTGGCTCGCTTTGGTGGTGACACGATGCCGGAGACGGCGGACAACATCGCGCGCGACCTGGGCATCGGCCGCGCGGCGTCGGACCGGTTCGCGCTGGCCTCGCAGCAGAAGTTCGCGACGGCGCAGGCACGGGGCTTCTTCACCGGAGAGCTGGTCCCCGTGGAGCTGCCGGGACGCAAGGGTGCCGTCACCACGGTGACGGTCGACGAGCATCCCCGTCCGGAGACGACTCTCGACAAGTTATCCACACTCAAGCCGCTGGCGGCGGAGGGCGTCGTCACGGCGGGCAACGCCTCGGGCATCAATGACGGCGCGGCGGCGCTGCTCGTCGGCTCGATTTGTGTGGGCGAGTCCGTGGGGTGCAAGCCGCTGGCGCGCATCGTCTCGGCCGCCGTCGCGGGAGTTCCGCCGCGCACCATGGGACTCGGGCCCGTGCCGGCCGCGCGCAAGGCGCTGGAGCGGGCGCAGCTGGCGCTGTCGGACATGGACGTCATCGAAATCAACGAGGCCTTCGCGGTGCAGGTGCTCGGCTGTCTCAAGTTGCTGGAGCTGGACGAGGACGACAGTCGGGTGAACCCGAACGGCGGAGCCATCGCCGTGGGGCATCCGCTGGGAGCCTCAGGTGCGCGACTGGCCCTCACGGCCGCGCGACAGCTCCAGGTCTCGGGTGGGCGCTACGCGCTCGTCAGCATGTGCATCGGGGTGGGGCAGGGCATCGCGGCCGTCCTCGAGCGCGTGTGAGTGGCTTCCTCTTCTGACGTTGGGAGAACCGAATGCAGGTCTACGACAAGCTCTACATCCAGGGTGAGTGGGTGGCGTCGCGAGGCGGTGGGCACATCGACGTGCTCAGCGCCTCCACAGAAGAGGTGATGGGACGCGTTCCCGAGGGCACTGCGGAGGACGTGGACCGCGCGGTGCGCGCGGCGCGTGGTGCCTTCGAGGCCTGGGCCTCCCTTCCCATCCCGGAGCGGGCGGCGTTCTTGCGGAGGCTCCAGGCGGGGCTGACGGAGCGACAGGATGCGCTCGCGAGGACGATGACGGGCGAGGTGGGCATGCCCCTGGCGCTGTCGAAGGCCATCCAGGTGGGCACGCCCATCACCGTGACGGGGACCTACGTGCAGCTCCTCCAGGAGCACGCCTTCGAGGAGCAGGTGGGCAACTCGCTGGTGGTGCGCGAGCCGGTGGGCGTCGTCGCCTGCATCACGCCGTGGAACTATCCGCTGCATCAGATTGTCGCGAAGGTGGCGCCGGCGCTGGCGGCGGGTTGCACCGTGGTGCTCAAGCCCAGCGAGGTGGCGCCGCTCAACGCGTTCATGCTCGCGGAGATCCTCCACGAGGCGGGGTTGCCTCCGGGCGTCTTCAACCTCGTGTCCGGAACAGGGCCGGTGGTGGGCGAGGCGCTCGTGCGTCACCCCGAGGTGGACATGGTGTCCTTCACGGGGTCGACGCGAGCGGGACGCCGGGTGTCGGAGCTGGCGGCGGCCACGGTGAAGCGCGTGTCGCTGGAGCTGGGGGGCAAGTCCGCGTCCATCATCCTCGCGGATGCGAACCTCAAGAACGCGGTGAAGCGGACGGTGGGCAACTGCTTCCTCAACTCGGGGCAGACGTGCACGGCGCACACGCGCATGTTGGTGCCTCGGGCGTTGCATGAGGAGGCGGCGCGCCTCGCCGCGGAGGTGGCCGCGAGCTTCACCGTGGGCGACCCGTTCCAGGGCGAGGCGAAGCTCGGTCCCGTCATCTCCGAGGCGCAGCGTGCGCGCGTGCGTGAGTACATCCAGCAGGGCCTCCGTGAAGGCGCGAAGCTCGTCGCCGGTGGCCCCGAGCAGCCCGAGGGCCTGCCGAAGGGCTACTACGTGAAGCCCACCATCTTCGCGGGCGTGACGCCGGAGATGACCATCGCGCGGGAGGAGATCTTCGGCCCCGTGCTCGCCATCCTGCCGTACGACGACGAGGACGACGCGGTCCGCATCGCGAACAGCACCATCTACGGCCTGGCCGGAGGAGTCTGGTCGGAGGACGTGGAGCACGCGAAGCGAATCGCGCGCCGGATGCGCACCGGACAGGTGGACATCAACGGCGGGCGCTTCAACCCACTGGCTCCGTTCGGTGGGTATCGACAGTCCGGGAACGGTCGAGAGCTCGGCCGATACGGGCTGGAGGAGTTCCAGGAGCTCAAGGCGATGCAGCTCTGACGCAGTCCCCCCTCATCCGAGTCAGGAGTCCCCATGAAGGCCGCGGTGTGTTTCGAGAAGGACGTGCTGACCGTCACCGACGTGAGCTTCGAGCCGCCGAAGGCGCGCGAGGTGCTCGTCCGCATGGTGGCGTGTGGTGTCTGTCACACGGACCTGTCGGTGGTGAACGGCACGGTGAAGATGAAGCTGCCCTGTGTGCTGGGGCACGAGGGCGCGGGCATCGTCGAGGAGGTCGGGGAGGAGGTCACCCATCTGCGGAAGGGGGACAAGGTCGTCCTCTCGTGGGTGGCGCAGTGTGGCGAGTGCTACTTCTGTCGCATCCAACGGCCGAACCTGTGCGAGCTCGGCGAGCGCATCAACGCGGGCAACCGGATGCCGGACGGGAGCACCCGGCTGCGCAAGGACTCGCGCGAGCTGAACGTGTTCTCCGCGCTGGGCGCGCTGTCGGAGTACGCGGTGGTGCCGGCGCGGGCGGCGGTGAAGCTCCCCGAGGATGCGCCGCTCGACAAGGCCGCGCTGGTGGGCTGCGCGGTGACGACGGGTGTGGGGGCGGTGTTCAACACGGCGCAGATGCCGCCAGGGGCTACGGTGGCGGTGTTCGGCACGGGCGGCGTGGGATTGAACATCATCCAGGGCGCGGTGATTGCTGGCGCCGAGCGAATCATCGCGGTGGACGTGCACCCGAAGAAGCTGGAGTTCGCCAAGGTGTTCGGCGCGACGGACGTCATCGACGCGACGAGCGTGGACCCGGTGGTGGGCATCCGCGAGCTGACGCGCGGGCGAGGCGCGGACTATGCGTACGAAGCAGTGGGCCGCAAGGAGACCATCGAGCAGGCCTACCAGTGCACGCGCAAGGCGGGGACGTGCGTCGTCGTCGGCGTGGGGAGCGTGAAGGAGCAGATCTCCCTCAACGTCTTCGTGCTACCGCTGTTCGAGAAGCGGCTGCTCGGCTCCTGGTTCGGCACGGCGGATGTGCACCGCGACATGCCCCGGCTGCTGGACCTCTACAAGCAGAAGAAGCTCAAGCTGGATGAGCTGGTGACGACGACCTACAAGCTGGACCAGCTCGACCAGGCCTTCACGGACATGAAGAACGGAGTGAATGCACGGGGCGTGGTCCTGTTCTGAGGAACGTGCCGCTCTCGCGAAGAGCGAGGTAGGCTCGACGGATATGCCTTCTTCCGTCGAAGCCATCCTCGCCCAGTGGGACCAGGCCGCTGAGGACTATGTCTTCCCCATGCTGGACAATGGGTACGTGTATCCGGTGGACACCCGCCTGCATGTCTTCGCGGATGCCGAGCAGTGGGCGCTGGTCATCGAGGTCGTTGGCTACTCACCTCGTGCCTTGGCGCTGGACAACGCGCTTCATTTCTATGGTGAGCCGTTGAACCGGCAGCCGGGGCCAGCGAACTCGGACATTTTCTATCCCGTGGAGGGAGTCCTCGTGAATGCCGACAATCCAGAGCGAGTGATGCCCGGGTTGACGGAGGTGAGCATTCGCGGGCAGACGGTCTCACTTCCTCCCCGCGAAGATCCCGAGAACATCGTCGAGCTCTACCGGAGCCTGGTGCCAGTGCACCGCGACCTGCTCTTCGCCACCGAGGACGAGCTTCGCTCCCGCCTCTCGCCGGGCCTTCCCAAGTTGCTGCAGCTCGAAGCCTGGCATCACCCGGACCTGGCGGGTGAGGAGCGGCCCAGCGGAAGCGAGACCTTCGTCCAGCTTGCTCACGTCATCGCGGCACGTGACGTTTCCTTGTATCGGCCCTCGCGGCAGCCCAATACGCACTGGAAGAACTGGCCGGATGGGGGAACGCTCTAACGCGTCGCGAGCCATCCGGGAGACGCGGTCCGTCTCCCGGTGACTTGCCCGCCTTAGAAGAACACGTGCGTGAACCGAGCGCCGATGAACTGGCTCTTCGTCACGCCCTCGGACGCGGCGACGTCCGGCTGGAACTGGAGCATCAGCGTGGAGGCCTTCTCCAGTCGGATGCCCATCGTCAGCCGCAGCGACTGCACCGTGGTGCTCTTGGCGATCTCCAGCTCACCCGCCGACGTGTCGATGGTGCGCTTGCCCGATGCCTCGACGATGTAGCCCGCGCCCGTGAAGAACGTGGAGGACAGGTCCATGCCCAGGTGGAAGATGCCGCCGAACGACGGCGCCTGGCTCATCACCACCTTCGAGCCACCCTCCGCGCTCGGAATCAGGAACTCGTCGTTGTCCCCCTGGAACGCCACGCTGCCCATCAGCTCCGCCGTGAAGATCTTCTTGAAGCGCTGACCCGCGACCAGCTGCGGACGCACCACCCACCGATTCGCTCCGATGTTCACCAGCCGGTTGCTGTCATAGCTGCCCACCGGCACCGTGACGTACGGCGTGAGCGCGAACCACGTGTGCGTGTTGTCCTCCGCGTTCTGCACCAACCCATATCCAATCGTCGGGATGTACGTCACATCCCCCACGCCCGAGGCGCGCAGCGCCGTCTTCGGTCCCGAGGGCGACGCCGGGTTGCCCTGGAACACCGTCACGTCCACCACCGGCAGGCTCAAGTCCAGTGGCACCACCACCAGGTCGCCGAACTTGAGCACGTACGTGGCGCGGAAGGCCGCTTGGAGTTGTGAGAAGTCACGCTCGCCGGACGCGGAGACGTGACGCAGATACATGTTGGTGATGATGCCCCGGTGCGGGACGAAAAATCCCGCCTCGTAGTCTCGCAGGTCCGCCTGCTGGGCCTGAGCCCCGGTGGCCGAGAACAGCACTGCGAACAGGACACTGAGCAGCATGCGCTTCATGGTGATTCCCTCCCTCGAGGAACATCGTCGATACGGTTTGCGTCAGTAACGGAATGGCCAGGCCTGGAAGTACCGGCGGACCCGCAGCCACACGCCGAAGAGCCCCAGGGGCTCGAGCACCAACACCAACACCACCACCAGCGACAGCAGCACCGTCGACTGCTGCGCGGACGTGAGCTGATTCACGAAGGGAATCGCGCCGCCCACCGTCTCCGCCAACGGGCTCAGGAACGTGAACGCGAGCGCGCCGCTGACGGCGCCGAACACCGTGCCCACTCCGCCCAACACAATCATCGCGATGTACTGGATGGAGAGGTTCAAATCGAAGGGCGGCTCCACCGTGATGTATTGCTGCTGGAACGCGAACATCGCCCCCGCGATGCCCGCCAGGAACGACGACACGCCGAACGCCTGCAGCTTCGCCTGCGTCGTCCCCACCCCCAGCACCTCCGCCGCGAGGTCCTGGTCCCTCACCGCCATCATCGCCCTGCCACTGTCCGAGCGCTGGAGGTTCTTCGTCAGCCACACCGTGAACGCGGCGAGCCCGGCGAAGAGGAAGTACAGCTTCCGCTCGAAGCCGAAGCGCACGCCGCCCACGCTCCACGCGGTGCTCATCGACGCCGCCGCGCCTGTCTCATCGCGGAACCACCAGTACATCGGCACCGCCGTCCCGCTCAGCCCGCTCGTCACCTCCGGATACGCCAGCAACACGTGCTGCGTCAGGAACACCAGGCCCAACGTGACGATGGCCAGGTACAGCCCCTTGAGCCGCAGCGCGAACGCGCCAATCACCACGCCCACGAGCGCGGACACAGCTCCCGCCAGCGGCAACGCCAACCAGAACGGCCAGCCCAGCTTCGCGCCGAGCACCGCCGCCGTGTACGCGCCCAGCGCGAGGAAGGCCGCGTGCCCCAGGCTCACCTGTCCCGCGAGCCCCGTGAGCACCATCAGCGACGCGGCGCCCACGATGGCCACCAGCCCCAGGTTGCCCACGGTGAGCCACCGCGTGCTCACCAGCCACGGGTAGCTCAGTCCCACGGCCAGCGTCAGCAGCAGCCCCGCCCGCTGCCACAGGCCGGGAAAGAGCTTCAGGTCGTCCTCGTACCGAATCACCAGGGGGCGCGTTGGCATGATGTCGTCTCGCTCGCGTCGTCAGACGCGGCGCACCTCGTGCTCGCCCCACAGCCCGCGCGGACGCAGGACCAGGAACAGAATCATCGCGGCGTAGGGGAAGACGGCGTGGAAGTTGTGCCCGAAGGCGCCCAGGTGTGGATTCACATACGCCTGCGACAGCACCTCCAAGAGCCCCAGCATGAACGCGGCCACCACCGCGCCCACCACCGACTCCAGCCCTCCGACGATGATGGCGGGGAACGCTCTCAACGCCACGTAGCCCAGGTTCGAATCGACCGAGCGCGGGAACATCCCCAGGAACACGCCGGCCACCGCCGCCGTCGCTCCCGCCAGGAACCACGTGAAGCCGAGCACCCGGCCCACCGGAATCCCCAGCACCAGCGCCACCTCCTGGTTCTCGCTCGCCGCCCGCATCGCCACGCCCAGCGGCGTGCGCTGCACCAGCGCGTGCATCCCCACCAGCACCACCGTCGTCGCGCCCAGGGACACGAGTGAGGACAACAGCACGGTGGCGTTGCCCACCTGCACCTCCGCCATCGCGTCCCACGGCGTGGGCATGCCGCGCGTGTCCGTGCCGAACGCGATGACGATGCCCGCGCGCAGCAGCAGCCCCAGGAACAGCGTCAGGATGATGGTGGTGAAGACGGGGCGCCCCACCATGCGGCGCAGCACCGTGCGCTCCAGGAGCGCGGCCAGGCCGCCGGTGAGACACGCGGACGCAGCGAGCGCCAGCCACCAGGGCAGCACCTCGACGAGCGCCGTCATCAGGAACGCGCCCAGCGCGAGCAGTTCGCCGTGCGCGAAGTTGAAGAGCCGGGAGGCCCGATACACCACGGAGAAGCCCAGGGCGATGAGCGCGTAGCTCGCCCCGAGCGCCAGTCCGGAGATGCCGAGCTGGAGAAGCTGCGTCATTCGCGTGTCCTCGCGTACATCTCTTCCACCAGCTTGGAGTGCAGCTCGAGCACCGCCTTGCGGCGCACCTTGAGGGATGCCGTCACCTCGCCCGCGTCCTGTGTCATCTCGCGCTCGAGCAGTCGGAACGTCCGCACCTGCTCTACGCGCGCCAGCGTCTCGTTCGCGCGTGTGACTTCCTCCTCGATGAGCTTGCGCACCTCGGGCCGCTGCGTGAGGTCCGTGTACGAGGTGAAGGCCAGCTTGCGGCGCAGCGCCCAGTCCGCCACCGTCTCCGGGTCCACCTGCACCAGCGCGGTGACGAAGGGGCGCCGGTCGCCGATGGCCACCGCTTCCTTGATGTATGGGCTGTTCTTCAGTGCGTTCTGGATGCGCTCGGGCGACAGGTTCTTCCCACCCGACGTGATGAGGATTTCGCGCTTGCGGCCGGTGATGCGCAGATACCCGTCCGCGTCGATTTCGCCCAGGTCTCCGGTGCGCAGCCAGCCCTGCGCGTCGCGCACCTCGGCGGTGGCCTCCGGCTTGTTGAGGTAGCCGAGGAACACGTTGCTGCCGCGCACCAGCACCTCGCCGTCCTCGTCCAGCCGGCACTCCACGCCGGGCACGGGACGCCCCACGGTGCCGAGTCGCGTCGCGCCCGGGATGTTGAGGTGGCTGGTGCCCGCGCTCTCCGTCTGCCCGTAGCCCTCGTAGATGCGGACGCCCACGCTGTCGTACCAGGCGAGCAGCTCCGGGGAGATGGGCGCCGCGCCGGAGATGGGGAACCGGCAGCGCCTCAGTCCCAGTCGCTCCTGGAGCGGGCGGTAGACGAGCAAATCGCCCACGCGCCACGCGAGCGCGTCCCACCAGCGCCGCTGACCTGTCCGCTCGCGCTCGCGAATCCCAGCGCCCAGGCGGGTGAAGGTCTCGAACAAGGTGCGCTTGAGCCACGAGGCGTCGCGCATCTTCACCATCACCACCGCGTGCATCTTCTCCCAGATGCGCGGCACGCCCAGGAACACCGTGGGGGACACCTCGGCCACGTCCTGCTGCACCGTCTCCAGCGCCTCGCCGAAGTGGACCTTGCCGCCGACGGCCAGGGGCAACAGCAGGCTGAACAGCTTCTCCGCGACGTGACACAGCGGCAGGTACGAGACGACGCTGTCCTCCTGCCCCAACCCGAGCTGCGCGGTGAAGGTCGCGGACCCCTCGAGCATGTTGCGGCTCGACACCAGCGCGCCCTTCGGTGCCCCCGTGGTGCCCGAGGTGTAGATGACCATCGCCGGCTCATCCGGACTGCGCGCGGCGAGCTGCGCCTTCAGCCACCCGGGCTCCCGCTCCAACAGCGCGCGCCCTTCCTCCAGGAAGTGCTCCCAGAGGCGCAGCCGTGAGTCCTCCACGCCGCGCAGGCCCCTCGGCTCGACGACGAGCACGTGCTCGACGGAGGGCGTCTCGTCGGCGACGGCGGTCACCTTGTCGTACTGCTCCTGGTCCTCGCAGAGCACCACGCGACAGCGCGCGTCGTTGAGGATGTACGCCACGTCCGCGGCGGGGTTCGTCTGGTAGATGCCCACGCCGCGCGCGCCGAGCACCTGCGCGCCCAGGTCCGTGAACAGCCACTCGGGCCGGTTGTCGCTGAGGATGGCGACCGAGTCACCGGCGCGCACGCCCAGCTCCCACAGCATCCTCGCCGTCCACCCGACGCGCTCCAGGTAGCCCTGGAAGGACAGCTCCCGCCAGATGCCCAGACGCTTCTCGCGGAGGGCCACCGCATGCGGATGCCGCTCCGCGCGCAGGTAGAGCTGGCCCGGCAGGCTCAGCGGCAACGCCGTGCTCATGCCGCCACCGCCCCGCCGACGTACGCGCTGAGCACTCGCGAGTCCTCACGCAGCGCCGAGGGCGGCCCGTTCGCGATGACGCGCCCCCTGTCCAGCACCGTCACCTGTGTGGCCAGGTCCATCACGAAGCGCAGCTCGTGACCGATGAGCACCTGTGTCACCCCCAGCTCGTGACGGATGTCGAGCAGGTGGTTGGCCATGTCCTCGGTCTCCTCCTGGTTGAGCCCGGCGGTGGGCTCGTCCAGGAGCAGCAGCTTCGGTTCCATGCACAGCGCGCGGCCCAGCTCCACGCGCTTGCGGATGCCGTAGGGCAGCACCGACACGGGCATCCACCGGTAGTGCTCCAGCGAGAGGAAGTCGATGACCTCCTCGGCCTTCTCCCGGTGACGCACCTCTTCCGCCCGAGCGCCGCGCGTCCAGAAGAGGTGACGCAAGAGCCCCGTGCGGTACTTCGGGTGTCGGCCGAGCAGCAGGTTCTCCAGCACCGTGAGGTGCTCGAAGAGCGCCAGGTTCTGGAACATCCGCGACACGCCGCGACGGGCGATCTCCGGCGGCTCCAGGCCCGTGAGCGACTGTCCCTCCAATCGCACGCGCCCCTCCATGTGACGGTGGATGCCGCTGACGCAGTTGAAGAGGCTGCTCTTGCCCGCGCCGTTGGGACCAATCACGGCGTGCAGCGCGCCGGCCTCGATGCAGAACGAGACTCCATCCAGGGCTCGCACCCCGGAGAAGGACAGGCCCACGTTGTCGAGCTCCAGCAAGGCCATGCTTCACCCTTCACGTTTCAAGACAGCCAGCGACGCTTGCGGCGGTAGCGCTTCAGCTCGTGGTAGCCGCGCTGCCCCTCGCGGCCGAAGCCCAGGTAGAACTCCTGCACGTCCGGGTCCTCGCGCAGCTTCTCGGCGGGCCCGTCCAACACCACCTTGCCCGTCTCCAGCACGTACCCGTGGCTGGCCATGCCCAGCGCCACGCGCGCGTTCTGCTCGACGAGCAGCACCGACACGCCCTCGGCGGCGATGCGCTGAATCAGCTCCGACACCTCGCCCACCGCCTTCGGCGACAGGCCCAGGAACGGCTCGTCCAACAACAACACCCGGGGCCTGCGCATCAGCCCCCGACAGATGGCGAGCAGCTGCTGCTCACCGCCGGAGAGATAGCCCGCCTTCTGTCTCCGACGCTCGCGCAGCACCGGGAAGCGCGAGTACGCGGACTCGACCAGCTCCTTGCGCGCCTGCGCGCCCATGCCGAAGCCGCCCGCGAGCAGGTTCTCCTCCACGGACAGCTCGCCGAGGATGCGTCGGCCCTCCAGCACCTGCACCACGCCCGCGTGCACGCGGCCATCGGTGGACAGGGCCAGCAAGTCCCGCCCGGACAGCTCCACCCGACCCTGGGTGATGGCGCCGTCGTGCAGGTCCAGCAGGCCGCTGATGGCGCGCAACGCGGTGGACTTGCCCGCGCCGTTGGGCCCGAGGAGGGCCACCACGCCCTGGTGGGGGACCTCCAGGGTGATGCCTCGCAAGGCACGCACCGCCGAGTGGTAGACGACCTGGAGGTTCTGCACGCGCAGCAGCGGAGGACTACTTGCTGTCATCGGCGGCCTTCGCGGCGGGCGTGCCCAGCGCCTTGGGCGGCGCGTAGCCCGCGACGACGCTCCAGCTCCCCTGGTCCAGCACGGGCTTGAGCACCCGCACCTGGAGGGCCGTCGCGTAGGGGAAGCGGGACAGGTCCACCGTCTCCGCCGTCAGTCCACCCGCGGTGGTGCGCTGGATGTTCTTGAGCGCCTTGAGGTAGCCGGCGCGCGTGACGTCCTTCGCCTCGAGGGCGGCCTTCAGCGCCTCCAACTGCACGCGGCCCTGGACGTAGGACGCCAGCGTGTAGAAGTCCTTCGGCGTGTCGGGGTACTTCGCGTGCAGCGCGACGAAGTCCTTCATGCCCGGCACGTCGTCACCCCAGAAGGTGAGCCCGGTGGCCCAGTAGAAGTTCGCGAAGACGGGCGCGGGGATGACCTTCGGGTCGAAGAAGCGGTCCACCCACGCGGGTGTCTGTCCAATCCAGGTCGGCTGATACTTGAGCTGCGCGGCCGTGCCGAGGATGGGACCGGAGGCCCCGGGCAGCACCGTGAGCAGCACGTAGTTTGCGCCGGACTGCTGGAGCGCGGTGACGACGGCGGCGAAGTCCTTCTGGCCTGGCGCCACGCTCTGCTGCGAGACGACGGTGACGCCGTGGTGCTTCGCGGCCTCCGTCCAGCCCTCCAGCCCGTCCTTCCCGTAGTCGTCACCCTGCGCGACGATGGCGGCCTTCACCTTGTCCGCGCCGCCCGCGTGCTCCACCGCCCAGTCGAGGGCGCGCATCGCCTCCAGCTTGTAGGACGCGCCGATGGGCGGCGTGTACTGGTGCCGCGCCATCTCCGACGACTGTGACGCGGGGAAGGCGACCAGGTTGTCCGCCGTGAGCTTGTCGCGCAGGGGCAGGGTGTTGGGCGTGCCGAAGCTGGTGCCCAGGAACAGCACCTGCTCGTGGATGTCGCTGTACGCCTGCACCGCGTTCTGCGGGTTGTAGGCGTGGTCGCGCTCCACCAGCTCCACGCGCCAGCCCGGAGGCAGCAGCCCCGAGTCGCCCGCGTTCACCTGTCTCGCGAGCAGCCGCTTGCCCGCGGCGAAGGGCTTGCCGATGGCGGCGCCAGGACCGCTCTCGTCGTTGAGCGCGCCGATGTAGACGACCTTCTTCTCCAGGTCGACACCCTTGTCTGTCTTGATGTCCGACAGGGCGGCGGGACGCGCCTGCGTGCCCTCCGGAGTCGGAGCTTCGTCCTTCTTGCAAGCCATCAAACAGAAAGCTGTCGCCAGGAGTCCGACCACGAGCCGTTGCATCGCAACCTCCCCGTCAGATTCGTGGCGGCACAGTAACCACACTCGCTCGGAAGAGAAAAGACAGTCACCGGTAATTCGATGGCTGTATTTCGCAGGGCGGAACTTCCCGGCGGCGTGTTTTGACTGTGTTTCGCACGGCGAAATGTCTCGCGCGGATGATGCATCGCGCAAGGCCGCGGCGCGCAGTCTGGATGTGCTTTGTCAGGAGGAGCGGACGGGGACACGCCGGTGGCGGCGGTCCTCCCAGTCCAGCGAACACGTGGCCCACCCGGGCGTGGCGGGTTTCCACCAGGTGGAAAGCCACGTGTCCTGTGCGCGGCGCTTCAGTCCAGCGACGACTCCGGCAGCGCGGTCTCCGAGGTGACGATGCCATCCGCGTCCGCGTACAGGTGGTGTCCGGGGCGGAAGGTGACACCCGCGAAGCGCACCTCGACGTCGCGCTGGCCCTCGTTGCGCTTGAAGCTCTTGAGCGGATGCGTGCCCAGCGCCTTCACGCCGAGCGCCATGCGGCCCACCTCCTCCGAATCACGGATGCAGCCGTTCACCACCACGCCCGCCCAGCCGTTCTGTTGCGCGAGCAGCGCCAGCTGGTCCCCCACCAGCGCGCAGCGGCGGCTGCCGCCTCCATCCACCACGAGCACCCGACCGTTGCCCTTCTCCTCCAGGGCCTTGCGCACGAGCGAGTTGTCCTCGGGGGCGCGCACGGTGCTGATGGGACCGGTGAACGTGGTGCGTCCGCCGAAGTCGATGAAGCCGGGCTCGGCGACCTGGAAGTGGGTCGTGCCCGCGTGCGCGTCACACAGGTCCGCCGTCTTGAAGTCCATGGGCTGCTCTCCTGGGAAGGGTGGCCTCGGGGGCCGTCGTCGTCACAGCGCTGTATCACCACCATGTCCAGCCCCCGGGACATCGGCATCACGCCGATGTGCGTTCGGGTGTGATTCCCCGGGGATACGTTGACGACGGGTCAACGTGGGGCGTCCCGGGGCCGGCGGTCGATGGGCCGCAGAAGGGGCGGGCATGGGGGCAGGCCACTCGGAGGGAGGCTCGCCTCGCGCCGCGTGCTATGGAACCCACATGAATCACGCTCACAGCCAGTCCCTGTTCGCCCGCGCGCAGGCGCGCATCCCGGGCGGAGTGAACTCCCCGGTGCGCGCCTTCCGTGGCGTCGGAGGAGACCCTGTCTTCTTCCGCGAGGGCTCGGGCGCCTGGCTCACCGACGTGGACGGCAACCGCTACGTCGACCTGGTGGGGAGCTGGGGGCCGCTCATCCTCGGCCACGCCTACCCGCCCATCGTCGAGGCCATCATCGAGTCGGCCCGTCGCGGCTCGTCGTTCGGCGCGCCGCACGCGGGCGAGGTGGAGTTCGCGGAGCTCATCTGCGCGACGATGCCGGCGGTGGAGATGGTGCGGCTGGTCTCCAGCGGCACCGAGGCCACCGTGGCCGCCATCCGCGTGGCGCGCGGCTTCACCGGCCGCGAGCACATCCTCAAGTTCGAGGGCTGCTTCCACGGCGCCGGAGACCCGTTCCTGGTGAAGGCGGGCAGCGGCGTGGAGACGCTGGGCCTGCCGGACTCACCGGGCGTGCCGGCGGCGCTGGCGAAGCTCACGCTCACCGCGCCCTTCAATGATCTGGCCGCGGTGGAGCGCATCTTCGAGGAGAAGGGGAAGGACATCGCCTGCGCCATCATCGAGCCGGTGGTGGGCAACATGGGCGTGCTGGTGCCCAAGCAGGGGTATCTGCAGGGCTTGCAGGCGCTGTGTCAGAAGCACGGCGTGCTGCTGGTGCTCGACGAGGTGATGACGGGCTTCCGGCTGGCGCGCGGCGGGGCGCAGGAGCTGTACGGGCTGAAGCCGGACCTGACGACGATGGCGAAGGTGATTGGCGGCGGCATGCCGCTGGGCGCCTACGGTGGCCGCGCGGACATCATGCGCAAGGTGGCGCCGGCGGGGCCGGTGTACCAGTCCGGCACGTTGTCGGGGAACCCGGTGGCGGTGGCGGCGGGGCTCGCGTGCCTCAAGGCGCTGGCGGCGCCCGGGACGTACGCGCGGCTGGAGCAGGTGAGCCGGATGTTGGAGGAGGGCTTCATCGCGGAGGCGAAGGAGGCGGGGGTGCCCGTCACCGTCAACCGTGTGGGCAGCATGCTGACGGTGTTCTTCACCGAGCAGCCGGTGTTCGACTACACGAGCGCGAAGACGTCCGACACGGGGCGCTTCGGTCGCTTCTTCCACGCCATGTTGGATGCGGGCGTGTACCTGCCGCCGAGCCAGTTCGAAGCGGCCTTCGTCTCGTTGGCGATGGGCGAGGCGGAGGTGGCGCACGTGCTGGGAGCGGCGAGAAAGGCCTTCCGCTCGCTTGGCCAGACCGGTTGAGCCTCCGCCCCTGGAGGGGCCCGTTCGTTTCGGTCCCTACACCCTGGTGCGCCGCATCGGCGCCGGGGGGATGGGGGAGGTCTTCCTCGCGCGCGAGGAGGGCCCTCGGCGCGCCTGTGTGGTGAAGAAGGTCCTGCCGCAGTTGATGGAGAGCCCCCAGTTCGTGGGGCGCTTCCGCGACGAGGCCCGGGTGGTGGTGCGGCTGACGCACCCGAACATCGCCCGGGTGTATGCGATGGGCGAGGTGGAGGGGCAGCTCTACCTGTCGATGGAGTACGTGCGCGGCAAGACGCTCAGCCGCCTGTCGTATCGGCTGCGGCAGCTCGCGCGGATGATGCCCTTGGGCATCGTGCTGCATCTGGGCGAGCGGCTGTGTGAGGGATTGGCGTACGCGCACGACGCGACGGACGAGGACGGGCACCCGTTGCATCTGGTGCACCGGGACTTGTCTCCGGCGAACGTGTGCATCAGCTACGCGGGCGAGGTGAAGATCATCGACTTCGGCGCGGCGCAGTCCACGCTGAAGGAGCAGCAGACGGCGCCCCGGGTGGTGATTGGGAATCTGACGTACATGTCGCCGGAGCAGGCGCGAAAGCGCTTCGTGGACCGGCGCGCGGACGTGTACGCGGTGGGGGTGTTGTTGTGGGAGCTGTTCGCGTGGAAGCCGTTGTCCCAGCGGGGAGACCCGGTGGAGCGGTGGCGGCGCGCGGCGTATCCGCAGTGGGAGCCGGCGGGGAAGCATCGGGAGGGGCTGCCGTCGAGCATCGAGGCGTTCCTGGCGAAGGCGCTGACGTCGGAGCCGGCGAACCGCTTCCCGGACGCGGCGGCGATGGGCGCGGAGCTGGCGCGCTTGAAGGCGAAGCTGGCGCCCGGGGTGGGAGACGCGGAGCTCGGGAAGTTGTTGGCGCTGGTGTTCCCGAGGGAGAAGAAGGCGGAGGAGACGCTGCTCGAGGAGTTGCTGCGCGAGGAGGCGAAGCGCACGAACACCGAGCCGCAGCTGGTGGCCACGCTGGCGCCGCCGACGGCGCTCGCGTTCGAGCACAACGCCATCTACACGCCGGATGACTTCGTCCCGTCCGAGCGCGTCCAGGTGGGCCCCGCGCCGACGGCCGAGGACGACGAGACGATTCGTGAGCGGGGTGGGACGGCGAGGGGCGGCGGGGCGATTCGTGAGCGGGGTGGACGGACGGGTATCGGCGATGACGAGCCGACGCACGCGATGAGCAGGCCTGGGCGCGGAGACGAAGTCCCGACGCTTCGGAGCGGGCGCACAGGCACGAGTCATGTCGGTGGCCCATCGGGCCTGGGGGATGACGAGCCGACGCACGCGATGAGCAGGCCCGGGCGCGCGGATGAAGTGCCACCGCTTCGAGGCGGACGCACGGGCGCGAGTGATATCGGGCCGTCGCGTGTCGGCGGTTCATCCGGCCTCGGCGATGGCGAGCGGACGCACGCGGGTGGCAGGCCAGGGCTCCGTGGTGACCTCTCCACGCTGCGCGAAGGAGGGGCGGGGCCTGGCGACGATGAAGCGACGCACGCGAGTGGCAGGCCCGGACGCGGAGATGAAGTCCCCGCGCTTCGTGGTGGCGGCGCGGGCGCTGGTGACGATGAGCCAACACGGACGAGCGGCGGGCCTGGACGCGGAGATGAAGTCCCCACCCTTCGTGGTGGCGGTGCGGGCGCTGGCGACACTGAGCCAACACGCGCGAGTGGCAAGCCTGGGCGTGGAGATGAAGCTTCGGCGCTTCGTGGTGGCGGTGGCGACGATGAGCCAACACGCGCGAATGGGAGGCCCGGGCTCGGAGACGACATCCCCACGCTTCGCGGAGGGAGCGCGACCCCGAGCGATGTCGAGTTGATACAGGCGCGCGGGACCCCGCGGCTCGGGGACGAAGCCCCGACGCTTCGGCAGGGCGGTACGGGGCCGGGCGATGACGAACCGACGCATGCCGTCGGCAGACCGGGGCGCGGAGTCGTCGAGCCGACTCCCTCGCACAGGGCTCGAGGCCCTGGCGACGACGAACCGACGCGCACTGAAACAGATGGACGCCGCTTGGGGCACGCGGGCCCGGACACCGAACCCATGCGCGGCATGGGACGGAGTGAGGTCACCCGTGGTCCCGGGGACGACGAGCCGACCCTCGCGATGCGAGGCCCAGCGACCACCCCTCCCAGCCGACCGGAATCGGGGCACGGAGAGGGATGGCGACTCGCCGACGAGGACGAACCCACCGCTGTCGCCGTGCCTCCGCGTGTGGTGGCGGCCGACCCCTCCATCACCCTCCCGCTCGATATCGAGGCCATCGAGTCACGGACCGCGCAATATGGCGTCGACACCGGAGCGCCGCGAGCCGCGTCTAAACCCAACATCGAAGCCACCGAGGCGCTCGATGCCGCGAAGGTCCTGGTGGCCATCGAGAAGCAGGCTCACGCCGCGCGGGCCAGCGCCCCAAGGCCCGAGGACACCGTGACGCCCGCCATGCCGAGCACGCACCCCAGGCGTGCCCCACGGGAGACGCAGGTGGGCTTCGGCATCGACATCTCGCAGACGGTGTCCACCCAGGCCATCGAGGCCCGCAGGCTGGAGCTGGTCCGAGCCATCACCGGAGAAGACGAGGCGCCCGTCGTCGAACCCGAGCGCCCATCCGGACGCTGGCTCCAGGCGCCTCGACTCGGGCTCGCCCTGGCGCTGTTCGTGGGCGCGGCCCTGGTGGGCCTGTTCGTGGTCTGGCTGACGGTGTGGCGGTGACGCCGCGCTGTTCATCGAGAGTCTCGGACCCATGCGAATCGAACACGTCGAGAAGCTCACCGCGGCGGAGTTGAGCGGCTCGGATTTCTCGTTCGACGTAGAAGAAGAAGCCGTGGCTCCGTTCGACGGGCCCACCTTGAGCAGGACCGTCCCGGTCACGCGCTACACGAAGCGATA
This sequence comes from Myxococcus fulvus, assembly GCF_900111765.1. Next base: position 335,660 of record NZ_FOIB01000001.1, read on the forward strand.
CGAGCTGGAGGCCGACCTCGTCGAGACCACGGACCCGGCGCAGTCCTTGATTGTCGTGGCCCGGAGTGACGGCCAGGTCGCGGGCTACATCCTGGTCTCCCGCGCCTGGAATCACTGCGCCCAGGTCGATGACTTCGCGGTCGCGCGCTCCCATCGCCGTCAGGGGCTGGCTCGCGCCCTGATGGATGAGGCGGTCCGCTGGACGCGTGAGCGCGGTCTCCAGACGATTCGGCTCGAGACCCAGTCCAACAATGTCCCGGCGTGCCGCTTCTACGAGCGGTACGGTTTCAGGCTGGGCGGGTTCGACCGCTACCTCTACTCCGCGATTCCCTCCCAGCCACGACCGGAGGTCGCCTTGTTCTGGTACCTCCGCGTCAGTCCGTCACCGCCATCCGGTAGCTGAAGCCCAGGCTCACCGTGGCCGTGGAAATCCAGTTGCTGGTGAACCCGTCTCCGAACTCGTCGTCATTGTCATCCGACACGCCGCGCGCGCCGCCGCCCAGGTAGCGCAGGTTGAGGAAGGCCTCAAGCTGCGGCGTCACCCGAATCCCCCCGCGCACCGACGCATCCAGCAGCGCGCCCGTGGTGTCCGAGTCGTCATCCCCGTTGATGAGGGCCGTGGGCGCATAGCTCCCATCCGCTTCCAATCCCAGCCACCACCGCTCGCTCAGCGCCCACTTCCCGCGCACCTTGAGCAGCGGCACCGGACCCACGTCGCGAGTCGCCCGTCGCAGCGTCCCATCCGCCGACGTGAAGACGAAGTTCGCGTTGCGCAGCTGCAGCGAGAGGCCCACGGCCAGCTCGTCTTCGGAGACCCCGAGCAGGTCGAACAGGTAGCTGGCCCGATAGAACGGGAAGCTGTAGCGCACGTTCAGCGGAGTCCCCTCGGGGAAGGTGAGCGCGTCGATGCGCACGTCGCGGCGCAGCACCACGTCCGTGTCGAACAGCAGCGGCTGCACCAGGAACCCCACCGTGTGCCGCTTGCCGAGCGTCAGCTCCGCCGACAGGCGCACGAAGGTGTAGAGGTTGTCCTGTCCACCGTCCTCCGTGTAGCGGAACAGCGTCCCATCCCGACCCTGACGCAGGCTGTGCGAGAGCACGTCGAGGAAGCCCAGCTCACCCACGAACCGCAGGGACGTGCGTGGCTCCGCACGCGCGGGGATGCTCCCGAGACACAGCAACACGACCAGGACGCCGGTATGACGGAGCATGGACCTTCCTTCTCGAGGACTCACGGGACGGCGAGCAGCGGACGCGCGGACGCGGGTGTCTCCAGCGGCAGGTAGAGCCGGAAGCACGTGCCGGTTCCTGGCTGCGAGTCCAGGGTGAGGTGACCCTGGTGCGACTCGATGATGCGCTTCACCACGGCGAGCCCCAGCCCCGTGCCCTTGGCCTTGGTGGTGAAGAAGGGCTCGAAGATGCGCGCGCGCACCTCGGCGGTGATTCCCGGGCCGGTGTCGCTGAACTCCACCATCACCTCGGGCGAGCCGGCCGCCCTGCGCACCGCGGCCCGCAGGCGCCCACCCTGGGGCATGGCCTGCATGGCGTTGATGGCCAGGTTGAGGAAGGCCTGTCGCATCATCCGCTCATCCACCGTCACCGGCGGCACGTCCTCTTCCAAATCCAGCTCCACCCGCACGGCGCCGGGAGACTCCGCGAGCGCCCCGCGCACCGCGTCCTCCACCAGCGGCGCCAGGGGCACTGGATGTGGATGTGGCGCGGGGGGACGCGCGAAGGTGAGCAGGTCCGCGACGATGCGGTTGAGCCGGTCGGCCTCCTCCGCGACGATGTCCACCAGCGGCTCGGCGGGGCTGTCCGGCCCGAGGATTCGCCGGATGGAGGCCACCGAGTTGAAGATGGCGCCCAGCGGGTTTCGCACCTCGTGGGCCACCACCGCGGACAGCTCACCCAGGGCCGCCAGTCGCTCGCGACGCACGAGCTGCTCCTGCGTCCGGGCCAGCTCCACGTAGCTGTCCTTCAAGTCCTCCACCAGCCGAGCGCCCTCGAGCGCCAGCGCGAGCTGGTTGGCGATGGCGCTCGCCCGCTCCACCTCCGCGGGCGTGAAGCGCCGGGTGCGCCGCGTCTCCGACGCCACCATCACCCCCACGGGCCGCTCGCGCACGACCAACGGCAGAATCAAGAAGGACTGCGCGGAGGCGCTCTCGCGCAGGTCCTGGTCCACCCGGACGTCGGTGATGGCCTCCTCCACCATGAGCAGCTCGCGCGTCAGATACGCCAGCCCCGTCGCGGAGCTGTCCGGTGCGCGCGCGGGCAGACACCGCCCGAGCAGCTCCGGGTGGCTGCCGCTCACCGCGCGCACCTCCAGCCACTCGCCCGAGGGGTCCGGCATCAGCACGTATGCATCCGGCGTGTCGATGATGCGCGCCAGGCTGGTGACGCCCGTGGCGAGCAGCTTGTCGAGCTCCAGCGTGGTGGCCAGCGCGCGCGCCACCTCGTGCAGCAGCGCCATGTCCTCCGCGCGTCCGCGCAGCTCCTGCAACAGGCGATGCGTCTCGATGGCCGCGGCGAAGTGCGTGCCCATGGCCTGGAGCGTCTCCAGCTCCAGCGGCGTGAGCGCCCTCGGCTCCCGGAACAGGACGCTCAGCGTGCCCACGCCGCGCGAGCGCACGCGAAGCGCGATGATGACCACGGTCTGGAAGCCGCGCTGCTGCAAATCCTCGCGCAGCCCGTCCGGACACTCGCGCGTCTCCAGCACCCGGGGTGCGCCCTCCTGCTGGGCCTGCGTGCACAGCCCGCCCGAGAGCCACAGCCGCGCGAAGCGCTCCGTGTCCGCCTCCTCCAGGTCCATCCCACGCGCGTACGTCACCTCCATCCCGTGGTCCTGCGGCAGCAGGATGGTCACCGCGTCACAGGCGACCAGCCCGACGATCTCCTCCGTGCCCGGACCGAAGAACGCGCGAGGGTGGGGCGCCGACGCCGCCTCCGACGCCAGCCGGTTGAGCGCCGCCAGCGCGTTGTTCTGCGCGGACAGTCGGGAGATGGTGAGCGCCGCGTCGAGCGCCGCGGACACCTGCGCGCCGAACAGTCGCACCGGCGCGAGCTCCTCCTCGCGCAGCCAGTCCCCCGCCAGGGCCAGCATCGCCCGGGGACGTCCCTCCACGTCGATGCGCACCGCGACGGTGTGGGACGTGCTCGCCCGCGACAGGACGCCGCGAGCCTCCTCCGCCAGCGCGCCCTCCAGGAAGTGGCCGACCTCCACCGACAAATCCTCGGAGTACGCCGAGCCCTCCTTCCACGCCCGGGCCAGCATGGCCGGCCAGCGCCCCACCACGTCCCGCACCCACCTGCCGCTCAGCTGCCGCGCGTCCGGCGGCACCAACGGGACGGGGACATAGGTCTGTCCCAGCCGGACACCCTCGCCCTCGGGAGACAGCCACGCGAAGGCGAACCCCAGCTCCTCCAGCCCGGCGAACATCCGCCGCAGCACCTCACCCTCGGTGCGCAGCGAGGGGAGCCCCGCGCCCAGCTCCGCCAGTCGTTGCAGTACGCCCCTGCGCTGACTGCGGGACGTGACGTCGCGCACCAGCGCCACCCAGTCCGGGCCGCTCGGGATGAGGGTCATCTCCACCTGTCGTTCTCCGGTGGCCGTGCGCAGCGCGGCCTCATAGGTGCTGGGGACCGATTCACCGCGGAGCCTGCGGGACTGGCGCTCGGTGACCTCCATCACGCTCGACTCCGTCAGGAGGAGCGTCGCCGGGCGGCCCACCAGCATCTCGCGCGGGTGCCCCACCAACATGCCCAGCGCGTCATTCACATACACGAAGCAGCGCTCGCGGATGACGCAAACGCCCACGGACATCTCGTCGAAGGAGCCATAGGGGGCTCCGCCCCGGAGGGATGGATTCACGGCACCCACGACTCTTCCACCGCATGCAAGGGTCGAGAAGTGCACCCGCCCGCGCCTTGATGACCAGACTACAGACGCGGCCAACGCCTCGCGGTTTTCCCTTACATCCAATCCTTGTCGGGTGCATCCAATCGCTTGGACAGTCCTCGAGTGGATGAAAGGGAATGCGGGCGGGCCACCCTCCCGCAGCCACGCCCGCAAGTCATTGACGCGGAAGCCCGCCCGTACTCCCAGCGGGCAGGCTCACGGCACCTTCAGGCGCTCAGCTCAGGCCGACGCGCCCGGCACCGCCTCGGCGGCGCGGTGGTGGACCTTCTCGTACAGGCCGATGAGCTCCGCCTGCCCCAGGATGTGCCCCTCCATGGCCTTGAGCAGGTCCCGGCGGGTGGGGCGCCCCAGGTTCGGCAGCACCAGGTCCAGCGCGTACAGCTTGAAGTAGTAGCGGTGCCGGCCGACGGGAGGCATGGGGCCGCCGTAGGCCTGGTGGCCGAAGTCGTTCAGGCCCACGCGAATCCCAGGGGGCATCGTGTCCAGCTGGGCGCCTTCGGGCAGCTCCCGGGCGCCCGGGGGGATGTTGTAGAGCACCTGGTGGCAGAAGACGCGCTGGGGCCGCTGGGGGTCCGGCGCGTCCGGGTCCTCGACGATGAGCGCCAGGCTCTTGGTCCCCGCGGGCGGGTTCTCCCAGCGCAGGGGTGGAGCGATGTCCTCACCCTCGCCAGTGAAGGCGATGGGGATGAGGTCCCCGTCGTTGAAGCGGGGGGACGTCAGCACGAGGGGCTTGGGCATGGAGTCCTCCGAAGTGAGCTAGGAGCAAGCTGGCGACGCGCCCACCCCGGCGCGGATGGGCGACATCCCAGCCGCTGGAGCGCCGGGCACCAGGGGGACTCAGCGGCCGGGCCCTCGGTGTGGCCCGGGGAGTCCTGCCTGCCCGCGCTGGAGGTGATAGCTGGGCTTGCCGGTGCCTCAACCCCCGCTGGGGGTGGCCCGTCCCGTGACCTTGTACTGGTTGCACCTGTCGCGCATTCGGTGTTAAGCGGCGCCCGCGTGTGAAGGGGTTGGATCGGGTGGCATGGAAATCCGAGGGTTTCCCAGGGTTTGGGGAGGCGTCCGAATGGTGGCGAAGGAACCCCGGGAGCAGTCGGATGGGAGCGAGCTGGGGACCACGGCTCGCCAGATGAGGGCGGCGCAGCCCTACATCAACGCGGTGTGGAAGCTGGTGGGCGGGGCGGTGGTGGGGGTGCTGGGAGGCTACTGGCTGGACCGGAAGCTGGGGTCGGGGCCGTGGTTGCTGGTGGGGTTGAGCTTCCTGGGTATCTGCGTGGGCTTCTACGGATTCCTCCTCGAGATGGCCCGACTGGGGAAGCGCAAGTGACGGGGCAGGACGGCGAGGAGAAGGACCCGTTCAAGTCCCACGCGGGGCTGGCGGCCGGGGTGATGGTGGTGGGCGTGGCGGTGGCGGGGCTGTTCCCGACCGTGGTGGAGGACCGGGTTTCGGCGTTGTGGGGCGTGGGGCTGGCGGCGGTGACGGGTGTGGTGGCGCTGGTGCTCAAGCGGCGGGCGATGAGGCAGGACCTCAAGGCGGCGTTGAAGGTGGTGGGGGTGGTGTTCGGCCTGAGGATGGTGGCGGTGGTGGCGGGGCTGTTGGGGATGGTGTCGCGAGGCATGCAGCCGGTGCCGTTCGTCGCCGGCTTCTTCGGCGTCTACTTCGCGCTGCAATGGATTGAAGTCAGCTACGTGATGGCCGCGTCCAAGGGCGCGGCGGGCGGAGACGAGTGATGCGCAAGGCAATGGTGCTGTTCGCCAGTCTGTTCGTGGCCACCGCGTGGGCCGCCGGGTCGGGAGGCCACGGCGAGGGGCACGAGCCGAGTGTGCCGGATTACATCCTCCACCACGTCTCGGACACGAACGACTTCGAGCTCGAAGTCCCCCTGAGCCAGCCCATCCACCTGGGCGCGCTTCCCCCCATCCGCATCGGCAGCTGCGAGCCGGTGATGACGGACCACGGGCTGGTGGCCCCGTCCGGCTGGGGAGGCCTGTTCCAGGGCTGCCTGGACCTCTCCATCACCAAGCACACGGTGATGATGTGGCTGGCGGCGCTGCTGCTCCTGGGCACCATGATGGTCTGGAGCAACCGGGACAAGACCAAGCTGGTGCCGCGCGGCACGGGCGCCAACCTCATCGAGATGCTGGTCCTCTTCGTCCGGGACGAGATGGCCATCAAGAACATCGGCAAGGAGGACGGCCCGCGCTACGTGCCGTACCTGCTCACCGCGTTCTTCTTCATCCTCTTCATGAACCTCCTGGGCCTGGTGCCCTGGATGGCCACGGCGACGGGCAACCTGGCCGTGACGGCGGGCCTGGCCATCTGCACCTTCATCGTCACGCAGGCGGCGGGCATCCGCGCGGCGGGCCTGGGCGGCTACCTGAAGCACCTGACGGGCGGCGTCCACTGGTCGCTGTGGATCATCATGATTCCGGTGGAGATCCTGGGCCTGTTCACCAAGCCCTTCGCCCTCACGATGCGTCTGTTCGCCAACATGCTGGCGGGCCACATCGTCCTCTTCTTCCTCATCGGCCTCATCTTCATCCTCGGCCACCCCGCGGTCGCGGTCATCAGCGTGCCCTTCGCGTTCGCCATCTACCTGCTGGAGCTGTTCGTGGCCTTCGTGCAGGCGTACGTGTTCACGCTGCTGTCGGCGCTCTTCATCGGCATGGCGGTGGCCACCGGTCACCACCACGACGAGCACGGCCACGCGGATGACCACGGCCACGGGCACTCGGAGCTGGGCCCCAGCCACGACCACGGCAAGGCGCACGCCTGAGACAAGTTAGCGGGGCGCCAGCGGTCAGGCGCTCCGGTCGGAGACCTGGCGATTCGAAAGGTCGCCAGAGGTAGTCCTGAAGGGCATCACGACCCCCCCACAAGCGGGTCCTTCGCTACGAAAAGAGAAGCACCGCCATGACCAACCTCGCTCTTGCCTTCCTCGCCGCCGGCCTCGGTGCCGGTCTCTCCATCATCGGCGCCGCCCTCGGCATCGGTAAGCTCGCCGCCGCGGCCATGGACGCGACGGGCCGTCAGCCCGCCGCCGGTGGCGACATCCGCACCACGATGATCATCGCCGCGGCCCTCATCGAAGGCGCCACGCTGTTCGCGCTGGTCGTTTGCGTGCTTCTGGCCGTCAAGTCGTAAGGCCGTTTCGTAGGAAGCCTGGAGCGTGCCGGTGCTCGCCGCGAGCGGGCGCCGGTGCCTCCTGGTGGTAGAACCCCAAGACTTTCGCCGTCTGACTCCCTCACGCCGGACACGCCGCCATGTTCCTGCCCAACGTCCTCGCCGCCAGCAACCTCGTGAGCGTCCAGCCGGGCCTCATCTTCTGGACCCTCGTCACCTTCGTCATCGTCTTCTTCGTCCTGAAGTCGAAGGCGTGGGGCCCCATCCTCCAGTTGGTCGAGGAGCGTGAGAAGCAGATCTCCGCCGCCGTGGAGAGCGCCAAGCGTGAGCGCGCCGAGGCGGAGAAGCTGCTGGCCGACCAGAAGACGGCCATCGCCGAGGCCCGCCGTCAGGCCGCCGAGGAGACGCGCCGCAACCAGCAGGAGATGGAGAAGTTCCGCGAGGAGCTGATGGCCAAGAGCCGCAAGGAGGCGGAGGAGCTGAAGCTGTCTGCGCGTCGCGAAATCGACGAGCAGAAGACCAAGGCCATCGCCGAGGTGCGCTCCATGGCCGTGGACCTGGCGATGGAAGTGGCCGGCAAGCTCATCAACGAGCGCATGGACGACAGCAAGCACCGCGCGCTGGCCGAGCAGTTCGTGCAGGGCCTCCCCCTGAGCGGCACCGGCAACGCCGGCGTTCGCCGGTCGGCCTAGTTCGGGGAAGCGCGCCTTGGGGCGCGCTTGTTCCAGGGAAACACCATGGCGCTATCCATCGGCATCGTCGGGCTGCCCAACGTGGGCAAGTCCACCCTGTTCAACGCGTTGTCGGCCGCGGGCGCGCAGGCGGCCAACTACCCGTTCTGCACCATCGAGCCCAACGTGGGCGTGGTGCCGGTGCCGGATGAGCGCCTGGACAAGCTTTCCGAGCTCATCAAGCCGCTGAAGAAGATCCCCACGTCGCTGGAGTTCGTGGACATCGCGGGCCTGGTGCGCGGCGCCTCCAAGGGCGAGGGCCTGGGCAACCAGTTCCTGGGCAACATCCGGCAGGTGGACGCGGTGCTGCATGTGCTGCGCTGCTTCGAGGACGACAACGTCACCCACGTCGAGGGCGGGGTGAATCCGGTGAGGGACCGGGACGTGGTCGACACGGAGCTGTGCCTGAAGGACCTGGAGACGGTGGAGAAGCGCCGCGAGCGCACCCAGAAGAACACGAAGATGGGTGGCAAGGCGGGCGACGAGGCCAAGGCGGAGATGGCGCTGCTGGACCGCGTGAAGGCGGGGCTGGACAACGGCATCACGGTTCGCGCGCAGAAGCTGACGGAGGAGGAGAAGGCGGTCATCCATGACCTGTTCCTCCTGACGGACAAGCCGGTGCTGTACGTGGCGAACATCGGGGAAGGGGAGATTGGGAAGGAGGACGCCAACAAGCACGTCGCGGCGGTGAAGGAGATGGCCGCGAAGGAGGGCTTTGAGGTGGTGGTGTTGGCGGCGGCGCTGGAGTCGGAGATTCAGCAGCTGCCCGAGGCCGAGCGTCCGGGCTTCCTGGAGAGCGCGGGGCTGACGGAGCCGGGTCTGCACAAGGTGGTGCGGGCGGGCTACAAGCTGCTCGGCCTGTGGACGTACTTCACGGTGGGCGAGCAGGAGTGCCGCGCGTGGACGATCCACCAGGGCTACAAGGCGCCGCAGGCGGCGGGCGTCATCCACTCGGACTTCGAGCGCGGCTTCATCAAGGCCGAGGTGATGCGCTGGGAGGACCTGGTGAAGCTGGGCAGTGAGTCCGCGGTGAAGGAGAAGGGGCTCTTGCGCATGGAAGGCAAGGAGTACCTGGTGCAGGACGGCGACTGCATGCACTTCCGCTTCAACGTGTGACGGTGGCGGCCCTTGGGGGCCGCGAGCCGGGTGTACCGCGCGGGCGCGTTCTGGAGGGCCTTGGGGCCGTCTGGGAGCGCCCGCGAGGCGTTTGTGGGGTCAGAGGGTGATGCGGGGGCCGCGCACGGCGGTGAAGACCCAGAGGCCCAGGCCGACGAGGGCGATGAGGGTGGTGAAGATGGCCGCGCGCCGGGCCTGGGGGGCGGTGTCCGTCTGGCGGGAGGCGTAGAGCCACATGCCGCCCACGCGGAGGACGAAGAAGAGGGTGATGAGGATGCCGCCGACCACGGCCCAGCCCGTGGGGCGGGACAGGAGCACGCCCCAAGAGGCGAGGAAGGCGATGTTGCCCAAGAGGGCGGCGACGGCGAAGCGCGGGTAGGTGCGTCGAGGGTCCACGACGGACAGTGTCCACCGTGGAGGGCCGCTGGCCAACCCGGGAGTGAGTGGGGTGGTCGGAAGGTGACAGCCGTGCTGGGAATGGCGATCTTGGGCTGCTCGCAGCTTGCGCCAAGTCATCTACAACGGCTGATTTGTGCACTGGAGTCCCTGACTCTCAGATGAGTCAGGGACTCTGGTGCCGATTCCGCGAGTGCTTGTTCACTTCAAGAGTCTACCGAAACTGTCGCAGCGCTCCTTCTGCGGCTTTTGATTCGGCTTCAGCTTTGTCGAATACAACATGAAACCTCCTCCGCACTCAAAGTGCCAGAATGAGTGCCCTTGAATGCGGCATGGCTTCCCGTGCTTTGCGCTACTACAAGCCTGCTCAACGGCACGGCGCAGCGGAGAATCAGGCGCCAGGCGGTCCTCCGCCCGAACCTCATGTAGCCATACGCTCATCACTAGATTCTGGTCGCCTTCGACGATGGCTCCGAGTCGGTACGCATTCGACGCGAACATGTGTGTAGAAAACCACGCATGCTCCTGCTCGGATTGAGTCCGCCAGCCCGCAGCCCTCACGCTATCCGCTGACTGCCCAGGAACAGGTAGACAAAGACCCAGGATTGCGAGTCCGGCACAAATCGATGCCATGGATGTTGCTCCAGTCAATCACTATCGGGGGAATGGGGTTTCACCAGTCCACATCGCAGATGCCACTGAGGAAGTGTTTCCTGACGGCGCAGGTCAGTGGTCAAGTAGCAGCCGCAGTTCCGCCAGAAGGCTCTGGAGGACTGTATTCGCCGTCCTTCCTGTGAACGTGCCCAACGGTAAATCCCTCTCGAGCATCAGGATTTCTTGGTCAGAGGGGTCGTGGGCGGGTCTCCCCTTTTGCTGAGGGAAGGTTGATTGGATTCGATAGTGCTCGATTCGCCAAAGGCGGCTGAAGTATTTGCGTGCGCTCGGCAGCGCTCGACAGATTTCAATCCTGAGCCTGAGTTCTTCTCCTCCGACCACCATTGGTTCCAGATCGAGGGTACGAACCACTTCACTACCAACCACGACCTTGGATGTTCGCCTGGGAGCGCGCTTGGCGCTTCGAGTGCGTGCAGTGGAAACTTTCTTCTGGGGTGGCATGGATGAGCTGTTCATACGGGAGATGGGTGATGGTCGGGTTTCCCGTCGGCGGTCGACCTCGACGGTGAGCATTGCCTTCAGGTTTTGGCGGGTGAGGGCGTTGGCTGTCTCCAGTGCGCTTCGCGCTCGAACGAGCATGTGCTCTGCCTCGGAGACATCCATGGGCGAGCATGACGATGCCCACTTCCAGTATTCCGCTGCCGCGAACGTAAAGCGGCTCACCCCCAAGGGATACTCCAGGAAGGCGCGGAGGGCCTCGCGGACGGTGCGGCGGTTCTTCTTCCAGTGAGTCGCGCAGAAGAAGGCCTCCTCGGCCAGTGCCCGTCGCATCTGTATCTCTGGCACACGTCCCCAATGACGTCTTTCCAGGCGACGAAGTCCCTGGCGGTAGTGACTCCAATGCAGCTTCGCGAGCGCGCTGTTCTCTTCCATGGCGACTCTGAAGGCTCGCCAGTCTTCGTCATGAAGCGTCGGGTCTGTCGGGCCCTCGTTCAGGTTCTTGTCCATCACGGCCCTTTTCCTCGCGCCATTACCTTGTCGGCGGCGGACCCGTCTGGTGCGACATATCGCGCCCTGGGGCGCAGCAGGTGTCCCTGCTCTCGTTGCTCCAGGATATGCGCGACCCAGCCTGTCATCCGACCCACGGCGAAGAGTGTGGCCGCGGCTCCAGGCGGGAGGCCGAGTGCTTCCGCGAGCATCACCAGTCCCAGGTCTATTGTCGGCTCCGGATGCCCGGCCTTGCGCATCGCATCGAGGACCGCCCTCGCCACACGCACACTTTGCGCTTCGGGCTTCACCTCTCGCGCCGCGTCCATGATGGGCGGAGATCTCGGGTCGCCGTCGGGATACAGCTGATGCCCGAAGCCTGGCACCGCGTCACCTCGACGCAGGCGCTCGTGCACCACTGCTGTCGCTCGCTCCGGCTTCCCCACTTCCGCCAACAACGCCTCTACCCTGTCACAGGCCCCTCCGTGCCTCGGTCCGGACAACGCCGCCATCGCGGCGCTCACGCAGGCATACAGGTCCGCTCCCGAGGACGCTGTCACCCGGGCCGTGAACGTCGACACGTTCAGCTCATGGTCCGCGCATAACACCAGTGCTCGATTGAGCAGCTCCGGTGCTCGCTTCACCTTGGTGTCCCACGCGATTACCAGTGACTCGGCCACTGTCGGCGCTCGCAGGGCTCGTGCCACTCGTCCCGGTGCTTGCGCCACGCTCACCCAGCCCGCCAACTGTCGCAACAGTCTCCGCGCCCGCGCCTTCTCCTGCTCCGGCGGCGCCGCGAAGCGCCCCACATCCCTTGCCGCGAGCAACGGCACCAGCGCCGACAACGCCGCCACCGGCGTCGTTCCTCGCGGCAACAATCTCGCCAGCTCGGACGGCGGCAGCGCGGGCTCCTCGCTTGCCCAGCTTGGGTCCTCTTCGGGCAGAGCCCCCGACCACAGCAACTCCGCGACGGACTCGAGGCTCCTCCCACTCGTCGCCAGCGCCACCGCGGAGTGCCCTCGGTACGCGAGCCCCTCCGCTCCCACCTGGGACACCGACGAATCGATGACCGGCTCTCCCCACCTCAGTGCCCCTGACGCCACCGCCGCGTGTCCCGCTCGCGCGTCGTGCCGGACCTTCAATCGCTCCAGGTCCGCGCGCACATAGCGGTTCTCCTTCGAGCCCGGCTCCGGCACGCAGCGCACGAGCCCTCGGCTCACGTAGGTGTAGAGCGTCGCCCGCTTCACTCCCAGGAACGTCGCCGCCTCCACCGCCGTCACCAGCTCGTCCTCAGGTCGATGGACGAATCGAGATTGAGAGCGTCCACCCTTGCGTCTACTCATTCTCTCGCAACCTCCTGACCCTCGATTCTCGACTCGACTCGATTCACCTGTCGATGTGAGTCTTTCCGCTCGCGTCCCACTCGTGATTGCGCCGAGAGGAGCACCGTCATGCCTTCTGTCGTCGACTTCGGCCGCACGTCCTCCGACTACTCGAAACACCGCCAGGGCTTCCCGGACGCCTTCTTCACCCGACTCGCTCGTGAAGGTGTCCTGCGCTCCGGCTTGCGCGCCGTCGATGTCGGCTCCGGAACCGGCACCGTCGCCCGAGGGCTCGCACGTCATGGCTGCGCCGTCACCGCGACCGATATCTCGGCGAACATGCTCTCGGCGGCCCGTCAGCTCGCCTCGGACGCGGCGCTCTCCATGGACTTTCGCGAAGCTTCCGCCGAGTCCACGGGGCTCCCCGCCAATGCGTTCGACCTCGTGACCGCCGGACAGTGCTGGCACTGGTTCGACCGGCCTGCTGCTGCTCGTGAGGCGCTGCGTCTGCTCGCTCCTGGCGGTCGGCTCGTCATCGCCCATCTCGACTGGCTGCAACTGCCTGGCAATGTCGTCGAGGCCACCGAGGCGCTCATGAGTGCCTTCAATCCCGACCCTCCCGACCACGCGCGCTTCGGCTGCGGAGTAGGGCTCTATCCGCAGTGGCTCCGTGACGTCACCGACGCTGGCTTCACGCCCCTGGAGACCTTCTCCTTCGACGTGCTGCTGCCCTACACCCACGAGTCCTGGCGCGGTCGCTGCCGTGCCAGTGCCCTGGTCGCCGCGACCCTGCCTCCCGCAGACGTGGAGCGCTTCGACGCCGCTCACGCTCGGCTCCTCTCCGAGCGCTTCCCACACGACGTGCTCGACATCCCTCACCGGGTCTTCGCGCTCCTCGCCACGCGTCCCTGAGAGAGCGAGTCGTCATGTCACCTCGCCCTCTTCGCCACGCGTCCCTGAGTCACACCTCTGTGCTCGCGCCTTGATCTCCGCACCTCCCTTGCCCCTCGGAGCACATCCCATGTCCGCCCATCCCCACGTCGTCCACGAGCCAGACCTCCCGTGGACCGAAGTCACCCAAGGCCCTCGCGTGGCCTACCGCCGCAAGCAGCTCGGTGCCGCCGCGAAGGGACAGAAGCTCGGGTGCAGCCTCATGGAGCTCGCGCCGGGCAAGCACGCCTTCCCGCTCCACTTCCACCTGGCCAACGAGGAGGCCTACCTCATCCTCTCCGGCACCGGCCTCCTGCGCCTTGGTGACTCGACGCTCCCTGTGAAAGCCGGTGACTACGTGGCCCTGCCTCCGGGCGCGCAGTCCGCGCACCAGCTCCTCAACGACGGCACCGAGACGCTCCGCTACCTCGCGTTCTCCACCATGGTGGAGCCGGACGTCATGGTGTACCCGGACTCGAAGAAGCTCTGTGTCACCGCGGGCTCCGCGCCCGGGGGCGACAAGGCCTCTCGAACGCTGTTCACCGTCCTGCCCCTCTCCGCCGAAGTGGACTACTGGAGCGGCGAGGAGCGATAGGCTCCGCGCCCTCATGTCCTCCCTGCTCGACACCCTCGCCCAGGAGCGCCTCCTCAAGGACCGCGATGACGCCGCCGAGCTCGTGCGCCCCGGCGAGCCGCCCCACGTCTCCCTGCTGCGCCTGTGCGACGCGGGCCTCCTCCAGGGCGGCCTCTCCGTCGCCTACGGCGTCCGTCCCGATGAGCTCATGGGCCCCCTCACCACCGCCATGGGCGGCCCCGCTCGCAACCTCAAGGTCGTCGACGTCCGCGAGCGCCCCGTCCTCGAGCTGCACGTCCAGGCCGGCGACGTCACCGAGAAGTGGGAGGTGGAGGACCTCTCCGTCCTCGTCCACAACCTCAACGACCTCTACCGGGACGCCCCCGACGCCCGCGCCATCGCCGAGCTGGGCGAGTGGGAGGACGCACTCCAGCTCTGGTGTGTCGACAAGCGCACCCTGCAACGCTTCGCGCGGCAGCCCTTCTTCGCCCCTCGGAACGCCCGGGACCTCCGCTCCCGCACGGGGGACTGAGGTGCGGGAAGACCCTGCACGCTCTCGCGATAATCCCGGGTTCTGGGGCAGCATGGGGGGACATGCGTCTCGTGTCCTGTCTCCCGATGCTGTTGCTGTGGTCCTCGGCCGCCCTGGCCGAGCCTGACTCGTTCGGTCTGGGCGACGCGCTCAACGGCGCGCTCAGCGTCACCACCGCCAATACCCGCATCAACACCGCGATGCCCCTGGCGCTCGGCTCGGCGCGCGGGGACAGGTCGCTCGCGGTGACGTCCTCCGCGGCGCCTCCGGTGGGGGGCCTGGTGATGGTGCACCAGACGATGGGCTTCCCGGCGAGCACCCCCTCGGGCAGCACCGGCCAGACGAGCCCCGGCGCCGTGGGTCGCTGGGAGTTCGCGCGCGTGTCCCAGGTGACGATTGGCAGTCCCACCGTGCTCGAGCTCTCCGCGCCGCTCGTGAACCCCTACACCGCGCCCGGCGCGCAGGTCGTCACGGTGCCCGAGTACACCCGCGTCACCGTGTCCTCCTCCGGCTCGCTCGTCGCGCGGCCCTGGGATGGGAGCTCCGGAGGCATCGTGGCCTTCCTCGCCACGGGCGCGGTGAGCCTCGAGGGCAACATCTCCGCCGACGGCGCGGGCTTTCGTGGCGGCGCCGCCATCAACAACATCTCGAGGTCCGGCTGCGCGGGAAACGACCTGGCTCCGTCCCAGGGCGGCACCTTCAAGGGCGAGGGCGTGGTGGTGCAGCGCTACGGCACGGCCTCCGGACGCGGCAACCTGGTGAACGCGGGCGGCGGCGGTATCTGCCACAACTCGGGCGGTGGCGGTGGCGGCCACCGGGGCTTCGGTGGAACGGGCGGACGCTCCTCCTCCACGCTCGACATCTCGCGTGACGTGGGCGGCCTGGGCGGCACGTTGATGGAGTACTCCATCGTCGACGCCTTCCTCTTCGGCGGAGGTGGCGGCGCGGGCGAGGGCGACAACAACGTGGCGACCGGAGGCGGCGCGGGCGGCGGCGCGGTGTTCTTCCGGAGCGCCTCCCTCTCCGGAGGTGGGAACATCACCGCCAACGGTCAGGCCGCGCTCTCGGTCACTGGCGAGGACGGTGCGGGCGGCGGCGGCGCGGGCGGCTCGGTCATCGTGAGGACCTCGGGCACGCTGACGTGCAAGGTCGCGGTGCTCGGCGGGCGCGGAGGCGATGTGCGCGGCACCACCAACCAGTTCGGACCGGGCGGTGGCGGTGCGGGCGGCTCCGTGTTGCTCAATGGCTCGTCGGTCTCGTGCGACATGGGGAACTCGGGAGGCGCCGCGGGGGTGACGTCCACGGTGGGGGCGCATGGCCCCACGCACGGCGCGGGGGTCGGCGGTGGAGGTGACACAACGCTGTACACGTATGCGTATGCCACGCCGACCCAGCCCAGCATCACCTCACCGACCGCCAACGAGACCAACGTCTCCGAGCGCCCCCGCATCACGGGCCTCGCGGACCCGGGAATGCGCGTCGTCATCTACGTGGATGGCGTGGAACTGGCCCAGGTGACCGCGGGCGCCAGTGGCAACTTCTCCGCCTCGGTGGGCGATGGGCAGCCGCCCCTGTCCTCGGGAGGCCACTCCGTCACGGCCATCGCCGACTCGCTGGGCGCGTACAGCAAGCCCGCGGACCTGGTGGCCTTCAATGTCTCGGGGCCGGATGCGGGCGCCATTCCACAGCCCATCATCGTCGTGCCCGAGGAGGGCGAAGTGGTGGGGCCCACCCCTTACATCGCGGGCGTGGCCCCCAACGCGAGCACGGTGGGCTTGTATGTGGATGACCGCAAGGAGGTCATCGTCTCCGCGGATGCGTTCGGTCGCTTCCGCTACCAGATTCCAGACGACGCGCCGCTCGGGCCGGGCCCCCACCGCGTCAACGCGCATGGGCATGGCGTGAACAGCCAGGACTACGGACCGGACTCTCCCAACACCGTCTTCGAGGTGGTGGAGGACGCGGACGGAGGGACGACCTCCCCTGATTCAGGCTCGCAACCCGACTCGGGAACGCCGGGGCCCGACGCGGGCTCGCCGGGAGATGGTGGCTCGGTGTTCTCGGGTGACACGCCGGTGCTGGTGGTTCCCGCGGAAGGTGAGGTTGTCGACCCGACGCCCTTGTTCGCGGGCGTGGCCCGGCCCGGTGCCTCCGTGTCGCTGGATGTGGACGGGACTCGCGTGGCCACCGTCACCGCCGACTCGACGGGCGCGTTCCGACACTCGGTGCCCAACGACGGCGCGCTGGCCTTTGGAGCGCATGCCGTGTCCGCGTACATGCTCAACGGCGAGTCGGGGACGCCTGGGCCCCGGTCCGAGGACACGGGGTTCCAGGTGCGCGGGCCCACGGCGCTGGACGTGGGCTGCGGCGGTTGCGGCGCATCGCCCGTGAGCGCGGCGGGTGCATGGGTGCTGCTCGTGGGCGGGTTGACGCTCCTGCGCCGTCGGCGCAGCTAGCCCCATACGGGCCCCTGCGAGGCATTCCGGAAGCAGGGCTCGAACCTGCGTCGAGCCGGAGTCTGAGCCGGCCGTTCTACCGCTGAACTATTCCGGAGCAATTCGAGACGGGCCTTGCTCCTGCACCGGCGCAAGGCCCGTCCTGCTTCAATCGAGAGACATTCCGGAAGCAGGGCTCGAACCTGCGTCCAACCGGGTCAGAGCCGGCCGTTCTACCACTGAACTATTCCGGAGCATTCCCAGGGGGAGTCACGCGGCAAGTGCACTCAATGCCGAGGCTCCTCCACTTCAACCGCTGTCACACCCACCACCGCGCCCTGCTCATCTCGTCGCACCACGAACGGGCCCACATCATCGTCGAGCCCCTTGCCCGGCTTGCCCGAGAACCACCCCGCCTTCTTGATCGCGGAGGCGAGCTGGGGATGCGAGACGACCACTCCGTGCACCAGCTCCGGCGTGGGTGAGAACGGCACTGCTCGCCGCTGACCCGGATGCGACGTCCAGCCCTTCAGCTCCGGGTCCACACCGTGCTTCCGACAGACCCGCTCGACGTAGGAACGCGTGCACCTCTGACGGCCGGTGAGCACCTCCCACGGGGGCGGCAGCTCGGACCAGATGAGCGTGTCGGGCTCGAGGTCGCCTCCCGACCTCGCGTGCCAACGCACGACATCCGAGGCCATGAGCCGCATGACCTTGCCCAGACACATCATGTCCACGGCGTCATGCATCCCCAAGGCGTGCGCGAGCCCCAGCCAGCCCTGCCGGGCCGAGTTCCATGCTCCCGCCGTCGCGTTCCAGGTGCTCGAGTCATCACCCCGCTGAACGACCATCGTCGAGCGGTCGAAGAGACTCCGCTCCCACGTGTGTCGCAACAGGTCCGCGATGTCGTGGAGCATCGCGAGCCAGGTGACGAAGAGCCCCATCTTGTCCACGTCGGACAGATGCCTGACGACGTCCACATCGGGCAGCACATGCGCGATGGCGCGCCAGCCCTCCGTGCACGGGTTCTGCTTGAAGCGCGTGAGCAACATGTCCGCGATTTCGTCGAGCGCGCGGTCCTGGCCGGTGTTGGTGAAGACACTCCGACGGTTCCGTCGCGCGGTGAAATAGGCGATGAAGCACGCCGCATCCCGTGACTTCGAGAAGTCCTCCCAGGACAGCCGCGTCGCCAGGCTCGACTTCGCGATGCGCGTGGCCTCGTACTTGCGCTGCTCGAGCCGGTACGTCTCCAGCTTCTCCTCGAAGCGCGCCAGGAAGCGGAAGAGCTTGTTGTAGCGCCGACGCGAAATCTCCAGCCCCGCGCTCAGGCGCGCCTCCTTGTTGAGGCGGTCCCCCGCGAAGTCACTCTTCTGGAACTGCTTGCGAATCTCCGCGCCCAACCGGGCGACGAAGGCGCTCACCTTCTCCACATCGGCGGCGTCCTCGTCCGAGAGCACCGGTGCATGCGTGAACAGCTCAACCGCCTTGCGCACCTTGCGCATGGGGGGAGCAGGGCGCTCGAAGTCCTGAGCCATGGAGGTGAGCTGATGCACGCCGCGCTTCAGCGAGCCGCTGGCCGCCTTCATCAACAGGTGCGTCTGCGACCGCGTCAGCTCCGGGCCCAGCTCGGTGAGGACGAGCTCCGCGACATCCTCCGGGCGCATGCGCCGCTGGAGGGACTCGAAGAGGGCGCGCAGGGTCGAAGACATGGCCCAGCGACGCAGCCACGTCCCGGCGCATGACAACCCGGCAGCGGAGGTCGCACGGCCCTCCGCT
This sequence comes from Myxococcus fulvus, assembly GCF_900111765.1. The sequence continues at coordinate 354,111 of NZ_FOIB01000001.1, forward strand.
GCCGCGAGGGGACGCCCGTCCTCAGTCGTCGCCGAGCAGCGAGCCCAGGCCGACGTTGCCGAGCACGCTGCCCTCGTCACGTGCGCCACCCGGGCGCGCGGCGGAGAGGATGCGGCCCGCGAGCCGGCTGAAGGGCAGCGACTGGAGCCACACCTTGCCCGGGCCTCGCAGCGTGGCGAAGAACAGGCCCTCGCCGCCGAAGAAGGCCGTCTTGATGCCGCTCACCATCTGGATGTCGTAGTCCACCGTCGGCTGGAACGCGACGATACAGCCGGTGTCCACGCGCAGCACCTCGCCCGGGCCCAGCGTGCGCTCGCGCAGCGTGCCACCCGCGTGGATGAACGCGAGGCCGTCACCCTGCAGCCGCTGCATGATGAAGCCCTCGCCGCCGAACAGGCCCGTGCCCAGCTTCTTCTGGAACGCGATGCCCAGCGACACGCCCTTCGCCGCCGCGAGGAAGCTGTCCTTCTGTGCAATCAGCTCACCGCCGAGCTCACCCAGGTTCACCGGGATGATCTTCCCGGGGTAGGGCGCCGCGAAGGCCACCTTGCGCTTGCCGCCGCCCCGGTTGAGGAACACGGTGGTGAACAGCGACTCGCCCGTCAGCAGCCGCTTGCCCGCGCCGAGCAGCGAGCCCAGGAAGCCGCTCTTCTTCTCCGAGCCGTCACCGAAGATGGTCTCCATCTCGATGCCGTCCTCCATGTACATGAGGGTGCCGGCCTCGGCCACCGCCGCTTCCTGCGGGTCCAACTCCACCTCGACGAACTGCAGGTCATCGCCGTAGATGTGGAAGTCGACCTCGTGCATCTGCGCCATGAAATCTCGCTCCGTCGGAAAAGGGTCGGCGCACCATAGCCGCCCTCTCGCGGGGCTCAACCCATGTCTACTGCGCGAGCACGATGGAGAGCGCGGTGACCAGCCCGGTGTCGTCCTCGGCCAGCGCGGGCGGAATGGACAGCGTCACCGCGTTGTCCAACCGGCCGCCGCAGGTGCGCCAGCCGGTGTAGAGGTCCTTGCCCTTGTTCTTGGTGACGAGCTCGTAGCTGCACCGGCCGATGTTTCCGGCAATCTGGTCGGGGCTCACCCGGAAGTTGGAGAGCTGGCCGCCGAACGTCCCCACGGCCTCGAGCATGTCGCCCTCCTCCGTCACCTTCAGGTCCACCGGCCCCTGGCCATAGATGCCCCTCACGGTGTCGTCCTCCACCTTGAGGTTCACCGGTCGGCCGAAGGCCCGGCCGCGCACGACGTCATCGCCGAAGTAGAGCTGGAGCTGAGGCCCGGAGAGGTTGTCCTCCGTGACGCGGAGGCTCACGGCACGCTCCCGCGTCCGCAGGTCGAGGTACTGGTCCGGGGAGTTCGCCGCCAGCACGGGAGCGCTGGCGAGCAGGCCGAGGGCGAGGAAGCGCGAGGGTTTCATGTCCTTGAACCTACGCAGCCCGTGGCGTGGGTGTGCTCAGTCCGCTGGCAGGGCGGGCGTGCTGCCTCCCGCTGGCAGCTCCACGGAATCTCCTCCCTCCGGACGCAGCACCAGCCTGCGCAGCGTCCACGTCTCCGAGGTGTAGACCACCTGGGCCTCCAGCACGCCGCGCCCCTTGGGGCCCTGCACGGTGAGGTCGAAGTCCACCTGGCCTCCCCGGCGGTCGGTGGCGTCATGGGAGCGAAGGGTGATGAAGCTGCTCGTCAGGGGCGTGCCCAGCCGCTCGGTGGCGAGCGGGGTGGCCTCCGCGGTGCGCAGCGCGAGCCGGTGCACGTCGTCGCGGCGCAGCGTCTGTTCGATGTCCTGGAAGAGCGAGCGTGACACCCAGGACACCCCCGTGGCGAAGCAGCCGAGCCCGCCCAGGACGAGCGCGGCCGCCACCATCCAGCTCTGCCAGGGGCTGTCCACGCGGCGCGAAGGCATTCGGGTCTCCGGAGAGCCCCACACTAACGGGCGGGCGCGCGGGTTGCCGGGCAGGCGACACGGGCGGCCATTATGCTCCGCGTTCGCACCGGAGGTGCTGGACGTGGCGGAGCAGTCTCGAGCGGTGGAGCAGGAGTCACGACAGCGCCGCGCGGGCCCTGGACGGGTGCTGCGCTGGCTGATGTCCCTGGGCGGCATCCTCGCGCTGATGGGCGGGCTGCACGCGTACCTGGCGGTGCGGCTGTTCGTGAGCCCGGCGTGGCCCTCGCCCTGGGGTGTGCTGGGCGGGGTGCTGATGGCGCTGCTCTTCGTGTCGATTCCGGCCGGCCTGTTCGCGGGGCGGGGTGAGTCCTCGACGGCCCAGCGCGTGTTGCAGTGGACGTCGTTCCTGTGGCTGGGGAGCTTCGGCATCCTGCTCAGCGCCGTGGTGGTGGCGGACCTCGTGGGCGCGGTGCTGGGGTGGACGGGCGTGGTGCCGGACGCGCTGGTGCTCGCGCGAGGCAAGGCGCTGGTGGTGGGCGCGGTGACGATGCCCGCGGTGCTCTATGCGTTCGTGACGGCGCGGGGGCGCGCGACGGTGGAGCGCGTGACGGTGCCCATGACGGGGCTCGGGCCGGGGCTCGATGGCCTGCGGGTGGTGCAGATTTCGGATGTCCACGTGGGCCCCACGCTGGATGGCCGGTGGCTGCGGCGCGTGGTGGAGCAGGTGAACGCGCTGAAGCCCGACATCATCGCGGTGACGGGGGACCTGGTCGACGGACACGTGGAGGCGCTGCGCGAGGAGGTGCGCCCCCTGGCGGAGCTGCGCGCGTCGCTCGGCGTGTTCTACGTGACGGGCAATCACGAGTACTACCACGGTGGTCCCGCCTGGGAGGCGGAGGTGGCGCGGCTGGGGCTCACCGTGCTGCGCAACTCGCATCGGGTGGTGGAGCGTGATGGCGCGCGGCTGGTCGTCGCGGGCGTGACGGACCATGATGCGGGACACATCATTCCCGCGCATGCGAGTCGTCCCTCGGCCGCGCTCGCGAACGCTCCCGAGGGCGTGCCGGTGGTGTTGCTGGCGCATCAGCCCCGCTCGGCGCTGCACGTGGCGCGCGATGGCGTGCGCGTGGACCTGCAGCTGTCCGGACATACGCATGGCGGGCAGGTGTTCCCGTTCATGTTCTTCATCAAGCTGCAGCAGCCCGTGGTGCGAGGGCTCGCGACCGTCGCCGGCGTGCGTGTGTACACCCACCGGGGCACGGGGTACTGGGGCCCGCCGCTGCGCCTGGGGCCGTCGCCCGAAATCGCCGAGCTGACGCTGGTGCCGGCCACGGCGTGAACGGGTCCGGGCGTGTCATGCTCGGCGACGTGCCATCGTCGAGCCGTGGGGAGGTGTTCACATGACGTCTTCGGGATTCGAGGCGCTCCTCGAGGCCGTGCGCGGACCGGCCTCGGTGAATGTCCTGGTCATCACGGGCGCGGGCATCAGTCTGGCCAGTGGCATTCCGACGTTCCGGGGCACGGACCCGGGCGCGGTCTGGTCCAACGAGGTGATGGAGAAGGGGACGCACGCGTTCTTCCAGCGCGCGCCGCACGAGTCCTGGAAGATGTACCTCCAGCGCTTCGAGCTGGCGCGGGCCGCGAAGCCGAACGCCGCGCACCGGGCGCTCGTGGCGTGGGAGGCGTGGCAGGAGGCTCAGGGACGCGGCTTCGCCGTCGTCACACAGAACGTGGACTCGCTGCACGAGGACGCCGGGAGCCGGCAGCTCGTGAAGGTGCACGGGAGTCTGCGATTGGCGCGCTGCTCGGCCCAGGGTTGTGAGCTGGGCGCGCCTCGCGGCACGGTGCCGATGGCGTCGGTGGACTTCTCGGCGTTCCACGCGAGCCCGAGCCCGGAGACGGTGCCGCGCTGCCCTCGCTGCGACAGCCGCCTGCGACCCCACGTGCTCTGGTTCGATGAGAACTACACGGAGCACGACACCTACGAAATCGAGCGGACGCTCATCCTGGCGCGACAGAGCCGCGTGATTGTCTTCGTCGGGACGTCCTTCTCCGTGGGCGTGACGGAGCTCGTCTACCGGCGAGGCCGGAAGCTGGATGCGCGGATGTTCAGCATCGACCCCTCGAACGCGTCGCTGGACCGGGGCATCGAGCCGGTGACGGCCCGCGCCGAGGAGGCCCTGCCCGAGCTGGTCCGCGTGCTCCAGTCCTGAGTCACCCCAGCACCTCCGGGCACCCTTGCGGCTCGGAGGTGCTGCTGTATGTCGAAGCGAGGCACGCCGACGCACCTGTCAGGTCGCTGAGAAAACCCTCGTCGGGTGTCGGCCGCTGTCGGGCGGCTTCTGTTCACACGACATGACGAGGGAGCGTAACCGTGACGACCTTCGCAGTGGACGCCGTCGAGGAAGCAAGGACTCCGCTGGACACCGTTCCATTGGGGACGCTGGTGGAAGAGACGCTCTGGATGGCGCCTGGCGCGGACACCCCGGTGGTGGACCCCGAGGGCATCCACCCGCTGCTCGCCGCGGTGCATCGGGCCTTCGCCGAGCACCGGCCCCTCGCGCTCTCTCCCGACGTGGTGTGGCTCACGCTGGCGCAGGGCGTGGCCCAGCACATCCGGTTGAATGCCGGGCATCTCCGGGATCGACTCGTCCGTCACGAGGAGCGCCGGAACCTCCAGGTCGACGTGTCCGCGGTGCCTCGGACTGACGCGGACTTCCGCGCCATCCTCGAGACCTTCCGAGGGCTGCTCCGCGAGGCGCTGGGGCCGGGGCTCCCCCGCCTGATGTCCTGTGACTTCTCCACCAGCACCGACATCGAGCGCATGGCCGGCGATGTGGTCCTGATGGATGCGATGTCGCCGTACTTCGACTTCACGTTGGCCATCCGGTGCGGCATCCCCCGGGTCACCCTGCTGGGCACGCCCGAGGACTGGCGGGCCATCCGTCGCCGCATCGACGTCATCGCCGAGCTGGACCTGTCCTGGTGGACGTCCTCGCTCATCCCCATCGCGGACGAGCTGGTGCGCGCCTCGGAGGGGCAGCCGGACCGTCAGCTCTGGACGGAGCTCTACAAGCCCGCGGCCGCGTATGGCTGGGACCGCATGGCGGGCTGGGTGATGCGGCTGTTCCCCTACATCGGCCAGTCCGGACGCTTCGACCAGCGAAACCCCCTGCTCGCGCAGTCCCACGCGGAGTTCTTGAAGTCGCGGGACGCGGCCCTGGACGACTTCGATGTGCCGGGCGTCGCGCTGCACTGGGTCCCCGCGGGCTTGTCGTGTGTGCCATTGCGCGTCCACGACGAGCCGATGACCTGGCGGGAGACGTGGTCCCTGGAGGCGGGCGTGCTCGCGGTGACGGTGGATGCCGACGGGGCCCTCATGCCGCGCGCGGGCGTCATGGTCCGCTCGGGAGGCGCCTCGGTGGACCAGCTCATCGAGCGGCTCGTCGCGGAGCACTCCGTCGTCCGAGCCACCCAGCCGAGCACGTACTGGGGCCTCGCGGAGCTCAACGCGTTCCATGACCACCTGGCCAGCGCCACGCTCTTCCCGGGGACACGGCCCTGGCGCGTACGGCCCACCTCCGAGCATGCCGAGGTCCACATCCCCCTCGATGGCGACGACTTCACGCCGGTGCGCTGCGTGGTGGACCTGCCGGACGGGACGGTGCTCGCTTTGCGCTCTTGCAGTGGCCGGCGTCCCTCCTGCTTCGTTCGGCTGCGCGCGGATGCGCTCGAGCCGATGGAGTTGCCGCCCGGCGTGACGGCCGCCGAGACGGTGCTGCTGGACTGCGAGACGCTGCGCACCCCACTGCGCTCCCGCCAGCGGGCCTCGGACATCCCCGTCGTGGGGACCTCGCTCACGGCGCTGCTCCTCCAGGCGATGGAGCAGGGCGGCTCCACCGAGCTGCCTGCCTTGGGCACCCTGGCTGATCAGCTGGAGGACTGGGAGAGCCCTTCCGCCCGAAGGCCACTGTCGTCTCTCTGACACTGTGTCGAATGGGCCTGAGTTGAAAGAGACCCACTGAACGGATGGCACATCCCACGGACCTGTGACGGGGCTCGTGGGATGTGGCATGGCTCCGGGGAGCAAGAGCGGACTAGTCGGATAATTGAAGTGAAATTTGATATTTCCGCTATTGCTGGCTACAGTCCGATGCGTGCCCCCCTCCACGATTGCCCAGCCCCGGCTGCTCGAGTCCGTTTCCGCGCCTCGCTTGAGGGAGGTGGGAGTCCTGGGCGTGTCTGGGGCACGACGTTCCCTGAAGGGCTCGGGTGGGCCGACGGTGATGGTGGTCTCCGAGTCGCCGTTCTCGCGGCTGATGATGGGGCGGGAGCTGGCGCCGTCCTTCGGGTTGCTCCACGCGCAGGGCGTGGCGTCGGCGGGGCGCAGGCTGGAGATGGGGACGGTGCCAGCGGCGGTGGTGGTGGACCTGGACTCGGAGCCTCGCGCCGTGTCGCACGCGTTCCTGGCGCGGCTGGTGGAGAAGGACTTCCAGGGGCCTCGGGTGCTGGTGTCGTCGCGCTTCTGTCCGGAGCTGGCGGAGGCGTTCAGCGGCTCGTGCTTGACGCACTTCGCGCTTGCGCGGCCCTGGCGCCCGGGGATGCTGCGCTCGCTGGTGGAGTCGGTGCTGGGGCAGCGCGCACCGCTTCGCGCTGCCGCGGGGCGCTGAGGGTTTTGTCGTGAGCTGGGTGTCTGGGTTTCCCGCCCGTCTGGCGGACGCGGGGTGGGGTCTGCTCACGGGTGCGTTGAGCGCCGTGCGCGGACTGGTGCTGGGTTTGGTGGTGGTGCTCTCGGGTGTGGCGCGAGGGTTGGTGGCGCTCGTCCTGGGGCGTCGGCGCGAGGGCTGGTTCCAGCTGCGACGGGGACTGGTGCGCGTGGCGCAGCTGCCGGTGGACGTGGTGCTGATGCTGGCCGGGCGGCTGGTCAGCGCGGTGCAGGTGCTGCTGGGCCTGGAGCCGGTGGGGCGTCGACTCACGGGCTTCGAGGTGGCGCTGCTGCGGCCCGTGTTCGGCACGAGCCTGGACTACGCGGCGGTGCGGGTGAAGGAGGGACCGGCGGGCGTGCTGGGGATTCCCGGGCGCGCCTTCGTGCATGGTGACACCGTGTTCATCCCGCCGAGGAGCGGGCCCCCGGACGCGGCGCTGCTGGCGCACGAGCTGACGCACGTGTGGCAACACCAGCATGGAGGCACGGCGTACTTGAGCGCCGCGCTCGCCGCGCAGTTCTGGGGAGACGGGTACGACTGGCGCAAGGGCGTGCGCGACGGGTTGCGCTGGGAGGAGCTCAATCCCGAGCAGCAGGCGCAGTTCATCGAGGATGCCACCGTGGCGGGCCTGGTCCATCCAGGCAACGCGGAGCTGTCCGAACGGGTCCGGTTGAATGGGTGGACCCAGTCCGCGCTGCCGGTGCTCGATGAGGCCCTCGCGAGTCTGCGCACAGGACGAGGCGCGCCGTAGGTTGCTCAGGCCTGGGTGGCGTAGGCGAGGCACTGCGCGGCCTCGCTCGCCGCGCAGCCGTTGAGCCCGGCGCCCCAGGCGGCGTTGGCTTCGAGGAGGACCCAGCCTCTTCCCTCGATGAGCGCCGCGTCGAGGACACACGTTCGCGGGAGCTTCTCCCACGTCGCGACCGAGCTCAGGAATGCGCGAGCGTCCTCGACGCTGCCTTCGCCTTCGTACAGTGCGCACGTGAGCACGCGGCCCTCGAGCATCCACGCGCGGGCCTCTGCTCTCACGACGACGACCTCGGACGACAGCACCGGTGTCTCGGGCGGCAATCCCCGACATTCTTCCATCAAGGGGGCGGGACCGGGCCACACGGCCGCGCGGAACACCTTGGGGACCAGCGGCTTGATGAAGCGTGGAAAGGAACCGGAGGCGACACGCTCCAGCGTGGAGCCATGCACCTCACGCTTCACCCAGGCCGCCTCCGCCTGGAGCAACAGGTCATCGGGCGGAGAGACGAGGGTGAGCCCCAGCTTCTGGGCGACCACGAGGCAGAACGTGTCGTTGCCATACAGACGGGTCCGCGCGGGCTCGACGTCGGGCGGGCTCCAGAAGCGGTCGAGTCGCAGCACCGTGCCGCCCCCACCTTCCCAGGCGCGCGCCACGGCGTCGCGCTCCGGGTCGACCTTGGCTGGAATCAACAACTGGAGTCCCTGGAACATCATCGCCTCGACGTTAACGCATCCCGCGCGGACCCAAGGTGACGAGGACGCCGGCTACAGCTTCGGAGGCGCGATGGGGTCGTGCTCGGAGAGCATCTTCGCCACCCGCGCCTCGTCCAGGCGGGCGCCGAGCTGCTCCATCTCGTGCTGGTCGCGCACCGTCTTCGACAAGCTGAACGCGGAGCCCACGCTGAACAGCAACCCCATGGCCATGAAGGACTTCACCCACGTGTCCACCGGCAGGTGCCAGATGCCGATGGCGGTGACACCCACGGAGAGGGCGAAGGACAGCCAGGTCTGGATGACCCAGGCGGAGCTGTGCGCGACGACGACCTTGGGCGTGGAACGGGACATGGTTTCTCCTCGGAAGCGAGCCTTGGCTCGCTGATGGGGAAAACATGCCGCGTCCCATCGCAAAGCGCATGGAACTAATCGATGCGTGATTGATAACCTGGAGTGCATGATTCAGCTCCAGCGCCTCGAGGGCTTCTACCGCGTCGCCCGCGCCGAAGGCTACGCGCGAGCCGTCCGCTCATTCCCGTACCCCATCACCCAGCCCGGCATCCATCAGCAGGTCAAGCGACTGGAGTCCGAGGTGGGCGTGGCGCTCTTCGAGCGCGTGGGCAAGGACCGCGTGGTGCTCACTCCCGAGGGCCGCGCGCTGTACTCGCACGTCGCGCCGTTCCTGGAAGGGCTCGACGCCGTGGTGCAGTCGCTGCGCAAGGGCGAGGTGGGCGGCACGCTGCGCATCCACGCCTCCGGTCACGTCCTGCGCCACCTGCTGCCCGCGTGGCTGCGGCGACTGCAGGCCCGCCGCCCCGACATCGAGGTCGTCCTGCACGAGTCCAAGGTGCCCGCCGTGGACATCCTCTCCGCAGGCGACACGGACCTGGTGGTGGACCACCTCCCCGAGGTGCCCGAGGACGTGGAGGCCCGCGTCGTGGGCCACACCGCGCCCTTCCTGGTGCTGCCCTCGAATCACCCCCAGGCGAAGAGCCGGCGCGTGCGGCTGGACCTGCTCCGGGACGACGCCTTCATCGCGTACAGCACGGACAAGTACCTGCGGGAACTCCAACTGGCGGAGCTGGCGCGCGCGGGAGTCCGGCCCCGGCGGCTGCACGCGGCGGACTCGTCGGAGACCATCCTCGGCTTCGTGTCGGCGGGGCTGGGCTATTCGCTGCTCGCCTCGCTGCTCCCGGGAGGTCCTCGCGAAGCGGGCGTGGTGGCGCGGCCGTTGCCGGGCGCTCCGTCGGGCGCGATTCATGCCGCGTGGCGGCGCTCCTCCGCGCGCAGCCCGCTCATCCAGGCGGCGCTCACGCTCGCGCCGAAGCCTTGAGGCGCCGACGTGCGACGGGGCCTCGCTTCCGCGCGTGGCGGAGGCGAAGCCCCGTGGGGACAGCGAAGGCTCGGTGTGGGCTCAGCCCTGGTACTGGTGCACCGACATGATGGGGTAGTTCATGCTGCTGATGGTGATGCGCTGCGAGCCGTCGGAGTTGACGTTGTTGGAGCCGATGAACATCGGCTTGCCGTTCTCCCAACCCGCGAACATCACCACGTGCTGGCCGCTGCCCACCTTCATGGAGACCACGTCGCCGGGCTTGGCGTCCTGGAGCGACACGCGCTTGAAGTTCGGGTCCCGGTCCAGCTTGGCCTGCAGGCCCATCACGCTGTTGTCGTGCTGCGCGTCGGAAATCTGGCCCGCCTGCTCCAGACACGCGGAGACGAAGTTGGCGCAGTTGACGTTGTTGGGGACCCAGTCCTCCATGTCCGCGCCAACTCCGCTGCCCTCGAGCTTCAGCGAGCCCGCGTTCTTGTTCAGGTGCGAGCGCGCGATGTCGAACGGGCTGCCACCGGGGCCCTTGGTGCCCTCGCCCGTCGTCATGTTGGCGGGCTGGTTCGTCGTGCCGCCCGTGAGGTTCGGACCCGAGCGCGACGGCGACGAGTCGAAGCCGTCCTTGGCGCCGGGGATGTTGAGCGTGTCCCCCGTGTAGATGAGGTCCACGTCCTTGATTTGGGGATTCGCCTTCTGCAGGGCGTCCACGGTGGTGCCGTAGCGAAGGGCGAGCGTGGACAGGTTGTCGCCGGACTGGACGCGGTAGCTCATGTGCAAGGGCTCCGAAGGGGGGCGGTGACGCGCGAGGGAGTTCGCGTACGACTTGCCCCTATTCTCGGAAGGCAAGAGCCCGAGTTGCGTGGACGCCGGCCCGATTCCACTGATCTGTCGATCATCCCACGCATGTCGCGCACTTGCGCGAGCGCGGCTCACGGAGGGTGTGACCTCGGCTCCCTGCGTCATCCACCAAAGGTCCTTGAACAGGTGGGTCGGTCCGCGCATGGTGGCCGGCGTGAGCACCTCCATTCCCCATCCCGATTTCGCGGCCGAGCGGTTCACCCGCTGCCCGGACGCTCGCTTCGAACCCGCGCCCGCGGACGGCGTGCTGCCGGAGGGCTTCTTCACCACCACCAACCTGCCCACCTACGTACGGGTCGACGGCGCGTGGCGCATGCCTCGCGAGCCGCGGATGGACGGCGCGCTGGTGCTGGATGCACAGGGTGAGTTGTGGATTCGCGAGGGGCGCCGCGTGAAGGCGGGCGAGCGCGTGGTGGTGGGACACGCGGAGGACGGCTCCGAGGGCGTGTACGTGAACATGGCCTACCTCGGCGGAGGCGGGGAGGGCGAGTTCAAGTTCATGACGAGCGAGGTGTCTCGCGAGAAGCCCATCGACTACGCGCAGATGGCGCGGGTGTTGGTGGAGGAGCGCGAGCGCGGCGGCTACCCCATCTGGGTGACGGGGCCGGCGCTGGTGCACTCGCGGGCGCGCGCGGACATGACGTGGTTCATCGCCAACGGCTTCGTGGGCGCGCTGCTCGCGGGCAACGCGGTGGCGGTGCACGACATCGAGGCGTCCATCTTCGGCACCACCCTGGGCATGAGCGGCACGGGCGAGGCCACCAGCGGAGGCCACGGCCTGCACATGCGCGCCATCAACAAGGTGCGCGCGGCGGGCTCCATCGCCAAGGCGGTGGAGGCGGGCGTCATCACCAACGGCATCATGCACGCGTGCGTGGTGCACAAGGTGCCCTTCGTCCTCACCGGCTCCATCCGCGATGACGGCCCGCTGCCGGACGTGGTGACGGACAACGTGGGCGGCCAGGACGCCATGCGCCAGCACGCGAAGAAGGCCACCATGGCGGTGCTGGTGGCCACCGCGCTGCACGCCATCGCCACCGGCAACATGCTGCCCGCGTTCGTCACGGAGAAGGACGGCTCGCTGCGCGAGCTGGCCACCATCTGCGTGGACTCGTCCGAGTTCGTGGTCAGCAAGCTGAAGGACCGCGGCACGCACCAGGCCTTCGGCGTGGTGACCAACGCCCAGGACTTCATGCACATCCTGCGGCTGTACGTGGAGCGCGAGCTGTCCGCCCGGAAGGCCTGAGCCGCACGTGGGCCCGGGCTCGAGCGCCGGGGCCCACGCGCTTCACCTCTGACAGGACAATGCCTCGGCGGTGACGCAGCGGCCGTCCTCGCAGGCGTTGATGCTTTCGCAGAGGCCCACCGTGGGACCGCAAGGCTCTCCCTCGCGGACGATGGGGAGGCAGCGCGATGTTGTGCCGCCTCCGAGGCATTCGTAGCCCCTGGGGCAGAAGCGGCCCTCGAAATTGTCGCATGCGTCGTCGGGTCCCGTTGCCTTCGCGCAGATGCCCCAGACACCCGCTTGGGGACGGGCGTCCTTGCACAGCAGACCTTCGGCACACTCGCTGTCCAGACGGCACTCCTGCCGCTCGGTGCGGCGGGGACGGCACAGGCCGGGGCTTTCGGGGTCCGCGTCGCAGAAGAGCTCGCGCTGGCACACGACCTGCTGGAACGCGGAGCTCTCGTCGTAGGCGGGGGCGGTGCAGTAGTGCCCCTCCCTCACGGGCTGCGCGCAGCGGTTGTCATTGCACACCAGCGAGGGGCCACAGGGGTAGTATTGCCAGTTCTCACAGATGTCGCCCTCCGCGCCCACGCGCCGGCAGGTCCGGTAGCCGGACACGTCGCACCACAGCCCGCGCGCGCAGGGCTGCGGAAGAATCGCGCCGTTGCCCGACTGGAGGGTGCATGGGGCGTTCTCCTCCAGTGGCCGGACGCACCTCGAAGGGCTGCCCGCGAGCACGAGCCCGGATGCGCACATCCAGGGACGGGTGACGGTCTGGTCCTCCGCTCCTCGTGGCGTGCACACCCCCTCGCAGGCGTTCTGCGAGGTGTGGCCGCAGTAGCCCTCCGGGCCGCAGTCCAGGTTCATCCCGCACTCGCTCGAGGAACCCTGCCGCGCGAACAGCTGACAGGCCGGCTCATACTCGATGCCGTACCACCACGCGGCGTCGGACAGGGCGGGCTCGGAGCAGCTCCTGCCGCGGAGCGCGTCCAGACAGCGCCGGGCCGCGGCCCCATCGAAGCGCAGCCGACCGGCCTCCAGCGAGTCCTCGTACCGCGTCCCCAGCCCCAGGGCCGCGGGCCGGTTCCACCGGCGCATGTCGTCCTCGCACGCGCTCGCCCGGACGTATTCGCCGCACCGCTGGGCCCGCGCGCAGAGCGCCTGGACGACCTGGGTGCCGAACTCCTCCATCGGCACGTCATCGTCGCCGCCACACGCCCACAACCCCGCCAGCATCACCACGAGTACCGCTCGCCAGTCGCGCATCGCTCGCCTGCCCATCCGTGATGGGGCCCGGCCCAGGAGGCCCCGCCTTCGACATACGGACCGAATCCATACTTCAGGCCAGGCCGGCGCCGCACCCCCTCGACGAGGTGCGGCGGACGCGCGACGACTCGCGACTCAGTACGACTCCTCGGGGACCTCCATGAGGTCCAGCGTGCCGGACTCCACCATGCGCGCGGCGTGGGCGAGGCCCGGGAGCACCTCCGCGCAGTACCAGCGCGCGCTGGCCAGCTTGCCCACGTAGAAGGCGCGGTCACCGGGGTTGGACTTCATCCGCTCCAGCGCGACGCCCGCGTGACGCACCAGGAGCCAGCCGATGACCACCTCCGCCACGCCCGCCAGCACGCGGTTGCCCTGCAGGCCCACGTGGTAGACGGACTCGCCCAGCTTGCCGATCAGCGTGCCGAGCATCAGCTCCAAGTCGCCCAGCGCCTTGCCCAGCGCGGCGCGCTCCGCCTGGAGCTCCTTGCCGCCCAGCTCCCCCTCGGCCGTCTCGCGCACCTGGCCGAGCAGCGCCTGCAGCGTCGCGCCGCCGTCGCGCGCCACCTTGCGCATGAGCAGGTCCAACGCCTGGATGTGAGTGGTGCCCTCGTAGAGCGTGTCGATCTTCTGGTCCCGGATGTACTGCTCCACCGGGTAGTCCGTCAGGTAGCCGGAGCCGCCGTGCACCTGGAGGCTCAGCGCGAGCAGCTCGTACGCCTTCTCCGAGCAGTAGCCCTTCACCAGCGGCAGCAGCATGTCGTTGAGCGCGTCCATCTCACCGGCCTCGGTGGCGCGGTGGCCGCCCTTGAGCTCCACGCCGTCCTGCACGGCGGCGGTGTAGAGGCACAGGGCGCGCATGCCCTCGGCGAACGCCTTCTGGGTCATCAGCATGCGCCGCACGTCCGGGTGTCGGAAGATGGGCACGCGCGGCGCCGTCTTGTCGCGCGCCTGCAGCAGGTCCGCGCCCTGGAGCCGGTCCTTGGAGAACGCCAGCGCGCGCTGGTAGCCCGCCGACAGCGTGGCCATGGACTTCACGCCCACCGCCATGCGCGCCTGCTCGATGATGTAGAACATCTGGCGCATGCCGTCGTGGACCTCGCCCAGCAGCAGGCCGCGCGAGGGCTTGCCGTCGCCGAACGTCAGCTCGCACGTGACGGAGCCCTTCAGGCCCATCTTCTTCTCGAGCTTGGTGCACACCACGCCGTTGTGCTCACCCAGGCTGCCGTCCTCGTTCACCCAGTACTTGGGGACGACGAACAGCGACAGGCCCTTGGTGCCAGGCGGACCGCCCTCCGGACGCGCCAGCACCATGTGGATGACGTTCTCGGACATGTCCGAGTCGCCGTTGGTGATGAAGCGCTTGACGCCTTCAATCTCCCAGACGTCGCCGCCCACCGGACGCGCCTTGGTGCGCGCGGCGCCCACGTCGCTGCCGGCGTCGGGCTCGGTGAGCACCATGGTGCCGCTCCAGCGCTTGTCCAGCATGTGCGGCAGGAAGCGCTTCTTCTGCGCGTCCGTGCCCAGCCGGTCGATGATTCGCGCGAGCAGGTTGCCCAGCGTGTAGAAGGCGAGCGAGGAGTTGGCGCCCACCATCAGCTCGAACGCGGCCCAGCCCAAGGACGGCGGCGCGCCCAAACCGCCCAGGTGCGGCGGCTGCTCCAACAGGTGCATGCCCGCGTCGAAGAACGCGTTCATGGACTTCTTCAGCCCCGGGGGCAGCGTCACCACGCCGTTCTCCAGCTTGGGCGGGTTGTGCTCCGCCTCGTCGAAGGACGGCGCCAGCTCGTTCGTGCACAGTACGGAGAACGTCTGGAGCATCTGCCGGGCGGACGTCTCGTCCAGGTCGCCGAAGGGCGCGCGCCCCAGCGAGGTTCCGCCGATGTCGAGGAACTCGAAGAGGTTGAACTCGATATCGCGCAGGTTGGGGACGTAGTGATTGGCGGACGACGACATCTCAAGCTCCTCACGAGGACGAAAGGCCCACGAGGGTAGCCGAGATTGATTTTCGAGTCAGCCGAAGGCGCCCGCACCGCACGCATGGTGCATGACGCACGGAGCCGTGATGCACGAAGGGCCCCCGGGGAACCGGCCCCAGAGGCCCTTCGTCACGACAATGCTACGTGCGCGTGCTCAGCCCTTGAGCTGGAGCGACGGCACGGCGCCCTCGCCGAGGACCAGGTGGACCTGGCCCACCTTGGCGGCGAGGTCCTTGTAGGCCTCGAGCTCCTTGAGGCGCACGAGCAGCGGGTTCTCGGCGAGCACCTTGGCCGTCTGGGCGAGCGAGCGCGTGGCGGCGGTCTCCTCGCGGCGGGTGATGACGTTGGCCTCGGCCTCCTTCTGGGCCTGGATGACGCGGTTGAGCAGCTCCTTCATCTCACCGGGCAGCACGACGTCCTTGATGCCGAAGCGCAACAGCTCCAGGCCCACCGACTCGGCGCGCTCCTTCACCTGGGCGAAGAGGCCGTCGGCCAGGGCCTCGCGGGAGGCGAGCAGCTCGTCGAGCGTGCGGGTGGCCACGGCCTCGCGGGCGGCCAGCTGCATGGCGAGGTAGAGGATGTCATCCGGCGCGCGGGCGACGACGGCGAGCCGGCGTGCGTCCGCGACGCGGAAGGCGGTGGACAGGTTGAGGCGCAGCGTGACGCGGTCCTGCGTCATGACCTCCTGGCCGGTGACGTGGAGCAGCCGCTCGCGCAGGTCGATGACGGCCAGCTGCACCTTGTGGGCGACGGTCCACGCGGCGTGGCGGCCCGCGGGCAGGACAGCGTCGAGCGTGCCGTCCACGTAGCGCAGCGTCACCGAGCCCTCCGTGGCCGTGGCCTCCACGTAGTCGCTGGCGGGGACGATGGCGCGTACGTCGTCGCGCAGGGGCGTGGTGGAGACACCGGTGGTGTCCACGCGCTCCACGCGCACGGTGGGCGTGGGCGGCGTCAGGGCGCGAGCGGGGACGTGCTCCACGGTCCACACCTGGTGCTGGCCGCGGCCGAGCCACTTCAGGGGGCGGCCCCGGTGGTAGAGGATGGCGCGCTCGTCGGCGCCCAGGTCGACGACCTGCAGGTCCGAGGGCGGCACGAGCGCGAGCAGCTCCGCGTCCAGGTTGGCCAGGGGCAGGCCCGTGGCGACGCGGACGACGCGCACGTTGCGGAAGGGGTAGGTGAGCCGGTAGCGGCCCGGCACGAGGTAGCGCGTCGGCACCTCGTCCACGAGGACGAACGCCCGCTCGTGCTGCACGACATCCACACGCATGAAGAAGCTCATCGCGCACCTCCTTTCCCCGGCAAGGGGAGTGTTCGAGACCGGGACGCGAGGTGGCGCGAGAGGCGCGCGTCCCGGGGACTGCGAGAAAAGTGAAGGCCCCAGCCTTCGCGGGTGGAGAGCGCCGACTGCGTGCCCGGACCCCATCGACGCATCCCGCGCTCGCGGGCCGGACCGGGCGCGGACGACGACAGACATTCCGCTGACGGCGCGGAAGGGGACTGTCGTCCTGGCGGACGGCGTGGCTTCGCGGTGGGGGAAGGTTGGGAGGGGTGGGCCAGCGCTTCTACCGGCTCGGGATGGAGCCTTCTGGCGGAACCGATTTTTCAGATCGGGTCAGAACGAAGGATTCGAACCTTCTCCTCAAGATCCAATGTCTTGTGCTCTACCAGGTGAGCTAGTTCTGAGCAGTCCCTGGAAGGGGTTGCTCGCTTTGGCTTTCGCGGCGGCCGGCCGGACGCCCCGATGTGAGGGAGTCACCGCGGACGATGGACCCGGGGGACACCCTGTCCGGGACACGAGCGCAGAGCACCCACGTCCGGATTCGGGAGCCCGGGGACAGCCCCGTGACACCTCTGGAATGCGTCGGGGGCGAGGGACGCGGGCGCGGCGTCGGGGCTGACAGCGGAAGATGCGAGGAGCGCACGGGCTCGGGCCGCCCGCGTCGTGATGGGCCACCCGAGCCACGCGGCGCTTCGACTCAGTACGCGATGAAGCTGGCGAACTCACCCGCCGCGAAGGTGCGCAGGGTGCCCAGGCCCACGGCCTGGCCGGTGCAGTCCGCGGTGCGGTACGCGAGGACCTGCTGGACGTTGCTCCAGCCCACGAGCGAGTCCGCCTCGGCGGGGAACGCCGTGCAGGTGCCGTCCGGCTGCGCCACGTTCAGGACCGGCTGGGTGAACGTCCTGGCGTAGAACGTGAGCCCTGTCTGCCCGTCGTCGGACGAGGCCTGCGCCACGCCAGCGGTGAAGGCGGCTCCCATGAGCGCCACGGTGGTGAGGACGAGCTGCGAACGCATAGCGGCATCTCCTGTAAAACGAGGAAATTCGCTGTGCATCCTGAACCCGTCGGATGGGAGGGTCAATCGAGGGTGAGGCCGGCCTGCTTCAGCTCATCTTCTCCAGCAGGGCCCGCAGCTCCGCCTGCTGGGCGGCGGTCAGCCGTCCGAGCTTCGTGCCGAACGCCTCCGAGAGCAGCGTCGTCCCCTGCTGCATGACCTTGCGGCCGGCCGAGGTGAGCTGCAGCCGGTGACGCCGCAGGTCCGCGGTATCAATTTCACGGCGCAGGAAGCCCGCGGCCTCGAGCCGCTTCACATAGAGCGTCACCGAGGGCTTGGGGATGCACAGGGACGCCGCCAGCTCGGCCGGGTAGGGGTGCTCGTCCACCTCCGCCAGCACGAACAGCTCCTTCGTCTCCACGCCCAACGCCGCGATGTCGGAGGCGACACTGGCTATCACCGACATCAACAGCCGGTGGTTCAACGACCAGATTCTCGCCGGGTCGATTTTCGACATGGCTCCTTGCGCGGAAATTGGTTCAACATTAACCCAGTTCCAGATTGAACTAAATCGCCGTCCCCACAATGTAGCACTCCTCTGGAGCCCACATGCCTCTCAACCACTACGTGACGCTGGGCCGCTCGGGCCTGCGCGTGAGCCCGCTGTGCCTTGGTGCCATGACGTTCGGTGAAGACCTCGGCTGGGGGTCCAGCGTGGAGGAGTCCCAGCAAATCATCGACCGCTACATCGAGCTCGGCGGCAACTTCATCGACACGGCCAACTTCTACACGAAGAGCCACTCCGAGAAGATTCTCGGCGACCACGTCGGCCGCCATCCCTCCCGGCGGGACCGGCTGGTCCTCGCGACGAAGTTCAGCGGGAATCTGTACCCGGGGGACCCGAACGGCGGCGGCTCGGGCCGCAAGTCCATCATCGCGGCCGCCGAGAACTCGCTGCGCCGCCTGCAGACCGACTACATCGACCTCTACTGGCTTCACAACTGGGACATCCACACGCCGATTGAAGAGACCATGGCCGCGCTCGAGGACCTGGTGCGCGCCGGCAAGGTCCGCTACCTCGGCGTCTCCGACACGCCCGCGTGGAAGATCGCCCAGGCCAACGTGATGGCCCACTTCCGTGGGTGGTCCTCGTTCATCGGACTGCAAATCGAATACTCCCTGCTCGAGCGCAGCGTGGAGCAGGAGCTGGTGCCCATGGCGCTGGAGCTCGGGCTCGGTATCACCCCGTGGTCCCCGCTCAAGAGCGGCGCGCTCAGCGGCAAGTACACCCGCGCGAACGCCGGTCAGCAGAAGGGTGACCGCGGCGCCTTCGTGGAGTCGTACCTGAACGAGAAGACCTACGCCCTCGTCGACGCGCTCGGCGTCATCGCCAAGGAGCAGGGGAGCACCATCGCGCGGGTCGCGCTCGCCTGGGTGCAGGCGCAGCCGGGCGTGAGCTCGACCATCATCGGCGCCCGGCGCTTGTCTCAGCTCGAGGACAACGTGGGCGCCCTCGAGGTGAAGCTGAGCGCCGAGCAGCTTGGCCGGCTCGACGCGCTCAGCAAGCCGACCTTCGGGTTCCCCCAGAGCATGCAGCCCATCTTCCCCGCCATCCACAACGGCGGCACGACGGTGAACGGCGTCTTCATGGAGCCGTCCCCGTTCGGTGTCGTGAAGGGCGAGAAGCCCTACTGAGGCTGGAGCCTGGGCAAGAGCGGCAGGGGCACCGAGGCCGTCGTCTGGGATTGCGCCGGAGGCACGAGCGTGGGCTCGGCCTCGGGCGGCTCGGCGGGCGTCATCGGCTGACAGCTCGCCGGCTCCCGTGCTGCTTCCGCATCGCTCGACGTCGTGGTCCGCGAGGCCCCGCGCTTCGCGGGCAGTGAGCACATGGATGACGCGGGCGTCGCCACCGTGGGCCGGGCCACGCGGGGCGGCGTCGCGTCACCGCGCGAGCGCGAGTCGCCTCGTGACTGCGAGTCGCTGCGCGTGTCCGACCTGCCTTCACTCGTCGACGAGGAGGTGGCCGTCGCCACCGCGGACGGAGTCGGGCGCTTCGCCGCCTCTCCGAGCGCCGTCGCCAGTCGTCCGTTGCTCTCGTGCATCTGGTCCCGTGCGCGGTCCAGGCTCGCCTGCGAGTGCGCGCGCTGCTGGTCCATGCTGTCCTGGAGCCGCTCGCGCTCCTTCAGCAGCTCCGCCTGGGCGGCATCGCGCTGGGCATCCAGCTTCGCCCGGTACTGCTCCCGCTCCTGCTCCTGGTTGGCGCGCAGGCTGTCGCGCTCCTTGGAGACGTCGCTGAGCTGCGCCTCCAGCGCGCCCTTCTCCGCGGAGAGCATCCGCTCCGTGGTCACCATGCACGCCTCGAGCACCTTCTCGTCCGGCTCGCGCACGGGCAGGGGCTCACCCCGGTTCCACGCCACCATGGCGCTGCTCTGCCAGCGGTAGTCCGCGTGCATCACGCACTCCTGCACCAGTCGCGTGAGTCGGTCCGCGGACCACTCCGGCTTCGGCCGGGAGCACGGGCCCACCTCCTCCCTGAACGTGGAGGGGAAGGTGCGGGTCTGCTTCACCCAGCAACCGTCCCGCTGCTCCACCTTCACCGATGCGCACCCGCTCGCCGCCAGCACGAGCACCAACGCCGCCACTCGCCTCATGACGCCCCTCCTCCGTCCCAACCCGCCGGCCCAGGCTCCGCGCTTCGCCCCGGGTGCACGGTAGGAACGCCACCAACACCTGCCCATTCGGCGCAGCCCTCACGCACCGGACGCATGTTGTGGAGCGAACGCCTGAAGGCAGACAGCCGAGCTCGCGATGACCCATCCCCGTGTGCTGCCCAACGCTCCCGCGTGAATCCGAGGGCGGGCAGCCGGGCGAGGGCCCTGTGTCTTGCTCGTACACACCCGTCCCGAACTCTCGTGCGCCCAGAGCCTCGTTGCGCGGTGAGCTGCTCCGCGAAGCAGGGCTCGTCACGGTCGGCGAAGCCGCCCATCGTGTCGGACCTCGTCGCGGGGCGAGACGCTCAGCGCAGCAGCGCGCGCGTGTGGCCGAGCAGCTCCGGGCCTCCCGGGGCACCGTGGCCCGGAACGATGATGCGCGTGTCGGGATAGCGCGTCTGCACACGCTCGAGGCTCGCGGGCCACGCGGAGACCACCGCGTCCCCCAGGTTGCCCAGGGTCTTCGCCGCCGCGTCCTTCACGAAGCACCCGCCGAACATCACCTGACTGTCGCGGTGCACCACCACGATGTTGTCGGGCGCGTGGCCCGCACCGGGGAAGAACAACTCCAGCGGACCGAGCGTCGCGACCTCCGTGAAGGCGCGCGTGGGCACCGGCTTGCCGCGCTCCTTCGCGAGCCTCACGGTGTCCTCCAGGCCGTGCACCGGGATGCCCCTGGCGGAGAGCACGGGGATGCCCGCGGTCCGGTCGTCGTGGAAGTGCGTCGCCACGGCCGCGCGGACGGGCTTGCCCAGCGTGTTCGCGGCCCAGTCGGCGAGCTGCTCGGCCTGCCGCTGATTCCAGCCCGTGTCCACGAGCAGCGAGCCGTCCCCGTCCTCGACGATGAGCCCGTTGGCGGGAACGAGGCCGAAGTCCTCGTCCGAGAGCGTCGTGTGCATCCAGACCCCCGGAGCGATGCGCCGCACCGTGATGTCCTTCGCGAGCGTGTACTCACTCGCCCCTGCCTCACGCGCGGCCTCCGCTGTGGTCGGACGCACGGGCGCCGAGGTGCAGGACTGCGTCAGCGCGAGAAGGGGGACGAGGACGCGGAGCGAGCGTGGGTTCATGGGTTCAGTCTCGAGAGAGGGGAAGGCGGTGCACGCCCTGGCAACCTTCGGGCCAGCCCGTCACCCGAGTCCGCGTGCGCTCGGAGGCCACGAATGCGTCCGAGCAGCCACGGCGCTGTGTCCACGAGGCCGCGCTCGCGCCGGGGATGTCAGTTCGAAGCGCCGGTGATGACGGTGCAATGGCCCGCGACGACCTGGGGACGCTCGTCCACCCACTGCCAGACGCGCGTGTAGCGCAGCTGCGCGGCGAAGTCGGCGCCCGCGGATTGGCCCGCGACGGACGCCTGCACGACGACCACCGCGCCCGCGGACAGGAACCGGATGACCGGCTCCCCCAGCTCCAGCCGGGTGAGGCGCAGCGCGCCCGAGCCATGCCCCTCCAGGTCCGCGTCCTTGTCGAAGACCTGTCCCAGGTGATTGACGAAGACGAGGTCCTCGGAGAGGAGCTGGTCGAGCATGTCCACGTCGCTGGCGAGCATGGCCCGGCGCAGGGTCTCCTCCGCCGCCAGGATGTCTTCTTCCGTCATCATCCGCAGTTCTCTCCTGGAGCCCATATTGTCACCCGACCCGTCGCGGGACTACCGACGCTCGACCTCCCACCAACCGAACCACAAGGTCCGCTCCTCGGCGAGCTGCACCCACCCAGGGGCGTGCACGTAGGCACGCGGCTCGAGCCCCGCGTCCGTGACGGCGCGCGCGGTCTCCTCGAAGGAATACAGGTGCAGCGTCACCGCGGGCCCCGCCGTCTGCACCTCGCGCGTGGGGGCCTCGTGTCCCTCGTGGCCGGGCCTGCGCTCCAGCGCGGTGAACAACAACCGCCCACCCGGCGCCAGCATGTCCGCGATGTGCCGCAGCACGCGCCGCAAATCGTCACAGAAGTCCAGACAGCCCAACGCCAGCGCCACCTGGAAGCGCCCCCACTCGGTGGGGAACGGCTGGTAGTAGTCGTGCGTGTACCACTCGCCCGAGGGACGGGCCTGTCGCGCCAGGTCCAGCATCTGCGGCGACAGGTCCGTGCCCACCACGTGCACGGAGGACTCCAGGCTCTTGGTGTGCAGCCCCGGTCCGCAGCCCACGTCGAGCACCCTGCAGCCCGGTGACACCGCGTCCGCGAGGAACCGCTCGACGCGGTCCTCGTACCGGCTCAGCACGGGGAAGAGGGCCTCGTAGGCGGACGCAATCTCCCCGTAGATGGCCCGGACGGCTTCTTCCTGGGGACTGCTACCGCGGGACATGGCGCTTCGCTCGCATGGGGACGGCGGTTCTACCGTGCCCCGAGCCCCACGGCGCGCTGAACCTGCGCGTGTGTCCACTGTCGAAGGCCCACTCGGACGCAAAGTGTCTTCACTCGCGCACGCATCGCGCTCCAGGCGTGCGCGCACGTGTCGCTCGACAAGTGAGCACCCCGAGTCACGCATCGCTCGGGGTGCCGCGCTCCCTCAGCGCTCCACCTGCCGGAACACCGCCATCGAGCGCCCCTCCAGCTCGAACCTGCCCTGGGCCGGTATCTTCTCCGCGCCCTTCGCATCGTCCGCCGTGTACAGCTCCAGCTCCCACTTCTGCCCGTCCGTGAGCGCGGGCAGCGTGTAGGCCACCGGCTCGTGGTGGGCGTTGAGCAGCACCAGCAGCGCGTCGCCGATGATGCGCTGGCCGCGCTCGTCCGGCGTGGGGATGGCGTCACCGCCGAGCAGGAACGCCAGCGAGCGCACGAAGGGCTTCTGCCAGTCCTCCTCGCCCATCTCCGAGCCGTCCGGACGGAACCACGCCAGGTCCTTGTGCTCGGAGTCCCACAGGTGCGCGCCCTTGAAGTAGCGGCGGCGCTGCAGCACCGGCTGCCGGTGACGGAAGTGGATGAGCTTCTGCGTGAAGGCGAGCAGCTTCTGGCGCCGCTCGTCCAGCGACCAGTCCACCCACGACAGCTCGTTGTCCTGGCAGTAGGCGTTGTTGTTGCCCTGCTGCGTGCGCCCCATCTCGTCGCCCGCGACAATCATCGGCACGCCGGTGGACATGAACAGCGAGGCCAGGAGATTTCTCTTCTGGCGCTCGCGCAGCGAGACGACGCTCGCGTCGTCCGTCTCCCCCTCCACGCCGCAGTTCCAGGACTGGTTGTCGTCCGCGCCGTCGCGGTTGTGCTCGCCGTTGGCCTCGTTGTGCTTGTGGCTGTACGTGACCAGGTCGTGCAGCGTGAAGCCGTCGTGCGCGGTGACGAAGTTGATGCTCGCCTGCGGCTTGCGCCGCGCCTCCGCGTACAAATCCGAGTTGCCCGTGAGCCGGTAGCCCACCTCGCCGGCGAGGTTCTCGTCGCCCTTCCAGTAGCGCCTCAGCGCGTCGCGGTACTTGCCGTTCCACTCGCGCCACGGCGCGGGGAAGCCGCCCACCTGGTAGCCGCCGAGCCCCACGTCCCACGGCTCCGCGATGAGCTTCACCCGGCTGAGCACCGGGTCCTGCTGGAGGATCTGGAACAGCGCCGCCCTCGGGTCGAAGCCGCCCTCGCCCGTGCGTCCCAGCACCGTGGCCAGGTCGAAGCGGAAGCCATCCACGTGCATCTCGTCCACCCAGTAGCGCAGGCTGTCGACGATGAGCCGCGCGCCGTTCGGGTTGGACGCGTTGACGCTGTTGCCGCACCCGGTGAAGTCCAGGTAGTAGCGCGCGTCCGGCATCAGCCAGTAGTAGCTGGCGTTGTCGATGCCCTTGAGCGACAGCGTGGGCCCCAGGTGGTTGCCCTCGCACGTGTGGTTGTAGACCACGTCGAGGATGACCTCGAGCCCCGCGGCGTGCAGCGCGCGCACCATGGCCTTGAACTCGGCCACCGCGCTGCCCGGCGTCTTGCGGCTCGCGTAGTACTGCTCCGGCGCGAAGAAGCCGAGCGTGTTGTAGCCCCAGAAGTTGGACAGCTTCTTGTCGTCCAGGAACGAGTCGTCCGCGAAGGCGTGGATGGGCAGGAGCTCCACCGACGTGACGCCCAGCTTCTTCAGATGCTCGATGATGGGCGGCGAGGCCAGGCCCGCGTACGTGCCGCGCAGGTGCTCGGGCACCTCCGGGTGGCGCATGGTGAGGCCGCGCACGTGGGCCTCGTAGATGACCGTCTTGCGCCAGGGAATCTCCGGCCGGCGGTCATTGCCCCAGTCGAAGTAGTCGCTCACCACCACGCTCTTGGGCACGCCCGCCGCGCTGTCGCGCTCGTCGCGCGCCAAATCCTGCTGCGCATGTCCCAGCGGATAGCCGAAGACCGGCTGCTTCCAGTCCACCTCGCCGTACAGGGCCTTGGCGTACGGGTCCACCAGCAGCTTGTGCGGATTGCAGCGGTGGCCCTTGGCGGGCTCGTAGGGGCCGTGCACCCGCAGGCCGTAGAGCGCGCCGGGCTCCAGGCCGGGGACGTAGCCGTGGTGGACGAAGTCCGTCGCCTCCGGCAGCGTGAACCGTTCGATTTCGCGCGTCGGGTTCGCCGGGTCGAAGAGGCAGACCTCGATGCGGGTCGCCGCCTGGGAGAAGACGGCGAAGTTGACTCCGGTGCCATCGAACGTGGCGCCGCGCGGCCAGGGTTTGCCCGGCCAGACCTCCCTGCTCATACGGGCTCTCGATTCCTCTCAAGGAAAATGCCCGCTGAATGTGGGATGGCCCTGGCGTACCGGCAACCGTCAGGCAGCGGCGGCGTGGTCCAGTGAGCGCCATGTCCCCAGGGCCCAGTCCTCCTCTTCCGGGTCCGCGAAGCTCACCACGCACAGCGCCCGGTGACGCCCGGAGCTGCACAGGGCCGTCAGCCGGCACTCGCCCGGCTCCATGTGGAGCGACGCGCGGCCGCTCACCCGCTCGCCCTGGTACTCCAGCTCCAGCGCCCGGCGCTCGGCCGTGGTGGTGGCGAAGTGCTCCTCCGCGTCGTCCTCGAGTGGCACGAATCGGACACTTCGCCGATGGTCCCGCGCCACCCACGTCCCGTCCTCCAGGTGCGCCTCCGCCAGCGAGCCGGGGATGCGGATCTCCCAGCCCGCCGGCAGCGCCACCTGCACCGCCCCGCGCCGGTAGCCGATGGACGGACCGCGCGCGCCGTGGTGGTCCGCGTGGTGATGGACCGTCTCCGCCAGCGTGCCGCCCACGCCCAGGTAGCCGAGCACCTCGCGCCACTCGCGCCAGGGGTAGGCCAGCTCCGGGTCCTCGCGCCACGCCAGCTCCAGCGAGCGGGCCACGTCGCGCAGGAGCCGCCGCTCCTCCTCGAGCAGCGGCGGGCGCCACACCACCTCCGTCCACAGCCGACACAAGGCGCGCCCCAGCCGCGCGTGCGCGCCGACGCCCTGACGCCACCAGGGGAACACGTCCATGCCCACGCGCGGGTCCTCGTACACGCGCCGCATCCAGCGCTCGTCGCGTGGGCCCAGCGGCGTGAGCAGCGCGCCGGGGTGCTCGAACATGTGGCCGAAGCGCAGGGACATGGAGAAGCCGGACTCCCCCAGGCTGCGCATGCGCAGCACCTGGGCCACCGTCTCCTGCAGCCACGCCAGCATGTAGACCTCCACCGGCCCCGCGTCGCCCGTGTGGAAGTAGCCCGTGGGGTCTCCGACGTCCAACGTGTCGTCGGCCTGCACCCACTGGATGTCGAGCGCCTGGCCCATCGCCTTGAGCGTGTCACACAGGAACACGTGGTAGCCGGGGCCCACCGCGGACGTCTCCGCGGAGATGACCACGCGCGAGCCGCTGGCCGCGAGGAACGAGACCTCGCCCGCGGCCGGATGCAGCCTCAGCCGCAATTGCGGCGCGCCTCGGGGACCGGTGCCGAAGCGACTGCTCTCCAACCACTCCGACGCATTCGCCTGGAACCAACGCTCGACCTGACCCAGCCACGTGCGCGCGTTCTCGGATGTCGGCGAGAGCGGTGCGTCCCCCCCACGCCAGCCGGCCAGCAGCAACTTCAAACTCATCACGCCTCTCATTGGTTTGGGGCCCCCCGCGCATCGGGGACCGGGCATGTCTCCGCGCCTTGTCAGGAAAGCGCGATTCACCTTGAAGGTGCCACCGACCCGGTGTGCCGGCCGGCCCGTGCTCCACGTCGCGCGAAGGTCCGAGTGCGCGACGGAGCGCTGGCTCGCTCGCTCGCCCTGTGGACGGGCTTGGCGAGGTGCCGGGTCTTCCGCGCCCCGGTGATTGCGGGCGCGGAAGGTGAATGGTGATTCAGTTTTCCAAGAGGGGTGAAGCGTCAGTTCTGGGTGGTGGCGGCGGGGGCGTCCTTGCGGGCGTTGGCGGCGACCTTCTCGGCGATGCGGCTCCAGGAGGCGTGGGTGCGCACGGCCTCGAGCGAGGGCTCGGTGGTGAGGGACTGGGTGGCGGAGAAGCCCTCGTCGGCGGCGCGCTCCAGCCAGATGACGCACTCGTCGAGGCTGCCGGCGCGCGCGGCGATGACGCCCGCGTAGTAGAGCCCGTCCGGATGACGGAAGCCGTCGTTCCACGCGCGGCGGTAGAGGAAGAGCGCGTCCTCGTAGCGGCCGTCCTCGAGCAGCTTGTCGGCCTCGATGCCCAGGCGGCGCGCCTCGCTGGCGTCGGGCGGGTTGGGGCGAGGCACGGGGGGCGGCGGGTTCTGCGGGTCGTTGGTGTGCGTGGTGGCGCAGGCGGCGAGCTGGAGGACGGCGAGGACCGCGAGGAGACGGCGCATGGCGTGAATACTCCGGGTTGCGAGGTTATCCGGAGAGGACGCTGCCAAGCCCCGCGCCACCATTCAAGCAGGCGCACGCTGCCCGCAAGCCGCGGGGGTACCACCTTGCGGGAAAGGAGGCCGTCATGAGCAAGAAGGACGTGTTGAACATCCCGACCGAGAACCTCCCCACCATCCCGAAGCGTGACGCTGGTGCCGAGGACGAGGCCACGCGTCGTGCCCCCAAGACGCTGGACCCGCACACGGGGCCGGGTGGGACGCCGGGCGTGGATGACACCCCACGCATCATCGAGCCGAAGACGACGCCCGGGCGGTATCCCGGCGTCAGCGTGAGCTGAGCGTCGACCGCGGGACGCGAGGTGAGGAGGCCCATGTCCGAGTCGGGGCGTGGGCCTTCTGTCGTTGTACGGGCGTGACGCGAGGTGAGGAGGCCCATGTCCGAGTCGGGGCGTGGGCTTCATGTCGTTGCGCTGTCGTGACGCGGGGCCTGGGCTCCATGTGGCCTCGACGCGGGCCACAGGCGCCTCGTGGAGGGGCGGCCTCGCATCGTGGCGTCGCGTGGCATCGACTGCGAGGGCGGCTTTCGTGTGGCCGGGGGCGACGCGTGCGCGGAGGCGGCCTGGCGGAGCCGTGGCGTGGCCTTGAAACACGGATGCCCGCGCCGGTCGGGGCGCGGGCATCCGGAGCTCCACTCGCCTTGGCGCTTCGGTCAGCGCCTGGGCAGGGGGCTTTGCTTAGCGGCCGGACTCGGGCTCACGGGGCAGGGCGTCCGGGGCGTACGGGTCCTCGCGGTTGCTGGAGTCGGGCGCCGTCAGGTCGCCGTCGCCCGTGGTGCCGGGGTCCACCGCGGTGTCATCGGCGGGGTCCAGCGTGCCGGAGCCGCCGGTGCCCGGGTCCGTCGACGGGTCCATGCCCGTGGGCGGGCTCACCGGCGCGTCACCGGTGGTGGGCGGCGGGCTCATGGACGGGTCGTCCACGCCGGTGCCACCGGTGCCCGGGTCCAGCGTGGGGTCCGTGGCGGGCGGCGGGCTCATCGTCGGGTCATCCATGCCCGTGCCGCCCGTGCCCGGGTCCTGGCTGGTGCCGCTCGGAGGCGGCGTCGTCGTCGTGTCCGTGCCCGTCGTGGTGCCCGTGTCCGTCGTCGTGGGTGCCGTGGTGTCGTCGCGCTTGGCGCTCGAGTCGGACTTGCACGCGGTGCTGAACATGAGCGCGCCGGCGGCGAGCGAACCCAACACGACCTTCGTCTTCATGAACTTCTTCATGGTGGTTCCCCTCATTGGAAAGTTCTGGAGTGCTGCGGTGGTTGTGGCTGGCTGCTGCTGGCCGGGAACGTGAGCAGCCGGAACGCGGTGTGCAGGGAACGCTCCTCCGGCTGCCTGCTCTCCTGACGACGGCGGGGGCCCGACGCGGGGACGACTTGTCAGGGCGGGACTGTCAGCTGGCGCCCGCAAGCGGATGCCGCGGCGGGCCGCCGTCCCGATACTGTCTCAAAGCGCGGAGACGAAGTGTTTGTGATTGACGCATGCCCCTGGAGGCACGTGTCTCGGGGTGTCTTCGAGACAGGGTGTTTCCGGAGGTGCTTCGAGCGCCGCTTCGCGCGGGTCAACCGTCGCTGTTGGGCCCCGTGAGCCGGGGGGCGTCGTCTCCCCGATTCCCCTGTGCGCGGCGGTGCAGGGACTCGCGCCACTTGGGGGTGAGCAGGGGACACGCGGCCAGGGCCGCGGCGTCCTCCGCCCGGTGCTCGTGCATGGCCTGGTTGGCGAAGGCGACGGTGAAGCGGGGATGGGGACGCTCCACGAGCTCCAACGCATCTCCCGCGCGGACCTCACCCTCCTGGAGGACGCGGAAGTACCAGCCGGTGCGGCCGGTGCGCTGAATCAGCAGCGCCAGCTCCTTGTGGCGCCAGCGTCGCGCGGGCTTCCAGCAGGGCTGCCTCGGCTGGGACACCTGCACGAGGGCGGTGCCGACCTTCAGCACGTCGCCGATGCAGACGCTCTCCTCCGCGCCGCCGGAGACGACCCAGTTCTCACCGAAGGCGCCCGGGCCCAAATCGTCGCGGCCGAGCTGCTCGCGCCAGAAGGCGTGGTGTGACGCGGCGTAGGCGAGCACGGCCTTCTCGGGGCCTCCGTGCACGCGCAGGTCCGCCTGGCCGTCACCGGTGAGCCCCGTGCGGGTGAGCCACACGGGCCCCGTCACGGGCTCCTTGTGGATGCCGCTGGTCCACGGCCGCTCCATCGGGTCGGCGGCGCCGGGCGTGCCGAACTCGCGAGGCAAGCCGACGTGAAGCGAGAGGATGCGGGGCGTCTGGGTCTGCATCGGCTTCGCGACAAAGCAGGCGCGCGGGGTGCTGTCCAGCGCCAGGGCTTGCCTGGGACGCACGACGGGAGCGGAGACGTCTCCAGCGAGTCGTCTCCGCTCCCTCAGGTCGCGCTCATGCGCGGGCGGACGTCAGTACGTGCCGCCGTCCAGCACCGAGCCACCCGCGGGCGGCGTGAAGGTGCCGGACGCGTTGTCGTCCGCGGGGCCCGGCACCGTCGTGGGGCCGGAGCCGCCCATGCCCGCGTCGCCGTCGAACGTGGGCATGCTGCCCGGCGCCGTGGACGTGCTGCCCGGGGCCGTCGTGGTGTCACCCGGCATCGTCGTGGTGCTGCCCGGGTTCGTGTCCGGCGTGCTCGGCACCGTGCCCGGCGCCGACTGCGTCGGGTCCTGCGTCATCGGGTCCGTCGTGGTGGGGCTGGGCGTCGTCGTCGTCGTGCCCGAGCCGCCCGTCGCCGGCTCACTCGTCGTCGTGCTGGGGTCCGCCTGGGCCACCATCACCGGAGCTTCCGTCGCGCTGCAAGCCGTGCCCAGCGCCAGGGTCCCCGCCATGGCACCCGCCCACATCCAACGCCTCATGTGCTTCACCATTGCCGCCTCCGTTCGTGGGTATGTGTTGCTTCAGCTCAAGGCGTCGCGTGCTCGGGCCCCGTGCCCCCCGCCGCCGCCCTCTCCTTCACCTCCGAGTCCAACCGCGCTCGCCGCTTGCGGTGCCCCCGCGCCGTCAGGACCAACAGCAGCGCGGGGAACGCCACCAGCATGACCAGTAGATTGGTGGCGAATCCCAGACTGGCCAGTGCCCCCACCGAGTTCAGGCCTGGATGCCTGGCCAGGAAGAGCGCGCCGAACCCCATGGCGCTCGTCAGCAGGCCGCCCGCAATCGCACGCCCCGTCTCCGAGTACACCGCCACGAAGTCGCTGCCCGGCGACGCCAGCCGTGTCAGCAGATGCACGCCCGCGTCCACCGTGGTCCCGATGAGCACCGGGATGATGAGGATGTTCAGATAGTTGAACTCCAACCCCACCACCGGCATCAGTCCAATCAAGGCCAGCAATGAGACCACCGTGGGCAGCAGGCACAGCACCGCCATGCGCAGCCCGCCCAATGTCATCCACATGGCGAGCAGCACCGCCAGCGTCGCGCCCCCGAGGATGAGCGGCGCCTCGTGCGTCACCATGTCCAGGATGTCCGCCATCACCATGGACTCGCCCGCCGCGGACACGCGTCCACCTCCGGGGGGCGTGACGCCGCGAATCTCGCGCGCCAGCGCTCGCACGGCCTGGCCGTCCGATTGGTTCACCGCCGGGTACACCAGCACGAAGCCACCCGCCGTCCCCTCGCGTCCGGTGAACTGCTGCCGCACGCTCGCCGGCAGGTCCGCGAGCGTGAAGGGCTGTGCCTGGGTCTGCCGGCGCAGCTCCGCCACCTGCGCGCGCTGCTCCGCGGAGAGCCGCTCCTCCGGGACGTTCTCGAGCAGCGCGTGGATGTCGCGCAGCACGGCCTGTTTCCTCGGCTGGTCCTGGGGCACCAGCGAGGACAGCGAGGCCACGAAGTCGATGGTGGAGTCCTTGCCCCGCTCCCGCTGCCGCTGGGCGAGCGCGGACGCCATCGCGTGCTCCTCCCGCGCGTCCCGCGTGAGCACCACCACGGGCGTCTGCGAGTAGCCGATGATGTCGTTGACCTGTCTGTCGAGCACGAACGACGGCAGGTCCTGGTCCTCGAGCGTCCCGAAGTTGTAGTCGAAGCGCACCCGAGGCACCTGGGAGAAGAGCCCCACCAGCACCACCGCGGCGATGGCGGTGATGACCCCGCGGTGGCGCACCAGCACCCGGCCCATCGAGGACTCGCGTGGCGCGACGCGCGCGTGTCGCGGACGCCAGCCGAGGCGCGCCGTCAGCCCCAGCAGCGCCGGCAGCACCAGCACGTACGCCGCGACGAGCACCAGCATGCCGATGCCGGCGATGACGCCGAACTCGCGGAACGCTCGGAAGCGGGACGTGCCCAGCACGAAGAAGGTGAGCGCCGCCACCAGCGCGGACACCAGCGCCGCGCCGCCCGTGTGCGTGAAGGACTCGCGCGTGGCCCGCTCGGAGTCCTCTCCCTGCGCGCGCAGCTGGAGATAGCGGCCCAAGAGGTGGATGCCGTGCTCGACGCCCAGGCCCCCGAGGATGGCGCCCAGGAAGCCCGTCAACAGATTCACCTGTCCATACAGGAGCGCGACCAGCCCGTACGTCCACGCGAGCCCCGCGCCCACCGGCGTCAGCACCAACCCCACCGCCACGGGGCTGCGGAAGTGGAAGAGCAGGTAGAGCAGCATCAGCGCCGTGGCCACGGCGGACGACACGGCGATGTCGCGGACAATCTGTTGCTGCTGGTCCAGCTTCTTCTGGAAGGTGCCGGTGATGTCCACCCGGAAGCCGGGGCCGTACCTGGACAGGTCCTGCGCGTCGACCAGCGCGCGCACCTCGTCCACGATTCGCCGCGAGTAGCCCAGGTCCGCGGACGTCGTCTCCGGCTTGGCCAGCACGACGACGCGCCTGGCCTTCGCGTCCAGGTAGTAGTCGTCCTTGGCGCCCGACAGCTTCTGTCCGGCCGCGCCGCCGTACTTCGCCTCCAGGTCGGAGAAGTCGAGCGACGGCTCCGGCTCATCCACCAGCGGCACGTAGAGCGGATTGGCCCGCTGCCGCTCCCACGTCAGCCGCGCCTCGAGCCGACGGTGGACCTCCCTCAGGTCCTCTTCCGACAGGAAGTAGAGCGCCCTGTCGCGGAAGAAGGCGCCCGTGCGCTCCTTCTCCACGAAGCGGATGCCCGGCAGCTTCTCCAACTGCGGCGCCAGGTCATCGGCGAAGCGGCGCAGCGACGCGGCGTCGCCTCCCTCGCCCACCACCGCCACCCAGCCGAGCGCGCCGAAGCGCGACTCCAGCTCCCCCAGGTCCTGCACGCTCTCGAAGGAGCGGGGAAGCAGGTCCACCAGATTGGCGTTGAGGCGGAGCTTGAGCGACAGCACCCCTCCCACCGCCGCGAGCAGCACCGCCAGGCCCAGCGCGAGCACCGGCCGCCGGTGGCTGCGCGCGGCCAGGGCACCGAGGCCCCGCTCCACGCGCTGCATCCAACGGCGCTCTCCCTGCGTCGATGTGGTCGGCTCCGAGTCCATCCGTCACGTGGGCGTTCCAGCCCCCCGCCCCCGGAGAAGTCCGACGGCGTGGAGGGCGGCACGGCTGCCCCTCCCTCGGGTGTCCGCGCGAGCGGCCCCATGTGGGCGGGAACCTGGGGACGCGGCGCGGCGCATGCAGTCCACGCCGCCCGGCTGTCTGCCCTCCAGGAGGCCGGTGGACCCGGTGCTCCCGTCCTGGGTGCGCGATACAGGTCCGTGTGCGTCGCGAGCCCGCGGGCGGCCGTGCGGACAGTCGAGCGGGGGGCGTGGGGGCCTGTTACAGAGGGAAAGTCATTCGGGGCCTTACATTCCGGCTTACGGCATAAACGCGTTGACTCCCCGGTTGGCGCATGCCCAAGGTGGGCCACAGGTCGGCCCGAAAACAACACAGCAGGTGTCGCAACATGGGTGAGAAGCGTTGGTCGGAGCGGTTCGAGGGGGCGATGGGCCAACTCGCCGCGCGAAGCCATCGGCGTCCGATGCATGCGGTGGTGGTGGCGGTGGTGCTGACGCTCCTGGGCGCGTACTTCGCCAGGAACCTGACCCTCAGCGCGGACTTCGTGGGCCTGCTGCCCAAGTCGTTCCCGAGCGTCCAGGACATCGAGAAGATGCGCAAGCGCTTCGGTGGCCAGGGCAACGTGGTGGTGGTGGGGATGGGAGCGGAGCCCGAGGCGCTCAAGCGCTTCGTGGATGACCTGTCGCCGAAGCTCGCCGGCCTGTCGGAGATCCGCTACGTCAACTCGCAGCGGCCCAGCGAGTTCTTCAACGAGCACGCGCTGTATTACGTCGACCTGGAGGACCTGAAGACGATTCAGGGCCGCATCGACGCGCGCATCGCGTGGGAGAAGGAGCAGGCCAACCCGCTCTTCGTCCGGCTGGACGAGGAGCCCGCGCCGTCAGTGGACTTCTCCGACATCGAGCAGAAGTACACGGGCCGCGCCAACCAGCGCCTGTCGGGCCAGGGGGACCTGTACTACCTGGACACGACGGAGCGGATGGTGGTGCTGATGGCGAAGCCCAAGGGCAGCGCCGCGGACCTGAACTACTCGAAGAAGGTCGTCACGCAGGTGGAGGAGTTCCTGGCGACGCAGGACCTGTCGAAGTACGGGCCGGGCTTCAAGACGGCGGTGACGGGGACCTTCAAGAAGAAGATCGACCAGCAGCGCGTCATCGTGAGTGATTTGGCCCGGGCGTCCACGTTGGCCATGGTGTTGCTGGTGGTCTACCTGGTGTTCCACTTCCGCAGCGCGCTGTCGGTGGTGCTCACGATGGTGCCGGTGATGGCGGGCCTGGGGTGGACGTACGGCTTCGTGGGCCTGGCGTACGGGCAGGTCAATCTGCTGACGGGCTTCCTGGCGGCGGTGCTCGGTGGCCTGGGCGTGGAGCACGGCATCCATCTCTTGGGGCGGTACGGGACGTTGCGTTCGGAGGGGATGACCTCCGAGGCGGCGGTGCAGGAGTCCTTCCGGCACACGGGCTTCTCCGCGCTCATCGCGGCGCTGGTGGCGGCGCTGACGTTCCTGAGCCTGGCGATGTCGGAGTTCAGGGCGTTCCGCGAGTTCGGCATCATCGCGGCGGTGGGCATGTTGGTGAGCATCTTCGCGTACGTGCTCATCCTGCCGGCGCTGTTGGGGATGGCGTCGCGCTTCGGGTGGGCGCCCAGGGCGCCGGAGGAGGGCTCGGGGCCCATGGCGCTGCTCGGGCGCTGGCTGCCGCGCTCCTACCGTGGGGTGGCGGTGGTGATTGGGGTGGGCGTGGTGGTGCTCATCTCGCAGGCGTACCGCATCTCGTTCAACTACGACTCGCGCACGTTGGAGGACTACAAGCAGGCGTCGGCGGTGCTGGACCAGAAGGTGAACAACATCCTGGGCTACTCGCAGACGCCGGTGGTGGTGCTGACGGACTCGCAGGACATGGAGCGCGAGGTGGTGCGGCAGCTCGAGGCGCGCAAGGCGGCCCGGGGCAAGGAGTCCACCATCGACTTCGTGGGGGCGCTGGAGGACCTGGTGCCCCGGCAGCAGCCGGAGAAGCAGGCGGTGCTGGAGGCCATCCGGACGCGGCTGGAGAAGCTGGACCCGGATCGGCTGCCGGAGGACACGCGGGTGGCGCTGGCGCGGGCGTTGAACATGTCGAAGGCGAAGCCCTTCACGCAGGCGGAGCTGCCGGCGAGCGTGCGTCACCAGTTCGAGAGCCTGGATGGGAGCACGGGCGGCGTGGTGCTGGTGTACGCGGGCGGCGGGGTGAGCCTGTCGGACGGCGAGGGCACGCGGCGCTTCTCCAAGGAGGTGCGCGGGCTGCAGATGCCGGACGGAAGTCAGGTGTCGGCGGCGGGTGAGGCGCTCATCCTGGCGGACATCCTGGACATGGTGTCGCGCGAGGGTCCGCGCATCCTGGCGGCGGCGGTGTTGAGCGTGCTGGCGGCGATGTGGCTGACGCTGGGGAAGCTGCGCACGGCGCTCATCTGCATGGTGCCCACGTTGCTGTCGGTGGCGGGGCTGGTGGGGCTGATGGCGCTCTTGGATTTGCAGTTCAACTACCTGAACATCATGGTGCTGCCGGTGTTGGTGGGGACCACGGTGGACGCGGGTGTGCACCTGGTGCAGCGGTTGGGTGAGCCGGGGGCGGACTTCATCTCCGTGTACGCGGAGACGGGGCGGGCGATTACCGGCGGCCTGCTGACGAGCGCGATTGGCTTCGTGGCGTTGGTGTTGGCGAAGCACCCGGGGTTGAACTCGATTGGCGACCTGGCGAATCTGGGGTTCGGGCTGAACCTGGTGATTGTGCTCTTGGGGTTCCCGTCGCTGCTGTTGTTGGTGGAGCGGTGGCGGCGCAAGCACAGCGCGACGGCGGAGGAGCCCGCGCCGGGGGCGTAGCTCTGGAGGGCAGCGTGATGATGGGACGCAAGGCGCTCGGGTGGTTGTCGGCGGTGTCGATGGCGGTGGCCCTGGTGGGGTGTTCCCACGGGGGCCAGCGCGAGGAGAAGAAGGGCGACACGCGCTGTGAGGAGTCGCGGAACCTCTCGTGCATCACGGGCACGGAGTGTTCCATGGACCGCGACCGGGGCTGTGAGGTGTGTCGCTGCTCGCCCGCGGATGCGCTGACGCCCACGGACAAGCGCCGGCCCACGGCGATGGAGCCCGAGCGGCGCTGGTAGTGGCTACGCGAGGTGGGCGACCTGGATGTCCAGGCGCTTCACCTTCTGGTCCTCCAGGAGTGCGTGCAGCTTCGGGGACATGAGGAGCAGCGGGTGCGGGCGCAGGACTCCGCTTCGCATGCCTACGTGCTGACGGGTGCAGGTCAGGTCGCTGCCGTCGTGGTCTCCGCGTCGTAGGGACAGCTCGGAGAGGACGTTCAGGCCGACGACGTGTCCCTTGGGGCAACGTTGAGCGTTGTCCTCGTCGAGGTCGAACGGGTCATTGCCGGTGCGGGTCGTGGGCAGGATGTCCACGGGACGCGCTGTCACGACGAGCTGGTGCCACTCCTTCACAGGCTCGGCTCGTGGACCTGCTCGCAGGATGGGGCGGAAGTCCGCGCCTGTGATGCCATGTGTTCGCCAGAGGTCCGCGAGCCGCGCGGAGATGACCCACTCGTGGGAGAGGGTTCGCGCGAGGCCCGCGCGCTGGGGAATCCTGCGTGTGTCGAGGTGCAGGTCCGTGACTTGGCTGGCGCCTGCTCCACAGAGCGCGCAGCTGGTGGACTCGTCGTAGTGGGTGCCGCACTCCTCGCCGGAAGGTTCGAAGACCGCATCGAGGCGCAGCTCGAGCAGCTCAGCGGACTTCAATTCCTTGGGCGTGTAGTGGCGGAGGATTCGCCAGCCCGAGAAGAACAGCTTGCCCTGCTGCCGCAGGGCGCGGTCGAGCTCCCGGACGCGCGGGATGCGCTCATCGTCCGTGGGGAGGGTGAGCTTGCGCACGGTGCCGCTCGGCAGCACGACGCCCTCGTCATCGCGGAAGAGTCGCGATGCTTCGGCTTCCTCGACACGGAACTCGATGGTTTCGCGCATGAGCCAGGGCTGCAGTCCGGTGAGATGGGCGTCAGAGTTCCGCGAGGATGCGGCCCCGCGCATCGATGGCGTAGACCGCCCCTGCATCCATGATGGGGGTTTCGAGCTCGATGCCGCAGCGAGAGAGCCTCGGGAGGAAGCTGACGAAGTAGAGGTCGTCATTCTCCTTCACCACGGTGGTGTCGTAGGTGTCGCGACGCGCGAGACAGCGCGCGAGCGCCTCGTCACGTGCCTCCGGGCGGCGGTCGGGCGGCAGGAACGCGTTCATGGCGACTTCGAGTGCCGCCATAGCGGGTCCATCCAGATGCGTTCCTTGCTCGAACGAGTCGGGAAACGTCACCTTGACCGACTCCGCGGCCGGTGCTCGCTCGGCCTGCTTGGGCGTGGAGTAGCCCAAGAGAGAGCACCCACTCAGGAACATCGGGCCACAGAGCACGGCCGCCATCACGAACCACGACGTGGTGCTCATCGCCTTCCTATCTCCATGCTTATGAGCGTAGCACCCGGGGCTCGAAGCGCAGTGGCAGGCGCTTGGGGCCGTGCAGGTGGAGCGCCTGACGTGGCTCCCACGGTGTGTCGCTCGCGAGTTGGAAGTCGCCCAGTGCCTCCAGCAGGTCCGTGAGCGCCACCCGCGCCTCCATCCGCGAGAGCGCCGCTCCCAGGCAGAAGTGGATGCCGTGCCCGAAGGCCAGGTGCGGATTCGGCTCCCTGCCGATGTCGAACCGCTCGGGCTCCTCGAAGTGTCCCGGGTCCCGGTTCGCCGAGCCAATCATCGGCAACACGAACTTCCCCGCGGGAATCACCCGACCGTTCAACTCCACCTCCCGCTTCGTCGACCGATACATCGACTGCGCCGGCGACCGGAACCGCAGCACCTCCTCGATGGCCGAGCCCAACAACTCCGGCTGCCTCCTCAACCGCTCCAGTTGGTCTGGGTACTCGAGGAAGCACAGGAGCGCGTTGTCGATGAGGTCCGTCGTCGTCTCCGTCCCCGCGGCCAACAGCAACTGGAAGAAGCCCAGTATCTCCTTCTCGTCCAGCCGCTCCCCATCCACCTCCGCCTCCACCAGCCGCGTCAGCAGGTCATCCCGCGGCTCCCTCCGTCGCTCCTCCAGGATGGCCGAGAGATACACCCGCATCTCATCGCGCATCGCCGCGTTCTCCGCCCGCGCTCGCTCCGCCTCCTCCCCTTCGGAGATGGTGTGGCTGAGCTTCATGATGATGTCCCCCCACTGCAGGAACCGCGCTCGGTCCTCCACCGGAATCCCAATCATCTCCGCGATGACCGTCGTCGGCAGCTGACTCGAATACTCCGCCACCACGTCCATCTCCCCACGCCCCACCAGCGGCGCCAGCAACCCACGCGACAGCTCCCGCACGTGCGGCTCCAGGTTCGCGATGGAGCGCGGGGTGAATGCCCGCATGATGATGCCGCGCAGCTTCGTGTGCCGGGGCGGGTCCGAGAACAACAGCCAGTCCGGTGTCCTCCCTGTCACCGTCGTCACGACGGAGCTGAACACCTCATGGTCCTGCAGCGCTCGCTTGACGCTGTCGTAGTCGAACAGGAGCCACAGGTCCGCTCGCGGTTCATGCAACAACGGCGAGCGCTCACGCAGCTGCGCGTACAGCGGAAAGGGATTCCGACGCACGTCATCGGTGAAGAGGTCCAACATGACGACTGGTCTCCAGGCGGAGGAACACGTCGGACGCGAGCCCGAAGCACACGAGCCGCGTCACCCGACGCACACCTCCAACGTAGGAGCCCGCACCCGCGCAACGCAGTCCCCTCCACCGCGAATGTCCGCTCATGGAAGGCGCGACCGTTGCCAGGAGTCGAGGTCCCGAAACCACCCCGCGCCCACCGTTGAACGGCGAGCACCGCGAGTCGACGCTACGCCGCGCGACCGGACCGACGGGCCACCCACGCGCTGACGAAGTCCGCGAGGCCGCCGAGCTGCCGGTCATTCAACGTGCACTGCCACCGGGCCTTCCTCAGCGCGCGGTACGCCGCCGGCGCCTCCCAGCCCTTCGCCACCATCACCGCCAGGCCCATCAACGGCCCACGCCCCACACCGTGCTCACAGTGCGCGTACAGGTGCCCGCCCTTCTCCAACCGGGGCAGCGCCCACTCCACGCCCTGCACCAACTGCTCCACCGACGGCGGATACCGGTCCGTCACCGGCAGGTTGAGCAGCTCGATGCCCAACGCCGCCAGCGCCTTCGCGTCGTCCACCCGCTCGGCGCGCAAATCAATCACCGCCGTGATTCCGCGCGCCTTCAGCTCCGCGTACCGCGACGGCGACACCGAGCCGCCCACGTGCAGCCACTCGTTCACCTGCGACACGTTGAGGCCCTGGCCCGGCAGCTTCGTGGTCCACTCCACGCAGCGCGCCACCGAGCGCAGCACCTGCTTGCGCACCCAGCCGCGAACCCCCGGCACATGGTGCACGTCCCGCAACAACGACACGCTCACAAATCACCCTCGAGCGTCACTTCCATCAGCCCCGCCACCGGCGTCTTCCCCGAGCGCTCCAACACCGCCCGGTGCAGGTACGTCACCGGCGAGCCCACCACCGGCTTGATGAGCCCACCCAGCATGCCCAGCTCCTCCACGGGCGCGCTGCGCTGGAGCAGCGACGTGGACTTCAGCACCATGGCCTTCGCGCCATCGCCGCCGAACACATCCACCGTCCACACGCTGCGCTCCTTCGCGCCCTCGCGGCTGAGCGTGAACGACTCCATTGCGTTCGGCGCGCCACCCTCCGTCCACGAGTACACCGGACCGAACTCACCGTCCTGTCCCTCGCGCGCGAGCAACACCATCC
Source organism: Myxococcus fulvus (assembly GCF_900111765.1). The sequence goes on from NZ_FOIB01000001.1 coordinate 392,806, forward strand.
GCTCGCCACCGTCGCGCAGCGCCCGGAAGCGCACCCACCGCCGCGCCAGCTTCCCCGGAGGAATCGTCGACCGCGTGTGGTCCGCGTACCCGCCGCCCGACAGCGTCACCGCCGTGCCCTTGGGCTGCTGCACCGTGGCCTTCAGCGGGCTGAACGCCAGCGTCACCTCGTGACGATAGCGCGCGCTGCCCACCTCCACCTCGGAGCCCTCCGGCGAGCGCGGCTCCACCTGGGCCGCGTACTCCAGCACCACCCGCCCGCCCTCCAGCCCCGCCTCCACCTTCGTCACCCCGTCCGCGGAGCGCGCCGAGCACGCGCCCACGCGAAAGGTGCTGGTGGCCGCGTCATAGCTCCACTCCTTCGCGCCCACCTTCTTCTGCGGCGTCCACGCGCGCTGCCCCGCCTTGAGCACCGTCGCGCGGCAGATGCCCGTGCGAGAGCCCGGACCGATGTTCGTCACCTGCAACTGCACCAGCACGAAGGTGCCGTCCTCCAGGTCCCCGATGAAGGTGAAGCTCTCCCCGTAGTTGTCGCTCGGGGAGAGCGTGGGCTCCAGCGCCGCGCCCGCCGCCGCCACGGTGGGCAGCAGCAGCGTCAGCAGGAGGCCCAGGACCTGGAGCCGTCCCTCACGCCGCATGGGGGCGCTGCTCCATGAGCGCGTCCGACGAGTTCGTGTCGTTGAAGACGTAGTCGCGCTGCAGGGGCAGGTTCCAGGCGAAGTACACCACGCCGCGCACCAGCCACCAGCCCAGCGTGTACGCCAGCTGCGGATGCAACGTGAGCAGCGCCACGCCGCCCGCGTTGAGCAGCGCGCTCGTCCCACTCACCACCGCGTAGCGCATCATCTGCCGGCCCACCGCCGCCGTGCTGCGGAAGGTGAGCACCCGGTTGATGGAGTAGTTCACCACCGCGCCCAAGAGCGCGCCCAGCACCGTGGCCCACGCGGGGAGCAGGCCCATCCACTCCACCAGCGCCAGCACCACCGCGAAGTCCGCCACCGTCGCGATGGCGCCCGCCGCCGCGTTGAGGCCCACAATCGCCTTCTCCGAGCGCGCCTCCTGGCGCTTCGGCGCCAGCGCCTTCACCAGATTGCGGAACCGGGAGATGGCCGTCAGGTTGCTCATGATGGCGACGAAGACCAGGCCCACCACCGCCATCCAGTGCATGGGGTGCTTCTCCTCGGGCCAGAACACCGCCTCGAGAATCGGCGACAGCGCCGTGCCCGCGCCCAGGAAGAGCACGCGCTCCAGCCGCTGCATCGCGCCGTCACGCACGTTGACGCCCAGGCCCTCGCCCTTGGCGCGCACGTACGGCACCAGCGACGAACCCAGGAGCGCGCCCAGCGCGGGCAGGAGCACCCACGTGTCCCGGTAGTACCAGGCAAGGCCCATCAACATCGCCGAGTCCACGTACCGGTCCAGCACCGAGTCCAGCGCCGCGCCCGCGGGGTTGGCCTCCTTGCGCGTGCGGGCGATTCGTCCGTCCATCACGTCCAGGATGCCCGCCGCCAGGAACAGCCAGCCGCCGAGCGCGAAGCGCCCCGCCGCCACCGCCACACCCGAGGAGATTCCCAGCAGGCCCGACAGCATGGACAGCGCGTTGGCCGGCAGGCCCGAGCGCAGGATGACCGCCCACAACGGCTGGATGATCCAGAAGAAGTAGTGGCGCAGGAAGTAGCCCACGAAGCCGGCGTTGCCCCGCTTGAGCGTCTCCTCGTCGCGCGGCACGCCCTTGAAGGCGACGCGGATACAGAAGACGAGCAACCCGCCCAGGAAGTACACACAGGCGAGGATGGCGGGAGCGAGCGCGGTCCAGATGCGGGCCGACGGAGACAGGTTTCCGGTCAGCCAGGCGACCAGGTTCTCAAGCACGGGTGTCCCCTCCAGGTGTCAGCGGCATCGAAACAGTCATAGGTGCGCTCTTGCGGGAGAACGCGAGCTCCACCGCCAGGAAGGCCGCGAGCGCGAAGGCGAGGCCCGCGAGCACGTCCAGGACATAGTGGTGCGTCAGATAGACGGCGGAGAAGGCGACGAGCAGGGCGAACGCCCCGGTGGCCACCCGCCACTTCAACCCATCCCTCCACACGAACAGCATCACCATGAAGGGGTAGGCCGCGTGCAGCGACGGCATGGCGCCGAACACGTTCGGATTGCGCGCGTAGAAGCCAGCGAAGTAGCTGATACCCAACAGGGCATCGAAGCGCGCCGTGCCCGCGGGGCTGGGCAGCGCGGCCAGGTCGGCGGGGCCCGGGCCGTAAGCCAGGATGTACCAGGGCGGCGCGGCCGGATAGAGCAGGTAGGTGACCACGCCCATGGCGTTCACCACCAGGAAGGCCCAGCACAGCTTCTCGAAGCGCGCGTCCTTCTTCACGAAGAAGAAGATGGCCATCAAGAAGACTTCGTAAAGGTAGGCCGCGTAGGCGAAGCCGCACAGCAGGTCCAACACGACGTTCGAGCGCGTGCTCCACCACTGGGGCCAGTTGACGCCGCCGGGGGCGGGGAACCACTGCGTCTCCCACACCCACAAGTCACCTGTGTGGATGGGGCCCCGCAGGAACAGCCAGAGTGCCTGGCTGTCCAGCAGCATGCCGGTCAGCCACAGCGGGAACCCACCGAAGAGGAACCGGCGCGTGCGGGGGCCCGCCCAGGCCACCCCCAGCAGCGCCGCGTCCGCCGCGACGTGCTCCCACCGAAGCCGACCGGTGGCCGTCACCAGCATCAAATGGCCCACCCCCAACAGGGTGACGAGCCAGATGAACGCCGGAGTCTTAGCGAGCGAGCGGGAGGTCATCCCCGTAGTAGTCGAGTCCGAGGTGGGTGATGGGCTCCTCACCGGCCACGACGCGCAGCGTGTTCTTCAGCTTGGTGAGCTGGATGAACAGGTCGTGCTCGACGGGCAGGCCCGGCTGCGCCATGGGGCTCTTGAAGTAGAAGGACATCCACTCCTGGATGCCCCGCCACTCCAGCCGCTTGGCCAGGTCCAGGAACAGCGCGATGTCCAGCACGAGCGGCGCCGCCAGGATGGAGTCGCGGCAGAGGAAGTTGACCTTGATCTGCATCGGATAGCCGAGCCACCCGATGATGTCGATGTTGTCCCAACCCTCCTTCGCGTCGCCGCGAGGCGGGTAGTAGTGGATGGACACCTTGTGCGAGTACTTGCTGTACAGCTCGGGGTACAGGTCCGGCTGCAGGATGGTGTCCAGCACGCTCGACTTGGTGACTTCCTTGGCCTTGAAGGCCGCGGGGTCGTCGAGCACCTCGCCGTCGCGGTTGCCGAGGATGTTGGTGGAGAACCACCCCTCGAGGCCGAGCATGCGGGCCTTGAGCGCGGGGGCGATGACCGTCTTCATCATCGTCTGGCCGCTCTTGAGGTCGCGGCCCGCGATGGGGACGCCCGCCTGCTTCGCCAGCTCCTGCAGGGCCGGCGTGTCCACGCTGGCGTTGGGCGTGGCGTTGGCGAAGGGCACGCCCTCCTTGATGGCCGCGTAGGTGTAGAGCGCGGTGGGGTTGATGTCCGTGCTGTTCTCGTCGAGCGCCTTCTCGAAGGCGGCCAGCGTCTTGAACGCCTCGGGCAGCGGACGGAAGGTCTCCACGCTGCTGCACACCACCATCACCGCGCGGGTGGCGCCGAGCTCCTTGATGAAGTCACGGATGTCCTGGCGCAGCGCCTCGACGCTCTCGCGATGCGTCTTGGTGGACTTGGTGTGGTTGGCCTCGATGCGGCGGACGAACTCGGGGTCGTGCACGCCCTTCTTCGGCTTGATGCCCTGCAGGAACGGCTTGACCTGCTCCAGGTGCTTGTCGTGCAGAACGCCGGAGCGCACCGCGACCTGGTACGCGTCCTCGCTGATGATGTCCCACGCGCCGAAGACCACGTCACCCAGGCCCGCCAGCGGCACCAGCTCGCCCAGCTTCACGGTCCGTCCGTCCGTGCGCTTGCCCAGCCGCGCCGTGCCCATCTGCGTCAACGAGCCGATGGGCGCGCCCTTGCCCTGCCGCGCCAGCTCCACGCCCGCCATCAGCGTCGTGGACACCGCGCCCAGTCCGGGCACCAGCACCGCCAGCTTGCCCTCGGGCTTCGTGACCGACTTCTTGTTCTCCATCGTGGGGTTCCTTAAGGGGGGCGGGGGGCCGCCCTGTGGTGAGTCTTCTCGGACTTGCCGCTGCGCACCGACTGGATGCCGTGGGGTTTGCGGAAAATCTCGGATGCGGATGGTTGATACGCTAAAGCGTTCGTGACTTCAACGTCATGTGGGGCAGGCTGGTTAGCACGACGTGGGGCGGACTGATGGATCAGCGCAGCCCCAGGTACAAGCCGACGCGAACGCGCCTGTCAGAGAAACACCAGGTCGTGAGAAAAATGACACCTACCTGACCTTCCATGGGCATGGAGGGTAGGGCCGGGGTCGCTAGGACCCCGGGTGAAGTGGCCGGGTGAGTGTCGAGGGATGGGGAGAAGCCTTCGAGGGGTGTGGGACGGCCCGGAAGCGAACGGTTGGCTACGGGCCTGTCATGGCGCCCATGTCGTCGTGGCGCAACCCCAAGTGTCAGTGGGAGCGGGAGCTACCCAGCTCCAGGGACTGGTGGTCTCCCGGGGCGTAGCTCTTGCCGGTGAGGGCGGCCTTCACCATGCCGACCAGCTGCACCATGCGGCTGGAGGGCGTGTCCCAGTACTCGGCGCGCTCGACGCGCACGCACAGGAGCGCGAGCTCGGGATCATCCATGCCGTCGGGGAACCAGGCCTTGAGCGCGGGGCTCCACAGCTCGCGAACCTTGCGCGGGTCCTTCACCAGCTGGCAGCGGCCGCTGACGGAGACGTAGCGGTCCCTGGTGGGGTCGGAGAAGGAGACGTTGACGTGGTGGTCCTGCTCCACCTCGTCGACCTTGTGCGAGTGCTCGCGGGTGAAGAACCAGAGCTCTCCGTCGAAGTCATGGTCCTGGGTCCACATGGGGCGGCTGTGCAGGCTCCCGTCGGCATCCACCGTGGTCATCATGGCGACCTTGATGCCGTGGATGAGCTCACCCAGATGTTCGACGGCGCCTCGCGTGCCCTGCTCCTGCTTCTTGCTCATGTCTGCCTCCTGACCTTGAAAACTAGGCAGTGTCCGGAGGCCGGGGCGGGTGGGGCCGGTTGGATGGCGCCAGGGCAGGCGGGCGGTGTGGTAGTGGGCGTGGAAAGCCCTCACGGTGGCGGGGTGGTTGCCGTGTCCAGGGGATGGAAAGCGAGTGCGACGATGCTGAAGACCGCGTGGAACGAGTGGTGCCTGAAGGCGCTGCAGATCGAGACGGCGCTGCTGGCGCTGGAGGAGATCGAGCTGCCCGAGGAGATGCACGGGCTGCAGGACGCGGCGGAGGAGAAGCTCCTGGAGCTGGGGCGGGCGTGGAAGGAGCGGCAGCCGGCGAAGGACGGGCGTCGGTGGGAGAAGCAGACCCTGGACAAGGGCACGCCGAGCGACGCGGAGCTGGAGGAGATGGTTCGCGAGTTCCGCACGGACGGCAAGCCGTGGACGCTCTTGCGCGCGACCAGCGACAAGCAGGAGGTGGTGGAGACGGTGGTGTCGGACGGCCGCGCGTGCATGGTGGCCGGCGGCTCGTACTACCTGGGCCAGTGGGACGCGAAGGACGAGGTGCTGGAGGTCGGCCGCGATGACGACGCGGGCGAGCCGGGCACCGGCGTGGTGCTCGCCGCCACCGGTGAGGTGCAGTACACGCCGGACCCGGAGCTGTAGCTCAAGTGTCCAGCACGCGCGCCATGCGCTCGCGTGTCTTGGCGTCGGGCAGGCGTCCGAAGCCCGCGCGCACGTTGTCGGCCACGTGCTTGGGATTGCTCGTGGCGGGCAGCGGGCAGTTCACCGCGGGGTGGCCGAGGATGAACTTCAGGAAGAACTGCGCCCAGCTGTCGCAGTCGAACTCCTGGGCCCACTCCGGCAGCGCGCGGCCCTTCACGCGGCTGAAGAGGTCGCCGGTGGCGAAGGGCTGCATGACGAGCACCGCCACGCCATTCGCGGCGGCGGCGGGCAGGAGCCGCTTCTCCGCCTCGCGGTCCGTGAGGGAGTAGGGCAGCTGGATGAAGTCCAGCGTCTCCTCCTTCAACAGGCGCTCCAGCTCCGGGAAGGCGCTCTTCTGGTAGTGGGTGATGCCCACGTAGCGCACGCGCCCTTTCGCCTTCCACTCGCGCAGCACGGGCAGGTGGGTGCGCCAGTCGACGAGGTTGTGCACCTGGAGCAGGTCCATGCGTCCGCGCCCCATGTCGCGCACGGACGTCTCCAACTGCTCGAGTCCCGACTCCTTGCCCGTGGTCCACACCTTGGTCGCGAGGAAGGGTTTGGGCGCGTCCGGCAGCGCCGCGAGCACGTCGCCCACCACGCGCTCGGCGCGGCCGTACATCGGGGACGAGTCGATGAGGCGCGCGCCCGAGTCGAGGAAGCGCTGCAGCACGTCCTTCAAGGGGGCGCGCTCGGCGGGTGAGGCGCCCACGTCGAAGGTCTGCCAGGTGCCGAGGCCGATGACGGGCAGCGCCTCGCCGGACTTGGGGATGGGGCGGGTGAGCATGGTGGCCTTCGGGGTGGGAGCGGGCTTGGGGACGGGCTGGGCGGCGTGGACGAGCCGGGGCAGCAGGGCGGCGCCGAGTCCCGCGACGAGCACGTCCCGACGCGAGGGTGGGGATGGGGGCTGGGACATGACTGGACTCTAACGCCTCCAGAGGGGCCGCCAGGGGCGGGTGACAGTATTTCGTGGGGCCGGTGTTCCGTTGCGCGAAGGGGGCGTCACAGCCTCCCGCGAAGCAACCGTGGCTCCCGTGCCCGCGTGAAGGTGGGCCGAGCCCCTCTTGGAAACAACTCAGGAAGGTTCAGCGATGAAGCGCAAGGTCTCGGTGTGTGCGGGCGTCATGGCGGCAATGGTGGCGATGGCCGCGGGAGCCGAGGAGGCGAAGGCGGGCGAGCAGGCCCCCGTGGCCTCGGCGGGTGGGGATGGGGGGATGCCGGTGGTGGAGGGGCCGGGCGCGGAGCGGGTGATGGCGCCGCCTCCGCTGGTGGAGGCGACGGTGGCGGGGAGCACGGCCGCGGCGCCGGCCGCTGACGCGCCCACGGCGGTGGAGGCCAAGGCCACCCCGGAGGAGGCGGAGGTCCACGTGCCCTTCAGCTTCACCGTCGTCCCGGGGCTGAGCACGTCGGGCTTCAGCCAGAAGAACCAGGTGCACGACGTGTCCATCGGCTTGATTGCGACGCACGCCAAGCGGGTGCGGGTGATGGGGCTGTCCTTGGGCGGCAACTGGGTGACGCATGGCGCGAGCGGCGTGCTTGCCTCGGTGGGCGTCAACGTGTCCGGAGGACCGGTGAACGGCACGCTGCTGACGGTGGGTGGAAACGTGGTGGGAGCGGACACGGAGGGGCTGCTCGCCGGCGTGGGCGCGAACATCGTGCGCGGCACGATGAAGGGCACGCAGCTCACGGTGGGCGCCAACGTGGCGACGCAGGCGCTGGATGGCGCGCAGCTGGGCGTGGGCGCCAACGTGGCGGGGGGCGACGTGATGGGCGCGCAGCTCTCGGTGGGTGGCAACCTGGCGGGAGGCACGCTCAAGGGCTTGCAGATGGCGGTGGGCGCGAACGTGGCGCGCGGGGTGTCTCGCGGCGTGCAGATGGCGGCGGGCGTCAACGTGGCCTCGGAGCTGACGGGCATGCAGATGTCGTCGGGCGTCAGCTACGCGAGCAGGCTGGCCGGCGCGCAGGTGTCGCTCATCAACGTGGGCGGCGACGTGGACGGCGCGCAGGTGGGCCTGGTGAACGTGGCGCGCCACGTGGATGGCGCGCAGGTGGGGCTGCTCAACTTCGCGGGCGAGACGGAGGGCGAGTCGGTGGGCCTCTTGAGCTTCGTCGGCAACGGCCAGGCGCACGTGCAGGTGTGGGCCAGCGACGTGGCGCTGACCAACGTGGGCGTGAAGCTGGGCGGGCGTCACCTGTACACGCTGTTCACCGTGGGCCTGAACCCGCCGATGGGCGGAGAGCGGCGGCGCTACACGCTGGGCGCGGGCGTGGGCGGGCACATCCCCGCGGGGCGGTTCTTCTTCGACGTGGACCTGCTCGGCTCCAGCGTGCACGCCAACCGGCTGTTCGACTTCGACGACGACACGAACCACGTGCTCGGGCAGCTGCGGGTGATGGCGGGCTGGCAGCTGTCCAAGCGCTTCGCGGTGTTCGGCGGCGTCAGCGCCAACACGCTCGTCACCTGGAACGGGAGCGACCCGTGGAAGGACCTGGGCATCGGTCCGGAGTGGCGGGAGGTCTCCGACAGCGGGCGCACCATCGTGCGCACCTGGCCGGGCATCCTCGCGGGCGTGCAGATTTGAGGGGTGGGGCGGACGCTTCTCGAAGTGGAAGGCCCGCCCCATGTTCCCCTCGGACGCGCCCACCTGGAGGTGGGCACTCCGGGGGGCAGGCCCATGGAAGGCACCATGCGCGTGATGGCGCTGCACGCGCCGGGACAGCCGCTGCGCGAGGAGCGCTGGCCCATCCCCCGTCCAGGGCCGCAAGAGGTGCTGTTGCGCGTGAGGGCCTGCGCGGTGTGTCGCACGGACCTGCACCTGGTGGACGGTGAGCTGCCCCGCCCCAAGCTGCCGGTTGTTCCCGGCCACGAAATCGTGGCGAGCGTGGTGGAGGTGGGCGCGGAGGTGCTGGGGCTGGAGCCGGGCACGCGCGTGGGAGTTGCCTGGCTCGGCTGGACGTGTGGCCAGTGCCGCTTCTGCGTCTCCGGGCGCGAGAACCTCTGCGACTTCGCCCGCTTCACCGGCTACCAGATGGATGGCGGCTACGCGGAGTACACGCTGGCGCATCACGCGTTCTGCTTCCCGCTGCCGCCAGGGCTCGAGGACGTGCACGCAGCGCCGCTGATGTGCGCGGGGCTCATCGGCTATCGGAGCCTGCGCATGGCGGGCGCGGGCGCGCGGCTGGGGATGTATGGCTTTGGCGCCGCGGCGCACCTGCTCATCCAGGTGGCGCGTCACCAGGGACGACGGGTGTTCGCCTTCACGCGTCCGGGTGACGAGGCGGGGCAGGCCTTCGCCCGGGAGCTGGGGGCCGAATGGGCGGGAGGCTCGGACGCGATTCCGCCAGAGCCGCTGGACGCGGCCATCCTCTTCGCGCCCGCGGGGAGCCTGGTGCCGGCCGCGCTGCGCGCCGTGGACAAGGGCGGCGTGGTGGTGTGTGGCGGCATCCACATGAGCGACATCCCCGCGTTCCCCTATGCGTGGCTCTGGGAGGAGCGCGTGGTGCGCTCGGTGGCCAACCTGACGCGGGCGGACGCGGTGGAGTTCCTGGCACTGGCGCCCCGCGTGCCCGTGCACACGCGGGTGCGGGTGTTCCCCCTGTCGGCGGCGAACGAGGCGCTCCTCGCGCTGCGCGAGGGGCGGGTCCACGGCGCGGCCGTGCTGGAGGTTCGCGGGTAGGTGGGGCCATCCGCCCCGCAGGCCCTGCGCCCTGTCCCATTCCTCCGCAAAGCCTGCGGCCCCTGTCGCGCCAGCCCCTGACATTCCGAGGGGTTGGTGCTGGCAGGGGTGATGCAATGAGAACGGGTGCAACCCGAGCCCCGCGACCCGCGGGGACAGCATCCGAGGTCGACGATGAAGCGAGCGTTGCAGATCACCTACCGGGGCATGGCGACGAGCGAGGCACTGAACGAGCACATCCGCGACCACGCGGAGAAGCTGGAGCAGTTCTTCGACGGCATCGTCGGATGCCACGTGGTGGTGGACGAGCCGCATCGACACAAGCACCAGGGCAACCACTTCCGGGTGCGCGTGGACCTGCATGTGCCCGGCAAGGACCTGGTCGCCGCCAGGGACCCCGACGAGCACGCCGCGCACGAGGACCCGTACCAGGCCGTGACGGACGCGTTCGAGGCCGTGCGCCGGCAGCTCCAGCACTACACCGGAGCGCTGCACGCGCATCATCGACACGGCTGAGCGTGGCGTGGGTTGGGAGAGGGGCCGCGTGAGGGTCCCTCTCCTGGCGCTATGCGGCCGCGCGCACCATGCCCAGCACCACCGCGAAGTGCAGCGCCGCGGCGACGAGCGTCAGCGCGTGGAACACCTCGTGGTACCCGAAGACGCCAGGCAGGGGATTGGGGCGCTTGAAGGCATACGCGAGCGCGCCCAGCGTGTACGCCAGGCCCCCGGCGATGATGAGCAGCGTGGCCCCGAGCCCCACCGCGCGGAAGACGTCGCCGAAGTACGGCATCATCGTCCACCCGACGCCGACGGCCAGCGCCGCCGTCACCCACTTGGGCGCGTTCACCCAGAACATCGACTGGAGGATGCCCAGGAGCGCGCCCGAGTAGAGCCACGGCATCAGCTGGTTGCCCACCTCCGGCGGCAGCCCCAGCAGCATCACCGGCGTGTACGTGCCCGCGATGAGCAGGAAGATGGCGGCGTGGTCCGCCCGGCGCATCCAGGTGCGCCCTCGCGGCGACCAGTTCACCCGGTGGTACGTCGCGCTGATGGTGAACAGGGAGACCAGGCTCACCGCGTACGCGCCCGAGGCCACGGCCGTGCGCCACGTGGGCGCCATGGCCACCAGGACGATTCCCGCGCCCACCGCGAACGCCGCCGCCCACTGGTGCAGCACGCCGCGCAGCTTCGGCTTCTCCCCAGCGAGCACCGCCGTGGTCATGGCGCCACCCCGCCGGAAGCGATACCCATCCAGACGGAAGCATCCATGACGGCGGTCCTCTTGGTTCGTACCTACCGCATGGTAGGTTCCGGTTGGGTAAGTTACTGGTGAGTAGGTTCGAGGTCAACGTGAAGAAGAGGCAACGGCTCACGGGCGCCGAGCGCCGGGTCCAGTTGATGGAGATTGGTCGGGAGGTCTTCGCGGCGAAGGGTTATGAGCCCACCTCCATCGAGGAGGTCGCGCAGCGGGCGGGCGTGTCCAAGCCCATCGTCTACGAGCACTTCGGCGCGAAGGAGGGGCTCTACGCGGCCATCATGGAGCGGGAGATGGACGACCTGGTGGCGCGCGTGTCGTCGAGCATCACGGACGGCTCGCCGCGCCAGCGCTTCGAGGGCGCGGTGCTCGCGTTCATGGCCTACGTGAAGGACGAGCCGGCGGGCTTCGCGGTGCTGACGCGGGATTCACCCCAGGCGACGGCGCGGCGCGGACTGACGCGCGTCATCGACGACCTGGCCCACCGCGTGGGGGACGTGTTCCGCAGCGAGTTCGAGCGCGCGGGGTATCCCTCGAAGGTCGCGCCCATCTACGCCAACGCGCTCGTCGGGATGGTGACGCAGGTGGGGCACTGGTGGGCCGCGGAGGGCAAGTCGTTCTCCACCGAGAGCGTGGCCCGTCACGTGGCGGCGCTCGGCTGGATGGGCCTGCGCCACCTGCCCAAGGCCCCGTCGCTGCCCGCGCGCGAGGAGGGCTCGGACGCCAGGCCCGTGAAGGCGAAGGCTCCGCGCGCGAAGTCCCCGGGGCGGTGAGGCGCGCGGGCGCGAGCACCTTCGGGATGACGGGATGCCTCGCCCGCGAGTCGTCACGGAGATGGCTGGCGACGCGAGCTCGCCACGGGGCCGCGGAGTCGGTCGAGGCACGGACGTGACGAGCGCCGCGAGTTCGTCCCTCCGGCGCGCGGGTCACAAGCGCGCGGTCGCCTGTCCGGCGCGCGCGTTCGACGCCGTGGCGTCCGCCGGGCTCCCCTCGAAGGGGTGGATGGGCCCGCGTGCGCGCTGGCCCGCATGGCGGGTCCACCTGACGCTGACGTCGTGTGAGGGACGTCCGCCGGTGGACGCCTCGCACCTGCCTCGCGCGGGTGTGGGTGCTCGCCCTCTAGCGCTCGTGTGCAGGGTGCCAGCAAGTGGCGAACAGTCATGCGCATCCGCGGACGCGCGCGCTCAGGGCTCGTTATCCTCGCCGTCTCCCCGCCATGAACGCTCCGCGGCTCCAGGTGCTGGTGGTGGATGACGAGGCGCCCGTCCTCGCCACCACCGCCGCCGTGCTCTCCGAGGACTTCGACGTCCAGACCGCGCGTGACGCGTTCGCGGCGCGCGGGCTGCTCGCGCGTCATCCGTTCGACGTCCTCTGCACGGACCTCCACATGCCCGGGCCCAGCGGCATCCAGCTCTTGCGGCAGTCGGTCCTCCGGGACCCCTTCCTCGCGGGCGTGCTCGTCACGGGCTCGCGCGAGTACCTCGACTGGAGGGACAGGCTGGACACGCAGGGCCTCTTCTATCTGGTGCTCAAGCCCTACCAGCCCGCGGACCTCATCGGGATGATCCGCCGCGCGGCCGAGTCCGCCCGCCTCAAGCGGGAGATGAGCCAGCTCTCCCTCGGGCTGGCCGAGCACAAGTGGGGACCTCGATGAGCCCTCCCTCCGGTCCGCCGGGGGGAGATGCACGAAGGCCCCCACCGGACGCGCGGCGCCCCGCGCCCTCGTGCCGACATCCCCTCACCCCGGGCCGACCCCACGAGTCGTCCTCCACCCCGGCGCGCGACGCACGGCGCCGTGGGCTCCTGGTGCCGCTGCCCACGGGGGAGCGAGCAGGCACGCGGGTTTGCAGTCATCACTTCCGGACATTCCTTGGCCTATGATGCAAACGGTCTACGGCCCCGTACCGGAGGAACCGCCCGCGGCCCGGGCCACGAACACCCCATGAAGCCCACGGAGGATGTCAGCGGCCCCACGGTGGCACTGAAGGAACGCGCCGTCCTGCTGTTCCACGAGCACCTGGGCACCGTGCGCCGTCGCACGGATCGGCTGTTCGCGGGGCTGATGCTCGCGCAGTGGGCGGTGGGGGTCCTCGTCGCGCTGTTCGTGTCGCCCTATGGCTGGTCCGGCGAGGACCGCGCGCTGCATGCGCACGTGTACGCGGTGCTCTTCCTGGGCGCGGCGCTCACCGTGTTCCCCATCGCGCTGGCGCACTGGCGGCCCGGGGCCATCTCCACCCGGCACGGCGTGGCGCTGGCGCAGGTGCTGTGGTCCTCGCTGCTCATCCACCTGACGGGTGGGCGCATCGAGACGCACTTCCACATCTTCGTCTCGCTCGCCTTCCTCTCGCTGTACCGCGACCCGTGGGTGCTGCTCACGGCGACGAGCGCCACCGTGGCGGACCACATCATCCGAGGTCTGCTCTGGCCGGAGTCGGTGTACGGCCTGCCCAATCCGGAGTGGTGGCGCTTCCTGGAGCACGCGCTGTGGGTGGGCTGCCTGGACCTGGTGCTGCTGCACGCGGGAAGGGTGATGCGGCGGGAGATGCGCGAGGTGGCGGTGCGGCGCGCGGAGCTGGAGCTGGCGCGCGAGCGCGAGGAGGAGAAGTCCGCCGAGCTGGACCGCGCGCTGCGCGAGCTCAGCGGCTTCCAGGAGCACCTCATCCGCGTGGAGAAGCTGGCCGCGGTGGGTCAACTCGCCGCCAGCGTGGGTCATGAGCTACGCAATCCCCTGGCCGCCGTGCGCAACGCACATGCCTACCTCTCCCGACGGTTGAGCCGGGATGCGATTGGGGCCGCGGATGACCCACGCGTGCCCCAGTTCCTGGGCGTGATGGAGCGCGAGCTGGGGGCGTGCGCGAAAATCATCTCCGACCTGCTCGACTTCGCGCGCGAGCGCCCCCCCGCGCTGCAGCCGTGTCCTTTACGACCTCTGGTGGACGAGGCCATCGGCGTGGTTCCCTCTCGGGAAGGTGTCCGCATCGTGAACGATGTCCCGGAGTCATTGCCCGTGCCCAGCCTGGACAAGGAACAATTCCGTCAGGTGCTGGTGAATCTGGTGCAGAACGCGGTGGAGGCCATGCCTCAGGGAAGGACGGGACAGGTTTCAGTGCTGGCGGAAGGTGGAGACGCGGGGCCCTGGGCCATTCGCGTGGTAGATGACGGGACGGGCATCCCACCGGATGTGCTGCCCAAGATTTTCGAACCGCTGTTCACAACCAAGACGCGCGGCACCGGCTTGGGGCTGGCCATTGTGGCCAACATGGTGCAACGTCACGGAGGCACAATCTCTGTGCGAAGCGAAGCCGGCCGGGGTAGTGAATTCCATATTCATCTCCCGGCAACCGCGGCGGCGCAGGCCGCATGATGGAGGACGTGGCTTTGGGCCCCGCTCGCATCCTTTTGGTCGACGACGAGGAGGGGCTGCGCATCACGCTCGCGGCGAACCTGGAGTTGGAGGGCCACACCGTTCTGGAGGCCTCCAACGGCGAGGAAGCGCTGCGCCTCCTGGGTGAGCACCCGGTGGACGTGGTGCTCAGCGACATGCGCATGCCGGGCTTGCACGGGGTGGACCTGTTGCGCCGTATCAAACAGGCGCGACCGGACATGCCCGTGGTGTTGATGACGGCCTTCACGGCGGAGGAGCTGGTGGAGGACGCGCTCGCGGAGGGCGCGTTCACCGTGCTGCCCAAGCCCTTCGACGTGGCGCACGCGCTGGACACCATCCTGCGCGCGGCGCGGGCGCCGCAGGTGTTGGTGGTGGACGACACGGAGCCGGTGGCGCGCGCCATGGTGCGCGCGCTGAGCACGGTGGGGCTGCGCGCTCGGGCCGTGTACAGCGGCGAGGAAGCGCTGACGTGGCTGCGCTCGGGCGACTTCGACGTGTGCGTGTTGGATTTGGTGATGCCGGAGATGAGCGGGCCGGAGCTGGTGGCCAAGGTGAAGGCGGCGGACCTGTCGGTGGCGGTCATCGCCATGTCGGGCCACGTGGTGCCGGAGCTGCTCCGGAAGGTGGCGGCGCAGGGGGCGGTGGTGTGCATGACGAAGCCCGTGCCGCTGCGGGAGCTGGTGCAAGCGATTGCCCGGGTGAGGGGTCAGCCGAAGGCGCAGGGGCCCGCGGGGACCCAGGGCGCGAGGAATTGACGGATGGGCGCGCGCGCAGACCTCCAGGCTCGGGAGCGGGCCGCGGTGGCGGACGTCGTGGCCTCCACGTTGCGGCATGACCTGCGCAACAAGCTGGCCAGCGTTCGCAATGCCTCGTTCTACCTGATGCGGAAGATGCAGAAGACGGACGCCTGGGGCGCGGATGCCCGGGTGGAGGCCTTCTTCCAGCTCATCGACAAGGAGCTGGCGGCCGCGGAGGAGGTGCTCACGCGCCGCGCTCCGGTGTCGAGCAGCGACCGGCCGCTGTGTCACGCCAGCGAGGCCGCCGAGCGCGGGCTCGCGGAGGCGCGGGTGCCCGAGCACGTGCGGGTGGTGCGCGAGCTCAAGGCGCGCGACACGGTGCCGCTGGACGTGGAGGACCTGGCGCTGCTGGTGCGCTGTCTGGTGGACAACGCCGTGGAGGCGATGCCGCGCGGCGGGATGCTCACGCTGCGGACCTGGGACGTCGAGGAAGGTGAGGGCGGCGTGGGGATTCGCGTGGAGGACGCGGGAGAGGGGCTGACGGCGGAGGCGTATTCGCGTGCCTTCGAACCTTTCTATTCCACGCGCCCAGGACACGCGGGGCTGGGGTTGAACATCGTGCAGCGGTTGGTGCTGCGCCAGGGTGGGAAGGTGACGCTGGATGGGGGGCCCTCCGGGGGGACCCACGTCGAGGTCGTCTTTCCCCATCGCCCGGAGGCGCGCGGCCGGACGCGGCTGGGGCAGGAAGAGATACGGGGGAGCAAGTGATGGAGACGAGTTGGACCTTCGGGCGATGCCTGCTGCTGGTGGAAGATGACCCGTCCAACCGGATGACGCTCGCGGCGCTGCTGGAGGAGGCGGGGTTCGCGGTCGTCACGGCGGGCTCTTATTCGGAAGCGGAGCGGTGGCTCAACCAGCCGCGGCCCATCGACGCGGTGCTGCTGGACCAGAGCCTGGGGGACGGCTTCGGGACGGGGCTGATTCCGCTGGTGCGTCACCACATGCCGGGCGCGAAGGTGGTGTTCGTCACGGGGGCGGACAGCCCCATCGACATGCCGGTGGACGCGGTGTTCCGCAAGGGCGACCACTTCGACAACCTGCTGGCCTTCCTCTTCAAGCTGTTGCCGCAGCGGCCGCTGGGGATGTCGTCATCCTCGGGCCCGCGTCGGCCGTGAAGTGGGAGTCGCCAGCCTTCGGGCGGGCTGCTTCGGCGTCAGGGTGCTCCGCCGTGTGACAGGGTGTGAGCGCCCCGCTGGAGTGTGATGTCGGTGTGCAGGCGTGGCACGTCGCCGTGTTCGTGCACGAGCGGTGATACAGCGGACAGCGAGCGCGTGCCCGAGCGGTGAAGCGTCGTGCGTCGGACAGACGCGCTGGCGTGCGCCGGACCCATCCCTACGTTGCGTGCCCTGGCGCGAGACGGGTCGCGCGGTCGAGGGGAGGGGTGTGTGGGCGAGCTTCTGACTGGAGGCGAGGAACAGTTCCGCGCGCGGGACATGGGTGCTCCGGAGACGGAGGGCCTGGGGCCCGAGGATGCGAACGACGCGCTGAACGTGATGGAGGCGCTGGAGGGAGACCTCGACGCGTACCTGGACCGTGAGCTCACGGTGGGCGAGGGCGAGTTGGTGGATGCGCCGTCGTCGCGCGAGGTGACGGAGGGCATGCGCGCGCTGCTGGAGCTGGCCGAGGAGGAGACGCGGTGGCTGGCGGACCTGCCCGCGCCCTCGTGCGCCGAGGAGTCATCGGAGGGGGTGGCTCCGCAGGAGTCGGTGCCCGTGGTGATCCCCGAGTGGATGCGCGCGAATCCCCAGGTGCCCGTCGCGGACCCCGTGCGGATGGCGTGGTCGTACTCGAAGGAGGCGCCGCGGGCCGTG
Source organism: Myxococcus fulvus (assembly GCF_900111765.1). The sequence continues at coordinate 409,495 of NZ_FOIB01000001.1, forward strand.
CGCGCGAGGGGCACTTCGGAGGCTCCGCTCAATCTGCAGGAGCGACCGTGGGGGATTCCCCTGGTGCCGCCCTCCGAGCTGGAGGGGCGTGGCGCCGAGGGCGCGCGCAATGATTGGGATGGCGCGATTGCACCGGGGATGTCGAACCCGTGGAGCGCGACGAAGGGTGTCGTGGCGCAGGGGAGTGGCGCGCAGGCGTCGCTTCGGAGCCGCGATGTGGTCTCGGGCGTCCTGCTCGGGGTCGCTGGCGTGGGCGTCGTCGCGGCGGGGATGCTCGTGGTCGCGAGCGTGCGCATCTGGGAGCAGTCGGTTCCGTATGAGCGCGCGGATGTCGGTGATGCACGTGGCGTGGGCGCGGTGGGGAGCGTCGCTGGCGCGTCCGTGAACGCAGCGGGTTCGTACGTCGGGGGCGCCGCTGGTGCGTCACCGAACGCAGCGGGCTCGCAGGTGGGGAGCCTCGAGGGCCTCTCGCCGCATGCCTCGGGAGCATACGCCGGTGGCTCCGTTGGTGCGCCACCGAGCGCGACGGGTTCACACATGGGGACCCTCACGGGCGCCTCGGTGTATGCCTCGGGTTCGTATTCCGGTGGCTCCGTTGGTGCGTCGACGTGGACGGGCATCGGCTCGACGGGCCCCGTCGGTGTCCTGCGTCCGGTGCCCACGGGTGCCGCCGAGGCGTGGTCGCTCGGCGGTGTCCCGGGTGTCTCCGCCCTGCCGGGGCTCGCGAGCGTCGGCACCCAGGGCGCGAGCGTGGACGCGAACGCGCGTCCCTCGTCGAACACGGGCCCCAGCAACGCGGACCTCATGGCCCACCGTGACACGCAGGCGGTGAAGAACGGCGAGCGTCGCTCCCGCGTGGAGCCCCCCGCGCCCGTGCCCACCGCGAAGCCCGCGGCTCCCGCCGTGGCCGCTGTCGCCACCGCCGCCGTGCAGGCGATGACCTTCGACGAGCCCGACACCAGCAACGACGCCTACACCGCGCCCGCCGACACGGGGGATGACGCGGACGCCGCCCAAGAGCCGGAGTCCGAGCTGGACGAGGAGTTCGCGCGCGAGCTGGGCTTCACGGAAGAGGCCGACGCCCAGGCCGCGGAGGACACCGCGCCGACCCGCACGGTGTACGTGCCTCCGGCGCTCGAGGCGAAGCAGCACCTGACGCCGGAGGATGTGAGGCAGGTGGTGCTGGCGAATCAGCCCGCCATCACCGCGTGTCTGCGCCAGCACGCGGCGGATACGTCCGCCGAGAAGAGCGGCCGCTTCGTGATGCGCTGGTCCGTGCAGCCCGGCGGCGAGACGACGAACGTCGCCATGGACACGCAGGCCCTGCGCGCCACGCCGCTCGCCGGCTGCATCGAGGGCGTGGTGCGCACCTGGAAGTTCCCCGTGCACGCGGTCCGCATGCAGGAGCCCATCCGCTTCCCGTTCGTCTTCTAGTCCGCGCGTCGACGAGGGGCGGGGCCGTGCTTCAGGCCTCGCCCGTCTCGTGTCCGAAGACCTCGCCGGGGTTCGGCGCGGCGGGGCCCTCCGGCGCCTTCTTGACCAGCGGCGTGCGCCACCGGCCGGAGAAGTAGTAGGCCATGCTCACGGCCAGCGACACCGCGAAGCTCAGCGCCATCGCCAGCCACACGCCCGTCACGCTGTTCATGCGGTGCGACAGCCAGTACGCCACCGGCACCCGCACCACCCAGAGGCTCACCAGCGAGAACACCGTCGTCACGAACGTGCGCCCCGCGCCGTTGATGATGCCGTTGCTCACGAAGATGAGCGCGAACAGCACGTACGTCGTCCCGACGATGTGCAGGTATGAGACGCCCGGCGCGATGACCGCCGGGTCCGAGATGAAGATGCGCAGCAGCGCTTCGGGGAACGACACCGCCACCAGCGAGATGACCAGGGTGATGCCGCCGCTGAACAGGCAGCCCCACTTGAAAATCTCTTGAACGCGGTCATACCGCCCCGCGCCCAGGTTCTGGCCCGCCAGCGTGGACACGGCCATGCCGAACGTCATCGCCGGCATGAACGCAATCTGGTCGATGCGCGACGCCGCGCCGAAGGCCGCCGTGGCCACCTCGCCGAAGCTGTTGACGATGCCCGTCACGAACACCATGCCGATGGACACCAGCGACTGCTGCACCGCCGCCGGCACGCCGATGCGCAGCGTCTTCAACGTGGTGGGCCCCAGGTGGCCCAGCCGGGGCATGCGCGGCGCGACGGGCACGTCCTTCTTGCGCAGGTAAATGATGAGCGAGGTGAGCGCGAGCAGCTGCGAGAAGACCGTGGCCCACGCCGTGCCGTTGAGCCCCAGCTTGGGCAATCCCATCCAACCGAAAATCAGAATCGGGTCCAGCACCGTGGTCAGCAGCAGCGAGGCCGCCTGGAAGTACAGCGGCGTCTTCGAGTCCCCCACGCCCTGCAGCAGGCTGCGCGTCAGGAACAGGCCGAAGCCCAGCGGCATGGAGAGCAGGAAGATGCGCAGGTAGCTGACCGACTCCGCATGAATCTCCGGCGGCGTGGCCATCAACGTGAGGATGGTCGGCGCCAGCCACTCGCCGAGCAAGGTCAGCACCAGGCCCAGCGCGTAGATGAGCAGCGTGGAGCTGTCCACCACGCGGCGCAGCTCGTCCATCCTCTTGGCGCCGTAGCTCTGCGACACCAGGATGCTCGTCGCCATGGTGAGGCCCATGCCGATGGAGAACAGGACGAAGACGACGGGGAAGCTCACCGTCACCGCCGCCAGCGCCTCGGTGCCCAGGAAGCGGCCCACCCAGATGGCGTTGACGAAGCTGTAGGCCGTCTGCAGGAAGCTCCCCACCAGCATGGGGATGGAGAAGGCGACGATGTGACGGGGGATGCTGCCGGTGGTCAGGTCGCGACCGAATGAAGGTTTCATGAGCCGAAGCTCTCGTTCAGGGGGTCCATCGAAAGTCCCTCAGGAGCGGCCCTCACCCGAGCATGGGCCATGAAAGGAACTCGCCAGGAGCCTGAGCGGGCCACGCGATTCCAGCGGAGGGTGACGTCGTCTTTCCGGGTCCGGGCGTCCCTCGACACCCATGAGGCAGCTTACGGAGCCCCCCTGTCGTCGCAAGGTCTTTCGTGGACGCGCCAGGGAGCCTGTCAGGCGAGCATGTGTGCGGCGCCGTGCGCGTGTTGGGCTTAATGTTTCGAAATGTCGCGCAAGCCACCCCCACCCGAGGCCCCGCCCGGCGCTCCCGCGACGGAGCTGCACGTCTGTCACAACTGCATGGTGCGCCTGGACTCGAGCCTGGGCGGCGTGGACCTGCCGCGCCGCATCCGCGAGGCCGTGGCCGCGCGAGGCCTGGGACCGACGACGCGCGTGTTCTCCTCGGGATGTCTGGGCGAGTGCCCGCTCGGCCTCGTCACCGTGCTGGTGCTGCCACCTGGCGGCACGGGCTCGAGCATCCAGCTCATCGACGCGGCGAAGGACGGCGAGGACCTGGCCGAGCGCCTCGCGAACCCACCGCCGCCAGCTGGGCGGCCTTGAGCAGCGCCTCCACCATGGGCACGCAGCTCGCCTCGCCCTTGCCCGCAATCGCGTAGGCCGTGCCGTGGTCCGGCGACGTGCGCGGCACCGGCAGCCCCAGCGTCACGTTGACGGTGCGCTCGAAGTCCAGCGCCTTGGCCGGGATGAGCCCCTGGTCGTGGTACATGGCCAGCACCGCGTCGTACCTGCCGGCGATGTCATCCGGCCTGGCGAACAGGCCGTCGGCGGGGATGGGCCCGTGCGCGTCCACCTTCGCCGCGCGCGCCCTGCGGATGGCGGGGCCGATGACCTCCACCTCCTCGCGTCCCAACAGGCCGCCCTCGCCCGCGTGAGGATTGAGCCCGAGCACGGCGATGCGAGGCTTGTGGCCCACCACCGGCTCCAGGCTGCGTGACAGGAGCTTGAGCTGCGCGACGAGCCTCTCCACCGTGAGCAGCGTGGACAGCGAGGACAGCGGCACGTGGTTGGTGGCCAGGGCGATGCGCACGCGCGGCCCGTCCATCATCATGAGCACGTCCGCGCCGAAGGCCTCCGCGAGCACCTCCGTGTGGCCCATGAACGGGATGCCCGCGCGCGAAATCTGCTCCTTGGACACCGGCGCGGTGCACAGCGCGTCCACGTGTCCCTCGCGCATCGCCTCGATGGCGCGGGTGATGAACGCGAACTGCGCGCGGCCGCCGACGCGCGAGGGCTTGCCCGGCACGCGCTCCGCCTCGTTCAGTCGCGTCACCTCCACCACGGTGGGGGACTCGACGCGGCCCAGCGCGGCGAGCTCCACGCGGGCATAGCGGCGGAAGAGAGGGAAGCGCTCCAGCGTGGGCCCATCCCCGAAGACGACGGGGATGAGCGCGCGACGCACGGCGGGGCGGGCCAGGGCTCCGGCCGTCACCTCCGGCCCGATGCCCGACACATCACCCAGGGAGATTCCGACGAGGGGGAGGCTCACGTACGCGAGCATCCCCCGCCGGACCTCCGTCCGGCTACATCTTCACTTCGACGTTCGCCTTCTGCCGCAGCTCCTGCACGTACTGGTCGAGGAACTTGTCCGTCTTCTCCTGGAGCAGCTTGTTCTCCAGCTTCGGACGCATCTCGTCGTACGACGTGGCGGCCACCGAGCGGCGCTCCTCCACCTTCAGGATGTGCCAGCCGAAGTTGGTGCGCACCGGCTCGCTGACCTCGCCCTCCTTCAGGTTGAAGGCGACCTTCTCGAACGCGGCCACCATCACCCCGCGCTTGAACCAGCCCAGGTCGCCACCGTCCTGGGCGCTGGGGCCCTCGCTGCGCGCGCGCGCCAGGGAGGCGAAGTCCATGCCCTCGCGGCGGGCCTCCTGGGCGATGCCCTCGGCCTTCTTGCGCGCGGCGGCCACCTGCTCCTCGGTGGCCTTCGGGTCCACCTGCACCAGGATGTGGCGCGCGTGGACCTCAGAGTCCTCGCTCTCCACGCGGGCGTACTGGTTGTAGGCGGCCTTCAGGTCCTCCTCGGTGACCTTCACCTTGGGGCCCACCTTCATGCGCAGGAGCCTGTCGCGCAGGATGCGCTTGCGCAGCATCTCCCGGTAGGCCTTCATCGTCAGACCCTCGGCGGCGAGCACCTGCTCGAACTGCGACGGGTCCGTGATGTTGTTCTGCCGGCGCACGTCGTTGACCAGCTCGTCCACCTCGCCCTCGGTCGCGGAGATGCCCATCTCCGTGATTTCGGACTCCATCAGCTTCTCGCCGATGAGCGTGTCGAGCGCCGTCTTCATCAGCTGCGCGCGCATCTCCGCGCGCTTGCGTGGATCAGGGTCGTTCAGGCGCGACACCTCCGGCGCCGCGCGCTGCTGCACTTCCGACAGCGCGATGACGTCGCGGTTCACCACCGCGGCCACCTTGTCCACCAGCTCCGCGCGCGCCGACGTGGCGCCCCCCAGGAGCGCCGCCGCAGCGACGAATGCCACCAGCTTCTTCATTCCGTGCATCCTTCCGCACCACCCAGGCGCCGTCCAACCTTCCGACGACCCCCTGCATTTCCCGTCACTTCGCCGCCTGCGGGACCACCGCGGGCACTCCGCGGATGGCCTGCAGCGTGGCCTCGTTCACCTGGACCTGCGCCTTGTCGCGCAGCTCCTTCTCGAAGACTTCCTGGGCCTCGGTGCGCTTGTGCTCCAGGAGCTTGGCCTCCACCCACTGCCGGGCCTCGGCGAAGTCCCGCTTGCGGGCGGGCTTTCGCTCCAGCACCTTGAACAGGTGGTAGCCGTACTCGGTGGACACCACGTCCGAAACCTGCCCGACACCCAGCTTGAATACCACCTCGTCGAAGGCCGGCGGCATCTGTCCTCGGGGGAAGAAGCCCAGGTCGCCTCCCACCTTGGCGTCCGCGCTCAGCGAGTACCTGCGCGCCAGGTCCGCGAACTTCTTGCCCGACTTCAGCTGCGCCTGCACCCGGCGGGCCTCGTCCAGGCCCTTCACCACGATTTGCGCCGCGTGCACCTGCTCGCTCTCGTTCAGCTCCGCCTCGTGGGCGGAGTAGTACGCGCGCAGCTCCTCCTCCGTCACCGCCACGCGCGAGTACACATGGCTGGCGAAGAGCTTCTCGATGGTGAGCCGGCTCGCCTCACGGGCGCGCAGCTCCGCCATGGACAGCTGGCCCTGGGCGAGCACCTCGTTGAAGTTGCCGGCCGGGTAGTCGCCCGACAGCCGCAGCACGCCCCGGTCCACCTCTTCAGGCGTGACGGTGAGGTTGTTCTTCCGGGCCGCCTGCAGGAGCAGCATCCGGTGGATGTACGTGTCGAGCAGCGTGCGCTTGAAGGGCTCTATCTCCTCCGGCGTGCGCTGGGACACGTCCGTGGACGCCAGCTCCCGGGCCAGCTCCTGCTCGAAGTCCGTACGCGACAGCACCTCGCCGTTCACGGTGGCCACCACCGTGTCGTCCGGCGCGGACTTGACCGGGGTGTTGCAGGCCGGGCCCAGCGCCAGGGCGAGCACCAGGGACAGAAGGGGAGCGCGGGTGGGAGAAAGACGCATGCGCGAGGTCCTGGGGGAAGGGTGGGGGCGACTCCCAAAGGTGGGGACGGCCCCCCGAGCTGGCAAGCGAGCCCTCATGGGCTTGCGCGCCCTTTCGGACGCCCCGTCGTCGCGCCGCTCGCCGTCCCGGGCGCGCCCGGCCAGCACGTGTCCACCAGGAGCGGCGGCCAGCGGGGCGGGGCGTGGGAGGCGGGGGGACAGACTCATGTGGGGAGGCTCAGCGGGGTAGCACGCGGCCGAGGAGGGGACAACCCGGGCCCAGGCCCTCACGTCGGCCGGCTCACGGCCGGGTGGCGTGCGCGGAGAGGAACGCCTCCACCAGGGGGAAGATTTCATCCGGGGCGCGCCGGCCCAGCACCAGGTCCGCATGCCCGTAGTCCGCGCCGAAGCCGTGCCCCCGCCCGGCGACGAGGAACTTCACCGGGCCGCCCAGGGCCTCCTTCGCCCGCGCCACCGACATGGGAGGGGCGAGCAGGTCCTTGCTCCCCGCCAGCAACAGGAAGGGGATGCGCACGCCCGACAGCGCCTCGCGGTAGTCGAAGCCGCCGTCGTAGGTGGTGAAGCGGTTGGTGGAAATCCAGCGGGCGAACTGGCGCCCCACGCCGCCGGCGATGTTGGCGGGCACGTTGGCCAGCGCGCGCCGCACCACGTCCGGCTCCATGTTCTCCGCCAGCATCATGTACCGGCTCAACGGGCCCGGCGGCGCGCCGAGCAGCGCGATGCTGGTGACGCGTCCGGTGGGGATGACCTTCAGCCGCAGGAGCGGCTCCACCTTCTGGATGAAGGTGCGCAGCCCGGGCTGCACCGCGAAGGTGAAGGGGCTGCCGAGGATGGCCGCCGCCCTCACCGGCGCTTGCGGATTTCGCGCCAGGTGGGCGTAGAGCATCAGCCCTCCCTTGGAATGCCCCACCCAGAGTACTTCCTTGGAACCCGTGGAGATGACGGTGCGCAGCGCGGTGCGCACGTCGTGCTCGGCCTGATCATCGAACGTGAAGTCGGAGCAGTCGCCCGCCAGCCCCCGGCCGCGCAGCTCCATCACCCACGTCTCGAAGCCCGAGCGGGCCAGGTAGCGGGCCAGGCTGTACTGCTCGTCGAAGTCCAGGTGGAAGCGGTTGGCGCCCAGCCCGTGGCAGAGGATGACGGGCTCGGCATGCCGGCGCTCCCCTCGGGCGTGGTAGCGCCCCAATGAGATGGCCGCGCCGTCGTCCGTGGGCACCCGATAAAGCTCGTCCGGGCGGAACGTCAGCGTCAGCAGCCCTTCTTTTCCGCGCGTCATCGTCCGCGAGAAGAGGTCCGCCATCCGCCCCAGCCGCGCCGCCTGTCTACGTGTCACACCCCTACTCTACGCCGGTCCAGGGCCCGTTGCCGTGTCCAATCCCGGGCAGTCACCCCTGTCGGCAGGGTGGTTGCAAGGAGATGTAGGCATATTCGTCCGGAGGAAACTGGATGCGGCAAAACAGGGCAATCAAGGAAGCGTTGTCATCCTTCATCGCCACCGTTTTTCCCACAGACACCCTCCTGCGTGCCCTGAGGGTGATGGAGCGGCACCAGGTACAGCTGTTGGGCGTGGTGGGGGAAGGTGGCGGACTGATGGGGTTGGTGAGCGAGCAGCACATCCTGGCGGCGTGGCGGGGAGATCCACTGGCCCCGGTGTCGGCGGTCATGGCGAGGGTGGGCGAGCCTCCTGCCGAGCGGCAGCGCTTCCGGCTGGGGTTGCCGAAGCTGACCCTGCGGCGCGGGGGCAAGGGACGCCTGCCCACCTGACGACAAGGGCGCGCCGGGCACGGCGTGGCGCTACAGTGCCGCCCCCCGTGCCGGACGACGCCCCCCGCTGGACTGTCTACATGCTGCGCTGCCGTGATGGCTCGCTCTACACCGGCGCCACCAACAACCTGGAGCGCCGGGTGGCCACCCATGGTCGGGGGCGGGGCGCGGCCTATACGCGGGCGCGGCTGCCGGTGACGCTCGTGTGGAGCGAGGCGGCCGAGGACCGGAGCGCGGCCCTCCGGAGGGAGGCCGCCATCAAGCGGCTGTCCCGAGGCGACAAGCTGCTGATGGTGGAGGCGGTCCGTCCGCCCTCCCGGCGTCGTGAGCGCTGAAGACGGCTCACCGACGTCATACCGCGGAGCGGGGATGTCTGTTGCTGGGTGAGCCTTTCCCCGCGCATGTGTTTTTATCCCGGAATCCGGGTCTTTTCCGTTCCGGGTGCCGATACACGAACGCCACTCCGCGCGTTACCGTGCATGCATTCCTCACAGCAGGGGGCGGTCATGCTTCGGTCTCGTTCGGGAGTCTTCCTCGCGTTGGTCATCTCCGCCCTGGGCAGTGGCTGCGGGATGGTGGTGAACCACTCCCCCGAGGTCTCCGCCGGGCCCATCCCCAGCCCGAAGACGGTGGCGCCGGGCGAGGTGGTGCAGATGCTGTTCGAGGTGAAGGACCCGGACGGGGACGGCATGGAGTACTACTGGACGCAGTCGCCCGCGGAGCCCGCGGGCCGGTTCAGTGACCCGCGTGCGCGCGCCCCCACGTGGACGGCGCCGGACGTGGATGGGCCCAAGCACTTCCTGCTGCAGGTCAACGTGGTGGACAACGAGGGCGGCGGCGTGCTCGGCACGGCGCCGTCGGTGCTGGTGCGGGTGCCGTAGTCCTCAGGGCGCCGTCTGGGGGGCGGCCGGGGGCGGAGCACCCGTGTCCCGGGCCTTGCGGTTGGCGCGCATGACGAAGAGCACGCCCAGCACCAGGAAGACGAAGGCGCCCACGCCCGCGCCGATGGTCTGGTAGTGGATGAGGTCCGTGGTGACGTTGCGAATCACCTCGGGCAGGTTGCACATCGTCTGGGTGGCCAGCGGCGTCTCGTTGTACCAGCCCAGGTAGTTGGGCCCCACCCAGGACGCGACGAGGACGCCCAGCAGCGTTCCCAGCAGGACGAAGTTGAGCAGCGTCTTGGCGGCGTTCATGGGCAAGCACCTCGGAAGGAGGACGGCGGGCCGTGCTTAGTATGTGCACGACGCGCGGGCCAGGGGGGAACGTGTTAAGGGAGGGGCGTGCCGCTGCTCCCGCTCGCCCTCCTGTTCAGTCTCGTCGCGCTGGTGTGCGCCGCCTTCCTCCTCGTCCACGCCTTTCGTCGCAGCGTGGGCACGGGGGTGATGGTGCTGCTCATCCCCTGCTACGTGTTCTTCTACGCGTTCAGCCAGTTCGAGCACCGCCACAAGGGCTTCATCGTCGCGGGCTTCGTGTCGTGCGCGGCGCTGGCGGCGGTGTTCCTGGGGTTGGGGGCGCACGCGCTCGCGCCGCCGCCCATCCGCTTCCCGCCGCCGGGCTTCTGACGCTCCGCCGTGGCGCGCTGCGGCCTTCATCCGGAACAGCCCGCGGTCGCCACCTGCGCGCGCTGCGGCACCTTCCTGTGCGCCGAGTGCGTGGAGCTGGTCCCGGAGGGCTCCGTGTGCGAGCCGTGCCGGGCGCGGCTGCGCAAGGAGGGGCCCGCGTCGCACGTGGCCTGGGGCGCGCTGGGGTTGGGCGTGGCGGGGCTGGTGTTCCTGCCGTGCTCGCTGGGGATTCCCCTGCCGACGCTGGTGGCGGGCGCGAGCGCCCTGGTGCTGGGCCTGCGTGAGACGGGGCGCATCCGCAGGGCGGAGAGCCCTGTCCGGGGGCTGTGGCCCGCGCGCGTCGGCTGGGCGCTGGGAGGGCTGACGCTCCTGCTGGTGCTCGCCTGGGTGGCGATGTTCCTGTTCCTCACCATCGACGGGTGAGGCCCGCCGTCAGACGCCGCGCTCGTTCGGGTCCCACATGTACTTGTGCATCTGGAGCTGGAAGCGGACGGAGAGCCGGTCCTCGATGGTCCACTCCGCCAGCTCGCGCGGGTGCAGCTTGCCGAACACGGTGGAGAACAGCAGCGAGAAGGGCTTCTCGGTGAGGCGGTGCTCGGCGATGAGCGCCTTGGACCACTCGTAGTCCTCGCGCGAGCCGATGACGAACTTCACCTCGTCGTTGGCGTTCATCGACGTGAAGTTGCGCAAGTCGTTGCGCGCGCACTCGCCCGAGGAGGGCGTCTTCATGTCGACGATTTTGTGCACCGCCGGAGGCACCAGGCGCACGTCGATGGCGCCGCTGGTCTCCAGGAGCACGATGAGCCCCGCGTCGAGCATCGACTGCATCAGCGGATAGACGCCCGGCTGCAGGAGCGGCTCGCCCCCCGTCACCTCCACGCGCGGCGTGCGCAGGGCCTTCACCTGCTCCACCACGTCCGCGTTCTTCATCCGCGTGCCGCCGTGGAAGGCGAACTCGCTGTCGCAGTACGTGCAGCGCAGGTGGCAGCCGGTGAGGCGGACGAAGGCGCACAGCAGTCCCGCGTGCGAGGACTCGCCCTGGAGGGAGAGGTAGATCTCCTTCACCACCACGGAGTCGGCGGCGGGGACCAGACGGGGCTCGATGTGCGGACGCGCGGCGGGCATGGCTTCTTCGTGAGACTGGGGGGAGCGGCGCTTCAACCCCAGTCAGCCCACGAGGTCAAGCCGCTCCCCCATCCCGAGCCAACGCCCCGGCCGCGCCACCGGATTCCCCGCCCGTCCAGGAGGGAGCCGAGGGGCGGGAACCCCGAGCAATCTGGAGCACTTGCGGCTGTCCGGACGCTTGGAGCCGTGGGTCCTCAGGAGCTGGCCGTGCCTTGCCGGGGCTGGGCGGCCTCGGGCTCCGCGGCGGGGGCGGCGGCCGGACGGCGGTGATGCACGGGGCAGCCCTGGGGGAAGGTGCCGAGCTTCTCGACGTCGAAGCCCTGAGGGTAGGTGCGCAGGTTGGTGCCCTCGCGCCCGAACAGCGGCGTCTCGCGAGGCGGCAGTGCGTAGCGCACGAACCGGCCGCGCAGCCAGAGCGCGGAGCGGAACACCTTCCGGCTGAGCGCGGAGGGGCGCGGGTAGCGGAAGGCGTCCAGGAGCTCATCCTCCATCAGCGTGCGCGCGAACAGCGTGACGAGCGACTTGGGCGCGAGGTTCGACGGAGGGAAGGTGGTGAGCAGCTCCAGCGTGGCGTCGGCGACGGCGCGGCTGCGTTCGTCGTAGGCGAAGTGCTTCGCCTCGTAGTCGTCCATGACGGTGGCGAAGTCGTCGTACGTCTCAGGGATGTCCTGGATGCCCATGTGGCGACCCATGGCGCGGTAGTAGTGGGTCCACGCCGTCACCTCGTGGGGCGTGAGGGCCCTCCAGCCGAACTCCGCGAGCCAGCGCACCGGCGTGACGACGAAGGTGCACAGCACGTAGCGCATGTCGTCGTTGGAGATGTCATAGGCGCCGTGCATCTGGTTCATCCGGCGCAGGGCCGAGCGCCCCTTGGGGCTGGCCAGGCCGTGCTCGAGGATGGCGTCGAGGATGAGCACGGTGTCGTCGTAGCGCTTCTGGGGGCGCGCGGTGAACTCACCGGTGTCGTGCAGCAGCACGCCGATGCTCGGCACCGCGTAGGTGCGGAACAGCGCGAAGCTGAGCGCCTGGGTGATGTCCCAGGGGAACTCCTGGGTGGCGAGGATGCGGACGATGTCCTCGTATTGAGTCACTGCGTCGAGGCGGTCGGTTCGGTCGCGCAGCGCGAAGCGCTTCATCCGGGTCCCTCCTGCGAGAGCTGGCCGGGCACTGTACCGAATGCCTGTCGCGCCCGCTTGTTGGCACTCGCCGGCCTATCGGCCGCTGGGAGGGATGGCCTTCACGCGCTCGACGAAGGCGTCGATGAGGTGTCGGGCGATGCTCAGGCGCGGTGGGACGCGGGGCAGGTTGTCGGGGTGGAACCAGTGTGCCTCGGCGATCTCCTTGCCGTCGACCTGGATGTCGCCGCCCGCGTACTCGGCGGTGAAGCCCACCATCAGCGAGCGCCCGAAGGGCCAGGGCTGCGAGCCGAAGTAGCGGATGTTCTTCACGTCGATGCCGACCTCTTCCCTCACCTCGCGCGCGACGCAATCCTCCAGCGACTCGCCAGCGTCCACGAAGCCCGCGAGCGTGCTGAACATGGGCTCGGGCAGGGTGGAGTTGCGCGCGAGCAACATCGTGTCGCCCCGGGTGACCAGGACAATCATCGCGGGGGAGATGCGCGGGTAGAACGGAGTGTTGTCCACCGGGCACCTGCGGGCGCGCTCTCCGGCGACGAGCTGGGTGGGCTGGCCGCAGCGTCCGCAGAAGCGGTGCTGTACGTCCCACTCGGAGATGGCGAGCGCGCGGCCCGCGATGGCGAAACGCACCTCGTCCAGTCGCTTGTAGAGCGCGCGGGCGGGCACCAGCGTGGTGCCCTCGGGCGGCGTGAAGTCCCGGGCGAGCGGCGCGGTGTAGCAGTCCACGCCGTCCAGCGTGCCCAGGTAGTGCGCGGCCGGGACGACGTCGGGGAACGCCGCGCCGGTGGGCAGGACGATGGCGCCATCGCGCTCGGAGATGAGCAGCTCCATGCCGCGCGCGAGGAAGAGCAGCGCGTTGTCGCGAGGACGCGCGGGCGGCTCGTGGCTGGGGAGGAAGATGGGGGTGGGGCTCACGTGGGGCAGCTTAATGGGCCGGGCCCACGCACGCAGGACTCGTTCCTCGCCGGGGTGGGGGCACCCCGGGTGGCTTCACGGGTTCGTGGCGCCCCGGCGCGAGGCGAGCCACCCGTCCACGGTGAGGCGTGCATCGGCCGCGCGTGCCAGCAGGATGTAGTACGCGAGGGCGTAGCTCAGGTGCAGGCCCACGGTGCTCCACTGCTGTCGCAGGGACTCGCCGAAGGTGAGCGTGGACATGAGCAGGGCCCCCAGGGTGAGCACCCAGCGCAGCCGCAGGCCGAGGAGGATGCCCACGCCCACCGCCAGCTCGACGAAGGGCAGGCCGAGCGCATAGGCCCGCACGCTCCACTCGGGCAGGGGCGAGTCCGCGAAGTTCTTCACGATGCCGTCCGCGAACGCGCCGGGTGCGCCCACCCGCGTCAGGCCGTGCAGGCCGATGTTGATGCCGAGGATGAGCCGGAGCACGCCGTGGGCGAGCTGGCGGTCCTCCCAGGGGCCGGTGCTCGCGGCGCCCCGGGGCGGGGAGGCTTCGGTGGGGCGGGACGTCACGTCGGTTCTCCCTCGCGTGGGGGCGGGGGCTTCAGGTGCCCTGCTCGATGAGCTCGACGCGGTAGCCGTCCGGGTCCTCGACGAAGGCGATGACGGTGGTGCCGTGCTTCATCGGCCCCGGCTCGCGGACGACCTTGCCGCCGGCCTCGCGGATGGCGTCGCACGTCTTGCGGATGTCCTTCACGCCCAGGGCCACGTGGCCGTAGGCCGTGCCCAGCTCGTACTTCTCCACGCCCCAGTTGTGGGTCAGCTCCAGCGCGGGGTGCGTGTCCTCGGGACCGAAGCCCACGAAGGCCAGGGTGAACTTCCCATCGGGGTAGTCGCGGCGGCGCAGCAGCGTCATGCCGATGACTCGGGTGTAGAAGTCGAGCGACTTCTCCAGGTTCCCCACGCGCAACATGGTGTGCAGGATTCGCATGCCGCGCTTCATAACGCCCCGGGCGCCGCGCGTCTCGCGCGGGCTGTCGGCACTCGGACTATGGGTTCACGGAGGACTCGTTGGCCCGGACCTTCCGTGGAACGGTGAACGTCCCCACGGCCACCCGGCCGTCGGAGACCGGCCGTCCCTGCGCCTCGAGCAGGGGCACGCGCGACTGGTCGCCGCCCGCGTGCCACAGCCCCACCATCACCGTCCACTCACCCTGGGGCCAGCCGCGCGTGGACACGGAGAACGCGTCGCGCAGCAGCGTGTCCTTGGGGGCGTCGGTGAAGAACCAGGTGCCGCCCACCACGTCGTGGTCCGCGCCGAGTCGACGACCGTCCGCCGCGACGATGTGCACGAAGATGCCCACCGAGCGCGGCACCGGCCCCGTCACGCGCCAGTTCAACACCATGGACGCGATGCCCTCCGCGTCGGGCTCCTCGGGGAGCTCCGCCGCCACCAGCTCCACGGGCACGCCGAAGCGCGCGTGGATGGGCGTGGCCTTCGCGGGCAGCTGCTCCACCGTCAGCGGAGAGCCGTCCTGGTTGCGCGGGTCCGGCTTCGCCACGGGCTCGCTCCAGGCGGTGGCCACGACGCCCCACGCGACGAGGGGCACCAGGGACACGCCCACCGTCACGGGCCAGGACAGCCGCCGTCCCCGACGCTCGCGCCACAGGAGCAAGCCGAGCCCCACCCACGCGAGCACGGACACCATCGTGCCCCCGAGCCCCGAGCGGGGCAGGAAGCTCAGCACCACCTGATGGTGGCCTTCGGGCACGCGCACGCCGAGCAGGCCGTCGCGCGAGACGACCTCGCCCTGTGAGGACTTCCAGCCGGGGTGCCAGTTCTGGTTGACCAGGAGCACGGTGGGCCGCGTGGCGTCCACGTCCACGGTGACGCGGTTGGGCGTCCACTCCACGCGGCGCGCGGTGCCGGAGCCGGGCTCCTCCAGGTACTCCTCCTGGTTCAAGTCGCCGCGCAGCTTCGAGGACATGGGCACGGGCCATGCTTCACCGCAGGCGATGGAGCCTCGGTTGAGCGCGAGCAGGTGGCCTTGCGACCAGCGGTTGCCGCGCGCCTGCGCGAAGGGCTGCTCCTTCTCGACGGGCTGCGGAATCATCTGGGCCCAGTGCGAGAGGTTGTCGAAGGCGCGCCATTGCAGGCCCCAGCTCGCCAGGGCCACCGCGCACGCGGCCGCTGCGGCCCAGGTCCACCGCGCGGGCGAGCGCCACGTGCGCGCCAGCAGGACGGTGAGGCCCAGCGCGGCCAGCTCGGCGAGGAAGAAGCAGGTGGGGACGAGGAAGCGCTCGGGGTAGCGGAACGTCTCGAAGATGGGCAGCGTGCGCAGGCCCGCGAACAGGGACGGTGACGCCGCGTAGCCCGCGGCCATCCACGCGCAGAGGCCGGCGACGATGGCGGGGTACAGCGCGCGACGCCACGCGAAGGCGAGGGCCGGCAGCGCGAGCACGAGCGCGGCGGGGGCGAAGTAGAAGTTGCCGGTATCGCTGTAGCCGGCGCGAGCTGGGAGCTCGAGCAGCATCTTCACGAGGGGCGCGAAATCGTTGCCGGGTGTGCCGGCCATGACGCGCGGTGAGGAGCGCATCGTCTCGAGGATGGGCCACAGGCGGAAGGCGCAGGCGGCCAGGGTGAAGCACGCGGTGGCGCCCAGGGACCACAGGGCCTGGATGCGGCGGGGCGTGCCGCGCAGGGCGTAGAGGGAGCGGCCCGTCTCGAGGACGACGAAGAGGGCGCCCATGGGCACGGGGTAGGTGCCGCCGAAGGCGAGCAGCAGGGAGAAGACGGCGGCCACGAGCGCGGCGCCAGACAGGCGACCTTCGACGGCGCGGCGGGTGCCGACGAGCAGCCACGGCAGCAGGAGGAAGCCCGCGAAGTTGAGCCAGCCGATGGACCACGACAGCGCGGTGAAGCCCATCAGCCCGAAGAGGGGCGCGGCGCCGAGCGCGCCGGTCGCGGAGCCCACGCGTCGTCGGGCGTAGTGGAAGAAGCCCTCCATGCCGAGCACGAGGAACATCCACAGCAGCACGGGCTCCGCGCGGCGCGGACCGATGAGCGAGGACACCAGCACGGTGGGCGCGAAGACGCGCGTCTGCGGACTGCCGAGCGCGTACTGGCCACCGCAGGACCAGGGGTTCCACAGCGGGAGCTGTCCGTAGTGCGTCACGCTGCGCGTGCCCGCGTCCTCGTACGAGTCGAGCAGGTGCGAGTCGCGGAAGTCGTTCAGCCCACCGGCGACGGAGAGGGGCCGCCAGCACGCGATGAGCGCGATGACGCCGAAGAGGGCCAGGCGCACGCTGGTGAGCGAGGCGGCGCGGTGCACGGCGCGGAGCAATCCGTGGGACGAGGTCGTCATGCGCGAAGGGGCGCGCCGTGGAGCGCGAGAGCGAGAGGGGTGGCTCGCATCCGTCGAGGATGGAGTGAGAAGTTGGTGGGGCGGGGCGCCCCGTCGGCTCCGGGCGACGTCTCGCGCGAGAGGTCCGCTCGCATCGACGCGCGCTCCTCATCCGCCCGCTCGCGAGCAACACCGTCGCGCGAGGCACGCGGAGACCACGCGAGGTGGAAGGTCTCGCCGCGCATCAGTCGTAGAACGGCCGTGGCTTGCACGGGCTCGCGGTGGCCTTGCGCGGCGCCGTCACGGGCGACGAGGCGCGCAGCTCCGTGTCGATGGCGTCGAACACGTCCGTGATGGGCACGTCGCGTCGCCGCGCTTCGTTCATCACCCAGCCGCGCTCGGAGGCACCGAAGTCGTCATCCTGGGACCAGTGGTCGCCGGGGAACGAGTGCATCGAGCGCCGCCGCCAGTGGGGCTCGGCCTCCGCGGCCGCCCTGCCCAGCAGCTCTCGCTCCTCCGGGGACAGGCGCCGCGAGGGAGCCCTCACCTCCGAGGTCACTGCCCGCGCCACCGCCACGCCGCCGCACAGCGCGAGCCCGAGCCAGCCCGAGAGTGCCACGCGTCGCCAGTGCGCCTGCGTCTTCGTCATCGTCATGGAGCCCACCCGTCGTCGATGGGTTCCTACTCCAACTCCCACGGACGCATCACCCGAATCCACCGCCCGTGAGCAGGCGGGCGGAGCGCCGTCCGTCTGGCCTCAGGAGCGGTCGTTCTCGTCGGCGTCCGCTTCCAGCTCATACGGGTTCGCGAGCAGCCGGTGCGCCCCCTCCATCATCTCCACCACGATCTGCCCGGCGGGCTGCACGCTCTCGATGCGCGCCATGCTGGAGCCGCTGGCGGGCAGCACCATCTCCTCCAAATCCCCCTGCGTGTCGGGCGTGGGCACGAAGGCGCTGAAGCGCGGCATCGTGTAGAGCGCGTCACCGCCCGCGAGCCCCGGGAACAGCCGCGTCGTGCCGATGGTGTCCTGCGTCTGCGTCGGCGCCTTCGCCTCCCGGCCCGCCCACTCGCGCACCACGCGGTTGCGCAGCACGCGCTGCCTGGGGCCGCTCCACTCCGGACCGAAGAGCGTGGTGAAGTCGGAGTCGCGTGCGTCCCCGTCGACCAGGCGCTGCTTGTAGCCCGGGTGCGCGTACGCCTCCACGGAGGCCACCATGCGCGTGCCCACCCAGACGCCGTCCGCGCCGTGATACATCGCGCGCGCCGCGCTCAGCGCGTCCGCGATGCCACCCGCGGCCAACAAGGGGAGCTCACGCGTCAGCGCACGCAGCTCTCGCACCAGCTTCAACGTGGGTGTGGTCCCCCGGTTGTAGCCCGCTGCCTGTCGCCCCTGCGCGATGAGCCCGTCCACGCCGAGCGCCAGCGCGTCCTTCGCGAAGTCCACCGAGCCCGCCTGCACCCAGACGCGGATGCCCGCGGCCCTCAAATCCTTCACCCACGCGGCGGGCGGCAGGGTCCAGTGGAAGGCGACCACGGGGACTCGCTCGCTGATGCACGTGTCGATGTGCTCGCGCGTGGTGAGGTCCCCGGCCCGCGCATGGTCCAGGATGAAGTCCACGCCGAAGGGCCGCTGCGTGCCACCGCGGATGGCCTGGATGCGAGCGCGCAGGAACGGAGCGGGCTCGGGCGCCGAGCCCAGCATGCCGATGCCACCCGCCTCCGACACGGCGATGACCAGCGGCGGCAGCGCCACGAAGGCCATGCCCGCGCTGACGAAGGGGTAGTGCACCCCCAGGTCCTTCGTCAGCCGCGTGTGCAGCGTGTTGTCCTCCATCACCTGGATGGGGCGGCGAGGCGCGCGCTCGGCCTCCGCGTCGGAGGAGAGGCCCTCGTCCTCCAACTCGCTGTCTCTGGGAGCTCCCGAGGGGCCGGCCCGATGGGAAGGGGGCGCGCCGCGTCCGTCGTTCGTTCCGTTCATCGTGTCTCCTCGATGTCGCTGGCTCGCTGACCGCGCTGGAAAGGTTACCAGCATCCCCCGGTTGTTGAGGTCAGGGGGCGACACGGCGATGGTCAGCCCGGATGCTCGACGACATGCGCCGGTGTCCGCTGGTGAGCAACGCTGCCGCGCCTACGTCCCGAGTGACTTCCGCATGTGCCGGTGTGGAATGCCGACTTCCAGGAACGCTTCCGCGTACGTGGAATAACCCAGTCGTTCGTAGAAGGGGACGACCGCCTGTCGGGCGTGCAGGTGGACCTGGGTGAGGCCTCGCCGCAGGAGCTCCGCCTCCAGCGTCGACACCAGTCGGGCGCCCAGCCGCTGACCCTGGAGCTCGGGCGTCACGGCCATCTGGAACAGCCGGCCTCCCCGCGTGTCCTCAGGATGGAAGAGCACGCAGCCGAGCACCTGTCCGCCCGCGTGCGCCACCAGATGCAGGCTCGCGTCCTCGAAGGGGAACGTCACCTGCTCACGCGTGTAGCCGAGCGGCTCGCGCAGCACCCGGAAGCGCAGCTCCAGCTCCCCGCCATACAGCGCGTGGCCGGGTTGGATGAAGTCGAGCGCGAGCTCGGACGGCGCGGCGTCGGACGCGCTCATCAGAACGTCCCGGTGAGCTGCAGGGTGAAGGTGCGACCGTACTGGGGCACCGGCGCGATGGAATTCTCGTCCGACACCGGAATCCGATAGTTGCTGTCGAGCAGGTTGTGGACGCCGGCGAAGTAGCGCAGCGGGCCGTAGTCACCGGAGAGGCCGAAGCTGATGAGCAGCGCCTCGCCGCTATCGGCGCCGCCCTCGCCGGTGGGGCGCGCGCTCTGGTAGGTGGCCTGGGTGGCCAGCCGCATGTCGCCGCCGCCGATGGGCATCAGCAGCCGGCCGGAGACCAGGTGCGCGGGGGCCGCGGCGGCCACCTCCTCCGAGGCGTTGCGCAGCTGCACGTACGAGTAGCTCAGGTCCACCAGCAGGTAGCGACCCGGCTGCCAGTGCACGCCCGCCTCCGCGCCCCACGCCAGCGTGGTGCCGCTGTCGTTGCCGAACACGAGGCACTGGGCGGTGGTGCCACACTGACCGGAGGAGGTGGTCTCCTCCTGCAGCCGCACCAGGTTGGAGATGCGGTTGTGGTAGCCGGCCACGGTGAGCCGCAGCTCGTCCGTCAAATCGTGCCCGTGCTCCAGCTCGAAGGTGGTGATGGTCTCCGGGTCCAGCGCTTCCGGCGCGGCCTGGGTGATGCCGTCCGCGTAGTGCAGCTCGTAGATGGTGGGCGCGCGGAAGGCGTTACCGGCCACCAGCTTGGTGAGGCCCCCGTCGTAGGGGCGGGCGATGAGCGCCACGCGAGGCGTGATGGGGGTCTCGTCCACGTCCGTGTACTTGTCCAGACGCAGGCCCGCCGACAGGCTCAGCCGGGGGTGCAGCTTCCACTCGTCGAGCAGGTACGCGGACAGGATGGTGCGCGTCTTGGTGTCGAGGATGGGGCCGGGGTTCGTCGACTGCCGCACGCCCAACTGGCCCTGGGCCTCCACGCCGAGGGTGAGGCGGTTGCCCTCGAAGAGCCCCACCCGCGCGCGCAGCTCCGCGTTGACCCAGTCCGCGTCGCCGGTCTCCTCGCGCCGGCCGCCGGCCGACTCCTCGTACACGTAGATGCCGTCGTAGCGGCTCAGGTCGAACGAGCCGCGCGCGGACAGGCTGAAGTTCTCGGAGAAATCGTGCTCGTAGCGGCCCTCCGCGAAGAAGCGCAGGTCCTTCACGCGGTTGCCCTCGGTGCCGGGGACGGTGCCGTAGGGGGCGGTGGGCAGCTCCTTGGAGCGCACGTTGAGCATGGCCTGGAAGGCGAAGTCGCCCACGCGCGCGCGCATGGAGCCGGTGGCGGCGCGCTCCGCGTCCAGGCCGGTGACCAGGTACTCCCGGTCGGCGAGCAGCCGCGTGGTGTCCGCGCCCGAGGCCGTCAGGGCCGCGGCGCTCACCAGGATGGAGCGGTTGCCGCTCGCCCACGCCGCGGTGGCGTGTCCGCGCGTGGTGCCCAGCGCGCCCACGGCGCCGGTCACTTCCAGGTGCTTGTCCTGGCCGAGCGACTCGCGGGGCACCACGTTGATGACGCCGAAGAAGGCGCCGGTGCCGTAGAGCGAGCTGCCCGGGCCGCGCACCACCTCGATGCGCTCGATTTCGAGCAGGTCCACGTTGAAGTCGTGCGCGGCGAAGCCCTGGCCGGCCCACACGTCGTTCATCGGGTGGCCGTCCCAGAGGATGCTGATGCGCGTGTTCAGGTCACCTGGCGGCGAGAAGCCGCGCACGCCCAGATAGGTGTACGTGCGGTCGTCGGTGAGGAAGAAGCCGCGCACGCCGGACAGCGCCTCGGCGAGCGTGCGCCAGCCGAACGCGCGCAGCTCCTCCTGGGTGAGCACCGTGGTGGAGGCGGGCGCGTCGTCGACGGCGACCAGGCTCTTGGACGCCGCGCGCACGGGCGGGGGCGCGTACCGCAGCTCCGCGTGGATCTTCACCTCCTGGTCGGCGACCACCGTCACCTTCTGGTGCAGCGGGCGCACCTCGCGGCTCTCCACCTCGAGCTGGTGCTCGCCCTCGGGGAGGGTGACGACGGTGGGCGTGAAGCCCGCGGGCTGGCCGTCCACGCGCACGGTGGCGCCGTCGCGGTTGGCGGTGACGACGAGCCGGCCCGAGGGGCGGTCCTGCACGCGCAGCGACACGGAGAGCGGCACGCTGCCGTCGGCGGGCACGTCCACCACGTACTGGCCGGGGGCGTAGCCGGGCGCGCGCACGTAGAGGATGCGCTGGCCGGGAGGCAGGCGGGCGCGGCCGGGCAGCTTGGTGATGACGGGGCCGTTGGGGGCGTCACGCACCTCGGCGCCCTCGGGCGTGCCGGTGAGCTCCACGCCGCCGGTGATGAGGAACAGGTCGAAGGGCTGCTCCGTCTCCTTGCCGCGCGCCACCACGACGGTGGCCTCGGTGGGACGGTAGCCGTCCTTCTTCACCATGATTTTGTGCCGGCCCGGCGACAGCGCGAGCGTCTGCGGCGAGCGGCCCCGGCTGCCCAGGTCCATGCGGTCCACGTAGACGTCCGCGCCCTTGGGCACGGTGGTGACCTTCACCAGCGCGACCTTGGGGCGCAGCCGGTCCAGCGAGCGCGAGACCTCCGAGGCGTCCTCGGTGGGCAGGTCCTCGGTGAGCAGGTCGTTGTAGTAGCGGTACGCCTCGTTGAACTTGCCCAGCGCCTCGAAGCAGCGGGCGATGTTGAAGAGCACGTTGCGGTTGGGCACCAGCCGGTAGCTGGTGAAGTACGAGCGCAGCGCCTCGGTGTACTGCCCCTTGGCGTAGGCGTCATTGCCCAGCTCGAAGGCGATATCCGCCTCGTCGGCGTTGTTGTCCGCCCACGCGGGGGAGGACAGGAGCAGGAGCGATAGGACGAGCAGGCCAGAGCGTGAGGGAACCATGGGACGGCGACATTCTTCCCTCTATGGAATGGGAGGTCCATGGGGGCTTTTGGGTGGGGGTTCAGATGTCAGACCCAGGAAGTAGGAATGAGTGGACACGCGGTATGGGGTGGGGTTCCACTTCGGGGAGGCGGCGCGGATGTTGGAGGGGTGGGGTGCGGGTGGTGAGAGGAGCAAGGCGATGGGAGACGGACCGAAGCGGCCGGCGACGTACGAGGACCTGCTCGCACTGCCGGAGCATGTGGTCGGGCAGATAGTCGACGGGGAGCTCATCGTGATGCCCCGGCCGGCGAGTCCGCATGGACGCGCTACGTCTCGCTTGGGGGGCGAGCTCTACGGCCCTTTCGAGCGGGGGCGAGGTGGGCCTGGGGGCTGGTTCTTCCATGACGAGCCAGAGCTGCACTTCCGCAAGGACGTGTTGGTGCCGGACCTGGCGGGCTGGCGGCGGGAGCGGATGCCGGAAATCCCGGACGTGCCGTACTTCACGCTCGCGCCGGACTGGGTGTGCGAGGTGCTGTCACCCTCCACGGCCTCGCTGGACCGGGTGAGGAAGAAGCGCATCTACGCGCGCGAGGGCGTGGGCCACGTGTGGCTGGTGGACCCGAAGGCGCGCACGCTGGAGGTGTTCCGGCGGGATGGGGAGCGGTGGGTGGAGCTCGGCACGTACTCGGGAGACGAGCGGGTGCGGGCCGAGCCCTTCGAGGCGCTGGAGCTGGTACTGAGCGACCTGTGGCTGACTTCGGAGGCGAAGCCCGAGACGCGTTGAGCCTGGGTGCTCAGTGCAGGGCGCGCTTGTCGGGTGCGTCCACGGTGGGAGGGGCGGGCGGGCGCATGAGCACCTCGCCCACGCGCTGGAGCACCTGGGTGGTGGCGCCCTCGGGGTCGCGGAAGAAGTGGGGCGTCCAGAGTCGCACGAGCTTCCAGCCCTGGCCCTCGAGCACGCCGGTGCGGAACAGGTCCCACTCCACGCGGTCCGCGGCCTTGGGGTAGCGGGTGCCGTCGCACAAGAGGCCCACGGTGACGTCGCCGGGCGAGGTGGGGTGGTGCAGGGCCACGTCCACGCAGAAGCCGTCGTTGCCCCAGTGCACATCGGAAGAGACCTGGTGGCGGCGAGCCAGGTGATGGGCCAGCGCGCGGGCGAACGTGGAGCCCGCGTCGGTCTCCCGCTCCTGCACGACGAGCTCCCGGGTGGTGGCCTCGGGCGTGGGGGCGCGCTGGGGCTGGGAGAGGGACTCGGCGAACTGGAGATAGGCGAAGAGCAGCCAGCCGCCGTTGGGCTGCCGGCCGGGCTCCACCGGGGGCAGGGCGGTGTACGCGTCGCGGGGGATGGAGGTGACCAGGTGCACCTGCTGGCGCGCGCGGGTGACGAGCACGTTGAGGCGCCGTCCACCGCCCGCGCTGCCGAGCGGTCCGAAGCGACGGTAGAAGCGGCCCTGTCGGTCCGGGCCGTAGGTGGTGCTGATGATGAGGTGGTCGCGCTCGTCGCCCTGGACGTTCTCCAGGTTCTTCACGAAGAGGCCCTCGAAGGAGCCGGCGCCCCGGCGGGTGCGCGCGGTGGCGAGTCGGGCGGAGAAGGCGGCGTCCTCGGCGGCGAGCTCGTCGAGCACATCGGTGATGGCGTCGCGCTGCGAGAGGTTGAAGCAGGCGATGCCGATGGACGGGGGCTCGGGCCGCGCGAGCAGCTCCTTCACGAGCTGGCCCACGGCGCGGGCCTCGACCTGGTTCACGCGCTTCTCATAGGTGCCGCCCACGGGGAGCAGGCGCAGGGCCGCGTGCGGCGCGCGGTGCGAGGGGTGCGCGGGGATGGCCTGGAGGCGCTTGTCGTAGAAGTGCTCGTTGCTGAAGGCGATGAGGTCCGCGTCGCGCGAGCGGTAGTGCACGTCGAGGTAGCACTGGTCGATGTCCAGGTTGAGGGCGGCGGAGAGCAGGTCCTCCACCTCGGACTGCTGCTCCTCGAAGAGGCCCTGTTCTGTCTCGGCCTCGGTGTCCTGCTGGCTCTGCACCACGGCGGACTCGAAGAAGCGCGTGGGCGGGAGCTGCTTCGGGTCTCCGGCGATGACGACGCGCCGGGCGCGCGTGAGCACGGGCAGGGCCTCCTCCAGACGGCACTGTGAAGACTCGTCGAAGATGACGACGTCGAAGATGGGGCGGCGCGGGAAGATTTGCGCCACCGTCTGGGGACTGGCCATCCACACGGGGCGGGCGTCGAAGAGCGGGTCTCCGCCGTCGATGTCCAGGCCGGTGGCGATGACCTGTCGCACGCGCATGGCGCGCTCTCCGCGCAGCATGAGTCGTCGGCGCAGCTCCGCGCCCTGGCTGTTGAGTCGACCGCCGTTGGCAGCGAGCAGTCGCTCACGCTGGCGCTGCGTCCACCGGTGGAGGATGGCGTCGCGCACGAGGCCGCGCTTCTTCTCCTCGAGCGCGCGGTAGCGCGCCTGGGTGGCCTGGGTGCGCTCGGCGTCGACGTGCTGGAGGGCGGGGTCCTCGCGCAGGCGTGAGGTCACCTCGGCGGCGAGCGTGGCCTTGAGCACGGCCGTCCAGCCCGCCTGTGCGTCCGTGCCCAGGCGCGCGAGCGACTCGACCGAGGTCGCCAACGCCGGGGGCATGCCCGACAGGAGTGAGCGCAGACGCAGCATCCCCTCCACCGTGGACAGTCGTGACTGGAGCGCGGTGGCGACGGGGGTGAGCAGGGCGCCGGTGCGCAGCTCGTGCACGCGGAGGGTGAGCCACTCGGAGGAGCACAGCCCCGTCTCGGCGAGTCGCTTCTCCAGCTTCGCCACGGCCGCGCCCCGGGCGGCGGAGCGTCGCAGTCCCGTCAGCAGCGCGGCGCGTGTCGCGGCGTCCGTCGTCAGGGCCCGTCGCACGGCTTCGCGGCACGAGGCGAGCCGTGGCGTCGAGTCCAGTGCACCGAGGGCCTCGAAGAGCGCGGCGTGGGCGCGCAAATCCCGGGCGAGGGTCTCGTCGGCGAGGCTCGCGGAGGTGGGGACAAGGGTTGCGCGGTGGAACTCGCCCAGGAGCGCGCGGGCGCGGGCGCCGGTGAGGAAGTGACGGACGCGCTCGGCGGTGGCCGCGCCGAGGGTGAGGCCGAACTGCTGGAGCACCTTTCGTGCGCCGGCCTTCCGGGCGAAGCAGAAGAACGCGTACCACTTGCGGGCGATGCCCAGGTACGCGCCCAGCGTGGCGAGCGCGGTGGACAGCGCGCCCAGGGCCTGGGGCTGCTCGCGATGAATCAGCGCGAGCTCGGTGTCGAGCGGGCCCTCGGAGAGCACCTGGACTTGAGGGGAGAGGCTTTCGAGCTGGGCCTTCGTGGTCCGCACCGTGTCCGGTGAGGCCGCGGCCCAGCGCGCGAGGGACTCGGGGCTCGTGCTCTCCAACACGGGGGCGAGCTGTTCGGCGAAGTGGGCGCGCGCGAGCCCCTCGGCTTCCGGCTCCGCGCCGAAGGCCGGGATGTCCGGTGAGGCGAGCGCGTCCGCGTCACGGGCCGCCTCGACGGTGGCGCCGAGCCGCTCGCGCCAGGTGGCGAGGGGCGTGGCGAGGTAGGTGGCCAGGTCGACGCCCAGGGCTTCGCGCCAGGGATTGTCCGGGTAGCCTTCCTTGAGCGCGCGCTCGAACACCTCGCGTGTCTCCCGCTCGCGAGCGGTGACGTCGGCGAGGCGCGCGGAGGTGAGTGACGCGGTGGCGGGAGCGAGCGCCGCGGGGGACTCGAGGGCGAGCCACTGGCCCACCAGCTCGTGGAAGGACGGAGCGGAGCCGTCCTCGGGTCGAGAGGAGAGGGCGTGCTCGGCGGTGGTGAGCTCGTCGTGGAGCGACTGGAGCTCCGTGTCCACGCGGGACAGCTCACGTGGGATGGCGGCGTCGGTGCGCGTCTCCGCCAGCGTGTCGAGCTGCTCGCGGATGCCCATGTAGAGGTCGCGCTGGTCTCGCTGGGCGTCGTGCACGACGGCGCACAGGCTGCCGAGGCCCAGGTGGTCCAGGCGGTGCTTCACCACGTCGAGCGCGGTGCGCTTGTCGCAGACGAACAGCACCCGTTCACCCCGGGCGAGATGGTCTCCGATGGCGTTGGCGATGGTCTGGGATTTTCCCGTGCCCGGAGGGCCATGGATGACGAGCCCCCGGCGACTGCGCGCGAGGCGCACGGCGCGAGCCTGGCAGGGGTCCGCGATGGAGACGAGCCGCTCGTCCTCGGCGCGCTTGAGGCCCTCCAGGTTGCGCTCTCCGCCGCCTGGGTGGACGGGCTGGTCGAGTGACACGTCCACGCGCAGGAAGCTCTCCAGGGGCCCGGAGACAGGCTCGCCGTCCGCCAGGGCGCGCATGTCGTCCACGAGGCTCTGGTTGGACAGCGGGTACAGGCCGAGCACGGCGCTCGGGAGGATGGCGGCCCGCGTGGCGGCGTCCTCATCCGGGCGGGGCACGGCGGACAGGGGCGTCTGGGCCGTGAAGGGTGAGGGGGCGGGCAGCTCCAGGGTCCTGGAGACGAGGGCGACCAGCTCGTTGACCTCGCGCCACGGGTCCTCGCCGGTCTCGTCGGCGAAGAGCTCTCCGAAGCGCTGGCCCGTCTGCTGTTCCAGCCACGCGAGCAGGGCGGTGTTGGGGGCGACGCGGTCGACGCCTTCCTCGGCGCCCTCGAGCTCCACGGAAGGGGTGCGCCCCTTCTTGAGGGTGATGCGCACGGGGACGAAGGCGATGGGGGCGAGGATGCGCCGGGTGCCAAAGCCGCGCTTGTCCTTGGGGCCCGGGGGGAGCTGCAGCAGCGGGAAGCCGACGTGGAGGACGTGCGCGCCGGTGTCCTGCTCGAAGATGCGCGCGTCCTCGACGATGGCGGCGAGCTTGCGAAGCAGCGCCTGTTGCTCCTCTTCGGCGCGGGTGGGGGACGGGCGGTCGTCGCTGTCTTCGTCCTCGAAGACACGCTCGTCGCGGGTGAGCGCTGGGACGTCGCGCTCGATGCTCACAGCGCTCGCGGGGCGGGAGGAGGCGGCGAGCGCACTCACATCAGGGGTCGAGGCCTCCTCCAGAGAAGGGGGGAGCTCGTTGTCCTGGGGAAGCGTCGAGATGCTCGCCGCACGAGGAGGGGCGGAGTTCTCGTCGCGGGCTTCGGCGGCCAGGCGAGCCGAGGTGACCCTGGTGCCGCCGGGCGCGGCCAGACGCCCCTTGGACACGGGAGGCTTCACGGCGAGCCGGACGGTGGCCTTGTCTCCGAGGAGCGCGGCCAGCACGGCGTGAGGAGCGGTGCCGTCCAGTCGGGTCAGCGTGGCCAGGTCCAGGCGCTGGCGGCTGTGGTGGGGGCGGCAGTTGATGCTGGGGCCGGAGGCGAGCGCGGCGTAGAGGCGCTCGAGCATCTTCTCGAGGACGCGGTTGCGGGGCTCGGACGACACGGGCAATACCTCTCGAGAGGAGGGGGAGGGTGGGTCTAGCACGTCCCCCCGAGTGGGGACCTCAGCCGGACAGTGCGGTGGCCAGGGCGCGAGCGGCGGCCTCCAGCGCTTCGGCGGGGAGGTGGTCGGCGGGAGGGGCGTCGAACACGGCGCGGCCCCACAGGCGCTGGGGCGTCCCGGCGAAGCGTGGCACCAGGTGCAGGTGGCAGTGCCGGAGCACGTCGCCGATGGCGAAGGCATAGGCGTGCTCGGCGCCGAGGACCTCGCGTTGGGCCCTCATGACGCGGGCAGCGAAGGCGCCCAGCTCCCGGGAGGTCGCGTCATCCAGCTCGTACCAGGCGCGGGCGTGCTGCTCGCTGGAGATGACCACCCACCCCGGCACGGGGCTGGGACCGGCGACGCCGTGCAGCACGAGCCCGGGAGCGCGAGCCAGGATGCCGCCGACGGGGCGGTGCTCACCGCGAGTGATGGCACAGCCGAGACACGGTTCATTCACATCCACCATGCGGGCAAGGTATCAGCCATCTGCTCAGGTAACGCGTCTCAATGGATGAGATTCAACCCATCAGGGTCTGGATGGACCCCGTTGTCGGACCCTGGAGGTATGTGATCGGCGGGGCACGCCACCGAGTGGCGATGCACCCGCGACTGTCGCCTTCTTGACGTGGAGGGCCCGGGTCGGAGAGTGTCCGATGCGCGCTCTTTCGGGGTTTTGGGGCGTCAGAGCCAATCCAATACAAGGTGGGGAAGATGAAGAAGCATCTGGTCATGGCCGTTGTGCCGTTCCTGGCGCTCGGGTGTGGAGACGATTTCAAGGACGAGAACGGGGACGGAATCGCCGACGGCGTGCGTGAGCCGGACAACGTCACGGTGGTGACGCCGGCGACGCCGAAGGGAACGGTGTCGGGCCAGGTGTTGGGGACGGACCTCAAGCCGATGGCCGATGCGTCGGTGGAGATCACGATTGGCAGCTCAGAGGAGCCGCTGGCGGGGACGACGGACGCGAAGGGCAACTTCGAGTTCAAGGGGGTCCCGGCGGGCTCGCAGGTGCTGTTGACGTTCTCGAAGACGGGTTATGCGACGCTGCGCGCCACCTCGGAGGTGCCTTCGTCGGCGGGCAACGTGCCCATCAACAACGCGAACGTGAGCTTCGGTCCGGTGACGCTGACGCGGCTGGACGGCTCGCTGCGCTTCCTTCTGGTGACGCCGCAGGGACGTCCCGCGGCGAACGTGCGCGCGACGCTCGAGGCCTCGCCGGCTGGCACGGTGGTCTTGAAGAACAGCGATGACACCACGAGTGTAGTGAGCACGGTGGTGGTGGAGGCGACGTCCGACGAGCAGGGCGTGCTGCTGTTCCAGAACATCCCCTCCGCGCAGGAACTGGCGCGCTTCACGAACCAGACGGGCCAGTACCGTCTGTGGGTGGCGCCGACGGACTCGAACGGCGACGGTGTGCCTGAGATCAACGGCTACGTGGATACCTATTCGGCCGCGTCCGTGGTGTCGGTCGGCACCACGCGCATCCTGAACCTGCCGGCGTCCCGGCCCACGGGTAGCGCGCTGGTCGTCGAGTCCAGCAACGTGGCGATGCTGCGTGGCGCCTCGAGCTCGCAGCCGCTGAACAACATGGTGCGCCCGGGCGAGCCCATCTATCTGTACTTCAACCAGCCGGTGCAGCAGGGCTCGCTGCTGGCGCGCCTGACGGATGAGTACGCCAAGGAGGCGCTGCCCGTCACCGTGGCCCTGGGCAACGGGGGCTACAGCGCCACCATCACCCCTGCCCCCAACGCGATTCAGACGGGCAAGGAGTACAACCTGGACCTGCGGGCCGTCTCCGTGGAGACGGGGCAGATCTACGAGCGAGTCGGCTTCTTCTTTGGCGGTGAGCCGACGGCCCCCGCGGCGGTGACCGTCACGGAAGCTCGTTACAGGGAGAACTCGCTTCCTCCCGTTGCGCAGCAGCTCACGACAGGGGAGCGAGTTTACTTCACCTTCAGCTCGCCCCTCTCCCCGTGGCGTGTCGGGGACGGGCAGGTCCAGGTCTTGTTCAACTACGACCTCGACGGCAACGGCACTGTGGGTGGTGTCTCGTTCGGTGAGGTCAATAACATCAGTGGACAGGGCTTCTCCTTGTACCTGGATGAGCCGACCGCGCCGTTCATCACGAATGCAAGCCAGCCCGAGCGGCCCGTTTTCGCCATCACGACATCCGGATTCAGCACCCGTTATTACTTCACGTTCGAGCATCCCTCGGGGGCGCCGTATGCGCCCATCAATCCGACCCTCGTTTCCGGGTTCACGGTTGCATTCTCGAAGCTGGCCAGCCGTGGCATCAACCAGACGTACGAGAACATCTGGGGCCAGCCTGTCGTCACGGACCTCACGGTGACTGGCCTGGGCATCACCCCCGCCCCGACTCCCTGAGGCATAGTCGGCTGGATGATGGCTTGACGTAGTGCCATCCAAGGCTGATGACGCCCCCGTGGAACTCCACGGGGGCGTTGCTGTTTGTGGAGACCCAGCGAGCATTCATGGGCTTCGCAGGTTGATGAAGTGTCCTTCCTGGTGGACGCCCGTCTGATGCGTGAGATTGCTTCAGTCTTCTCGTGAGCGACCGGGTCCCGTCAGGGGGCACTACGAGGCCCGGCATCGATGGAACGCAAATTGCCCTCTTGTCACGTCATGCGTCACTCACTTCGTGTTGCGATGATTCTTCTCGGGCTCCAGTTGGGAGCCTGCATCGATATCCCAGAAGTCCATTGGGTTGAGGGGACTCCACGGGAGGAGGTGCCCGATGCAGGGGTGCCCGTCGTCGAGTCGAGGCTCCACCTATCCCGGTCCGTGACGAATGGCTCCGTCGACATCCGCGTTGAGCTGAGCGGAGCGGTCCCGGAACGCGTGGAGCTGTTGGTGGATGGTCGTGTGATGGAGATGCTGCTGCCGCCCTACACGCTCAGTTTGGACACGCAAGCGTTGGAAGAAGGAGACCATGAGTTGTTTGTGCGGACAGCGCTGGGAGACCAGCAGTTCCTGAGCGAGCGACGAGAGTTGAAGGTTGATAGGACTCGGCCAGTCCTCGTATCTCGTCACCCTGCTCCAGGCGATCGCTGGGTCCCAGTGAGGCAGGTGACTCGGCTCGAGTTCTCGGAAGCAATCGACCCAGCAACGATTCAGGAGGGGGCTGCTCGCCTGGAAGTGGAGTCGAAGGTGATTGCTGGTGTGGTGGAGGTGTCTGTTGATGGCAAATCACTGACGATTCAACCGACGAACCCGCTGCCCAAGAATGTCTCAATCCAGGTAGTCGTAGATTCATCGCTGGCGGATCTTGCTGGTAATTCGATTCAAACAGAGGGCGGCGAATGGAGTTGGGTGGTGCCTGACTTCCTGCCGCTTGGCAGTTCGTTCCCGACAGAGTCGCCTCAAGATGCTACTCCGAAGGCTATCGAGTTGCTCGTCCCAGTGTCAGGGTTTCCTATCATGGCATGGGCGAATCCTGGGACTGGAGCGGTGTTCGTCCGTCAATGGTCTGGCGATGTCTGGGAGCCTTTGGGCGCACCGACGCCAATCACGAGAGGCGCCTCTTTCTTCGACGCTCGTTTGGACAGGGACGGCCATCCCGTAGTGGCCTGGGTCGGTGAGACGTTGCGAGAGGTTCGTGTCTGGCGTTGGACTGGGGAGGAGTGGGCGCCTATGGGAGGAGTGATTGAGGGACTGCCATCCGATTTGATAACCCTCTCTCTGCGTACAAATGGGAAGGGAGAATGGTTTCTCTGTTCCTCCACACGGCAGGAGTTCTTCGTGTGGAAGTGGCACGAGGCTCGCTGGGTTCAATTGGGCCTTTTCCAGGCGACAGCCAACTGGAGTGTCGTAGCAGTCCACATGGAACTCGATGATGCTGGGAATCCACTGGTCCTCATGGAAGAGCGAGAGTCCTTCGGTGCTCCTCGTCATCACCATAAATGGTGGAGGACGGATCGGTGGACATCGATCAGTTCGTCCCTGGACTACCTGGGGGGGTGGTCCTGGGGGGTGAGTATTCCAGGGCGCTCGTTGGTGGTCTCGCATGGTGGAGTCGACGTTATTGTCTTTAAATGGTTTGCCGGGGGATGGGGCCAACTGGGCAGTGTTTTTCCGGAGCGGTTTCCTGGTGGCTCATTGGCCAAGGCACATCGTTTCGCTGAGGATCCTTCAGGTATGCTCGTTGTCTTGCTCGGCGAATCCGAGGCAGCAGGCCAGCCCGATACCGTGCATTTCCGAAAACTCGTGAACGAGGATTGGGAGCCGCTTGAGAGCGTGTTGCGCCCATCGCCTGGAGTGATTTCCTCGGCTTCACTGCGCTTCGGAATCACCCCGGCGGGGCGGTTCCTCGTCGGCCAGGTAGAATCGCTCGAAGCGACGCCGACGCAGTCCTCCATCCAGGTCTACATCTCCAACGACTGAAGACTGACCCCGCGCCACGGGGCCACGTCGTACACCACCGTTCTCCATTGAACGGTGGTGGGGTGCCCCTTGGGGCGATGTGGGGTGGGCGCGACGACGGATGCGTGCATAGATTGTCGTGTCCACCGCTGTTTCCCTACACGCGAGGCACTTGTTTCATGAAGCGCACGGCCGCCCAGACCTCGGAAGAGCCGGTGCCGGACACGACTGCGGCCGTGTCTCCCGGGAACCGCAAGCGCATCCTCGTCGTCGACGACTTCGACGATGCCCGCGAGATGTATGCGGAATACCTGGAGTTCGTCGGCTTCGAGGTGGACACCGCCCGGGATGGCGCCGAGGCGGTGGAGAAGGCCCAGTCGAGCGAGCCGGACATCATCCTCATGGACCTGTCCCTGCCCGTCATGGACGGCTGGGAGGCCACCCGACGTATCAAACAGGACACTCGGACCCGCGATATCCCCGTCATGGCGCTGACCGGCCACGTGCTCGCGGGCAACGCCGAGCACGCCCGCGAGGCCGGTGCCGACGAGTTCGTCGCCAAGCCGTGCCTGCCTTCGGACCTGGAGAACAAGATCCGAAACATGCTCAAGCCGAGCAAGGCGCGTAAGCCGAACGGGCAGGAAGGCTGACACCTCCCACCGGTGGGAAGTGGTGACCACCCGACATCGGGTGGCCCCTCCCGGCGCGCTCCTGCCCTTTCGGACGGGGGAAGGGTTGCCGCGGGACGTCCGGATGCCTAGCCCGTGGGAGTGGGCACCCCCGCCACCTTCCGGCCGCCAGACTCGTGGACTCCTCCCGAGGAGTTCGACGAGTACCGAATCGTGCGGCCCATCGGTCGGGGGCGCACGGGCCGGGTCTACCTGGCCCAGGACACCCTGCTCGAACGCCCCGTGGCGGTGAAGTTCATCCCCGCCCTCGGCCCCAATGCCCTGGCGCGCTTCCTCGTCGAGGCCCGCGCCGCCGCCCGCATCCAGCACCCCAACGTCGTCACCCTCTACCGGGTGGGACAACTCGACGAACAGCCCTACCTCATCTCCGAGTTCATCCGCGGCGTCAGCCTGGACCGGCTCGTCAAACCCCTGCGCTGGGAGCGCGTGCTCGCCATCGGTCGGGACCTCGCCCGAGGCCTCAGCGCCGCCCACCGCCGGGGCGTCCTCCACCGCGACATCAAGCCCGGCAACGCCGTGCTCACCGAGAGCGGCGCCGTGAAGCTGCTCGACTTCGGCCTCGCCAAGCTGCTCGACGGCGCCGTGGGCGACGAGGTGCCCCCTCTTCGCACCACCACCCCACCCGAGCTCCCCGTCGACCTGGACCCCGAGCTCAACCCGCACTTCTCCGCCCGCTCGCTCGACGGCGTCTTCCTGCCCTCGCTGCCCCAGGGCGCCCTCGTCGGCACGCCGTACTACATGTCCCCCGAGGCCTGGGCCGGCGAGGACCTCTCGGCCCGCAGCGACGTGTACTCGCTGGGCATCGTCCTCTACGAGCTGTGCGTGGGCCGAGGCCCCTACCGCGACGTCGTCTGGCGCGAGCTGCCTCACGTCGTGCGCACCCAGGACGCCCTGCCCCTGGGCGAGGTCGCCCCGCAGGTGGACCCGACCTTCGCCGCCATCATCGACCGCTGCCTGCGCCGCGAGCCCTCCGAGCGCTTCGCCTCCGCCGCCCAGCTCCTCGAGGCCCTGGAGTCCCTGGCCCGCGAGGACACGCCCACCCACGTCCCCGAGGGCAATCCCTATCGCGGCCTGCGCGCCTTCGAGGCCGAACACCGCGCCCTCTTCTTCGGCCGCCGCCGCGAGTGTCGCGCCGTGGTGGAGCGCCTCAGAGGCGAGTCCTTCCTGCTCATCACCGGCGACTCCGGCGTCGGCAAGTCGTCCCTGTGCCTCGCCGGCATCCTCCCCGCCGTCGTCGAGGGTGGGCTCGAGGACGGCCGTCGCTGGCACACCGTCCGCCTGGTCCCGGGACGCAAGCCCCTGGGTGCGCTCTGCGCCGCGCTCGCCTCGCTCCTCGTGACCGAAGAGGAGCTCCTCGTCGAGGCGCTGCGCGCCGAGCCCGCGTGCCTCGCCCGTCGCCTGCGTGCCCGTCTGGGCGCACGTGAAGGACTCCTCGTCTACGTGGATCAGCTCGAGGAGCTGGCGACACTCGCCGAGCCCAACGAGGCGGCGCTCGCGGGACAGGCCCTCGGCAGCCTCGCGGAGGGCGCCAGCGGGGTGCGACTGCTCGCCTCCAGTCGCAGCGACTTCCTCACCCGGCTCACCGCCGTGCCCGGCCTGGGCGCCGAAGTCCCTCGCGCGCTGTACCTCCTGCGCGCCCTCACCGCCGAGGAGACCCGCGAGGCCGTCACCGGCCCCTCGCGCGTGAAGGGCGTCCGCTTCGAGTCGGAGTCCCTCGTCGACGCGCTCGTCACCGCCGCGGCCGAGGGCGGCCTGCCGCTGCTCCAGTTCGCCCTCGCCGAGCTGTGGGAGGCCCGCGACACGAAGACGCAGCACATCACCCAGGCCGCGCTGGACTCGATGGGCGGCGTGGCCGGAGCCCTGGCCCGACACGCGGACGCGGCGGTGGAGCGCCTGCTGCCGGACCAGCGCGTCGCGGCGCGAGGCGTCCTGCTCCGACTCGTCACCGCCGACGGAACCCGCGCGCGCAAGACGGACCGCGAGCTCGCCGGAGATGACCCGCGCTACCAGGCCGCGCTCGAGGCCCTGGTCCGCGCGCGCCTGCTCGTGGCGAGGGAGGCGCCGGAGGGCACGTCCTACGAGCTGGCCCACGAGGCGCTCCTGTCGGGCTGGGACTCGCTCGCGCACTGGCTGACCGAGGCCGCCGAGCGGCGCGAGGTCCAGGCGCTGCTGGAGACGGCCGCGGCCCACTGGGAGAAGCACCACCACTCGCGCGAGCTGCTCTGGGGCTCGCGTCAGCTCGCCGAGGCGGCGGTGCTGGACGTGGCCGAGCTCAACCGCCGCGAGCGCGACTTCCTGCGCGCCTCCCGCCGCACGCTCATCCGCAGCCGCGGCCTGCGCCACGCGCTCGTGGTGGGCTTCGTCCTCTCGCTCGGCCTCGTGTACGGCGGCCTCAAGCTGCGCGAGCGCTGGAGCCTGGAGCGTCAGGTGCGCGCGGAGCTGGAGGAGGCGCGCAAGTCGCTCGAGTCCGCGCTGGAGACCAAGGACCTGCTCCACTCCGAGCGCTCGGAGACCTTCCGTCTCTACGGCAGCGGACAGAAGCCCGAGGCGGAGCGGCTGTGGGGCAAGAGCGTCGCGCGCGCCGCGCAGGTGCGCCAGCGCTTCGACGGGGTCGCCGGACGCCTCGAGCGGGCCCTCGCGCTCGCGCCCGAGCGGGCCGATGTCCGCGACGCGCTCGCGGACTTCCTCTTCGAGCGCGCCCTGTGGGCCGAGCAGGACGGAGAGGTGGCCATGGTGCCCACGCTGCTCCAGCGCCTGCGCCTCTACGACGCGCACGGTGAGCGCTGGCGGCGATGGACCGCGCCCGCCCGGCTCACCCTGGGCGTCGCCGCGCACGACGTGCAGGTGGAGCTGCGACCGCTGACGCGCGACACGCTCGGCAACGAGCAGCCCGGTGAGCCGCTGCCGCTGGAGTCCGAGCCCTGGATGGACATCTCCGTGCCACCGGGCGCGTATCAGCTCACGTTGCGCGCGCCGCACCACGAGGCGGTGACGCAGCCGCTGCTCCTGCGTCGCGGAGAGGCGCGGCGTCTGGAGTTGCGCTTGCCTCGCGAGGGCTCGATTCCCTCGGGCTTCGTCTTCGTGCCTCCGGGAGAGGTCCGCTTCGGCAGCGCCGCCGACGCCAGTGTGCGCGAGTTCTTCAACGCGGTGCCGCAGCACGCGGTGCAGGTGCCGGGCTTCCTCATCGCGCGACACGAGGTGACGTACTCGGACTGGCTCGTCTTCCTGGAGACCCTGTCCCCCGAGTCACGCGCCGCGCATTCGCCGCGCGTGGGCACGGGGGGCTATGCGGGGCACCTGGCGCTGGACCAGGTGGACGGCGTCTGGCGGCTGCGCTTCCAACCCGGCAACGTGCCCTACGAGGCCCGCGCGAACGAGCCCATCCGCTACGCGAACCGCACGCGCCGAGGGACGCAGGACTGGCTGCGCTTCCCCGTGAGCGGCATCTCCTTCTCCGACGCGGAGACGTACGTGTCCTGGCTGTCCTTCAGCGGCCGGGTGCCGGGAGCTCGGCTGTGCTCGGAGCTCGAGTGGGAGCGCGCGGCGCGCGGCGTGGACGGGCGCGAGTTCCCGCACGGGGACCGGCTGGGCCCGGACGACGCGAACATCGACACCACGTACGGCAAGCAGCCCGGAGGCTTCGGCCCGGACGAGGTGGGCAGCCACCCCGCGTCACGCAGTCCGTTCGGCGTGGATGACATGGCGGGCAATGTCTGGGAGTGGACCCGCTCGTGGCTGGAGCCGGGGCGCGCGGTGGCGCGAGGTGGGAGCTTCGCGTTCGCGGCCACCTCCGCGCGCGCGACGAACCGTGAATTGCCCGAGCCCTCGTTGCGCGACGTGACGATGGGTCTGCGCGTGTGCGCGGACCTGTCCGCACCGAGGCCGTGAGCCTGCTCGGATGTGTGTCCGAGGAGTGGCCCGGCACAGGACGTTGGAACCACCCGTTCACCCTGTCGTGCCTGCTCGCCACCCCCTCGAGGGTGGGAAGACTGTCGTGGGTTCATCACTCCTCCTTGCGAGCGGGCAGGCTCCTGCGAACCTTGTGTCCAGTAGCGCAGGGCCGGGGAGGGTCGGGGCATGGTGGCGAGGCGGATGGTGGGGGCAGTGGTCATCGCCTGCGGGCTGGTGGGTTGTGGCAGCGCGGTGGAGGTCGAGGAGTCGCGGACGCTGGGGACCCAGGTGGCCGAGTTGTCGTCGCCCAACGGGCGCAACCTGAATGGCCGCAACCTCAACGGGCGCAATCTCAACAGCACGGAGCTGGGGCAGATGCTGGTGTCGGTGCGCTTCGCGGGCGCGGAGCGCGCGGACGCGGGGGCTCCCGCGCTGTCGAACACGTGGCTGGACGGCAGCGTCCTGCACGGGGCGACGTCGCAGGGCGTGGTGTCCGGGATGGACTTGCTCGGGGCGCGCTTCGTCGGGGAGCTCGGGAGCGGGGACACGGTTCCCCTGCGCATCGATGACATCCAGCCGGCCACGGGCGCGAGCGCGGATGTCTGGGTCTATCGCGTCTCCTATTACGCGGCCGACGAAGGGGCGTGGAAGCCCGCGTGCCAGGCGGCGGATGGCTCGGCGCTCGGGGCGATTGCGCTGACGGGGCGCTGGGACTACCGGCAGGGCGTGGCGGGCGGCGGCGCGAAAATCGAGGACGCGCAGGCCTTCACCTTCGCGTGCGAGGGGGCGGCCCTGGCCAAGTGCGTGCGCTTCGGCTACCGCCCGTGGGCGGGCAGCGTGAATGGACAGAGCCTGGGCGAGCTGCACCAGGCCTGCACGCGCATGGTGCGCGCGGACTTCTGTGGCGACGGCACGTCGTACACGACGGATGGGAACTGGGTGAACCTGTACGACGCGTCGGGCGTGCAGCAGGACTCCGAGAGCTGGAGCCTGGAGGCGGAGTGGGACGCGGCGGGAGCGCGCTGCCGCTCGCAGACGACGCGCGCGGGGACGCAGGCGGTGTCGTGCTCGTCGGGCACGGTGGTTCCCACCTGTGGCCCGTCCTCCAACTTCGAGACGGGCGCGCTGCTGGTGAGTGAAGTCCCGCTGGTTCCGTAATCGCGGACACGAAGGGCGGGACATCCGCTCGGTGAGGCGGGTCGCCCGCCGTGCCCGGGAGCAGGCGGCCTGCCTTTGTCTCCTGGGGTGGGCGACACGAGAGGCCGACTTCCGGAGGCGAGGGGCCGACACCACGTTTAGCCGGCCCGCCAGGGGCAGGGGAGGGACTGGCGGAGGACGGAGACGCGCGGTGAGACGAGCCCGATGGATGAGAGGGACGGTCGCTGGCGGAATCAAAGGCGTACTGCTGGCGGCTGCCTGCGCGGTGGCCGGATGCAAGAAGGGCTCGGAGGAGGCAGCGCCTCCGGCCCCGCCCGTGCTGACATTGGGACAGGAGAACGTGGCGCGCGCCCAGGCGAGCGAGCTGCGCTCCGGCCCCGGTATCTCCGGCACGCTCCAAGCCCGCACCGCGGCGGCGGTCCGCGCGCAGGTGGGCGGCACCATCCTCGACCTCAAGGCGCAGCAAGGCCAGGTGGTGAAGCAGGGCCAGGAGCTGGCGCGCATCGACGACGCGACGTTGCGAGACCAGGTCATCGCCGCGCGCACCGCGGTGGCGACGGCGCGCAATGCCTTGCAGGTGGCCGAGGCCGAGCAGGAGCGCAGCGCGAAGCTGGCCAAGGCGGGCGTCATCACCCAGCGGGACCTCGAGCGGGCCCAGCTCTCCGTGGCACAGGCGAAGGGGCAGCTCGCGGAGGCGCGCTCGCGTCACGCGTTGGCGCAGGAGCAGTTGGGGCGCACGCGCGTCGTGGCGCCCTTCGCCGGTGTCGTCAGCGAGCGACAGGCGAGCGCCGGTGACGTGGTGCAGCCCGGCGCTCCGCTGTTCACGGTGGTGGACCCGCGCACGTTGCGCCTGGAGGCCTCCGTGCCGGCGGCGAACCTGGACCAGGTGAAGGCCCAGACGCCCGTGGAGTTCCGTGTCACCGGTTATGGGAACCGAGCGTTCACCGGACAGGTGGAGCGCATCAACCCGGTGGTGGACTCGAACACGGGGCAGGTGCGCATCTACGTCGCGATTCCGAACACGAATCTCCAACTGCTGGCGGGCCTGTTCGCGGAGGGGCGCGTGGCCTCGAGGTCGGTGCGAGCGCTGGCGGTGCCGCTGGACGCCATCGACGACGCGGAGGGCAAGCCCTCCGTGCTGCGCGTGCGCGACGAGAAGGTGGAGCGCGTGAGCGTCACGCTGGGGCTGCGTGACGACGTCGAGAAGCGGGTGGAGGTGCGCCAGGGGCTCCAGCAAGGGGACGTGGTGCTGCTCGGCTCGGCGCGCGACGAGGTGAGCGAGGGCATGCAGGTGAAGGTCGCGCCGCCGCGCGAGGGGGACTCGCCGCGCGAGGACGAGGGCCCGGGCGTCGGCGGTGGTGGCACGCAGCAAGGCGAGGGCTCCGCGCCGTCGGGACAGCCCTCGACTCCGAGTGGAGTGGGTGCCGCGACCGGGGCTCAGCCCTCCACGTCGGGACAGCCCTCGACGCCGAGCGGCGTGGGGGCCGCGTCCGGGGGGCAGCCCTCTACGTCGGGTGGGCAGATGGCTTCAGGGCGTGAAGGCACGTCCGCGGCGGGGGGGATGCCACAGCGCGGTGGAGGGGCCACGCCTTCTGGCGCGATGCCATCCGGACGCGAGCGTGCTCCCGCCGCGACGCCGGAAGCGTCCTCGAGGGGGAAGGGTGGGGCCGCCCCGTTGTCGCCACCCGCCGGACGCGAGGACGGCGCACGTCCCACGCAGTCACCCAGAGGCTCCTCGGAGGGCACGACCCAGCCCACGCCCTGAGCCCACGTCGTTCCTTCGTCTCCTGTCGGGAGTCACCCCGTGTTCATCTCCGATTTCGCCATCAAGCGGCCCATCGTCACCATCACCGCCATGGTGACGCTGGTCGTCTTCGGCCTCGTCGCCTTGTGGCAGCTCGAGACGGACGAGTTCCCCGACGTGCAGGCGCCCGTCATCGCCGTCACCATCGTCTACCCGGGTGCCTCACCCGACACGGTGGAGCGCGAAATCGTCGAGCCCATCGAGGACGCCATCTTCGCCATCAGCGGCGTCGACCCGAAGGAGACGACCGCCACCGCCACCGACGGCCTGGCCACCTTCACCGTGTTCTTCGAGTTCGAGAAGGACATCCAGGAGGCCTCGCAGGACATCCGTGACGCCATCTCCAGCAAGCGCGCGGACCTTCCTCGCGAGATGGAGGAGCCGGTCCTCACGCGCTTCGACCCGGCGGACGCGCCCATCGTCTCGCTGACGCTCACCTCGGAGCGGCTCGATGTCGCGGCGCTGTCGCGCGTGGCGGATCCGCTGGTGGTGGGTGAGCTGCGCTCGGTGCCGGGCGTGGCGCAGGCGGACGTCGTCGGCGATGTCGAGCGCGAGATGACGGTGCAGCTCAAGCCCGAGGCGCTCCAGGCCGCGCGTGTCTCACTGGCGGAGGTGGTGCAGGCGCTGCAATCGCAGAACCTGGCCGCGCCGGTCGGACGCATCAACTCGAAGCTCGAGGAGGAGTCCATCCGCCTCAAGGGGCGCCTGGAGAACGTGGACGAGTTCCGCGACATGGTCGTGGCCACGCGCGACGGGCAGGTCATCCGGCTGGGACAGCTGGCGGATGTCTTCGTGGGCTCGGAGGAGCCTCGCACGCTGGCGCTCTACGACGGCGCGCAGGCGGTGGGCATCGATGTTCTGAAGTCGAAGGGCTACAGCACCACGGAGGTCGCGGACGCGGTGCGCGCGCGCGTGGAGGCGCTCCAGAAGAAGCTGCCTCCGGACGTGAAGCTGGCCATCGTCCGCGACGCGGGCGTGCGCGTGGAGAGCGCGGTGGAGAACGTGCAGTCCGCACTGGTGGAGGGCGCGCTGCTCACGGTGTTGGTGGTGTTCATCTTCCTCAACTCGTGGCGCTCCACCGTCATCACGGGGTTGGCGCTGCCGGTGAGCGTGCTGGCGGCGTTCATCAGCGTGTGGGCCTTTGGCTTCACGCTCAACACGATGTCGCTGCTCGGCCTGACGCTGGCCATCGGCATCCTCATCGATGACGCCATCGTGGTGCGCGAGAACATCGTCCGCCACATCGAGATGGGGAAGGACCACTACACGGCGTCACGCGAGGGCACGTCGGAGATCGGGCTCGCGGTGTCGGCGACCACGTTCTCCATCGTCGCCGTCTTCGTGCCGGTGGCCTTCATGTACGGCGTGGCCGGCCAGTGGTTCAAGCCGTTCGCGCTCACCATCGCCTGCGCGGTGCTGGTGTCGCTGTTCGTCTCCTTCTCTCTGGACCCGATGCTCAGCGCGTACTGGGCGGACCCGCAGGTGGAGAAGGGGGCTCGCAAGGGCTTCATCTCGCGCATCCTCACGCGCTTCAACGACTGGTTCGACCGGCAGGCGGACCGCTACAAGCGCGTCATCGCCTGGGCGCTGGACCACCGGCTCATCATGGTGCTGGTGGCGGTGGGCTCGCTCGTGGGCGCGCTGGTGCTCCAGGGCACCGTGGGTGGCGCGGGCTTCGTGCCGGTGAGCGACCGCTCGGAGGTGGAGCTGCTGGTGGAGACGCCGTCCAGCTCCAGCCTCGAGTACACGCGGCGCAAGGTGGAGGAGGTGACGCGCATCGTCCGCGCGCACCCCGAGGTCGCCTATACGTACAGCACCATCGGCGTGCCGCTGCCGTTGAGTGCTCCGGGCGTGGACCAGGCGTTGGTGTACGTGAGGCTCACGCCCAAGGCGGACCGTGATTTGAGCCAGGACGCGCTGGGCAGCAAGCTGCGTCAGGAACTCGCGGCGGTGGGTGGCGCGAAGGTGTCTGTCTTCACGTCGGGCTTCGGCGGGGCGATGAAGCAGATTCAGCTCGAGCTGCGCGGACCGGACCAGAAGACGCTCACGCAGCTCGCGCAGCAGGTGCAGCGCGAGGTGGAGCAGGTGCCCGGCGCGGTGGACGTGGGGCTGTCCACGCGAGGGCAGAAGCCGGAGCTGGTGGTCGACCTGAATCGAGGGCTCGCGGGTCAGCTCGGGGTGACGGTGGGGCAGGTGGCGCAGGTGCTGCGGCCGGCCTTCGCCGGGCTGGACGTGGGCGACTGGGTGGACCCGATTGGCGAGACTCGCGATGTGATGGTGCGGCTCGCGCCGGAGGCTCGGGACAACCCGGATGACCTGGCGCGGCTGCCCATCCTCGTGGGCGCGGTGCCCGGAGGGACGCCGCAGCTGGTTCCATTGGGGCAGGTGGCGGACATCCAGCAGGCGCTCGGCCCCGCGCAAATCACGCACCTCAACCGCGAGCGGGTCATCAACATCCAGGCGAACGTGCAGGGGCGCTCGTTGACTGAGGTGATGCGGGACATCCAGGCGCGGGTGGACAAGGTGCAGATGCCCGCGGGCTACGAGCTGACCACGGGCGGTGAGTCCGCGGACCAGGAGGAGGTGTTCTCGCGGGTGTTCATCGCGCTGGGTGTGGCGGTGATGCTGATGTACCTCATCCTCGTCATGCAGTTCGGCTCGTTCCTGGACCCGTTGGCCATCCTCATCTCGCTGCCGCTGTCGCTGATTGGCGTGGTGGGCGCGCTGCTGATTACGGGGGACACGCTGAACATCATGAGCCTCATCGGCGTCATCCTGCTGATGGGCATCGTGGCGAAGAACGCCATCCTCCTCATCGACTTCGCGAAGTGGTCGCACGAGAAGGGCATGCCCTTGCGCGAGGCGCTCATCGAGGCGGGGCGCATCCGTCTGCGTCCCATCATCATGACGACCTTCGCCCTGGTGGCGGGCATGATTCCGGTGGCGATTGGCGCGGGCGAGGGCGGTGACTTCCGAGCGCCGCTGGGCCGCGCGGTGATTGGCGGCACGATTACGTCCACGCTGCTGACGCTGCTGGTGATTCCGACGGTGTACGAAATCCTGGTGGACGGGCGGACGTGGATGGGGCGCAAGCTGCGCAAGGTGTTCCACTTCCGCGCGCCCCAGGGCCCTGGGCCGCACGGCCCGCCGCACGGGGGCGGTGGGGGTGAGCCGCGCCCCGTGCCCCAGTCGCCGCAGAAGTGACATCACGGGCGCTCAGAGGGGCCGTGGACCGAGGAGGCGAGGTGGAGTAGGGAAGCCAGCAACTGCCTCTTGGGGATCCTGGCCGTGGCAATCAAGCTCGAAGTGCTCAGGGAGAAGGCTCGCGTCGCCACGCGAGAGGCGCTGAGACAGTGCCCCGCGATTCCAGAGCACTTTCGTGAGAACCTGACGCTCGGGGTTCTGTTCGATGATGAGGCGCGGGTGTTCGAGCTGTATGTCGCGCGCGAGCGTCCAGGGGATGCGCTGGTCCTGACCCGGGTGACGGCGAACAGCAAGACCGGCGAGCTGAGCCCCGTGGAAGTGTATCCAGAGAGATGGTCGACCGAGTCCACCGATTAGCCGGAGTGTCGTCCTCGGACGGATGTTGAACGTGGGCTCAGATGAAGGGTTGGCGTGTCCGGCTTGGGCACCTAGGGTCGGTCGTCATCCGCCATGTCCCGAGCCTCGCTGCCTGAAGACCCTCATCGACTCGTCACCCAAGCCCTGGCCGCGCTCGATGTCCGCAACCTGGTGCTGAGCATCCACGACCCCAGCTTCCCCAGCCTGCCGTCCGAGGACTCGGGACGGGGCTCGCCCTACTCCGAGGGCGCCGCACTCTTCCTGGAGTCCGCGCGCGCCCTGGGCTTCACCGGCGTCCAACTGGGGCCACAGGGGCAGACGACGGAGGCGAACGCGTCGCCGTATGACGGCACCCTGTTCTCACGCAACATCCTCAACATCGCGCTCGCGCCACTGGAGCACGAACCGTGGGGCTCGCTGCTCCCTGCTGGCCGTGTGGCGACGCTCTCGCAGTCACGGCCCGATGAGGCCCATCCGGGTGAGCGCTATCGATGGGCGTTCCGCGCGCAGCTCGCGGTGCTCGACGAAGCGTGGGCGTCTTTTCGTCGGCAGCGCGCGGAGCCGAATCCGTCCGCTGCCATCCAGGACCTGTCCCGACGCTTCACCTCCTTCCGGCAACGCCACCGCGCGTGGCTGGTGCGCGACGCCCTGTTCGAGGCGCTGTGCGAGGAGAAGGGTGTTCCGGACTGGCGGCCCTGGGCGGACTCACTGGACGGGCGTCTGTGGAACCCGGCTCCAGGGGAAGAGTCCGCCGCGGCGGCTCGAGTGCTCGCGCTGGAGTCGCGATATGGCGACGTGCTGGAGCGCTATGCGTTCCTCCAGTTCCTGGTGCACACGCAGCACGAGGTGCTCCGGGAGCGGACGGCGACGTGGCGCCTGAAGCTCTATGGCGACCTGCAGATCGGCTTCTCGCCGCGCGACGCGTGGGCGTGGCAGGGACTGTTCTTGCGCACGTACCTGATGGGCGCGCCGCCCAGTCGCACGAACCCGGACGGCCAGCCGTGGAATTACCCGGTGCTGGACCCGGAGCAGTTCTTCATGGAGGGCGGCGAGGGCCCGTCCCAGGGCTTCCGCCCGGGCGCGGTGCTGCGCTTCATGGATGCTCGGATGGACAAGATGCTCGCCGAGTACGACGGCCTTCGGCTGGACCATCCGCATGGGCTCGTGTGCCCTTGGGTATATCGGTCGAACCAGTGGGACCCCGTGGCCGCCGTTCAACAGGGCGCGCGGTTGTTCTCGTCACCCGACCTGCCCGAGCACCCCGAGCTGGCGCGCTATGCGCTCGTGTCCCCGGAGCAGGTGGACCGCTCGGTGCCTCGCTATGTGGACGGAGAGGTGAAGTCCCTGACGCCCGAGCAGGTGGAGCGCTTCAGCGTCCTCTTCGACACGGTGGTCGCCGCGGCACGACGCAATGGCCGCGAGCTGGGAGACCTGCTGGGCGAGGTGCTGAGCACGATGCCGTATCCGCTGGGCCGCGTGCTCGCGCGGTACGGGATGGGCCGCTTCCGCGTCACGCAGAAGGCGGACCTGCGCAACCCCGCGGATGTGTATCGCAGTGAGAACGCGGCGGCCGAGGACTGGATGATGGTCGGCAACCACGACACGAAGTCGCTGTGGCGCCTCGTCGGCGACTGGCAGTGGCGTGGGACGCTGCGAGCACAGGCGGACTATCTGGCGACGCGGCTGTGCCCGGAGGTCGAGCGCCGTGAGGACTTCGCACGCGCGCTGGCGACGGACCCGGGGCGACTCGCGCAGGCGAAGCTGGCGGACCTGTTCGCCAGTCGCGCGCGCAACGTCATGGTGTTCTTCACGGACCTGCTCGGGATGCCGGAGACGTACAACGAGCCGGGCACCATCGACGAGCGCAACTGGTCGCTGCGCGTGCCCTCGGACTGGATGCGCGAGTACCGTGAGCGGCTTCGCGGCGATG
Source organism: Myxococcus fulvus (assembly GCF_900111765.1). Next base: position 454,085 of record NZ_FOIB01000001.1, read on the forward strand.
CGGCCATGAACCTCCCCGGTGTCCTGGCGATGGCGTTGCGCGCGGGTGGGGCTCCCGCGAGACAGAAGCACCGCGAGCTGCTCGCCGGACTGGACCGATTGGCGGCGGAGCTTCGTGGCGGGACCTGAGGGGCCCCTGCCCGTTGCTCGATGACCGAGGGAGCGCCGTGCACGCGCTCGCCTCGGAACAGGCGCCTCAGTGCTTCACGTCCACCACGAGTCGCGTGGGCTCGCGCAGCTCCAGGATGCGGAACGGCGCGTTGCTCTTGTTGCCCAGCACCCACGTCACCTCGCCCTCGAAGTCACACGTGCGTTCCAGCTCGAGCAACACCGGCAACGCGGGCTTCAGCTCACGCGTGGCCACCGTGGGCTCACCCGCATCGGTATGCGCCTTCGCCGGCGTGAAGCTCACCTGGAGCTGGCCCTTGCCCGCCAGTGTCACCGGGTTCCCCGAGCCGCACTGCACCGCGGGCTCCTTCGTGTACTCCACGCGATAGCCGGGCAGCTGCGTCCCCTCGAACTCGAACACCACGCGGTCGTAATCCGGATGCGCTCCCGCGCGCACCGAACGCAGCGTGGCCTGCGGCACGTCCCTGCGGTCCAGGCTCACCGCCTCCGTGGTCCACTCGCGGTTCTTCGGGTTCTCGGGCGTGACTCCACCCGAGCCACCGCCCGACGGCGTCCCTGTCCCCGCGCCACCCGGCGCCGCACCACCTGACGGAGCACCCGCGCCCGCCGATGGCGAGCCCGCTCCCGAAGGCGCCTCCGGCTCCGCACCGGGCTCCTCGGGAGGCAGCTCTCCCACCGCCACGGGCGGCTTCGCGGCGACTTCACCTCCACGAGGAACCGCCCCCTCGGGCGCACCCGAGGGCCGCGCGGGCGTGTCATCGGGCGCTGGCAGCTCGGCCGCCGGATGCGGCGGGGCCTCTTCCTTCTTCGAGCACCCGGTGCCCAAGAGGCATCCGGCCAGCCACAGCGATGACAGCCAGCGTCCCGCACGCTTCATCGTTCCTCCCCAGGGGGCCCGCGAAAGAGGGGCCACGGAGGACACCCTCTCTCACGACAGGGGGGCCACGTGCCAGCACCACCGGCCCGTGACGAGAAGCCGACAGTGTCACTCGGCCGAGGCCGTCGCCCGCGTCAGCGCCCCCAGGTCCGCGTCCCGAAGGAACTTCACCAGCACCCCGTCAATCTTCCGCGTGCCGCCCTCCACCACCGTCGGCTTCAGGAAGAAAAGATTGTTCCAGTTGAAGTCGTACAGCGCCTGCTCCGCCGCGTCGGACCAGCTCCCATCCATGGGCCCGCGGTAGTACCCGAGCTTGCGCAGCACCTGCTTCACGTCCCGCGCGATGTCCGCCGTCAGCGTCACGCGGTCCTGGGCGTACACGTCCGCGAGCGTGCCCTGGTAGCGGTGGAGCTGCACGCCCAGCTCCTGGAGCGCCTTCGTGCTGCCGTGCACCACCGCCTCCGCGAGCACATGCGTGTAGAACGCCGTCTCGCTCGTGGTGTTCCACACCCGGATGACGCCCGAGCGCTCGCCGTTGTTGTCCCCGCCCACGCGCGCGCCGTACTGGAGCGAGGTGTACAGCCGCTGCGGCAGGCTGCCCTTGGCGCGCTGGAAGCCTGCGGCCATGGCCGTGCACATGTCCGGCGTGGACATGTTGTTCGCCTGCACCACGAACGTCGCGCCCTGGATGGCACAGGTGTGCGCGCTCGTCTGCGCGCCCGAGCGCTGCCCCGTCGTCACGCTCCCGTCCGGATGCAGCTTCACCGCGGCGAGCTGACGGATGGGCGCGTACGGGTCCAGCGCCAGCACCGCGTCGATGGCGGCCTGGGGCGCCTCGCCCGCGTCGATGCGCGCGATGACGCCCTGGGCATCATCCACCGACGGCAGCGCCATGGTGGCCACCGCGATGTCCGAGCGCCCATACGGCACCAGCCCGCTGACCCCGCTCGGGAACGAGATGACGGCCATCCCGCACGACTGCTCCACCGCGTCACACGCGACGATGGCGCGCGTGCCGAAGAGGCTCCGGTTGAGGGGACGGCTGCCTTGCGCGGCCGCCTGGGTGGAGGCGAGCAGCAGAAACGCGACGACCCACGAGCCACGCTCGAACAACTTCATAAAGGACACCTCTTCTGGGCAAGGCGCTCCCGTGGCGGACCGCGACGTCCCGCGTGGAGGAGCCCTTCCTGTCAGGGATTGATGTCGGTGCGCGGACCCGCCCACGCCCCGGAATTGCTGGAGCCCTGAACGGAAGGCCCTTCCGGGACATATCGGGAAGGCTCGCCAACCCTTGCGCCGGGCAAACACCCGTGGGCCGGGCCGGGGAGGGCCTGATGGGCCGGGTGCCCCGCGGGTTCCGCTTCCGGGACGCGTGAAGCCGTGGCACTCCCACCCCGGGATTGCAGGACGCACCCCACAAGTTGCCGGGTGGCGGGTATGGTGCGCGCCCGGCCGCAGCCCGCGTCCCCCTTACGCGCACGAACCGGAGACACATCCCCCATGGCTCTCGACCTCACCTCCCTCCCCCGTCCCTCGAGGGACGACGCCACCGTCGGAACCATGGCGAGGGGCCTCGTCGGCAGCGAGATCCTCCGCATCGCCGCGGAGGTCCGGGAGCTCGTCGCCAAAGGTCGCAAGGTGTGCAACCTCACCGTGGGTGACTTCAGCCCGCGCGAGTTCCCCATCCCCGAGGGCCTGCGCACGCACATCACCACCGCGCTCCAGGCCGGCGAGACGAACTATCCGCCCTCCGACGGCGTGCTGGAGCTACGCCAGGCGGTGCAGCGCTTCTACGAGCGCGCCCTGGGCCTGAAGTATCCGCTGGAGGGCATCGTCATCGCGGGTGGCGCCCGGCCCATCATCTACGGCACCTTCCGCAGCGTGCTCGATGACGGGGAGACGGTCGTCTACCCGGTGCCGTCGTGGAACAACAACCACTACATCCACATGATGAACGCGAAGGGCGTCGTGGTGACGACGGACCCCTCGCACGGCTTCATGCCCACGCTGGAGCAGCTCACGCCGCACCTGGGCACCGCGCGCCTCTTGTGCCTGTGCAGCCCGCTCAACCCCACGGGCACCATGATTTCCAAGGACGTGCTCGGCGCCATCTGCGAGCGCGTCGTCGCGGAGAACCGCGAGCGCGAGAAGACGGGCAAGAAGCCCCTCATCCTGATGTACGACCAGATTTATTGGGTGCTGAGCTTCGGCTCGGAGAAGCACGTGACGCCGGTGGAGCTGGTGCCGGAGGTCGCCCCCTACACCGTGTTCGTGGACGGCATCTCCAAGGCGTTCGCCGCCACGGGCGTGCGCGTGGGCTGGGGCGTGGGCCCGCCGAGCATCATCGCGCGCATGCGCGACGTGCTGGGCCACGTGGGTGCGTGGGCGCCCAAGGCCGAGCAGGTCGCCGTGGCCCGCTACCTGGAGGACGTGCCCGCCACCGAGTCCTTCCTGAAGGAGATGCGCCAGCGCGTGGACGCGCGCCTGGAGGCGCTGCACAAGGGCCTGTCGCGCATGCGCGAGGCGGGGCTGCCGGTGCGCCACATCGCGCCCCAGGGCGCCATCTACCTGTCCGTCCAGTTCGACCTGGTGGGCAAGGGCGGCCTGAAGACCAATGACGACATCCGCAAGCTCCTCCTGGAGAAGGCGGGCCTCGCGGTGGTGCCCTTCCAGGCGTTCGGCCTGAAGGAGGACACCGGCTGGTTCCGCCTGTCCGTGGGCGCCACGTCCGTGGCGGAAATCGAGGACGTGCTGCCCCGCGTGGAGGCCACCCTGCGCGAGGCGCTCGGCGTGAAGTAGCGCCTGGCTCGAAGCCCGGGCCCACGTCCCCCTGGACGCGCGGGTGGGCCCGGGAATACACGGAAAGGACCGGAGTTCAGCCTGGGACGCGCCCGGCTGACGCATCCGTTGTCGCCGGTCCCCACCCGAGACGCGCGCGCCTTCGTGCCCATGCTCAAGCGATTCGTGGATGTCCGTGACGAGGAGGTCCGCGCAGTCCTCGGGTCGTTCGTCTATTTCTTCACGCTGATGTGCGGCTACGCCATCCTGCGCCCCATCCGCAACGAGATGGGGACGGCGGGCAGCGTGAAGGGGTTGCCGTGGCTGTTCACGGCGACGTTCCTGGTGATGCTGCTGGCGGTGCCCGCGTTCTCCGCGCTGGTGGCGCGCTGGCCCCGGCGCGTGGTGCTGCCGCGCATCTACCGCTTCTTCCTCGTGTCGTTGCTGGTCTTCTTCGTGCTCCTGAAACTGGAGGTGGCGAAGGAGCCGGTGGCGCGCGTCTTCTACATCTGGCTGAGCGTCTACAACCTGTTCGTGGTCTCCATCTTCTGGAGCTTCATGGCGGACGTCTTCGCCAGTGAGCAGGGCAAGCGGCTGTTCGGGTTCATCGCCGCGGGCGGCACCACGGGCATGCTGGTGGGGCCGTTCCTGGTGGGGCGGCTGGCGGAGCCGGTGGGGCCGGTGAACCTCATCCTCATCTCGGCGGTGCTGCTGGAGGTGAGCGCGCAGTGCGTGCGGTGGCTGAGCCGCTGGGCGCGTGACGTGCAGCACCAGCCGCCCTCGGCCGAGGGGCCCGTGGGGGGCGGGGTGCTCGCGGGGCTGAAGCTGCTGGTGGCGTCGCCGATGCTGTTGGCGCTGGGGCTCCAGGTGCTGCTGTACGCGGCCACGTCCACGTTCCTGTACTTCCAGGAGGTGCAGCTGGTGGCGCAGGTGGGCAAGGACGCGGCGTCGCGGACGGCCCTCTTCGGGGACATCGACTTCTATGTGCAGTTGTTGACGTTGGCGCTGCAGACGCTCGTCACCGGGCGCATCATCTCGCGCCTGGGGCTGGGGGCGGCGCTGGCGGTGGCGCCGGTGGTGACGGGGCTGGGGTTCCTGGGGTTGGCGGCGGTGCCGGTGCTGGGCGTGCTGGTGGCGTTCAAGGCGCTGCGCGGGGCCAGTCACTACGCGCTGGAGCGGCCGTCGCGCGAAATCCTCTTCACCACGGTGGACCGCGAAGCGCGCTACAAGTCCAAGAGCTTCATCGACACGGTGGTGTACCGGGGCAGCGACACGGTGAGCGCGTGGTTGCAGGGTGGGCTCACCGCGCTGGGGTTGGGGATGACGGGGCTGTCGTTGGCGGCGGTGCCGTTGGCGGGGCTGTGGCTGGGGGTGTCGCTGTACCTGTCGCGGGAGCAGCGGCGGCTGTCTCGCGAGGGTGGGGACGAGCTGGCGCCCGCGGCGCCGGACAATGCCGCCGCCCGTTGAGCAATCTTCCTCGCAGTGCTTCCTCGTGGCAGGAGACGACACGCTATGAAGCTGTCTCGCAGGGATGTGATTCAGGGTGCCGTGGTCGCAAGCTCGCTGTTCGCCATGGGCTGTGCGTCCTCCAAGGGCGCGTCGGGTGGCGGCACGGCGGAGCCGGCGCCGCGGGGGCAGGGGAGCGAAGGGACGAAGGCGGGCAAGTCCCTGAGCATCCTCATCCTGGGCGGCACGAAGTTCCTGGGTCCGGCGCTGGTGGAGTCCGCGCAGGCCAGGGGGCACACCGTCACGCTGTTCAACCGCGGCAAGACGAACCCGAGCCTCTTCCCCAACGTGGAGAAGCTGCAGGGGGACCGCGACCCGAACAAGGGCGAGGGGCTCAAGGCGCTCCAGGGCCGCAAGTGGGACGCGGTGGTGGACACGTCGGGTTACGTGCCGCGCATCGTGAAGGCATCCGCGGAGCTGCTCGCGCCGAACGTGGGGCACTACACCTTCGTGTCCAGCATCTCGGTCTACAAGGACGCGTCGAAGCCGGGCCTCACGGAGACGGCGGCGGTGGCCACGGTGGACGAGCCGAACTCGGAGGACGTGAACAAGTACTACGGCGGGCTGAAGGCGCTGTGCGAGAAGGCGGCGGAGACGGCGATGCCGGGCCGCGTGTTCAACGTGCGGCCGGGGCTCATCGTCGGGCCGGACGACCCGACGGACCGCTTCACGTACTGGCCGGTGCGCGTGGCGCAGGGCGGCGAGGTGCTCGCGCCGGGCACGGGGCATGACGCCACGCAGTTCATCGACGTGCGGGATTTGGCCGCGTTCATCATCCTGGGCGTGGAGAAGAACCTGGCGGGGCTCTACACGGCGACGGGGCCGGAGAAGCCGCTGTTGATGCGCGACTTCCTGGAGCGCAGCAAGAAGGCGCTGCGCAGTGACGCGACGTTCATCTGGGCGCACCCGTCCTTCCTGGCGAAGCACAAGGTGGAGGCCTTCGGGGACATGCCGGTGTGGGTGACGCCGACGGGCGAGGAGGCGGGCCTGTTGCGCGTGAACATCGACAAGGCGCTGGCGGCGGGGCTCACGTTCCGGCCGCTGGAGGAGACGGTGCGCGACACGGTGGAGTGGTTCAAGTCGGAGCCGCCCGAGCGTCAGGCGAAGCTGAAGGCGGGCATCGCTCCGGCGCGCGAGAAGGAGGTCCTCGCGGCGTGGCACCAGGAGCACGACCAGGGGACCGCGACTCCCACGCGCTGAGCCTCAGGCGCGGATGACGGTGACCTGACGACCCGAGGGCGTCCGGGCCTGTTCGGCCCGGGTGCTCAGAGTCGCCCGAGGATCTCCGCCTTCTTGCGCTCGAAGTCGTCCATCGTGATGAGCCCCTCGCCGAGCATCCGCTGCAGCTCCGCGAGGGACTTCACCGGGTCCTTCGGAGCGCTGACGGGCTTGCCCGCCAGGAGCGCGGCGAGCTGACCCAGGTCCTGCTCGACGACGGGCCCCATGACCGCGACCCGCTGGGCGTCAGCGGGGTCCACCCTCACGTCGAGCTCCAGTCCCGGCGCGAACACCCGCACGTTCCAGTCGTGGTAGCGGTCCAACACCCAGACCTCGTAAGGCGGGCGGTCCGGCAGGGTGACCTCGAGCAGGTGGTTGTAGCGGGCGCGCTTCTGACTGCTCATCGCCGTGCGCTCACTGCGCAGCAGGATGGCCCGCGCCGGCAGTCCCTGCTCGCGCACCTTCCGGTGCTTGAGCCACGTGCCGAAGATGCGGGTGATGATCCAAACGCTCACGCCGGTGCCGAGCAGGAAGAGCAGGGGAACCAGGAACCGGGCTGCGGACAAGGGCGTTTCGGCGTTCATCGTGCTCTCTCGACGGTGACGGCGCGGACCCGACCTCGGCCGCGTCCAGCGACTCTAAACGCAGGGCCTCCGACTCGAAACCCGGCATGTCCGCACGACATGCCATGATGTCCCGGAATGCGGGCCCTGACTCCGCGAGAGGACTCACGATGACGTCTCACCTGTCCTGGTGCTCGCGCGGTGCCGTCGCGCTGCTCGCCCTGTCGCTCGTGGCGTGTGGTGGCAAGGAGGTCCGTCCAGAGGGCGACGCCGACGCGGGGACTCCCGACGCGGGCCCCGGTCAGGCCCATCCCTGCGTGCCGGTGAGCCTGGAGCGCGACGTGGACCTGGAGGGCTTCCACACGGACCGCTACACGTGGCGCGACGGCGACTGCGCGCCCCGCTCGGCCTTCCTCGTGCGCAACGACGCCCAGGACCCCGCGGGCTGGCACGGCGGCTACATCCGCCGCTACGTCTACGAGGCCCAGGGCGCCGCGCGCACCTGCGACGGCGCCACCAACGAGGTCCCCGGCTGGGGCATGGTGACCTGCCACGTGCGCGCCGGCGCCGACTGGGGCAACTGGACCGAGAAGGTGACGGGCACGGGCCGCACCCTCTTCGAGGGACGTCACCACGCGCTGCACGAGTTCCGCTGGCCGCTGCCGCTCGATGGCCACATCGTCGACGTCACCGTCCACTACCTCTTCGCCACCGGACGCGACCACCCGCTCTACGCCATCACCCACGATGTCTCGCGCGTCGCGCCCGACGCGCTGGAGGCGGACGTGCGCTCGCCCTATGGCGACCTGCTCTTCGACGGCAACGCGAACGCCGAAATCGCCGGGCTGGGCTGGGGAGACCGCTACCGCTTCCGCACGCTCGCCTCGCCCGTGACGATGGCCAGCGGTTGGGACTACCGCGAGCCCAACGTCGTCCCCTTCACCCGCATGTGGACCACCACCCCGGACGCGGAGATGGGCGTGGTGCAGACGCAGACCTGGCAGCAGAAGCCCGCGGGCGGCTACTGGCTCTACTCGAGCTGGGGCCAGCGCAACGAGCGCGGCCCCCTGCCGGACGACTGGAACTGGACCTTCCAGCTCAACCAGTACCAGCTCCCCTCCACCACGCGCTCCCACCGCATGGCCTGGGGCAGCAACTACGGCGCGCTCGGCTGGCGCCAGTACGCACGCTACGGCGACGACGGCATGCTCTCCGGCCACCCCTACCAGAGCTACTCCGTCTTCATGGTGCTGGGCACGCACACGCAAGACCCCGTGCTCCACCGCGTCTCCGAGGTCGAGTCCTGGCAGCGCGTGCGCCTCACCGCCACCCGGGGCACCGTGGTGACGCAAGGGCCCGGCGGCGTGGGCCGCACCGACTCCGTGCCCTTCGACGTGCCCGGCTACAACCCCGTCTACGCGACCTGGGAGGCGCGCGCGGCGGACAACCGCGCCGAGCTGCGCTTCGACACCGGCACCCAACCGCTCGAGCGCCCCGTGCTGGTGCTGCGCGGCTACACCGCCACGACGGCCCCCTCGCGCGTGCTCCTGGACGAGCGGGCGCTCACCGCGGACGCGGACTACTTCGCCTCCGTCGACGACGCGGGCGACGCGCTGTGGCTCACCCTCCACCGCACCCTCACCGGCACCGCGACGCTGCGCCTGGAGTGACGGCCCCCTGAAAAAGCAACGGGGGATGCTCCGGTGTACGCGGAGCACCCCCCGGATAAATGACCTGGCTCGGAGTCCGCTCTCCCCCTCTGGCGAGCGTCACTCCTCCGGGTCCCCTGCCACGGATGACGCCGCCCCCGCGACGTCACCCTCCTACCCGCCCTGAGTGTCCGGAGGGCCTTGGACCCCTCCAGCGAAGACGTCGACTGCGACTTCAACTCCAGCGCTCCCCCCGGTGCGCCCGCCGATGACCGGACCCTCGGGTGCCCCAAGCACCCGGTGTCTCAGCCACCGGCTTCAGGGCCAGGACCGCGCCGGCTGCGAGATGGCTCGCATCCGCGCCAGCGTCTGGGCCCAACCGAACGTCTGCGGGCGCATGGAGGCCACCCGCGTCACGTGTTCCATCTCCTGCCTCAACACCCCCAGCGCCTTCGACTTCGTCAGCGCCACGAGCTCCCTCCGCTTCGCCCCCGCGAAGACGGCCAGCTCCGGCACCGCGATGTCCCCCTCTCGTGCTTCGAGAGCGCTGGGGTGTTCCCCCTGGATGCGACCCCGGGCCCTGTGTGCCGCGGCCCCCCGTCCCCTGTCCGTACGCTTCACACCGCCTGGCCCGCTGTTTCCCCCTGGAACCCGCTGGCCCGACTCATGCGCGACGTGCGACATTCGCCTCTCCCTTCGCACCACGGATGACCGCCGTCCCCCCGGCCACACGCGCCGTGGCGTGTGTCGACCAGGGCATACTGGCTCAGGCCGTGGAACGAGTTTTCCGCGCTAGCGCCAAATGCTTGCGCGAACGCGCCAGCTTGTCGGCAGGGCTGGCGGCGGGACGAACGTGGCGGGTTCCACCCGGAGGGGTGGGAGACCTGGGAGGTGGGTGGGAGGAGCGGAGGGGTCCGCCTCGACTGGATGAGGGGCGGGCGGGCGTCGTGGGTAGGGACAGTGAGGGCTGGTCATGTCAGCCTGACGCGGTAGGGAAGACGGTTGCGACGTGTGCCTGGGGCGGATGTCCCGGGTATTGGGCGGCGGGAGGGGACAGGTTTCATGAGGTGGGAAGCGATGGGCGAGGCGCCCGGCGAGGACAGGCGAGGTGGGGAGGGCGCGGCGCGGGCATCGGGACGCTCGTCGCTGCTGGCGGTGTTGGCGGAGAAGCCGGCCGTGGCGCGGGACATCGCGCGGGTGCTGGGCGCGCAGGAGCGGGGTGACGGCTTCCTGCGTGGCAACGGCTACGTGGTGACGTGGGCCATCGGCCACCTGGTGGGCCTGGCGCAGCCGCACGAGATTCGGCCGGACTGGAAGAAGTGGAGCCGCGCGCTCCTGCCCATGCTGCCGGAGGGCTGGCCGCTGGTGGTCTCCGAGCAGACGCGCTCGCAGTTCGACGTGGTGCGCCGGGTGCTGACCTCGCCGGAGGTGGGCGCGGTGGTGTGCGCCACGGACGCGGGCCGCGAGGGCGAGCTCATCTTCCGCTACATCTACGAGGCGGCGGGGTGTCGCAAGCCGGTGCGGCGGCTGTGGGTGTCGTCGCTGACGGAGCGGGCCATCCGGGACGGCTTCCAGAAGCTGAAGGACGGGCGGGAGTATGAGCCGCTCGCGGCGGCGGCCATGGGGCGCAGCCGGGCGGACTGGCTGGTGGGGATGAACCTGTCGCGCCTGTACACACTGGCGCATGGCGGACAGGGGGAGATGTTGAGCGTGGGGCGGGTGCAGACGCCCACGCTGGCCATGGTGGTGGAGCGGGAGTGGGCCATCCGCAACTTCGTGCCCCGCGACTACCTGGAGGTGGTGGCCACCTTCGCGCCCCGGAGCAAGGACGTGGCGCCGGGCGCGCGGTACGACGGGATGTGGTTCCGCTCGGGGCCGGATGGCAAGCCGGTGATTCCGCCGGGCTTCGAGAGCGTGCGCGAGGCGCGCCGGCTGGACGCGGACGGGGTGGAGGCGCAGGCCATCATCGACCGCGTGAAGCGGGGGCAGGCGACCATCGAATCGCTGGAGGCGGAGGAGAAGAAGATGGCGCCTCCGCTGCTCTACGACTTGACGGAGCTGCAGCGCCACGCGAACCGGCTGTATGGCTTCAGCGCGCAGCGCACGTTGGAGGTGGCGCAGGCGCTCTACGAGAAGCACAAGCTCTTGAGCTACCCGCGCACGTCGAGCCGGCACCTGTCGCAGACGGTGGCGGACATGCTGCCGGAGGTGGTGGGCACGGTGCGCGGGCCCTACGAGGAGGACCTGGCGCCGGGCACGGGCGTGCGTCCGCTGGGGCGGCGCTACGTGGACGATGGGAAGGTGACGGACCACCACGCCATCATCCCCACGCCGACGTCGCCGCACGGGTTGCGCCTGTCCTCGGACGAGCAGCGCATCTACGACCTGGTGTGCCGGCGCTTGTTGCAGGCGTGGCACGAGGACCACGTGTGGCGCGTCACCACGGTGGTGACGGCGGTGACGTCGCCCGGGCCGAAGAGCGCGGTGCCGGTGGTGGACCGCTTCCAGAGCACGGGCACGCAGGTGGAGCGCATCGGCTGGAAGGTGCTGGACATCGGCGGGGGCAAGAAGGCGCCGAAGCCGAAGTCGGACGCGCGCAAGGGGGATGAGGAGGCGGAGCCGGAGGATGACTCGCAGTCGTTGCCCTCGGGGCTGGCGCGGGGGCAGCCGCAGACGGTGGAGGACGTGGAGGCGGTGAAGAAGCGCACGCGTCCGCCGCCGCGCTTCACGGATGCGACGTTGCTGACGGCGATGGAGACGGCGGGCCGGCTGCTGGACGAGAAGGAGCTGGCGGAGGCGATGCGTGAGACGGGGCTGGGGACGCCCGCCACGCGCGCGTCCATCATCGAGGTGCTGCTGGACCGCGAGTACCTGGTCCGCAAGGGCAAGGTGCTGGAGGCGACGGAGAAGGGGCTGCACCTCATCCACGTGGTGCACCCGGACGTGAAGACGCCGGCGATGACGGGCCAGTGGGAGGCGTGGCTCCAGCGCATCGAGCGGGGTGAGGGGCAGCTCGACGAGTTCATCCGGGGCATCGAGAAGTACGTCATCGAGGTGGTGGGGCAGGGGCCCTCGGGGCCGGTGCGCGCGGGTGTCTCGGGTGGGCGCGGTGGGCCGGTGGCTCACGAGGGTGGGGCGGTGACTGGAGGCTGGGGCGGGGCAGCGCGCCCGGGTGCCGAGGTGCAGGCTCCGGGGTGGGGCGGCACGATGGGGACGGAGCGTCGTACAGAGACCTCGTTCTCACGGGGCTCGCTGGACGCGGGTGGTGACGCACGACGTACCTCGACGGGCTCGTTCACTGGCGCATCGAGGGATGAGGCCTCACGTGGAGGCGACTTCGCGGATGCGGCGGCGGACGGTGGTGCCCGGCGGCAGGAACGCACCCGCGTGGCTGGTGGCTCCGCGGGACTCGAGGGTGCCTTCGCGGACGCGAGTGGTAACGCTCGGCGTGGTGGACGCGCTGGTTCGCCCGGTGGCTCCACGGGGATTGATGGCGACTTCGCGACGGCAGGCCGTGGCTCTCCGCGGAACGCCTCGCTTGGAACTCCCGCCTCGTTCGGCGGTGGCGCCTTGGAGCTGGAGCCTGCTCGTCGCACGGCGCGAGGCACTTCGCCTGGTGGTGACGACGGTGGAGGGGCCTGGCGCGCGGAGGCTTCCGCCGGCTCGCGCTCCTCACCAAGTGCGGGGTTCTCGGACGCGGCCGTGGTGTCGGCGCCTCGCAGGACGAGCGCGCAGGGCTCGTTCAACACAGGCGTGTCTCGTGGGCCGGGCTCCTCGCGGGGCGGGGTCTCCGTGTCGACGAGCAGCCGCCCCGAGCGGGTTCCTCGCGCTCCCACGCCTCCGGACCGGCTCCGACCGCTCCTGAAGGAGGCCTTCGGGTTCTCCGACTTCCGTCCGTACCAGGAGGCCGTGTGCCGCGCGGCCACGGCCGGCGAGGACCTGCTGCTCGTGATGCCCACGGGCGCGGGCAAGTCGCTCTGCTATCAGCTCCCGGGGCTGGCGCGAGCGGGGACGACCATCGTCGTCAGTCCGCTCATCGCGTTGATGGAGGACCAGGTGCTGCGGCTCCAGTCGCTCGGCTTCGCGGCGGACCGCATCCACTCCGGCCGGGACCGCGCCACCTCGCGACAGGTGTGCTTCGACTACCTGGAGGGGAAGCTCGACTTCCTGTTCATCGCGCCGGAGCGACTCGGCGTGCCGGGCTTCGTGGAGTTCCTCGCGCGGCGCCCTCCCACCCTCATCGCCATCGACGAGGCGCACTGCATCTCGCAGTGGGGCCATGACTTCCGCCCCGACTACCGACTGCTCGGGGCTCGGCTGCCCCTGCTCCGTCCCGCGCCCGTGGTGGCTCTCACCGCCACCGCCACGCCGGACGTGCAGCGGGACATCGTGCAGCAGCTCGGCCTGCTGGGCGCGGGCGGCAAGGCGCGCACCTTCATCCACGGCTTCCGCCGCACCAACATCGCCATCGAGGTGCGCGAGCTGAACCCCGGCGCGCGCGGAGACGCCATCCATGGGCTGCTCCAGGACGAGGAGAACCGGCCCGCTATCGTCTACGCGGCCACGCGCAAGCACGCCGAGCAGCTCGCGGAGTTGCTCGCGGGGGACTTCCCCTCGGCCGCGTACCACGCGGGCCTGCCGCCGGGAGACCGCGACAAGGTCCAGGCGGAGTTCCTCGGGGGCTCGCTGGAGGTCATCGTCGCCACCACGGCCTTCGGCATGGGCATCGACAAGCCGGATGTCCGCACCGTCATCCACGCCGCGCTGCCGGCCAGCCTGGAGGGCTACTACCAGGAGCTGGGGCGCGCGGGCCGCGACGGGAAGCCGTCTCGCGCCGTGCTGCTGCACTCGTACATCGACCGGCGCACGCACGAGTTCTTCCACAAGCGCGACTACCCCGAGGCGTACGTCCTGGAGCGCCTGTTCCAGTCCACGGCGATGGAGCCGGAGCCGAAGCCGTCGCTCCAGGGCCGCGTGCGCACGGACCCGGAGGTGTTCGACAAGGCGCTCGAACAGCTTTGGATTCACGGCGGCGTGGTGATGACACCCGACGAGACGGTGCGGCGCGGCCGTCCCAACTGGTCCGCGGCGTACAACGCCCAGCGCGAGCGCAAGCTCCTGCACCTGGAGCAGATGGGGCGCTACGCGGAGGCCCACGGCTGCCGGATGAAGCAGCTGGTCTCCCACTTCGGCGACACCCAGGACTCCGGTGAGGCGTGCGGCCTGTGTGACGTGTGCTCGCCCGAGTCGTGCGCCACGCTGCGCTTCGCCGAGCCGTCGGCGTCCGAGCGACACTGGCTCGAGCGCATCCTGGAGTCCCTCCAGGAGCGGGATGGACAGGCCACCGGGCGACTGCACCGGGAGCTGTTCGGGGACGCGCTGCCCCGGCGTGACTTCGAGCGGCTGGTGGGTGGGCTCGTGCGCGCGGGGCTGACGCGGCTGGAGGTCGACTCGTTCGACAAGGACGGGCAGGTCATCTCCTTCCAGCGCCTGTCGCTGACGGACGAGGGCCGCCGCACGCGCGTGGTGGACCCGCAGCAGGTCTTCCTGCCACTGGCGCTGGAGAAGGCCTCCAAGAAGAAGCGCGGGAAGACGACCAGGCGCGCGACGAAGAAACGCGCGGGCTCCAGCCGGAGCGAGGCGGGTGGCCGACAGTGGCGGGCCTCCTCTCCCTCGGACGACTTCGAGCAGCGCTCCTCGTGGAATGCGTCCAGGACCGCGCTGTCCCCCGAGTCCCGCATCCCCGTGGGGCGAGGTACCTCCGAGGAGCCCGTGGCGCGGGGGGCTCGCGCCTCGCGGAGCCGTGGGGTGGCGCAGGAGGAGGCACCCGCGGGGCTCGTGGATGCGCTGAAGGCGTGGCGGCTCGCCGAGGCTCGCAAGCGCAAGGTGCCCGCGTTCCGCATCCTCACGGACCGGGTGCTGGGCGCCATCGCCGCCGCGCGGCCGGAGAACGGCGCCGCGCTGATGGCCGTCCACGGCGTGGGGCCCGCGCTCACAGAGCGCTACGGCTCCCAGATTCTCTCGCTCGTGGCTCGCAAGGGTTGAGGGACTCCCACCCTCGGAGCGGGGCTCGCGCCTGGGTGCCTGCTCCGAGCGCCGTGCCTCTCCCGAGTCATGTCTCGACCCGGGAGGTCCTGGTGTCTCCAGTCGCGAACATCGTCGACGCGGACGCGGGTGCCTGCCTCCTCTCGCGCGAGGGCGGTCGACCAGTCCGCCCGCGCCGTGCACTTGTCACCCGTGCCGGTGTGTCCCTCGCTCGCGGAGACTCCTCGCGAGGCTCCATCGCGCCCTGCCCGTGCCGCGCCGTCTCCGCGTGAGGGCGTGCCCGACGCCGTGCCCGGAGAAAACATCTTCTCCTCCACCGGGCCTCGGGCAGCCTGCCGGGCGCGCAGTCCTTTTCGCTGCACGCGGGGGCAGTGGGTCTCTCCCCCGTTGCGCGTCACCTTCCGGCCAGTGTCCGCGATGGCGAGCAACCGCGGGCTTGAGGGGGGAGCGGAAGATGGAACTCGGATTCGAGACAATCGGAAACGCCACACTCATCTGCCACGACAACGGACCGGTGCTGGTGACCGACCCGTGGACTCACGGTGCCGCGTACTTCGGCAGTTGGACGCTGTCCCATGACATCCCCGAGGAGCAGCGCGACAACATCCAGCGCTGCCAGTACGCGTGGCTGTCCCACGGGCACCCGGACCACCTGAGCCCCGAGTCCCTGGAGAAGCTGCGCGAGCTGACCATCCTGGTCCCCAACCACTTCGGCGGCCGCATCCGCGATGACCTGCGCGAGCAGGGCTTCAACGTGCACGTGCTGGTGGACCGCGTGTGGACGCAGCTGTCGCCGCGCATCCGCGTCATGTGCATCCCCGACATGAACCAGGACGCGGTGCTGCTCGTCGACGTGGGCGGGCGGCTGCTCGTCAACCTCAACGACGCGGGAGACCGGGGCTGGGGCCGCTTCGTGCGCGGCATGGTGCGCCGGTATGACCAGTCCTACCTGCTGGCCCTGTCCGGTTACGGCGACGCGGACATGATCAACTACTTCACCGAGGACGGGCAGCGAATCGCGCCCTACGCTGCGGCGAAGACGCCCGTGGGGCGCACCATCGCCCGGCAGGCGGAGTTCTACGGCGCGCGCTACTTCGTGCCCTTCAGCTCCATGCACAAGTACCAGCGCGCCGACAGCATCTGGGCCTCCGAGTACACCACCACGCTGGAGGACTACTCGCGCGGCTTCGAGTCCCCGACGTGCTCGCTCATGCCCGCCTTCGTCCAGGTGGACTTCGCCCAGGATGACGTGCGGCTCATCCGCCCCACCGAGCGCGCCCTGACGCCCGTGGACCCGAAGGAGTTCGGCGACGACTGGGGCGAGATGCTCGAGGCCGACGAGTCCCGCATGCTGCGCCAGTACTTCGGCGCCATCGAGCACCTGGGCTCGGTGCTGGACTTCCTGCGCTTCCGCGTGGGCGGCCAGGACCACGTCATCGAGTTCCACCGTCGCCGCTTCCGCCGGGGCATCACCTTCGAGGCCCCGCGCAACTCGCTGATGACCGCGGTGCGCTACAGCGTCTTCGATGACCTGCTCATCGGCAACTTCATGAAGACGACGCTGCACGGCGACTTCGGCGAGGGCCGGCTCTACCCCGACTTCAGCCCCTACGTGGCCAAGTACGCGGACAACGGCAAGGCGCGCACGCGCAACGAGCTGCGCACGTACTTCTCCGAGTACCGCCGCAGGGACCCGGTGGGCTTCCTGCGCGGCCAGGTGGAGGCGCACTGCGTGCGGCCGCTCCAGACGCAGTCCGCGGAATTGCTGCGCTCGTTCCTGCCGTCGGACTCGCAGGCCTTCCGCACCGCCAAGGAGGCCTTCTGGAAGGTGCGCCGCGTGCTGCTGTAGCGCGCGCGTGCCTCAGAGGTACGGGGACAACAGCCGGGCCAGCCCATCCCTCAACCGGATGGGCAGGGGCCGCGCGTCCACCTGCTCACGGGTGAGGGGCCGCGCACGCGACAGCCGCTCGTCCACCACCGCGTCCAGGCGCCGGGCCAGCCCGGCGTCGTAGCACTCCACGTTCAGCTCGAAGTTGAGCCGCAAGGAGCGCGGATCCCAATTCGCCGAGCCGATGAGGCCCCACTCGCCATCCACCACCATCAGCTTGGTGTGGTCGAACGGGGGCTCGGTGAGGAACACCCGGCACCCGTCCGCCAGCACCTGCCACAGCTGCGCGGTGCTCGCCCACTGCACCACCGGCAGGTTGCCCTTGCGCGGCAGCACCACGTCCACCCGCACCCCGCGCAGCGCCGCCACGTTGAGCGCGGTGATGAGCACCGCGTCCGGTAGGAAGTACGGCGTCACGATTCGCACCGACGCCCGCGCGGTGGACAGCGCCCCGAGCAGCACCGTGCGCAGCGTCTCGAAGTCCTCGTCCGGCCCGTCCGGCACCACCCGCGCCAGCACCGCCCCCACCTCATGCTGCTCCGGGAACCATGCGTCCCCGCTCAGCCGCTCGCGCGTGGTGAACACCCAGTCCTCGGCGAAGGTCTCCTGCAACTGCGCCACCACCGGGCCCTCCAGCTTGAAGTGCAAATCCCGCGCGGCCTCTTCCCCCGGCCAGAAGTGCTCGCGGATGTTCATGCCCCCGGTGAAGCCCACCTGTCCGTCCACCACCAATATCTTGCGGTGGTTGCGCAGGTTCATGAACGGCAGCCGGTACGGCATCAGCGAGGGCAAAAAGCGCGCGGCCGTCACGCCCTCGCGCGACAGCCGCCCCAGAATCGTCGGCCACGTGTAGCGAGCGCCCACCGCGTCCACCAGCACCCGCACCTGCACCCCGCGCCGCACCGCCTCACCCAGCGCCCCCGCGAAGTGCCGGCCCGCCACGTCGTTGTCGAAGATGTAGCTGCACAGTGAGATGGACGTCCTCGCCCGGGCAATGGCCTCCAGCATGGCGGGGTACGCGTCCGTGCGGGACTCGAGCACCGTCACCTGGTTGCCCGGCAACAGCGGCCGGTGCAGCACCGCGTCCCCCAGCCGCGCCAGCGGCGCCAGGTGCGCGGCCTCCGGCTTCACCCGCGACACGCCCTCGGCCACCACCGCCTCCACCCCGCGGATGGGCGGGAACATCCCGTGCCCACGCCGGGGCGTCAGCGAGCGCGCGCGCCTCCGAATCCGGTTGATGCCCAGCACCAGGTACAGCGCCGCGCCCAGCACCGGCACCAGCCACACCAGCCCCACCCAGCCCACCGCCGCGCGGACGTCCCGCTTGTGCAGCACCACGTGCGCGCTGGCCAGCACGCTCACCAGCACCGTCAGCCCCGCCGCCAGGTGCGGCCACACCGCCTCCAGCCAGGACAGCCACCACGCCATGTCGAACGGAAGAGGGCTCACGACGCCCTCGGCTATACACGACGCCACGGCGCAGCGCGCCGCGAGCTGCCTGCCGCGCCGCATCTGCTTGACGCACTCCGGCGGTGATTGCATGGTGCCTGGCTGATTGCGCCCCCAAGCGTGTGCGGGGAAGCCCTGACCCGGTTTCCGACAGCCCCTGGGCGACTGACTGATTCGCAGACAGAACTGTCTGATTCCCGAACAGTCCCGGCGCGAAACGAAAACCCTCACAGCCGCGCTGACTTCCACCGGGCTTTGTCAGGTCCATTTACAGTCAGTCCATTTTGACCTGGAGTGCGGATTATCCAGTTTGTGCTCGAAAAACAGTCTATACAGCTATGCGAGCGTCGTTGGCCCGACAGTTGCTCAAGGCCGGGGCGCGCCGTTGCCGCGGCTGGTGGAGGGACCAGGTGGGGCGGCGCATCCCCCGCAGTCGTGTGTTTCCGAGGAAAGACCGATGCTCAAGTTCCGCTCCATGGCGCTGCTGGCTGGTGTGACGCTCCTGGGTTCCGCTTGTGGTCCCGAGAGCGCCGAGACGCTGGCGCCGAAGATGACGTGGGAGGAGTTCAAGGCGGGCGCCGTGCAGGATCCGGAAGGCAAGTGGATCTTCGACATGGACCAGGCCGTGGACAGCGAGGCGGAGCTGCGCGCCTACTACGACAACAACGTGGTCGCGGACCATGGCAAGACCCAGGACGGGCTGGCCGTGTACAACAGCGGCGGCACCGCGGCGGGCGACATCAAGTGGAGCTCCGCGCAGAAGGGCAATCTCACCTACTGCATCAGCAACACCTTCGGCACCACGAACAAGGCGAAGATGGTGACGGCGATGAACAGCGCGACGGCGGCCTGGGAGGCCACCGCCAGCGTGAACTTCATCCACAGCACCAACTATGACGCCAGCTGCACCGCGTCCCAGTCGGGCGTGCTGTTCGACGTGCGTCCTGTGAACTCCGGTGGCCAGTACCTGGCGCGCGCGTTCTTCCCGAACTCGGGCCGCTCGGGCCGCAACGTGCTCGTGGACAACACGGCCTTCGGCAGCATCGCGCCCTGGACGCTGGCGGGCATCATCCGCCACGAGCTGGGCCACGTGCTGGGCTTCCGCCACGAGCACACCCGCTCCTCGGCCAGCGGCTGCTACGAGGATGCGAACTGGCGCGCGCTGACGTCCTATGACCGCTCCTCGGTCATGCACTACCCGCAGTGCAACGGCACGCAGACCGGTGACCTCATCCTCACCACCCTGGACAAGCAGGGCGCCCGCGCGCTGTACCCGTGATTCCTGGCTTGAAGCACCGGCCGACCACCTGTCCCCGTCGTGACGGCGGGGATGGGTGAAGGCCACAGGCCGGAAGGTTCCTTCTCCCGCGGAGGGGGGTGCCTTCCGGCCTTTCTGATATGGGCGCGGGGGGGCGCCCTCCCAGGCTCAATCCATCTTGCGCGCGCCGGCCGTGGTGGCCTGGCCGAAGTAGATGAGCGTCTTGGTGTTGTCCTCGCTGCTCTCGATGTCGAGGCACTCCAGCTCGCCGCTCTCGCTCTCGTCCGCGTAGATGTGGTCCGGCTTCTGGATGCGGTGGGTGATTTCGCCGCCGGGGCCGCCGACGATGATTTCCACCACGCCCCGGTCGCTGCCCTTCTCCTCCAGGCTGATCTCCACCAACGGCAGCCCCGAGGCGAGCGGCTGGTCTCCCAGCTCCATCCCCTCCACCTCGATGCGGACGGGCTGCTCCTTCTCCATGTTGCTGAGCAGCGCCAGGTAGTCCGCCCAGCCCTCCCGGGGAATCTCTCGCGTGTGGTCCGTGTGCGCCATGTGTGCGACCCTCCGGTGTTCGTGTTCCCGCTCAAACCGTAAGGTGCGTGCGGGCCGCATGGAGGCCGGGCCCGGTTCCCCGCCTGGTGGGGGAGGGAGCGTCGGGCGCTACTCCGTGAGGGAGCGCACCGTGTCGCCCTCCAACACCAGCCGCACGGTGGAGGCCGCGTCCGGGCGTCCGAAGTGCTCGTAGGCCGCCTGCTCCAACAGCGGCGCCAGCGTGGTGCGCAGGCCGCGCGCGCCCGTCTCGCGCTTGAGCGCGCCGGCCACCACGTGCTCGCGCACGGCCGGCTCCACGTGCAGGCGCAGGCCCTCCTGCTCGAACTCGCGCTCGTACGCGCGCAGCACGTTCTGCTGGAGGATGTCGCCCAGCGTGGCCGCGTCCAGCGGGGTGAAGGAGACCAGCCGGTTGAAGCGGCCGATGAGCTCCGGGATGAAGCCGTAGCGGGCGAAGGCCGTGGTCTGCTCCAGCTGCTCCTGGGTGACGGCGGTGGCGATGGACTCCCCGGGCTCGCGGCGGGGCTCGCGGCCGAAGCCGAGCCGCTCGGTGCGCGCCATGCCCTCGGCCGTCGCGCGCAGACCGCTGAACGCGCCGCAGGCGATGAAGGTGACACACGCCATCTCCATCGAGTCCGGCGGCATCCGGCTGGTGAAGCCGAAGTCCGGCGGGAAGTCCGCGTGGGCCGCGGACAACAGGTGCAGCAGGCTGCGCTGCACGCCGAAGCCGCTGACGTCCTTCGTCGTCTGTTGCCCCGCGAAGCGGCTGTCGGAGCGGCTGGTGGCGAGCTTGTCGAACTCGTCCATGCAGATGACGCCGCACGCGGCCCACTCGGTGTCGCGGTCGGCGACCTCGTACAGGCGCGACAGCAGGGTGTTGACGTCGTCACCCACGTAGCCCGTCTCGGAGAACTGGGTGGCGTCCGCCAGCACCGTGGGCACCGCGAGGATTTCGCGGAACAGCAGCTCCACGAGGAACGTCTTGCCGGAGCCGGTGGGGCCCAGGAACAGGCAGTTGTCGCGCATGCCCGGCTCGGGGGCGAGCCCCTCCAGGTGGAGGCGGCGGATGCGGCGCAGGTGGCGGTAGGCCAGCACGGACGCGGCGCGGCGCGCCTCGGGCTGGCCCCGGTAGCCCAGGTCCGTGAGGCGCGCGTCGATTTCGCGCGGGGACAGGACCTCGATGGCGGCGACCCGCTCGGCGACGTCCTCGCCGCGGGGGGAGGGCCGGGGCTCCAGGCCATGGCGGACGACGGTCATCGAGGACGGCTCCGAGGGCGTCGGGCCGGAAGACCCCGGACCCGAGGGGCCGCATCATCCTGGCCGCCCGGGGTGTCCACAAGCAGCCCGGCGACTTCGAGTCCCCCGCGAGCGGGGACGCCCGGCGCCCAGCCCCCGGGAGGGCGGACGAGCAGGTGCGCGCGGGCACCTGGCGCCCGGCTGCATAGCGTTGGCGGATGAGCCTCCCATCCCTGTCCCTGCCCTCGCTCGTGCCCGTGACCCAGCCGCGCCGGTACGGGGAGTGGCGAGCGCTGTTCCGCGCGCTGCCCACCCCCGCGCGCGACACGCTGCCGGGGCGCTACCGGGGAGAGCTGCTGGGGCCCGCCTGGTTCCAGGGCGTGCTGCGCTGGGGGCTGGGGCTGCTGGGCCTGCGCGGCTGGTGGGGCAAGGACTTCGCGCCAGGCGGGCGCGACGGGGTGAACCTGGTGCGGCGCGAGGGCGGGCTCGTGCGCTCCGTGCCGCTGGTGCTGCGCGACGGACGCTCTCGCGTGGACGGCCGCGCCTCGCTCCAGGTGGAGTACGCGCGCGGAGCCGGCTGGCAGTGGCGTCCCTTCGTGGACGAGGTGCGCTGGCTGGAGGGGCACACGCTGCTGGCGATGACGCACCTGGAGCTGCCGCTGCTACGCCACGTCATCATCCCCTTCCTCCTGCACCGCGAGCCCACGCTGCACTGAGGCGGACGAGCGGTGGCCCCGTGTCGGGCGGGAACGCCCACCCGTGAACATCCGCGCGGGACGGTCGGATATCCACGCGCGCAAGTGCTCCCCAGGGAGGCCCGAGCGCATTACAGGGATGCCCCTCATGGGTGCTCTGTCGGAGAAGCGGAACGTGAAGCCGTCGCAAACCTCTTCGTTGGGTGCATGGGTGGAGGCGGGCCCCCGGGTGCGCTGGCGGGTCTGGGCTCCCAGCCACTCGCGGGTCGAGGTGGTCCTGTTCGACGCGAAGGGCGCGCCGGGACGCGCGCTGCCCATGACGCCCGAGGCGGACGGCTGCTTCGGCGCGGTGCTGGAGGGGCAGGGCGCGGGCGTGCGCTACAAGCTGCGCGTGGACGGGGAGGGCCCCTTCCCGGACCCGTGGTCGCGCTCGCAGCCGGAGGGCGTGCATGGCCCGTCCGAGGTGGTGACGGCGGACTTCGCGTGGACGGACGCGGGCTGGAAGGGCGTGGAGCCCCGCTCGCTCGTCCTCTACGAGGTGCACGTGGGCACCGCCACGCCCGAGGGCACCTTCGAGGCGCTCATCCCCCGGCTGTCCGAACTCAAGCAGCTGGGCATCACCGCGCTGGAGCTGATGCCGGTGGCGAGCTTCCCGGGCCGTCACAACTGGGGCTACGACGGCGTGGACCTCTTCGCGCCAGCGCAGGTGTACGGAGGGCCCCAGGGGCTGCGCCGTCTGGTGGACGCCGCGCACGCCGCGGGGCTCGCGGTGGTGCTGGACGCCGTCTACAACCACTTCGGTCCGGACGGGAACTACCTGCGGGCCTTCTCGCCGCACTACTTCACCGGACGCCACCACACGCCGTGGGGCGACGCGGTGAACTACGACGGCGAGCACAGCCGCTTCGTGCGGGAGATGGTGCTCTCCAACGTGGAGATGTGGATTCGCGACTACCACCTGGACGGCCTGCGCCTGGACGCGGCGCACGCCATCGTCGACGACGGCACGCCGCACCTGCTCACCGAAATCTCCGAGCGGGCCCGCGCCAGCGCCCCGGGCCGCCACGTGGTGCTCATCGCCGAGGACGAGCGCAACGAGCGCAAGCTGATGCGGCCCGCGTCCGAGGGCGGCCATGGACTGGACGGCGTCTGGGCGGATGACTTCCATCACCAGATGCGCCGCGCCTTCGCGGGGGACTCGGAGAGCTACTACCAGGACTACACAGGCAGCGCGGAGGATCTGGCGCGCACGCTGGTGAAGGGGTGGTTCTACGAGGGCCAGCCGTCGAAGAACCTGGGCCACGCGCGCGGCACGAAGGCGGAGGGGCTGGAGCCCTGGCGCTTCGTGTACTGCATCCAGAACCATGACCAGGTGGGCAACCGCCCCCTGGGCGAGCGGCTGGGCCACGACGTGTCCCCGGCGGCCTTCCGCGCCATGAGCACGCTGCTGCTCGCGTCGCCGTACACGCCGCTCATCTTCATGGGCCAGGAGTGGAACGCGAGCACGCCGTTCCTCTACTTCACGGACCACAACGAAGAGCTGGGGCGGCTCGTCACGGAGGGGCGCCGTCGCGAGTTCGCCGGCTTCTCGCGCTTCGCGGGCGAGGAGGTCCCCGACCCGCAGGCCGAGGCCACCTTCACGCGCTCGCGGCTCGACTGGAGCGAGGCCCAGCGGCCCGAGCACGCGGGCGTGCTGGCCCTGTACCGCGAGCTGCTCGCGCTGCGCGCCTCGGACCCCGCGCTCACGGACGCGCGCCGGGGCGCCTATGACGCTTACGCGGTGGGCCCGGACGCGCTGGTGCTGGAGCGGCGCGGTGGAGGCCAGGTGCTCCAGGTGCTGGTGGCCCTGCGCGGCGAGGTGGAGCACGCGGTGCCCGCCGACGCCACGGTGGTGCTGTGGAGCGACGCGCCGCGCTTCGGCGGGGACGTGTCGGCCTCCCCGCTCACCGGCGGCAAGCTCCGGCTGCGCGGCCCCGGCGCCGTCATCGTTCGGTACGCGGATGCGAAGCGGGGCTGACCGCCCGTGAAGTCCCGTGGGGGCACCGCGCGCTGACGCGGTGCTTCCTCGTGCGGGCGCCAAGGGGGCGAGGGTGACAGGCGCGCCGATGGACCCCATCAGGGCGGCGCGTCCTGGCCTTGCGAGGGGCCTTGCCGGTGTCGACAGGGGGGCCCTCCCGTGCTCAGCATCGCGGCCATGAACGTCCTGAACGTCCAGACCGCCACCGAGTCCTCCGACCGCATCTGGGAGAAGGAGATCCTCCCGGCGCTCGAGCGCTACATCCGCATCCCGAACAAGTCGCCCGCCTTCGACCCGGACTGGGTGAAGGCCGGACACATGGAAGCCGCGGTGCAGCTCATCGTGGAGTGGTGCCGCGCGCAGGCCCCGCACCTGCCCGGCCTCACGCTGGAGGTCATCCGCCTCAAGAACGAGCAGGGCGGTGAGCGCACGCCGGTCATCTACATGGAGGTGCCGGGCACGAAGGGCGACGACACCGTGCTCATGTACGGCCACCTGGACAAGCAGCCGGAGATGACGGGCTGGCGCGAGGACCTGACGCCGTGGACCCCCGTGCGCGAGGGCGACAAGCTCTACGGCCGAGGCGGCGCGGATGACGGCTACTCCGCGTTCGCGTCCCTGGCGGCGCTGCGCCTGTTGCGCGAGCAGGGCGTGGGCCACGCGCGCACGGTCATCCTCATCGAGGCGTGCGAGGAGAGCGGCAGCTACGACCTGCCGGCGTACATCGAGGCGCTGGCGCCGCGCATCGGCAAGCCGTCGCTGGTGGTGTGCCTGGACTCGGGCTGCGCCAACTACGAGCAGCTCTGGATGACCACGTCGCTGCGCGGCATGGTGGCCGGCAACCTGCGCGTGGACGTGCTCACCGAAGGGGTGCACTCCGGTGACGCCAGCGGCATCGTGGCGTCGAGCTTCCGCGTGCTGCGCCAGGTGCTCTCGCGCGTGGAGGACGAGTCGACGGGCCGCGTGAAGGTGGACGGCCTGCACGTGGAGATTCCGAAGGAGCGGCGCGAGCAGGCGGGCGCCGCGGCGAAGGTGCTGGGCGAGGAGGTCTTCGGCAAGTTCCCCTGGGTGTCCGGCATGAAGCCCATGTCCGAGGACGGCGCGGAGCTGGTGCTCAACCGCACCTGGCGTCCGGCGCTGTCGGTGACGGGCGTGGACGGCCTGCCGCCCCTGCAGAGCGCGGGCAACGTGCTGCGGCCCTTCACCACGGTGAAGCTGTCCATGCGCATCCCCCCGCGCCTGGAGCCGAAGGCGGCGCAGAAGGCGCTCAAGGACGCGCTGGAGAAGGACCCGCCGTACCAGGCCAAGGTGTCCTTCGAGGGTGACAAGGCCAGCATCGGCTGGGACGCGCCGCCGCTGGCCAGCTGGCTGTCGCGCGCGGTGGAGTCCGCGTCCGGCACGTACTTCGGCCGGCCCGCCATGGCCATGGGCGAGGGCGGCACCATCCCCTTCATGGGCATGCTGGGCGAGCGCTTCCCGGAGGCGCAGTTCCTCATCACCGGCCTGCTGGGCCCGGGCAGCAACGCGCACGGCCCCAACGAGTTCCTGCACATCCCCACCGGCAAGAAGCTCACCTGCTGCGTGGCCAGCGTCATCGCGGACCACTTCAAGCGTTAGGCCCGCGTCCGCCGGCGCGTGTCCCCGCCGCTCCCCCGCAGATGGGAGCGGCGGTGCGGGCCGCGCCCTCCGAAGCCCTGTCCCACGCCGACTCCAGGGCGCATCGATACAGCCACCGAGACATCCGCCTGCGACCCAGGGGAGGGGTGTCGAGGTATGTCTGTCTTCCAGCGCCCGTTCCACGAGACACGCGTGGATGAGTGGTTGCGAGGCATTGTCCCGAAGTCCTATCACCCGGCCCGCGCATCCAGATGGATTCACGGCGTGTGGGCCCTTGCTTCCCGGCGAGCAGCTGTCTCGTCGGAGTCTGGTGGCGTGTGTCTTTTCACCCGAATGGACAGTCATCCAAGAAACGGAGCCAGTCGAATGAGCGCCAGCAAGTCGCCCGTGGTCAGCACGAAGGAAGGGCAGGTGCAGGGTCTGGTCGAGGGGAAGGTCTTTGTCTTCAGGGGGATTCCCTACGCGCAGCCGCCGGTGGGCAACCTGCGCTGGAAGGCGCCGCTGCGGGCACAGCCGTGGCGTCACATCCTGGATGCATCCGAGTACGGGCCGGCCTCCATGCAGTCGCGGCAGGCGTGCATCGAGAGCGGCGGCGGAGACCCCGGTGAGCCGGACGAGAACTGCCTGCACCTCAACGTCTGGACGCCGAAGCTGGACGCGGGCGCGAAGCTGCCCGTGGTGGTGTGGATCCACGGCGGCGCCTTCGTGCTCGGCGCCTCGCGCTTCGAGGCCTATGACGGCTCGCCGCTGGCGATGAAGAACGTGGTGGTCGTCACCCTCAACTACCGCCTGGGCCACCTGGGCTTCTTCGCGCACCCGAAGCTGCAGGAGGAGCAGCCCAACGGGCCGGCCAACTTCGGGCTCCTGGACCAGATGCTCGCGCTGGAGTGGGTGAAGGACAACATCGCCTGTTTCGGCGGTGACGCCGGCAACGTCACCCTGATGGGCGAGTCCGCGGGCGCCAAGAGCGTGCTGGCCCTCTACTGCTCGCCGCTCATGCGCGACCGGAACCTGTTCCACCGGGGCGTGGCGATGAGCTCGTATGTGCTCGCGGAGAAGCCCCTGGCGGACGCCCGGTACTGCGGCGAGGCCACCGCCCAGCGACTGGGGTTGGACTGGCACGAGGTCTCCATGGAGAAGCTGCGCGGCATCGCCGCGGAGCGCTTCTGGCCGCTGCCGTCGGACGTGAACAACGCCCCTTGTCCCATCGCGGGAGACTCCGTGCTGCCCCTGGGCATCCGGGAGACCTTCCAGGCCGGGGAGCAGCTGGACCTGCCGCTCATCATCGGCAACACCAGCGACGACTCCAGCGTGGTGGCCTCCTTCGGCATCGACCCGGGCACCATCCTGGAGAAGCTCGGTGGCCTCGCGGGCGTGGTTCGCGCGCTGTACGGGGCCGAGCTGGGGGACCGGGAGATTGGCCGGAGGATGTGTCGCGACTTCGTGTTCGCCGTGCTGCCGCGCTACCTGGCCACGCTCCACGCGTCCCGCGGCAATCCGGTGTGGCGCTACGCCTTCGACTACACCACGGAGCTGCTGCGCCCCCGCAGCCCGAACGGCGTGCCCCACGGCCAGGAGATTCCGTACTTCCTCGGGACGACCGAGCTGTGCCCGCCGAACCAGGGGTTCATGAATGACAAGGACAAGGTCTGGGGCGGACACATGCTCGACGCCATCGTCCGCTTCGCGCGCGACCAGAAGCCGGGGAACGTGGGCGGCGTCGACTGGCACGAGCACACCGTGGAGGCGGACCGGCTGCTGCGGCTGGCGCCCACGGTGACGCCGGAGACGGACTTCGACAAGGCCATCCTCGACCTGGCCACGCTGTGCATCCCCCTCATCGATGCCTTCGCCAAGCCCAAGCCCCCGGCGATGCCGAAGGGCGCGGGGACGGGGGGCTCGAGGAGCGCCGCGTCCACCCCCCCCGCCAAGAACAAGGGGCGGCCCCAGGCCACCCCTTGAGTTTCACCAGGCCATGAGGCGGGCCGTCAGCGGCCCGTCTTGATGCCCAGGTTGCCGCTCGGGGTGCCCCCGGGCGGCCGCTTCGTGGTGCCAGGGGACTTGCCGCCCTGGCGCCGCAGCTCCAGGCGCAGCTCGTCGTCCGCGGCGGAGACCTCGCGCGTCACCGGCTCGTAGCCCGCGAGCGCCAGCGTCACCGACACGATGGGCGCGCCCTTCTCCAGCGCCAGCTTCATGGGCGTCACGCCGCGCTCCTCGCCGGCGATGCTCACCGTGGCGCCGGGCGGCTCGGTGATGACGGGCAGCTCCACCGTCTTCACCGGCTCCACGGGCACAGGCTTCGTGGGCTGCGCGGGCGGCTTCTCCGGCTCCACCACCACGGCCTGCACGGGCGGCTTCTCCGCGGGCGGGGTGACGCTCGCGGGGCCGCGCAGGAAGACGATGGCGGCGCCGGCCACCAGCAGGGCCGCGCTCACGCCGATGACGGGCACCCAGGGCACGCGCCTGGGCTCCACCACTCGCTCCATGGGCGAGGTGCCCCGCGTGCGGTCCTGCACCACCGGCCCGCCCACCGCGGCGGCCACGGCCTGACGCGAGCGCGTGCCCGGCGTGACGTTGCGCTGCTGGCGCGAGGCGGACGTGCGCGCGCCCTGCGCGGCGGGGCCCACGCCGCTCAACGACGAGTTGGAGCGCGAGTCCAGGTCCGCGTCCTCGGCCAGCTGGTCCAGCTTCGCCGGGTCCGTCTCCGTGGAGATGCGGTCGTTGTACAGCTCGCGCAGGTACGCGGACAGGTGCGCGCTGCTCGTGGGCAGCCGCAGGTTGAGCGCGTAGTCCTCCAGCGCCAGCCGGAAGGCGCCGCAGTCCGGGTAGCGCTCGTCGGGCGTGGGCGCCAGGGCCTTGAGCACCACCTCATCCAGGCCGGGCGGCACCTTGGGGTTCAACTGCGAGGGCCGGGGCACCTGGCAGTCCTTCACCAGCCGCAGCGTCATCAGGTCGGAGTCGCCCTTGAACAGCCGCTTGCCGGTGAGCAGCTCCCACATCACCACGCCCAGGGCGAACAAGTCGCTGCGCGCGTCGATGGCCAGGCCACTCGCCTGCTCCGGGGACATGTAGGGATACTTCCCCTTCAGCACACCCGTGGCGGTGTTGGCGCTGCTGGTGGCCGCCTTGGCCACACCGAAGTCGATGACCTTCACCCCGCCGTCGAAGCCGACCAGGATGTTCTGCGGGGACACGTCGCGGTGCACCAGCCGCATGGGCCGGCCTTGTGGGTCTCTTGCCTGGTGCGCGTAGTGCAGCCCCGCGGCCGCGTCCGCGATGATGCGCAGGATGAGCCCCACCGACAGGGGCTTGCCCTGGGTCCGGGAGAACTTCTCCAGCCGCCGCACGTCGTCGCCCTGGACGTACTCCATGGCGAGACAGTGACGCCCTTCAATCTGCGTCAGGTCGAGGATGGTGATGAGGTTGGGGTGGGTGAGACGGGCCACCAGCCCGGCCTCGTCCAGGAACATGGACAAGAACTCATCGTCCTCCGCCAGGTGCGGGAGGATGAGCTTGAGGACCACCAGCCGCTCGAATCCCGTGCCGTGCTCACGGGCCAGGAACACCTGGCCCATTCCGCCCGACGCAATCTTCCGCAGCAACTCGTACTTACCGAATGGCACCGCCATGATGTGTCCGGGAGGATATCTCCCTTTCTCACCGTGCGGGAAATGGCCAGTCGTCTGTCACCCCACATTGACGTGATGGGGTGAAGGTCCGGGTGGGTCTCATGCCTTCATCCGGTAGCCTGAACGGAGCACGAAGTAAACGGCGGCGGTGGCCACCAGCGCGACGCCCGCGAGGATTCCGGCGCCCAGCGCGGGGGAGAACGCGCTCCGGCCGAGCATGCCGTAGCGCAGCCCCTCCACCATGTAGACCATGGGGTTGAAGAGGCTGACGGTGCTCCAGGGCGCGGGCAGCTCGCGCACCGAGTAGAAGACGCCGCCCAGGAACGTGAGGGGCAGCATCACGAAGGTGGGGAAGAAGTTGATCTGCTCGAACTTCTCCGCCCACACGGCAGCGAGCAGGCCCAGCACGCTGAAGACGTAGGAGGCGATGAGCAGGAAGTAGGCGGCCACCCACGCGTGCTCCAGGCTGAAGCCGGTGAAGAGGCCGGCCACGGCCCAGGTGAGGCCACCGACGACGAGGCCGCGCACCATGGCGCCGCCAATGAAGCCCGCCATCAGCTCGCCGGGGCCGAGCGGGGCCACGAGCAGGTCCACCACGGTGCCCTGAATCTTGGTGATGAACAGGGACGAGGAGCTGTTGAGGAAGGCGTTGTTGGCGATGCCGAGGAAGACGAGGCCCGGCACGATGAAGTGCAGGTACGGCGAGCCCTCCACCTCGGCGACGCGGCCGGAGATGGAGTAGCCGAAGACGATGAAATACAGCGTGGTGCTGATGAGCGGAGAGAGGACCGTCTGCCCCGGCACGCGCATGAAGCGCCGGACCTCCTTCACGAACAGCGTCTGCATCCCGAGGACGTTCATGGTGGTGTCATGGCGGCGCGGGCCCGAGGCGTCGCCCTGTCGGGGCACGTCCTCGTGGCCGGGCGCGAGAAAGGGGTGGGGTCAGGCGGCCTGGGGCGAGGGACGACCGCGGAGGACTTCCAGGAGGACATCCTCGAGGCGCGAGCGGCGCGTCTCCACGTCGGCGATGGGGAGCCCCTCGGCGTAGAGCGTGCGCAGCAGCTCCCCCGCGGGGGCGGCGCCCTCGCGCTCGACGTAGGTGAGCGAACGGCCGTCCTCGGACAGGCGCGAGGTGAAGCGGCGCGTGGCCTCCGACAGGGTGGTCTGCGGCTCGGTGAAGCTGACGACGACGCGCTTCTCGCCGAAGCGGCGCAGGAGCGTGGCCTTGTCCTCCACCATGAGCAGGCGGCCCTCGTTGATGATGCCCACGCGGTCGGCCAGCTCCTCCGCCTCCTCCAGGTAGTGGGTGGTGAGGACGATGGTGGTGCCCTCGGAGGCCAGCTTTCGCACGTACGTCCAGAGGTCGCGGCGCAGCTCCACGTCAACGCCCGCGGTGGGCTCGTCGAGGAAGACGAGCTTGGGCTTGTGCACCAGGGCCTTGGCGATGAGCAGGCGGCGCTTCATGCCGCCCGACAGCGCGCGCGTGAGCGAGTCCTTCTTGCCCTGGAGGTTGAGGGCGGTGAGCACCTCGTCCACGCGGGCCTCGTCCTGCTTCTGGCCATAGAAGCCCTGCTGGATGCGCAGGGACTCGGCCACGGTGAAGAACGGGTCGAAGTTGATCTCCTGCGGCACGAGGCCCACCTGGTAGCGCGGGCCCACGTTGTCCTGGTCCAGGTCCTGGCCGAAGACGCGGATGGTGCCGGCCGTCTTGCGGACCAGGCCGCACACGCTGCCAATCATCGTCGTCTTGCCGGCGCCGTTGGGGCCGAGCAGCGCGAAGATTTCTCCCGCCCGGATGGTGAGGTCCATCTGCTGCAGCGCGGTGAAGTCACCGTAGCGCTTGGTGAGTCCCTGGAGCTCCAGGGCGGGGGTGTGGGTCGACATGGCGCGCCTCGTGTAACACCTTCGATGGCGGGGCGCTTGGCTTGTGCACACCGGCGGGGGCTCGAGGTTGACGAGGTGTGTCGTCCAGACCCTCACCGCGCGAGGAGGCGGCGAGGCTCGTCGCCCCTCGGCAGCGGTACAGCGCGTCCGGGCGCCCTGTCACACGGTGCAGGGGAAGAAGAGGTTCGTGGTGACGGTGGTGCCCATGAGGTCCCGGGCGATGAACTGGACGTGGGCCTGGAGCCCGGCGGTGCAGCGGCCGTTGGCGCGCGACAGCACGTCGCCCATGGGCATCATGGTGAGGATGGTGGCGTTGCTGACGCCGGTCCAGTTGAAGCTGTAGGGCGGCATGCCGCCGCTGATGACGCCCTCGCACGTGAAGGTGGGGCGACCGAAGCCCTGCATGGCGCAGTCATTGATGGTGGCGGTGAGCGTCGTCAAAGGCTGCTCGCCCTGGGGGGTGGCGGGCGTGTCCTGGGCGACCTCGGGGCCTCCGCAGGCACACAGGAGCATGGGGATGGCGAACAGGGGAATCGACCGCATGGCGACCTCGGGGGTGCGAAGTGGGTCGGGGTGCCGGACGCGATGAGCCTGGGAGCCAAGCACGGCGGGGTGGAGAGGGGAAGGTGAGGCGGGCAGTGGACTTCCGCCGGGGAGGGGGACGCTCTCGCCTTGAGTGCGTTGTTGCACCCTGGTATCCGCGAGCCCCCACCCGCTCAGAGCAGGAAGCCCCAGATGGCCCAGAATTTCATCTTCACGATGCAGGACCTGCGCAAGGTCAAGAATGGCAAGGAGATCCTCAAGGGCATCTACCTGTCGTTCTTCCCTGGCGCGAAGATTGGCGTCATCGGTCCGAACGGCTCCGGCAAGTCGACGCTGCTGCGCATCATGGCGGGCGTGGACACGGAGTTCTTCGGCGTGGCCAAGCCGGACCCCAGCGCCAAGGTCGGCTACCTGGCGCAGGAGCCGCAGCTGGACCCGACGCTGGACGTGAAGGGCAACGTGGAGCTGGGCCTGAAGGAGATTCGCGCCTCGCTGGACCGCTTCAACGAGGTCAGCGCGAAGTTCGCCGAGCCCATGAGCGACGCGGAGATGGAGAAGCTGCTGGCCGAGCAGGGCCGGCTGCAGGACGCCATCGACGCGGTGAACGGCTGGGAGCTGGACCGCACCATCGAGATGGCCATGGACGCGCTGCGGCTGCCGCCGGGGGACGCGGACGTGACGAAGCTGTCCGGCGGTGAGAAGCGCCGCGTGGCGCTGTGCCGCATCCTCTTGGAGAAGCCGGACCTGCTGCTGCTCGACGAGCCCACCAACCACCTGGACGCGGAGAGCGTCGCGTGGCTGGAGCAGGCGCTCAAGGAGTACAAGGGCACCATCGTCTGCATCACCCACGACCGGTACTTCCTGGACAACGCGGCCGAGTGGATTCTGGAGCTGGACCGCGGCGAGGGCGTGCCCTGGAAGGGCAACTACTCCAGCTGGCTGGACCAGAAGCAGAAGCGGCTGGAGCTGGAGGAGAAGTCGGAGAGCCACCGGCAGAAGACGCTCAAGCGCGAGCTGGAGTGGGTGCGCCAGTCGCCCAAGGCCCGTCAGGCCAAGAGCAAGGCGCGCATCGCCGCGTACGAGGAGCTGCTCAACCAGGGCCAGGAGAAGCGCGACGCCACGGGCGAGGTCATCATCCCGCCCGCGCCGCGCCTGGGCGGGCTGGTGGTGGAGGCCAAGGGCTTGCGCAAGGCGTACGGCGACCGGCTGCTCATCGACGACCTGAGCTTCAAGCTGCCGCCGGGCGGCATCGTGGGTGTCATCGGCCCCAACGGCGCGGGCAAGACGACGCTGTTCCGGATGATGACGGGCACGGAGAAGCCGGACGCGGGCGAGCTGAAGATTGGCGAGACGGTGGTGATGGCCTACGTGGACCAGAGCCGCGACGCGCTCAACGGCGACAACAGCGTGTTCGACGAGGTCAGCGGCGGGCTGGACCACCTGGACCTGGGCCGCGCGGGCCAGGTCCCCAGCCGCGCGTACCTGGCGGGCTTCGCCTTCAAGGGCCAGGACCAGCAGAAGCGCGTGAAGGACTTGTCCGGCGGCGAGCGCAACCGCGTGCACCTGGCGAAGATGCTCAAGAGCGGCGGCAACCTGCTGCTGCTCGACGAGCCCACGAACGATTTGGACGTGGAGACGCTGCGCAGCCTGGAGGACGCGCTCTTGAGCTTCGCGGGCTGCGCGGTGGTCATCAGCCACGACCGCTGGTTCCTGGACCGCATCGCCACGCACATCCTCGCGTTCGAGGGTGACAGCAAGGCCTTCTTCTTCGAGGGCAACTTCGAGGACTACGAGGCGGACAAGAAGAAGCGCCTGGGCCCCGACGCGCTCAACCCGCACCGCATCCGCTACCGCCCCGTCTCCAAGGACTGAGCGGCGGGCGCCGGGCCGCGCGTAGGAAGGTCTCCCACTCTCTCTGGGTAGAGAGGGTGTGGAGACCTTTCCGTTCTTGATGTGGCTTCACGGAGGGTTCTAGCGTCCCGGGCATGACCCTTCGAACCCATGTGATGTTGAGCGCGGTGGCTGTCGTGATGTTTGGGCTGACGGCGTGCAATGCCGGGGACCCGAGCGAGGAGCAGGGCACGCTCGAGTCCTCCGAGGCGGCGCTGTGCAGCGTGGAGCAGTCCTGTCCGAGCGGGATTCCCGTGACGTGCTCGTCGGCGGGGAGCACGTGCTCCTCCAGCCCGGACAATGGCGGCTGGGTGGAGTGTGATGGCATTCGCACCTATTGCCCGCCTGCGTGTACGTGCGGAACCACGCGCTACACGGCGACGCGCTCGGGAGAGGGCGCGACCTGCGGCGCCGCGATGACCCAGGCGCGCACGCTCCTGACCTCCACGGTGGCGGCGAACTGCCCGGCGGGCGGCTGCAACATCTCCGACGCCCTGGGCCAGTGCATCCCGCTGGGCCCCAACCGGACGGACGGCTTCCGCGCCAGCGTCACCCGGACGTATTCGTGCCGGGAGCCGGCGAACTGCCAGTAACCCCACTGGGGCCGTGACGGTCCCGGTTGACTATTTCGTGACATTCATTGATGTCGGAAACTTTGAATGTCATGGGATTGAATCGCCGGGACCTGTCGCTGGCTGTGGCGTCTTGATGCGCCCATGGGTGCTCGACGCCGGATTCAGCCTGGGCGAATCTTTTGAGTATCACTGCTCAGGGACCCGCCTGTCCGAGAAGTGTCGACGTCAAGACAGACTCACTGTCGGCCAGGACAGACACTCCGCCCGCAAGTGATTGCAGGTGGTTGGGTCAAAAAATAGTCGTGAGGCTGAAAATTGAGTGTGGCAATCAGGTCGCAGGCTGTCCGGAATTCCCCAGATAATGCACCGCATTAACAGGCGGACAGGGGGTGCGGGAGCACGTGGTTTCCCTCTGTAGGGGAAGGTGAATTTGGGTGGGTTCGCAACTTTGGGTGGGTGATCTGGAAAATCCGTTTGGCGTCTGTTGATGCGCTTTCCCGGCTGACAGCCATTGGGGAGGGGCGCGTCGGACCTCATAGGGAGCCATCCACATGTCTGTCAGGAACGTCAGCAACCGCGAGCGCGACCCCAGCAGCTACAAGATTCGTGAGCGCGACACGCTCAGCAAGATCGCCAAGCGTGAGGGCACCACGGTCGACGAGCTGGCCCGGCTCAACAACCTGGCGGACCCGAACAAGATTCGCGCGGGAGCCACCCTGCGCCTGCCCGGCCAGCGCG
Organism: Myxococcus fulvus; assembly: GCF_900111765.1. The sequence goes on from NZ_FOIB01000001.1 coordinate 488,817, forward strand.
ACGGCTTCGACGCGGCCGCGTCCACGCAGAACAACCAGGGCCTGCGCCGCCAGCCGACGCAGACGACCGGCGACACCTTCGACGCGGGCACCACGGCGGCGGCGGGAATCACCTCCCCCAACGTGTCCGGCACGCAGAACGGCTACCGCAACATCCAGGACCTGGGCGCCTTCACGCGCGGCGGCTCCAACTCCGAGGCGGCCATCGTCGTCGGCACCTCCGAGGGCAACCGTCGCCCCGACGGCTCCACCACCTCCAGCTACGGCGGCCACACGGACCCGGGCAACGCGAAGCACAACCGCGGCTCGTTCTCCTACCAGGGCGGCGGCGCGCGCTCGCCGGACCACGCGGACCAGATCTGGAACCGCGAGCTGACCAATGCCACCCCCGCCTACGAGCGCGCCGCTCGCGCCGCGGGCCTGGACCCGAACAACGCGCTGCTCGCGTCCACGTTCTTCGACCTGCACACCCAGTCGCCTCGCGCCGCGCAGAACTTCATCAACCGCGAGATGCCCAAGCTGGCGCAGGACCCGCGCGGCGTCACCCGCGACTCGCTCATCGATGCGCGCGTGAACGCGTACCGCAACGACCAGGGCGTCCTGCGCGCCGCGGGCTTCGACCACAGCGAGACCCGCCTGCGCGCGGACCAGACGCGCCGCGAGACGGCGCTCGTGTCGGCGCTCGACGCGCGCGGCTACCGCACCGGCAACACCGACCAGGCGCAGCCGAGCAACGTCCCCATCCCGCAGCCGCGCCCGGCCTCCGAGCGTCCCACGTCGGACACGGTGCTGCCGGACAACGTGCCGATTCCCCGCCCGCGCCCGTCCTCGGAGCGCCCCGTCACCACGACCGGGGGCGCGACGCCCACGGACATGAACGACACCGCGCAGGTCGCGGCGGCCACGGACCGCGCCGCGGTGCAGACGCGCACCCCGTGGATCAGCCAGTACGACGCCTCGCAGGTGGAGCGCGCGGGTGACAAGGCGTGCTTCCGCGCCGCCACCGCGATGGCCCGCCAGGCCGGCGCCAACGTGACGAGCGTCGACCAGCGCATCCAGGTCGCCACCAGCGAGGGCCCCAACGGAATCACCGTGGACCGCGCGGCGGCGGAGCGTGGGCGCAACTACATCGACCAGCAGCTGGCCGCGGGCAAGCCGGTGGTCGTGGGTGTCAACCACAAGACGGGCCGCAATGTCGGCAACGCGGACGGCATCACGGACCACTTCGTGGTCATCACCGGCCGCGGCACGGACGCGCAGGGCCGCACCTACTACACGTTCAACGACCCGGCGACCCGCAACCAGAGCCGCGGTGCGGACACCAACGCGAACAACCGCTTCTACGTGGACCCCAACTCGGGGAACCTCACCCGCGCCGGTCCTCGCGACGGCTACGTGGTCGGCCGCCAGTTCGACGTGACGATGGTCCGCCCGAACGCGTAATCACCCGCGTCGCAGGGATGAAGCCAGCCCGGCGGCCCCTGGTGGGTCGACCGGGCTGCTCCATGTCCGGAGTCATGCACCCCGGCACGGGGCAAGGACGCCACGCTCACGACGCGCGGCGCGAGGCGAGCGCGCCCCGAAGCTCCCGGACCTCCGTGAGCAGCTCCTGCGCCGCGGCCACGGGGGACCCGGTGCTCCCCACGGCGGCGGGCTCCTCGTGCCGCGTGGCGAGCTCCGTGGGCTCGCCCAGGCCGGCGTCGCGGTGCAGGCGCACGCGCTCCAGGATGGCGTCCCGAATCGCCTCCGGGTCGCTCACGCCCCGGAAGCGCGCCTCGTGCAGGTGCTCGGCCGGGTCCAGGTCCGCGTCGCCGGAGCGCCCGCCGCTGCCTCCGCCCGCCGTCTCCACCTTCACGTCCGCGATGCCGAGCAGCCGCTGGAGCGGATTCTGCTGGATGGAGATCTGCTGGATGTTGGCGAACGTCATCGTCTTCTCGCGCAGCGACGTGACGCCCTCGTGCACGCGCAGGCTGCGGTCCGTGAGCGCGTACCAGCGCAGCTCGTAGTCCAGCCGGATGACGAAGAAGCTCACCGGGAACATCACCAGGTAGCCCACCCACACGAACGCCTCGAGCGCGTACATGAGCGGCCGGGTGTACGGGAAGTCGAGAATCATCGGCACCCAGCGGCTGATGAACAACCAGCCCGCCACCGTGCCCGCGAGCACGCCCACCTGCTTGAGCGCGAGCAGCACCCGCCGGTAGTTCAGGTACGCGGGCGCCGCGTTGAACACCCGCACCGTGCCCTCGGGGAGCTGGCGCTCGGAGGGCACCTTCAGCCAGCGCAGCAGCCATGCATGGGGCACGTCAGCCATTCGTCTTCTCCGGGGTGACGGCGTGGGTGCCCAGCTCCTGTCGCAGCGCGCGCACCTCCGCGGCGACCTCGCGCAGCGCGGCGGCCAGCGCCTCCGACTCGCCGGGCAGCCGCGCGGCGGGCTTCGCCTGCGCGTCCGTCTTCGTGTCCCGCGCGCCGCGCATCTTCGAGTAGAGCAAATCGCGCATCACCTCGAAGTCCTGCACGCCCTCGATGGTGATCTCCGCCTGGGCGCTGCCGCTGGCCGTCTGGATGAGGATGCGCGCGAGTCCCAGCCAGCGCTCCACCACGTGGCTGGACAGGTGGATGTCCTGGATGCGCGCGTACGTGAGGGACACCTCGCGGCGGAAGAGGATGCCCCACCGCATGGTGATGCCCTCCTCGTCCAGCTCGTAGCGCAGCGTGCGGTACTTGAAGTAGCGGATGAGCGCGAGGATGGGGAAGCCCGGCCCCGCGAGCAGCGAGCCCAGCAGGTAGTTCGCCAGGAGGTTCTGGTGGGGCTGGAGCACCACTGGCAGCTTCCACGGTGAGGCCGCTTTCGCGGGGGTCATCGCGTGCTGGGGCGGGCGCGGGGAGATGGCGGGTCCGCCAGGAATCATGGATGGCTCACCAGAGGTGTCTCGGACGTTCACTGTCTGTTCCCAACGCGGGAACCCGACACCCATTTCATACGCCGGTCCACCCCCCGTCGTCATGCCCCCGCTCCCGCGCGCGCCGGGCGAAGGATGCCCGGGAAGACAGGAGAGAGGCTCCTTTCCGCCAGGCGTCGGGACCGCCGTACGGGCACCCCGGAAGGCATCCGTGCGTCGCTTCATCGACACCGCGCTGCGGGTGCATCTGCGGGAACGTGGAGGTTGCCCACTCGGTGACGCGCGGGCTGTGGAGCACGTCACGCTTGCCGGAGCGCGCTGACGTCCTGGCGACAGCCTCTCGGGTTTCCACGTACCGGGCGCTTGGTTCAGCGCCGCGCGACCCTACCGTGGCGCCGCATGAACGTGATGCGCTGGTTGGGTCTCGAGGAGATGTTGTCGGGTCTGGATACGCCGGTGGGTTGCACGGCCGAGCAGCTCTCGCGAGACGACATCCCCCGGCTCACCGCACTGCTGTCCACGTGGTACCCGGACATCCGTGTGGGCACGGAGAGCCGTCACCTGGATCCGTCCTTCTACGAGCGCGAGGTCTACCTGCGCGGCGAGTCACCCGAGCGGCCGCTGTACGCCATCGTGTGTCGCGAGCAGAAGAGCGGGGACCTCATCGGCCTGCTGACGCTGGAGCGGAACGTGCGAGGGCTCCAGCTCTCCGCGGCGCTGGGCGTCGTCGAGCCGTCGCGCCGGGGCGTGGGCATCGGCTCGCTGGGCACCTCGGCGCTGGAGGTGGTGGGGCGCAACATCGGCGCGGAGGTGGTGCTCTACTACTCCACGCTGAAGACGCCGCTGGGACAGCGCAACGCCGAGGACCGCGGCTACACGCTGGTGGGGTTGGTGCCCGCCTTCGACGTGGACGCCATCGCCCCGGGCACCGTGAAGCGCGTCTACGAGGCGCTCTACGCCAAGGTGCTTGTCGCGCAGGAGCGCGTCCACGTGCCCGCGTGGGAGATGCTCACGCCCCCGACGCGGGCGCTCTTCACGCACCTGTTCGGTCCCCACCCCGCGCAGACCGCTGTCACCCCCGAGGTCCGGGAGCAGCGCCATGGTTGAGGTGCGGAAGTTCGAGGGGGACGCCCAGGACGCGTCCGGTTTCGTCAACCGCGTCTGGGGAGAGCACTACGCGGCCCAGGGACCGCTGACGAACTTCCAGCCGCGCCTGCTCGACTGGTGGCTCTTCGCCAACCCGCTCGCCACCGCCGAGTATCGCCTGGGGGCCTACGTGCGCGGGAAGCTGGCGGGGGTCCTCTTCGCGGAGCCGCTTAGGCTCCGGCTCGGGGGCCAGGACGTCGAAGGCACCTACGGGAGCTGGTTGAGCGTGGACCCGGCGTTCCGGGGCGAGCGCCTGGGCCAGAAGCTCGTCGAGGAGATGGGGGCACGTCAGCGTGAGCGCGGCGCGGCCCTGATGTTGGGGTGTGTGGGGCTCGGCTCGGTGGGAGAGCGCTTCTGGAAGAGGACGGAGCACACCCGGGTCTTCGGCTCGCTGGGGTTGTGGCTGCACGTCTTCGACCCGGCCGCGGTGGCCCGCTGGGCGTCGTCCGCTCCTGAGCGCGCCTTCTTCTCCCTGGTCAGCCGGCTGCCGCGGAGGCGGCCCGTCGACCTGGACACCCACGGCATCCGCCCCTATCGCCCCGAGGACCTGCCCGCCTGCATGGCGCTGGTCCAGCAGTCCATGGAGCAGGTGAACCTGGGGTACGGCTACACGGCGGAGCGACTGGCCCACCAGCTCCAGTTCCGTGACATCCCTCGCACCCTCGTGCTGGAGCGCAACGGGACCGTGCGAGGGCTGATCAATTCCTACACGCTCCAGATGAACGCTCGGGGCGCGCTGGACATCTCCCTCATCGACCTCCTGGCGCTGGATGCGTCGGTGCCGCGCGAGGAGCGCAAGCGCTTCCTGCGTGTCGCCATGCGGGACATGGCGGCGCGAGGAGCCCACTGCTCGGCGATGGTCCGCAGCCCCTGTGTCCCCGCCGGGCTGATGCTCGGGGCGGGCTGGGTGCCCTGGTCCGGGGGCATGCGCATCGTCTGCACGCTGACCTCGCCGGACCTGCTGTGGCCCACCTCGCCCCGCGTCTTCACGCACCTGCGCTGAAATTCCCCTCGGGGGCGTCCCCTCGCTCCGGTGGCCCGCCCGGCGACGGTAATTCCTACCGCCGCCTTTGGCCTCGGGAGGGCGTCGACAAGGAACTGGGCGTGGGCGCCCGTCGCGCTATGGTTCATGGAGAGCCGGGACTGTCGCCCCGAGGAGCCATGAACTTCGTCTTCATCTCTCCGCACTTCCCGTCCCACTTCTTCCACTTCGTCACCGCGCTGCGCGAGCGGGGCGTGACGGTGCTGGGCATCGGTGACGCGCCCTACGAGTCCCTGCGCCAGGAGCTGCGCGACTCGCTGCGCGAGTACTACTTCGTCCCCAGCCTGCACGACGAGGACGCGCTCACCCGGGCGGCGGGCTACCTCACCTGGCGGCACGGGCGGCTGGAGCGCATCGACTCGCTCAACGAATCCTGGCTCGAGGTCGAGGCGCGCCTGCGCGAGGACTTCCACGTCCCCGGCCTCCACCCCGCGGACATCCACCGCATGCGCTCGAAGTCGGGCATGGCGCAGGTGTTCCAGCAGGCGGGCGTGCCCCATCCGGACCTCATCCGCGTGCGCGACGCGGCGCAGGTGAAGGAGTTCGCCACGCGCGTGGGCTACCCGCTGGTGCTCAAGCCCGACGTGGGCGTGGGCGCCGCCAACACCTTCAAGGTCGCGAGCGACGCGGACGTGGACGCGGCCCTGGCCCACCCGCTGCCCACGACCTATGTCGCGCAGCCCTTCGTGCGCGGCACCATCGTCACCTACGACGGAATCGTGGACCGCCACGGCGTCATCGTCTTCACGCTCAGCCACGAGTACAGCGACGGCGGCATGGAGACGGTGGTGGAGCGGCGCGACATCTCCTTCTGGAGCCACCTGGAGATTCCCCCCGCGCTGGACGTGCTCGGCCGTCAGGTGGTGGCCGCCTTCGGCCTGCGCGAGCGCTGGTTCCACCTGGAGTTCTTCCGACTGCCCGATGGCCGCTTCGTGGTGCTGGAGGCCAACCTGCGGCCGCCCGGCGGCTTCATCCCGGACATGATGAACTACACGTGCGACATCGACGTGTACCGGCTCTGGGCGCGGGTGATGACGGGGGACCCGGTGGCGGACTTCCGCTACACGCCGCGCTACCACGTGTGTCACAGCGCCAGGCGCCACGGTCGGCGCTACCTGCACTCGCACGACGAGGTGGTGAAGCGGCTGGGGCCCGCGTTCCTGCTGCACCGCGAGCTGCCGCCCATCTACCACTCCCTCCTGGGCGAGGAGATGTACCTGTCCCGGCACACCGACCTGGACGCGATGCAGGACGCGGTGCGCTTCATCCAGGCGACGAAGAAGTGACCCGGCCTCAGCGCTCCTTCCACGTGAGCAGGTACGTGGTGTGGTCCTCCTCCACGGACAGCGTCGTCACCTTGGGGGACTCGGCGCCGCCCACGCGCAGCATGTTCTCGAAGAGGGCCTCCGAGTAGCCGGGGCAGTCCAGCACGGAGTTCATCCGCATCTCGAACTCGGTGGGGCTTTTCTCCACCAGCTGCACCTCGGTGTAGTTGTCCGTGGCGCGCAGCGTCTGGGGCAGCCGCAGCACCAGCCGCCGGGGGCCGAGCAGCCGCATGACGCCGAACACCGCGCGGCCGATGAACGTGCGCCCGTAGCCCTCCACGTGCGCGGCGGCGAGCTGACGGAAGCCCTCCTCCAGCGGGAGGCCGGGCCAGGTCTCCTCCACGATGATGCGCAGGCAGTGGCTCCACATCACCACCGGGTAGGTGGGGAGCAGCGGCTTCTCGACGTCGACGCCGGCCTGCTTGAGCCGCTTCTGCAGCCGGGGCGAAACGCGGCCGGAGAGCCCGTGCTGCAGGAGGCCCTCCACGACCTGGGAGTAGACGATGCGCAGCTCGAGGGGGACGGGGGTTGCTTGCTTCACGCCAAGAGCCAGCGCATCGCCAGGGGCAGCCGACGCTGCCAGTCCCGCTCGTGGTGTTCACCGCCCGGCTCCAGCACCAGCGACACCTCGTGGTCCGCGTAGCCCAGCGTCTTGAGGTGCTCGTAGAAGGCGCGCGTGCCGCGGCCGTAGTCGAGCGGGACGCCGTCGGCGTGGATGAACTCCTGCTCGCCGGCGTCCAGGTAGATGCGCGTCCAGCGGCGCGGGTGGGTTCCCCACTCGGAGAACAGCCGGCTGTTGCTCCACATGACGGTGGGCGACAGCGCGCCGATGCGGCCGAAGATGTTCGGGTAGCGCGAGCCCAGGTACAGCGACATCAGCCCGCCGAGCGACGAGCCCATGGCGCCCGTCCACTCGGCGCCCTCGCGGGTGCGGTAGTGCTGGTCGACCAGGGGCTTCAAGTGTTCGACGAGGAAGCGGGCGTAGGACTCGCCGCGCGCCTTCACCCGGCCGCTCGCGTCGTCCCAGGGCGAGTACTCCTGGAGCCGCCCCTGGCCCGAGTCCACCGCGACGATGATCCACGGCTCCAGGTGGCCCGAGTCCACCGCCTGTTCGAGCGCGAGGTTGGCGCACCAGGTGTCGAAGAGCGCGGACTCCGGATGGGCGAAGACGTTCTGCCCGTCGTGCATGTACAGCACGGGGAAGCGATGCCAGGGCATCGAGTCGTACGCCTCCGGCGTGTAGATGCGCACGGTGCGGGAGAAGCCCTCCTGGGGGGAGGGAAGGTCTCGGACGATGTGGACGTGGCCCATGTGGATGCGAGGGACAGCATACATGGATGGGCCCCCGGCGCCCGCGCCGCCGCCGCCGGTGGTTCTGGGGCGTACACCCGAGGGGTCATCCGCCTGACAGGACGGCTGGCCTCGGGAGTGCACCGCCCACGGGGACCTGGGGTCGTCGGTGCTTCCTGTCATACTGGGAAGGCAGCGGCCGCCCCCCTCCGGAGTCTCCCTTGTTGGAACTGAACCGACTGCACCTGTCCGCGTTGCTGATGTTGACCGAGGCCGACCTGGAGCAGGCGCGGTCGGCGCTGGATGGCAGTGACGAGGCGCGGCTGCGCTATGCGGCGGCGCTGGCCCGCGCGGTGGCGGCCCGGTCCGTGATGGAGGAGCTGCTGCTGGTGGACTCGCGGCATCAGGTCCTCGCCTGAGGCCTCGCGCGGTGTCCGGAGGCTGGACGCTCAATCCCAGGTCCGGATGCGGGAAGCGTGGGGCGCCACTGTAGGGAAGCGTGGTCTCTGGCGTGCAGTGCCGGCGCCGCGTGCTTCGGTTCCTGGGGTGGTGGGGGTGGTTGTGGCTGTGGGGGATGTCGTCGGCCTGGGCGGCCCCGTACGAGGTGGAGCCCGACGTCGACGGTGAGCTGGAGCTGTTCGGGCTCATGGAGGAGGGGACGCTCTCCGCCGAGAGCTGGGCGGCGCTGGTGGCGCTGCGCCGGGTGGGCGTCGAGCCGGAGCGGGCGACGCGAGACACGCTCCATTCGCTCCCGGGCCTCACGTACGCGCAGGTGGATGCGTGGTTGCGTGCGCGTGACTCTGGTGACGCGTCGGCGTTCCTGACGGAGGCGGAGGCGCGGCGGCTCGCGCCGTTCCTGGTGGGGGAGGACGCGGGGCGCGTGACGGGGGACGCGAGGTTGCTGACGGCGTTCGCGCTGTCGGACTCGCGAGGGCCTCCGGTGGCGCTGCAGATGCGGGCCGGAGGGCTTCGGGGACTGCGCGTCGGAGTGCTCGCGGTGTGGGCGCGTCGCAAGGTGGGGACGCCTCGGCGGGATGCGCGGAGTCGGGCGCTCGTGGTGGAGGCGCCGGGCTCGGCGGTGTTGCTGCCCAAGTTCCATGCGCGGTGGACGGGGACGCGGGCCTCGGTGTTGGTGGGCACGTATCGGCTGGGGTTCGGTCAGCGGCTCACGCTGGACACCACGGCGCTGCCCTCGCCGGAGGGTGTTCTTCCGGATGATGGCGTGCGTCCTCCGGGGGCGCTCGAGCGGGAGTGCCTGCTGACGTCCTCGGCATGTGACGAGGACGCGCGCGACGCGGACATCACCCCGGACTTCCGTTGGGACGAGGCCTTTCGGGGTATCGCGGGGAGCGTGCGTGGGGCGCTGGGGAGCGGAGTGGAGCTGACGCTCACGGGCTTCGGTTCGTATCAGGGGCGCTCGGTGCGGCGCTCGGAGGTGTTGGACAGGGGCGGGTGTTCCTCGGACGCGTGCGCGGCGCCGGAGGTGCTGGTGGTGGGGGCGCGAAGGGAGAAGCTCCGGGCCAGCTCGTTGCCAGGGGTGTTTCGTGAATGGGCGGGAGGGGGCAACGCGACGCTGGCGGTCTCGCCGCGAGCGAGGCTCGGGGTGACGGGGTGGGGGGCGCGGCCTGGGTTCGCGGTGGAGGGCGCGGTGCTCGACTTCCAGCCGGGCGCTCGCTACCCGGCGGGAGGGGGCTTCGGTGCGGTGGGCGTGGATGCGGCGTGGGGTGCGGGGCCGGTGGATGTCTTCCTGGAGCTCTCGCGCAGCTTCGACTCCGTGCCAGGGGCGGGTGGGGGTTGGGCGGCGCTTCAGCGCACGGTGGTCTCGGGAGTGGGGCGCGAGCTGGAGGTGTCGCTGCGCTACTACGGACGGGGCTTCGTGAATCCCTACAGTGGCGCGACCTCGGGAGCGGACGTGCTGGAGGGGCAGCGGGTTCGCAACGAGCTGGGCGTGCGGCTGCGATACCTGCACCGCGACGTGGACGCGTGGCGGTTTCGCGGACAGGTGGATGGCTGGACGTTGCCCTCGGATGGCGTGGTGGAGGGGACCGCGGGGCTGACGCGTCTGCGGGCCTCGGCTCGGGTGGATGTGTTGGCGTGGGCGTGGTTGCAGCCTTCGCTCCGGCTCGATGCGCGCGTGTCTGGAGCGGGCCTGTCCACGCTGTGCGCGGGAGTGGAGCGGGACGAGGACGCGGAGCCGGAGGAGGTCGCGGCGTGCTCGAACGGAGGACGACAGGGGGCCACGGCGCGGGTGCGCTCGGTGTTGTCGGAGCGGGTCGAGGTGGTCGCGGAGTACGGCCATGCGCGCGTGGTGGAGACGCAGGCGCGATGGGATGGGCGGGCGCTCGTCGAGCTGAAGCTTCGACCGGCGGAGTCCTGGAGAGTGGGAGGTCGGGTCCAGTGGAAGGACGAGGACCTGGCTGAGAGGACGCGGCTCCGACAGGAGGTGCGCACGACGGTGGACCTGCGCTGGAGCGTCCTGGAGGGGACGACGCTGCGAGGGCGCTACGCGTGGGTCGTGGACCTGAAGGACGCTCGGACCGCGCGCACTCCGCCGGATGCGCCGCGCCACCTGTTCCAGCTGGATGTGGAGACGCGGTTCTGAGGCGTGGAGTAGTGGGGAGGGGAGTCGGTGATGAGGAGGGGTGACGTGAGTCGTTGGGGATGGTGGTTGTGCGTGGTGGGGTTGAGTGGCTGTGGGGCGCCGGCGGAGGAGTGGGCGGAGGACGCCTGCTCGGACCTGTTGCCGGGGGACGTCGTCATCACCGAGTACTTGAACGACCCCGACGGAACGGACACGGGGCGCGAGTACGTGGAGTTGCACAATCCGCACTCGGTGCCGGTGAGCCTGGAGGGCCTGACGCTCCATGCATCGCGCTCGGATGGCTCACAGGAGAAGACCTTCCTGTTCGACGAGCCGCTGTCGTTGGCACCCGGTGACTACCTGGTGCTGGGCGACGTTCGCGAGGGGACCGTGCCCGCGCACGTGGACCTGTCCTATGGGGATGCGCTGGGAGCGCTGGGGAACGCGTCGGGACGACTGGGGCTGCGGTGCGGTTCCCGGGTGATGGATGAAGTTCCGCTCACGGCGCCCTCGAAGAGCGGTGTCGCGCGTGTGTACGACGGGCGACTGGTGCCGGACTCCGCCGGCAACGACGACCCGACGCGCTGGTGTGATTCCGTGGGCTCCACCGTGGGTGGCTCGTTCCAGGGGAGTCCGGGCGCGGCGAACGCGCTCTGTGCTCCGACGGAAGGTGCCTCGGGAGGCGATGGGGGCGTGGAGAAATGCTCTCTGCTGGACGGGCTGGCGGCGCGTCCGGTGCGGTGGCCTCGCGTGGGGGAGTTGGTCATCACCGAGTTGATGGTGAACCCCATCGGCGATGACACCTCTGCCGAGTGGGTGGAGGTCCTGGCCCTGGCGCCGGTGGACCTGAATGGATTGACGGTGGGCTCGGACACCGTGGGGACGCGGCTGCAGGGGACGCAATGTCTGTCGCTCCCGGCGGGAGGGTACGCACTGCTGGCCCGTCGCGCGGAAGCGGTCCTGAACGGAGGGCTGCCCACGCCGCTGGCCACGTTCGGTGTGGACCTCCGCAACTCGGGCGGTGTCGTGCGCGTGCGTGCAGGGGAGGTGGTCGTGGACGCGGTCGAGTACGGACCCGCACGGGAAGGCGTGGCGACCCAGTTGTCGGCGGAACGGGCGAATGCGTCCGACAACGATTCACCGTCGTCCTGGTGCCCTGCACGCGAGCGCCATGGCGAGCGCGGCAACCTGGGAACTCCGGGACGGGTGAACACCCGATGCGCCGAGGGTGACGCAGACGCAGGCGCTTCGGATGGCGGAGGACAGGATGCCGGTCCATCGGATGGCGGACGCGATGCAGGTCCGACCTCGGACGCAGGGCCTCGCGACGCCGGTCCGCCGGATGCTGGACCGCCCGACGCCGGTCCTCCTGGCTCCACTTGCATCGACCGAATCACGGGACGCGCTCGCGCGGTCAGGGTTCCGGAGGTCGGCTCCATCGTCCTCACGGAGTTCATGGCGGACCCGACCGTGGTCGCCGACGGCGTGGGCGAATGGGTCGAGGTCCTCACGACACGCGAGGTGGACCTCAACGGAATCACGCTGATGAACGAGAGCGGGGCGAGCACGACGCTCGAAGCCGCGCTCTGTTTGTCGCTGAAGACAGGCACCCGCGCGGTGCTCGCGCGCAGCCTGGACCCTTCGCTCAACGGGGGCTTGCCGGCGGTGCTGGCCACCTTCTCCTTCAACCTCGCCAACACCGCGGGAGCCCGCTCGCTCCGGTTGATGAAAGACGGCCGGGCGCTGGACGCCATCACCTGGTCGAACGCCGCGACGCCGGGCGTATCCTGGCAGGTGGACCCCGCGAGCAGCGACGCCCAGCGCAATGACCTGCCGGGAAGCTTCTGCGCCGCGCCTTCGAGCGCGCGCTATGGCCTGGGAGACCGGGGCACACCGGGACTGGAGAACCGCGCATGCCCGCGCTGAACCACGTCCCACCGTCACGGTGGTTCGTCCTCCTGACGGCATGGCTCGTCACGAGCGCCCTCGGGTGCGGTGCGGACCCCGGTGGCACGTGTGGACCCTCGACGGGGCTCGTGACGGAGGTCCTCGACGGTGACACCCTCGTCCTGGAGGGCGGCGGGCGTGTCCGCTATCTGCTCGCGGACACCCCGGAGAGCACGGCGGGCAAGCACGAGTGCTTCGGCCGCGAGGCGCACGCGTTCAACCGGAGCCTCGTCGAAGGTCGCCACGTGACACTCGTCGACGCGGAGGCATGTGAGGACCGCTTCGGTCGCCGGCTCGCCTACGTCTTCGTCGACGACCGCGACGTGAGCGCGCTGCTCGTGGAGCGGGGCCTCGCCTGTGTGCTCCATGTCCCGCCCGCGGGTGACTCACGTCGCCAGGAATTCGAGGCCCTGGAGGCCCAGGCCCGGCGTGCCCGACGTGGCTTGTGGGGCGCCTGCTCGCCGGTGCCCTGCGCATGAATCATGACTCCACGCCGGACGGCACACGAAGCGCCCTGACGCCCGCCTCTCGAGCGGGGCTGCGTCCAGGCGACACGAGAGGGCAAGGAGCCCGCAAGCCTCGGGCGCAATATCCCATTGCTGACGGCCATGCCTCCGCGCGAATCATCCAACACGGTCCGCTCCCACGAGCGACCGGCGAAGGGCGGGCCAGCACGAGCGCGCCCCCGCGAGGACGCGCGCTGCGTGGCTGGGACGAGCCGGTCCTGGCCGCGTTCGAGACGGGGGAGGAGGGCGTGCCCATGAACCCCTGCCCCATGCCCACCAGCCTCCTGCTGGACCTCCTCTCCTCGCGACGGGAGGACATCGCGCGGCGCTGGGAGGCCCGCGCGGGTGCGGCCGGAGCCAAGGCACCGCGCCGACGAGTCGAGCAGCTGACGGGCTCCCAGGCGTGGGTGGACTCGGTGGTGGAGCTGCTGCGGCGGCTCAGCGTCTCGCCCGAGTGGAGCGGCCCCCTGGCCTTGGGAGGGCGCGGCGCGGAGCATGCCCGGGAAGGCTCGGACATCGCCGCGGTGGTGCGCGAGTACGGCCTGCTGCGGGAGGTGCTCGTGGAGGTGCTGGAGGACGCGGGGTGGGCCCCGGACTTCGAGGGCATGCGCGCGCTCGACCGGGTCATCGACGTGTGCATCGCGGACGCGGTCCAGCGCCACTCCAATGAACGGGAGCGGGCGCTGCGCGAGACGGAGACGAAGCTGCACGACATCCTGGAGCACGCGCCCGCCGCCATCTACGCGAAGGACGCCTCGGGGCGCTATCTCTTCGTCAACCGCGCCTTCGAGGTCCACGGCAGCGTGCGCAGGGAAGAGGCGGTGGGGCGCACCGATTACGAGCTGTTCTCCCGCGAGGTGGCGGACGTGTTCACCGCCAATGACCGGCACGTCCTCGCGACGGGCCGGCCCCTGGAGTCCGACGAGCACGTGCGGCGCCCGGACGGCTGGCACACCTATCACTCGCTCAAGTTCGCCCTGCCCGGCGTGGGCGGACAGGCGCATGCGGTGTGCGGCATCTCCACGGACGTCACCGAGGCGCGCCTGGCGCAGAAGGAGCGCGACGAAGCCCGGGAGCGGCTGCGCCGGGTCATCACCGAGCTGCCCGTCGTGCTGTGGGCCACCGACGCCGTGGGCAACATCACCCTCTTCGAGGGGCAGGGCCTGAAGGCCATGGGCGTGGAGCCCGGCACCATGGTGGGACGCAACACCGCGGAGGTGTACGCGGGCCGGCCGGAGCTGCTCGACGCCGCGCGCCGCGCGCAGGCGGGCGAGACGTTCTCCCTGGAGATGGAGGTCGGCGGCGGGTGGTTCATGGCCTACGTCTCACCGGACCTGGGCCCGGACGGACGGGTGCGCGGCGTGTCGGGCGTGTCCCTGGACATCACCGAGCGCCGCCGCGCCGAGGAGGTCTTGCGCCAGTCGGAGATGCGCTACCGGCTGGCCACGCGCGCCACCAGCGACGTCATCTACGACTGGGACCTGGCCACCGGCCGCATCGAGTGGAGCGAGCTGGCCCTGCACCAGTTCCGCGTGGCGTCCCACGACGCGCCCATGGACATCGACTGGTGGACCCTCAGCATCCACCCCGAGGACCGCGAGCGCGTCGCCCGGGACATGCAGGCCGTCATGGACCAGGGCCAGTCGCACTGGCACGACGAGTACCGCTTCCGTCGCGGCGACGGCACCTGGGCCGTCGTCGAGGACCGGGGCCAGGTGGTGCGCGACGCGGCCGGCCGGCCCCTGCGCATGGTGGGCGCCATGCAGGACGTCACCGAGCGGCGCGCCACGGAGGAGGAGGCCCGACGCCGCGCCGAGTTCGAGCAGCTGCTCATCGGCATCGTCGGCCACGATTTGCGCAACCCCCTGTCCGCCATCACCATGGCGTCCACCACGCTCCTGCGGCGCGAGAACCTGGACGAGCGCCAGCGCAAGGTCATCGACCGCATCCTCTCCAGCGCCAATCGCGCCACGCGCATGCTGCGCGACGTGCTGGACTTCACCCAGGCCCGGCTGGGCGGGGGCATCCCCATGCAGCCCCGTCCGCTGGATTTGCACGAGCTGACGCGGCAGGTGCTGGACGAGGTGCGGCTCGCGCACCCCGAGCGCACGCTGGAGCTCGAGTACGGCGGCAGCGGCGCGGGCCTGTGGGACGCGGACCGGCTGGCCCAGGTCATCACCAACCTGGTGAACAACGCCATCAGCTACAGCCCCGGCCACTGCCCGGTGCTGGTGCGCACCCATGGCACGCGCGACTGCGTGGCGCTCAGCGTGCACAACATGGGCGACCCGATTCCCACCGAGCTGCTGTCGCATCTGTTCGAGCCCATGAAGCGCGCCGAGCGCCCCGAGTCGAGGGACGGCCGCGGCGGCCTGGGCCTGGGCCTCTTCATCGTGAAGCACATCGTCGATGCCCACGGGGGCCGGCTGCGCGTGCGCTCCAACGCGCGCGACGGCACCCTCTTCATGGTGCGCCTGCCGCGCGTGCTCTCCGCCCCGGCCCATGTGGCCGCGTGGCCCTGACGCCTCGCCTGCCCTGGACGACTCTACGGGGTATTCCGGACCTGCCGAGCAGGCATGGCGCACTTGCTCCCGGGGACGCACCCGGATAGCACGGGGGGCATGACTCGTTTTTCTCGGAGGGGTGAATGAAGAAGGTCCTCATCGGGGTGGGAATCGGCTGTGGCGTCATCATTCTCGGCATCGTCGGGTTCATGGTGGTGGGCGGGCTGTGGGTCGCGAACAAGGCGAGCGACGGCCTGGCGGCCGTCAAGAAAATCGAGACGCAGCAGAAGGAGCTGGTGGAGCTGAACAAGGCCCACCCCTTCACGGTGCCCGCCGACGGTGAGGTGCTGGCGCTGAAGGAGGACCGGCTGACGACGTACCTCTCGGTGCGCGAGTCGTCGCTGCCCGTCTTCAAGACCTACGAGGAGAAGTCCAAGGCCTTCGGGGACAAGCACGGCTCGGGTGACGACGCGAAGCCCTCCTTCGACTCCGCGATGGAGGCGATGAACCTGCTGGGCACGATGATGGCGGACGTGCGCGCCGCGTACATCGAGGGCCTGAAGAAGCACGGCATGTCGCCCAACGAGTTCCAGACCATCACCACCACCGTCTACGCGTCCATGGTGGCGGAGAGCTCGGCGGCGGTGCAGCAGATGAGCGCCAAGGCCGTGGAGGCCATGGAGAAGCAGGTCGTGGAGCTGGACAAGAAGCTGGAGGACGGCTCGCTGTCCGCCGACGCGCGCGCGCAGCTCGAGGAGGCGCGCACGGGCCTGGAGGAGCAGATTGAAGCGCTGTCGGACACCGCCAACGGCACCGGCGAGGCGCTCTCGGAGGCGTCCAAGAAGGCCGCCGCGGCGAACATGGCGCTCATCAAGAAGCACGAGGAGCGCGTGAAGGTCATGGCCAACGCGGCCTTCGACGGCTTCGTGCTCGGCGACGCCACGGACGACCTGTCCGGCGCGGGCGCGGGCGTCGAGGACTAACGCCTCACGGTCGCATCCGGCCCCGGCCCCTCCTCTCGGGAGGCGGCCGGGGCCTCGCGACGGCGGGCGATGAGGCTGGCCACGACGGCGGTGCCCACCAGCGCGACGATGATGAGCACCGACGGCAGCGGCGGCACGTGGAACCAGGGCGTCACCACCATCTTCAGCCCCGCGAACGCGAGCACGCCCGCCAGCCCGTAGTGCAGGTAGCGCAGCGTGCCCAGCGTGCCCGCCAGCACCAGGTACAGCGCCCTCAAGCCGAGAATCGCGAACGCGTTGGAGCTGTAGAGGATGAAGGTGTCCTTCGTCACGGAGAAGGCCGCCGGCACCGAGTCCACCGCGAAGAGGATGTCCGTCAGCTCCAGGCCCAACAGCGCCAACAGGAGCGGCGTGGCCACGCGGTGGCCGTCCTCGCGCCGGACGATGAACTTCTTGTCATGCAGGTGCTGCGTCACGGGCAGGTGACGCGACAGCCAGCTCACGGCCCGGTTGCCCTGCTGCTTCGCCGGGTCCTCGCGCAGCACGCGCCAGGCGGTGACCAGCAGGATGGCGCCGAAGACGTAGGACACCCAGGACCAGCGCTCCAGCGCGGCCGCCCCCACGAAGATGAAGAGCGCGCGGAAGACGAGCGCGCCGAAGATGCCCAGGAACAGCACCTGGTGCTGCGCGCGCACGGGGACCGACAGGCTCTGGAAGATGACGAGGAAGACGAAGGCGTTGTCCAGGCTGAGGCTCTTCTCGATGAGCCACGCCGCCAGGTATTCCTGCCCCGCGTCGGCGCCGAGCACCGCCCACACCAGCCCTCCGAAGGCCAGGCCCGCGGCCACCCACACGCCCGTCCACATCCAGGCCGCCCGGCGGGACTCGCCGTGGTGGCCTCGGTGTCCGAGCAGGTCCACCACGAGCAGCGTCAACACCGCCGCCCAGAAGACGCCCCAGAGCCATGTGGGAATCGGGTGCATGGTCGTCGCCTGAACCTATGCATCCTGTCCTGCGGGAGGCCCGGTGTCCCGCAGACAAGCGTTGACCAATGGGGCAGGGCAGACACCCCCGGGCTGTCCGCTGTGGCCTTACCAACCCATACAGACAGACAAGGGCCTTTCCGCTCTCTTTGCGAGCATCCCTTCACGGGATGTGTCAGTTTCCGCGCGGGGCAGCCCATGAGGGGATGCCCTGATGACAAGCGTCGCGCGGGGGAGGGGCGCGGCGCGGCCAGGGACCAGGAGGAGTCGTAGCGATGAACAAGGTCATCTTCGCCTGTGTGCGGAACGCGGGTCGCTCGCAGATGGCGGCGGCGTTCTTCAACGTGCTCGCGGACCCGGACAAGGCACGGGCCATCTCCGCGGGGACGCAGCCCGGCGAGCGGTTGCACCCGGAGGTGCTCGAGGCCATGGCCGACGCGGGCCTGGACCTGAAAGACGCCCGGCCGCAGCAGCTCACGAACGAGCTGGCGAAGGACGCGCATTGGCTCATCACGCTGGGCTGTGGCGAGGCCTGCCCCAACGTGCCGGGGCTCAAGCGCGAGGACTGGCCTCTGGAAGACCCCCACGGCAAGCCGTCGGTGCTGGTGCACCGCATCCGCGACGAGGTGGCCGCCCGCGTGATGGGGCTGCTGGAGCGCGAGGGGTGGGTGAAGGCCGGTCAGCCGGGGACGTAGGCCGGCCAGGTGGCGCGGGCGACCGCTCGCCCGCTCCGAGGCCCCCTGTGCGTGGGCAAGGCGCATCCTGCGGACGTCTTCAGCCGACGTCCGTCCGGGGTGTGCCGTCATGTCATCGTCCTTGCCTGCTGTTCCCACGAACGCGCAGAGCGCCGCTCCGGTGGCGCCCGTCGTCCAGCCCCGGGTGAAGCCCTTCGCGCCCCGGCGCACGCTGGGCGTGGCGCTGGGGGTGGGCGTGCTCGCGGAGGTGCTCCTGGGGCGGGAGCACTGGGGGGTGTCGTTCCCGTTGATGGTGATGGCGCTGGTGGTCGCGCTCGTCGGAGTGGGGGGCCGCGAGGGCTGGCAGCGCGCCGCGCCGAACACGTGGCTCCTGACGCCGCTGCTGGTGGTCGCGGGCTTCATGGGGGTGCGCGACAGCCCGTGGCTCCAGCTGTTGAACGTGGTGACGGTGGGGGCGCTGTTGGCGCTGTTGGCGCACTTCTGGGCCGCGGGCCGCGTGGAGTGGCTGGCGTTGGGGGACTACCCCGGCGTGGTGGTGTCCACGGTGTTCCGGAGCCTGGTGCAGCCGCCCGCGATGGTGCGCGAGGCGGTGGACCTGCGCGGGGCGATGTCGAGGATGCCCCGGCTCTTCCCGCTGCTGCGCGGGTTGGTGCTGACGCTGCCGGTGGTGGGGTTGTTCCTGGTGCTGCTCTGGTCGGCGGACGCGGCGTTCGCCTCCGCGCTGGAGCGGGTGCTGGCGCTGGAGGTGGGGACGGTGTTGGAGGAGGGGGTGGGGCGGGTGTTGGGCGTGCTGTTCTCGGCGAGCGCCACGGCGGCGCTGGTGGGGCACGCGCTGCGGCGCCGGACGCGGCGGGAGTCGGGCGAAGAGGAGGTGGGCGAGGGCCGGGCGTGGCTGGGGCTGACGGAGGCGCTGACGCTGCTGGTCGCGGTGGATGTGTTGTTCCTGGTGTTCGTGCGCTTCCAGGTGGCGTACCTCTTCGTGGGGGACGCGGTGGCGCCGGCGCCGGGGTACTCGTATGCGGAGTACGCGCGCCGGGGGTTCTTCGAGCTGCTGCTCGTGTCGATGCTGACCTTGTGCCTCATCATGGCGCTGGCACGGTGGACGGTGCGGGAGACGGCGAAGGCGAAGGTGGCCTTCCAGGTGGCGGCGAGCGTGATGACGGTGCTGACGGTGGCCATCCTCGCCTCGGCGATGAAGCGGTTGGGGATGTACGAGGATGCCTTCGGGTACACGCGGCTGCGGGTCTTCACGCACGTGTTCATGGTGTTCCTGGGCGGGGTGCTCGCGTGGCGCGGGGTGACGCTGTGGTGGAGGCCGGAGCGCTTCGCGGTGGGGGCCTTCGCCGCGGCGCTGGGGGCGGTGGTGACGGTGAATGTCATCAACCCGGACGCGCTCATCGTGCGGCACAACCTGGCGCGGGAGCTGGCGCAAGGGGCGGGCGAGGGCGCGCCGCGCCCGGAGGGCGTGGTGGACGTGGGGTACCTGTACGAGCTCTCGCTGGACGCGGTGCCGGAGCTGGCGCGGGGGCTGCCGTCGACGAGGCTGCTGAGCGACGAGTTCAGGGCCCGGGCGTGCGAGGACGTGTCCTGGCCGGAGTGGAGCCTTTCGCGGTGGCGTGCGTGTCGGGCGCTGAGCGCGTTGGCGCCGGCGCCTGTCAGCGCAGGTGGTAGTTGAAGGGCAGCTCCACGGTGACGCGGGGGCCGAGCGCGGACGGAGGAGGCGGGAAGGGGGCCGCCTCGCGCACGGCGGCCATCGCGGCGTCGCAGAGGACGTAGTGGGGGCAGCGGCCGACGATGGAGAGCGCGAGGAGCTGGCCTCGGGTGCCGACGGTGATGCGCAGCGCGAAGCGGCCCTCGATGCCGGCCATGGCGGCCTGGTGCGGGTAGCGCACGTTCTCGAAGCGGTCGCGGAACATCACCTCGAAGTATTCCTCCTCCCACGCGGTGCGCTGCTCGGCGGTGGGTGGGGGAGGGGTGATGGGCAACAGGCCCGCGCTGCTCGCGACGAGCACGCTGTTCACCATGCCGCCGATGATGCCTCCGGCGACGCCACCGGAGACGCCGCCGGGCGTGGCGGCGGCGACGGTGTCGAGCGCGGCGACCTGGGGCTGGGCCACGGGCGGGTCGATGACGGGCGGTGTCTCGGGCCGTGGGGGATGGCGCCGGGAGAGGGTGGGCTTGGGGAAGGGCCGGGAGCGCCGGGCTGTCGCGAGGCGCGGAGCGGCGGCGGGGGCCGGCGGGGGCGGAGGTGGCGCGGCGAGGAGGCGCAGGACGAGGGTGTCCTCGTCATTCGTGGTGGACGTGGAGGCACGGGTGGAGCCGTGCCAGATGCTGTCGAGGCCGACGAGGAGGAGGGCGTGGAGGGCCACCACGAGGGGGGCCACCCAGAAGGTGCGGGTGGTGTCGGCGGTGCTTCGTGAGCGAGCGTCAACGACGGAGGCGAAGAGCCTCGTGTCGGCGGCGCCGTCCTTCGGACTCTCGTCCGGCATGACCATTCCCCCTTCCCTCACGCGGTAGACCGGAGTCTAGCGAAGGGCCCCATCCATCCGACACGTGTTAGTGGCGAGCTCTTCGTTCGTGAAGGGAAGCTGCCCTCGGAGGCGAAGGGGCGATATCCTCCGCACGCGTTGGCTGCCCTCAGGGTCGGTGCCCGGCGCGCCGCTGCGGGCGAGCGTGGCCGACCACCACGAAGCGGTTGCTCAGCGAGCACCAGTCCACGAGTGTCGCGGACCGCATGCGGAGCTTCGACATCCCGGTGAAGTTCACCAAAAGAGTAAGCCGATGACGGATGGGCGTTCATGGCAGGGGAACTGGAAAGCACGCCTCTATGAACGGGTCCGCGAACGTGGGTTTGATTCGCTGACCGCATTCGCTGAGGCACGTCCTGCTGTCCCGTTGAACGCTCTTGCCGAGGAACTTGGCCGGGATGATGTCGCCGGAGTTCAGGTGATGAGAGGGCTGTTTGCCGAGGCGGAGCAGCGGAAGCAGGTCACGCGTTTTGTGCGGGACGTGCTTGTCGCGAACTATCAGAGACTCTTCCTCAGGGCTGGCCAGTCGTCATGGACGACGAGAGCCGCTTCCAAGTTGCCAAAGCGCTCGGCTGTTGGTCTGCCGATACTCCGAACTCGCACAAGGAGCGAGTTCGTCAAGCGAGAGCCATGCTTCGCGCCAATCCGCCGCCCGCCGGGTGGCGCCCGCTCGGACCTGATGACGAGCTTCTCCGGACACTCCTCCCCGACGACGAAGCCTGATCGACAGCCGCAATTCAGTGCGGACGGGAGCCTAGCCAGCAGCAGACGGGCGCCACGCTTCGACGAGTCCCTTCCCATCGTCGCCGTACCTCACGGTGTAGACCTCACGCCGGAGCGCACCCGACGCCTCGCGCGAGTGATGGACGATGAGCGGCGCCACGGGGAGCCCAGGAATCGCCTCGCGCAGCTTCTCGAGCACACCCTCGGGGCTCGACGCCTCGAGCACGAACGCAGTGGCATGGCCCGTGAGCGCGCAGTTGAGCAGCAACTCCAGGTCCTTCGTCGTCCGCGCTTCGTCCGCCAGCACCACATCCGGGTCCTGCCGCAGGAACGCGCGCAGCACCTGCGCGAGCGGCATCGACTCCCCCAGGCGCGCCGTACCCATCCGCGTATCCACCGACCTCGGCTGCTCCATCGCGGCGAGCACATTCGTGAAGTCCGGCAGCACCTCCATCACCGCGTGCAGTGACGTGCTGCGCCCCGTCCCCCTCTCCCCCGAGAACACCACCGGCGTCCCCTGGAACAGCGAGTCCAGACGCAGGAACCGCTCCGAGAGGTACACCGCCTCCTCGCGCCCCAGGCTCAGCGTGGAGAACGCCGGCTGGTCCGCGCGCAACCGCCGGCTTCGCGCATGGGCGACGATGCTCGGCGCCACCTCGCTGTCCGCGAACGTCACCCAGAACAAGACCTCCGGGTCCGTCTCCACCTCGAACGGATACGTCACCGTTCCCCGCGCGGGACGCGCCGTGTCCCGCCCCTGCTTCGACAGCTCGGCGATGGCCTGTTCCAGCGGCGCATGCAGCTCCCGCGCGAACGGCTGACGCACCGGCTTGCGCTCCTGCCCGAGCAACCCCTCATGTCCAGGCGCGTCCGCGACCGGGAGGACGAACGACGCGCCCGCCTCATCCGTCTCCGCGTCCGCCCACACCGAGAACACCAACGTCCCCGTGTGCGCCGCGAGCGAGAACAGCGCCGACGCGGCCTCGGCGGGGGACTCGGGCACAGGCGCGGACTCGGAGACGACGAGGCCCTCGGCGGCGAAGCCCGCGTACAGACCGGTGAGCAGCTCGACGAAGGTGGTGGCGGGGGGGCTCAAGGACGCTCCTGGATGGACGCCGATGATGGCACGGGTGGAGGTGACGAGGGGACGTCCCCGGGTTACGAAGGGGCATGAGCCAGGACTGGAACGCCACCAACGCACCCACGACGCAGTTCGACCCAGCGCCGCAGCACCAGCTGCTGCTCCGGATGACGGGCGACTGGGAAGGTCCCACGAGCACCTGGTTCGACCCCACCGCCACGCCCGAGGAGTCCCGCACGCACGCGCGCATCGAGCCGCTGCTCGGCGGCCGCTTCGTCCGCGTCGACTATCACTCCACCGCCATGGGCAAGCCGCACGCGGGCCAGCTCATCCTCGGCTTCGACAAGACCGAGGAGCACTTCACCGCGGCCTGGGTGGACAGCTTCCACATGAGCGCGAACATGATGCTCTCCACCGGCGCGCCCCGGGAGGACGGCCACGTGTCCGTGCTCGGCGGCTACACCGCGAGCATGTGCGACGAGCAGGGCGTCACCCAGAAGCAGAAGTGGGGCTGGCGCACCGTGATTCACCAGCCCGACGCGGACACCCTCGTCCTCCAGTCCTTCAACATCTGGCCCGAGGGCCGCGAGGACCGCGCGGTGGAGACCCGCCTGACGCGCCGCCGTCAGGCCTAGCCTCCCCAGTCCCCAAGAGCGTCGACGCCCGACACTCGAGGGAATGGACGTGCCCCCGTGAGCGCGAGGGCATGGGATAACGCAGGTGGACGGGTGCCCGTGATGGGAGGGACGCGTGGGCCGAAAGGCTCGCGGGTTCCGGGAGAGGACGTGCATGAAGCTGGATGACCTGGTGCTGGCGTTGACCGTGTCGCTGCTCCGCGTGGAGAAGGAGCAGTGGCTGGACGTCCTGACCCGCCTGGAGACGGAGCTGGGCTCGGGGTGGACGCTGCGGCTGTTGGAGGTCCCAGGCACGTACTCGGTGGGCGCCCGCACCAAGGAGGGACGCGAGCTGCCGCTGGAGGCGTGGCGCGAGGTGCTCGACGGCGAGGAGCTGGTGAGCGTGCGCGCCATGGACCTGGGCGGCATGGGGCCCGGGGAGATGCCGGACCACGTGGCCGCGGCCTTCGTCAACTCGGAGGCGCTGGTGCTCGACGTGCGCACGAAGCGCGGCAACAACCTGTACCAGCTGGAGGTCGTCTTCAGCAGCGCGTCGCTCATCACCCCACGCCAGTTCGTGGACTTCGCGCGCGCCCAGCCCCACCCCGAGAAGGTCCTGGAGGCGCTCTCACGCGTCATCACGGACTCCAATCTATTGAACCAGCGCCCCGCTGTCGCCGCATCCCAGGTGGCCGACTACCTGGCCTCGCGCGAGGGCTCGGCGCTGTTCGACCTGCTCGGGGGAGATTTGCTCAAGGAGCTGCAGTCCGCCGTGCTCCGGAGCGGCGCGCAGGTGTCGCTCCCCGATGCGTTCCAGCCGTTCTTCCGCACGCTGGACCCGGACGACTTCGAGCGCGGCCTGCTGCCCCCCGAGCGCCTGTCGGAGTTCGTGCCCTCCGACGAGCGCCTGTACCTGGCCAGCCCCGACGCCGCGAAGGACTTCGCGACGCTGACGGACGCGCAGCCCTTCGCGGAAGAAGTCTGGGCGCGCGCGGCGGAGAACCTCAACCGCTTCCTGCCGGAGGGCGAAGCCCCCCACACCGGCGAGTCCCTGCGCGCGCTCCTGCGCGACGGCCCCGAGGAGAAGACCCAGGGCATCCCCATGGGCAACCTCATGGAGGAGCTCCAGATGACGTGCAAGGCGCGCGGCGCGGAGCTCCTCATCCCGGACGGCTTGCGCGAGCGCGTCAAGTCCATGGGCCCCACGAAGGAGGAGCGCGCCCAGGACCCGGGGATGATTCCGGAGCGCGAGCGGCTGCGGCTGGCACCCAACGACGCGCGCTACCAGATGTATCTGTTCAACGCGCTGAAGGTGGCGCGCTCGCCGCTCCTGTCGCCGCGCGCGACGACGGACACCCGCGCGGAGCTGCTGTCGAGCCTGAAGGACACCGAGGAGTTCGCCGCGCGCAAGGGCTCCCCCTTCGCGGAGGCGTTCCGGCTGGCGCGCTTCGTCCTGGAGAACACCGGCTTCCAGCTGCGCGACGCCACCCCCGAGCGACTGGCCGCGGTGCACGAGGCGCTCCGGGCCGAGGGGCTGGGGGAGCGCGCGTGGGACGTGTTCGAGCGCCGCTTCTCCCTGGTGACGCTGTTCCAGGTGTTCCCCTCGTCGGAGGAGCGCCTGCGGGGGCTCTTCGCGTGCTCGCTGGCGGATGTGTTCGGCGGCATGGGCTCGTGGAACGACGAGTTCTTCGAGTCCGACGAGGACCAGGCCTGGTACGAGCGCGTCACGCAGCGGCTGTTCCGCGCGCTGCGCGAGTTCTTCGTGACGATGGTGAACGCGCGCTGAGGCGCTCAGTCGTCGCGGTGCACCGTCTTGGGGGAGAACGCGGGCAGGCAGATGGCGACGTACTCGGCGCCCTCGGCCTCCGGGGTGCTGTAGCGCACCCACTCGCCGGGCTCGCAGATGACGGCCTGTCCGCCGCGCACGTCGAGCACGCCGCCCTTGTGCTCCACGCGCAGCACGCCCGCGAGCACCAGGGTGATTTCCTTGAACTCGGGCCGCTGCCCCGGCTCCTCCCACCCCCCGGGGCTGTTCATGTGGGCCACGCTGACGTCGCCCGTGCGCGTGGTGGCCTTGCCCACGAACTCGTGGATGAGCTTCGGCTTGTTGCCCACGGCTGTCACGCGCAACGGGGCGGGTATCAGGGTCGGCATCGAGCGCTCCGGGTTCGGGTTCTCGGCGAAGGCCGCAGGCTACCGCACGCGGCCCGTCTCACCCACCTCTTCGCTCCTGCCCAACAGCCCCCACACGTCGAGCCCGATTTGAGCGGGGGGCCGGTAGTCCGCGAGCCGGGGCATGGGGCTGGGCTGTCCGGCCTCGCCCATCATGTCCGCGAACTCCAGCCAGCGGCCGTCCGGCGCGGTGACGCGGATGATGTAGTCCCACTCGAAGGCGTCGCTGAAGATGACGAAGCACCACCCGTTCGAGCACACGAAGGGCACGCCCCCGCTGGGCGCCTCCTCCGCGCGCCGGCGCTGCGCGTCCGGGATGGTGACCTCCTCCTTCTCCAGCGCGTACAGCACCGCGAGCACCTCGTCCTCGGTGAGCTTGTGCTCGCTCGGGTGCTCCTGGAACTCCAGCCGGTTGCCGAACGGGTCCTCGCCGTGGAAGCGCCGCACGTCCGGCACCTCGTGGCTCCACTTCACCGGCGCCTTCGCCTGGGACACGCGCTCGGCCAGCAGGTCCAGCGTGAGCACGCGGAAGGCCGGGTGCGCCTTCTTCGCGGGGACGAAGGGCTCCTCCACGCCCAGGTGCAACCCGCGCCCGTCCGGGAGCTCGAACCAGAGGCCGCCGCGTTTCGCGAGTTCTGGCGGTTTGGGAATCTCTCTCAGTCCCAACAGCTCGCCGTAGAAGGCGCGGGCGCGGGGCTCGCCGCCCGGGGGCATGGCGAGCTGGATGTGATCAATCCCTTGAATCATCGTGCTGGCTCCCCCTGTCGAGGGGCGTGAGTCTGCCTGGACTCCGGGTGCGGCAGAAGGCCCTCGTTGGCGCCGGCTCGCGTGGTTGCCTGCCCGCGCCCATGACGCGCGTCGACGGAAATCCGCGAGGTTCCGCCCCTATTGACGATTGGCAGGCGACTTGAAATGGAAGGCGGAGGGGGCGCAGTCTGCCCGTCACCGACACCTCTGTCGGGCCCATTTCCTATCAAGGACGCGTGATGCTTCCCGTCATCCTCGCCCTGCTCTTGTCGCAGACGCCGCCCGCCGCCAACCCGCGCCAGCAAGGTGTGCCCATCGGCAAGGGCAAGACGCTGCCCACGGTGCGCCTGAGCGCGCCCTCCGGCGGCTGGACGGTGGACCGGATGATGCTCATCGAAGGCACGGTGAGCGACGCCACCATCGACCCCATCGTCGTGTCCATCAACGGCGACCGCTACCTGATGCGCACGTTCAACGGGCGCTTCAGCCGCAGCTTCCCCGCGGCGAGCGGGAAGAACGTCGTCACGGTGATGGCCACGAACCAGGCGGGCACCGCGCGCGCGCAGGCGACCAGCTACGCGCAGGTTCCTCCCGTGCCCTTCAAGGTCATCCTCACGAGTGACACGGATGGCGTGTACACGGACCTGCACGTCTACGAGCCCACGGACTCGAGCGTGAAGGATGGGAATCTCACCATCTCGTCCATGGCGCACGTGTACTGGGCGGACACGGCGAGCCCGTCGGGCGGCACGTTCTATCTGAACTCGCAGGGCGGTGACTTCGACCAGCCCGCGTACGGCCCCTACCTCTACATCCACCGCGCGCCGCCCAAGGGCGTGTACCTGGTGGCGACGAACTACTGGCCCAGCGGCGACAAGGCGCACACGGTGGCCACGCTGAACCTGTCGCTGTTCGAGGGCACGCCGCAGGAGGTGCGCCGCATGGTGCGCATCCCGCTGGCGACGCCGGGCACCACGCGCGTGCTCGCGTGGGTGAACGTGCTCGGGGACGGACAGGCGGAGGTCTACGTGCCGTCGGCGGACCCCAAGCCCACGCGCGCCGGCTGGCCGACGAACCTGGCCGAGGCCCTCAAGGAGCTCCAGTCGAACGGCGGCGGCGGCGAGGGCGACTACTGACGCGCGCCCGTGTGACGCGCACCGGTCCCTGGCCATGTTCGCCCTGCCTCTCATCCTGCTCTTGAGCGCCTCCGCGCCCGCGGCCGCCTCGGGGACCGAGGCCGTGCTGGCGCCCGAGTCGCGAGACGTGCTCCTGCGCCGACAGGTGGCGCAGGTGGCGCTCGCGCAGGTGCGCAAGCAGGACCCGGCGTGGCATCCGGACCAGCGTGACTGCGCGGGCCTCATCCGCTTCGCCGTGCGCACCGCGTACAAGCGCATCGCCCCCGCGCGGCTGGAGACGCCGCTGTGGACCGACGCGCGCGGCACGCCCACCGACTTCGCCGACGCGGAGACGCTGGTGCGCCGCAACCTGGTGCTGCTGGGCCGCGACGACGCCACGCGCGAGTCGCTGCGCACCGGTGATGTGCTCGCGTTCCTCCACGAGCACGACGCCGGCCCCGTCTTCCATCTCATGCTGGTGGTGCGCCCCGAGGACCGGGCGCATGCGCCAGCGCGTGTCGTCTACCACCCGGGGGAGAAGGGCGCCCAGGTGCGCACCGGGCTCCTCCATCAGCTCGCCGATGAGGCGCCGCGCGAGTGGCGTCCAGTGCCCTCCAACAACGCCTTCCTCGGCTATTTCCGTCTCAAGGAGTGGATGCCATGACGTCTGTGTCGAGCCCGCCTCCGGGCACGCCGCCGCCCCCGGCGAGCCCTCCGCCCCGCTCGGGCCCTCCCAAGGGAGTGCTCATCGGCGCGGGTGTGGTCGTCGTCGGCGCGCTGGTCGCCGGCGCGTTCCTGATGGGCCGCCGCACCGGTTCCACCGGCGGCGACGGCACGCCCCACACGCCCCTCATCACCGGCGCCGGCCCCAACGGCTCCGTGCCGCCTCCCGAGGTGGAGGGCCTGCCGGACCCGACCTCGGCCGACATGGAAGTGCCCGGCTCGAGCGCGCCCCAGGCCGTGTGGCTGGACGTGCACCACCCCGCGAAGGTGCGTGACGCCCTGGCGCGCAACGCGTGGCTGCGCTCGCAGCTCTCCCAGCCCCTGGGCCAGGGCTTCGTGGGCGGCTGGGCCGCGTTCTTCGGCTCCACCGGCGAGGACCTCAAGGCCGACTTCAAGGGCGCGGTGCTGGACCTGATGCTCGGCAAGCTCGGCGACACGCCATTCCGCGTGACGTGGTTCGCCGGTGACGCGCGCGCGAGCACGCCCGCCTTCATCGTCCCCGGCTCGCAGACCTCCGCCTTCTCCTCCTTCGACGTGCTGGACTCCGTGGCGAGCCGCGGCACGCTGACGGCGAAGACGTGTCCGGGCGGTACGCCCCCGCCGAAGGCGGACGGCGTGGAGCTCAAGCGGTGGCTGGTGGCGGAGCAGACGCTGTGGGCAGGCAAGGGCGTCGACCGGGTCGTCTTCGCGCGCCACCCGGTGGCGGTGCTCCAGGGCCTGTGCGCGGACCTTCCGAAGCTCAAGGCCAGCGACGGCGTGGACGTGGAGCTGGGCTTCCAGCCGCAGACCTTCGGCCGCGACGCGCACCTCTTCACGCACGTGCTGGGGCTGTCCCAGGACACGCGCCTGCAGTTCGGCGTGGAGGGCGACCGGCTGGTGGGCCGTGGCATCGCGGGAGAGCTGATGGAGGGCACCGCGCGCCTGGACTCGGCGCCCCTGTCCGACGACCTGCTGAAGCTGGTGCCCGAGGAGACGCCGGTGTTGATGGCGATGCAGCTGAAGCTGCCCGAGACGCTGACGGCCGAGTCGCTCAAGGCGTTCTGGGAGTCCGGCGGCGAGGGGCCCACGCGCACGCGCCAGGTGGCGGTGACGTGGACGCCGCGCGGAGACGCGTCGCTGCCGCAGGAGGTCGCGGTGCTGTGGGGCCGCGCGGAGGACGCGCCGGCGCTGGAGGCCATCTTCACCGGCGGCAGCCACACCGTGCAGCGGGCCACCCTGTGCAATCACGTGGTGCTCGCGTCGAGCGAGTCGGAGATGAACACGCTGCGCATGTCGTGCTCGGGCAACAAGCCCAGCATGCTCGCGGCGGCGGGGCCGGTGGTGGCGGGGCTGCGCGAGCCGACGTCATTGTCCTTCGGGGTGAACCTGGGACGGCTGTTCGGCGGGCTCACCATGGACGGGTACCTGTCCGAGTCCCGCGTGGGGCGTGGCGCGCCGATGCAGAAGGCGACGCCCCCTGAAATCGAAGCGGCGCGGCGCGACCTGGAGTCGCTGCCGTACCTGGGCCTGCGCGGCACCGTGCGCGGCGATTCGTTGGTTCCTGGAGGTTTCGGGTCATGAGGATGGTAGCTCGACTCGCGGTACTGGCGGCGGTGGCGCTGTCCGGCGTGGCGATGGCCAAGCCGCTCTACATCACCGTGCCGCGCGCGTATGGCAGCGGAGAGCCGGTGGCGGTGGACGTGGCCTTCGAGGACAAGGGGCCCGTGGAGCTGCGCGTGCTCAAGCCGGACAACCTGGACGCGTTCATCCGCGCCCAGGGAGATCTGCGGCGCGCGTACCAGACGCCGCCGACGATGAACAACCCGGGCCGCGCGCTCAGCCGCGGCGTCAACGCGGTGACGCTGCCGGGCCACTGGCTGCTCAACGCGCTCAACGTGGGCTTCCGCGACACGGTGAACGACGCGCTGCCCGAGGCGGCGGACGTGCCCGGCTCCAGTGAGCCGCTGGCCAAGGTGTCCGAGGGGCCGAAGAAGCTCGTCGGCGTGCCGCCGGGCTTCACCGTGACGCGCAGCCAGTGGCTCAACCTGGACCTGGGCGGCGCCGAGCGCGACTTCAACGTGCCGGGCTTCAGCTCGGGCGGGGGCTACGGCTTCCAGGAGCGCCGCGTGCTGCTGGCGCCGCTGCCCGCGGGCACCTACGTGCTCCAGCTGGTGCAGGGCCTCATCGAGGGCCAGGTGGTGCTGGTCGTCACGGACCTGACGGTGCAACTGAAGCAGACGGACAATGAAGTGCTGGTGCGCGTGGCGGGCAAGGACCAGAAGCCCGCGGTGGGCGCCCAGGTGCAGGTGTTCCTGTCCAAGGGCAAGGGCCCCACGGGCAAGACGGACGCGAAGGGCGAGGTGCGGCTGGAGGTGACGGAGCCGCGCATCATCGCCACGGCGTCGGCGGGCGGGGACACGGCCATCGTCGACACGGACTTCTACTCGACGCTGGCGGTGACGCCGGACGTGTTCATCTACAGCGACCGCCCCATCTACAAGCCGGGCCACGAGGTGAAGTTCCGCGGCGTGGTGCGCCAGCCGGACACGTTCCTGGCGCGGCTGTTCACGCCGAAGAAGCGCGAGGTGACGGTGAAGCTCATCTCGCAGGAGGGCCGGGCCCTCACCACGCGCGCGTCGGTGGACGAGTTCGGCGCGTTCAACGGCACGCTCAAGGTGCCGGACGATTTGGGCACGGGCGTGCTGCGCGTGTCGGCGGAGCTGGACGGGCAGCCGCACCAGGGCGAGGCGCGCGTGCAGGACTACGTGAAGCCGACGTTCTACCTGGAGGCGGAGCCGGAGTCGGAGACGGTGGTGCCCGGCCAGGCGCTGCGCGTGAAGGTGCGCGCGCGTCGGTACGCGGGCGGCGTGCCCGAGGGCGCGAAGTACGAGGTGTTCCTCTACCGCAGCCTGCTGGACGCGCCCGCGTGGGTGGATGACGCCGGCAAGGGCGGGCAGGGCAGCGACGTGACGTACGGCTCGGCGTCCAGCACCGAGGGCAAGCTGAGCGTGCCCGAGCGGCTGTACTCCTCCGTGGCGGAGCGCGGCGCGAGCGAGGACCCGTGGGCGAGCGCCACCACGTTCAGCGCGGAGGGCGAGGCGCAGATTGAAGTGGCGGTGCCGGAGCTGAAGCCCGGTGAGGACCGGCTGCCGTACCGGTACTCGCTGACGGTGCGCGCGCGGGATGACCAGGAGACGTTCGCCAACTCGACGACGTCGTTCTTCCTGTCGAAGGTGGAGGTGCTGGGCACCGCGCGCTACTCGGACGCGGTGGTGTCCAAGGGCGGCGAGGCGACGCTGTCGGTGCGCGCCACCACGCTGTCGGGCAAGGCGTACGGCGTCACGCAGGGCGAGGTGGAGTTCGTGCTCCGCCGCGCGGACGGCGCCGAGAAGAGCCTGGGCAAGCGCTCGTTCACCACGGCGGCGGACGGCACGCACCGCGAGAAGGTGCCCACGTCCGATGTCGGCGCGGTGCTCTCGCGCGTGACGGTGAAGGACAAGCGCGGTGAGACGTGGCAGGGCGAGGAGTCGCTCCTGGTCATCGGCTCGGCGGACGAGGCGGTGGCGCAGGTTCCCAACCTCACGCTGGCCTCGCTGTCGGGCACGCTGGAGCCGGGCGACACGGCGCGGCTGGTGGCGCTGATGCCGGACGGCTGGGGCGCGGGTGGACGCGACGAGGGCCCGGTGTGGGTGACGCTCGCGGGCGCCACGCTCTTCGACACGCAGGTGGTGGCGCTGAAGGGCCGCACGCTGGTGCACAGCTTCAACGTGGAGAAGCGCTTCGGCGGCGCGGTGTACGCGTCCGTGGCGTACCCGACGTCGACGGGCCGCTGGGAGGAGCGCACGGTGGCGTTCCGGGTGATTCCGCGCGAGCGCACGCTCACCGTGGAGCTCCAGCCGCGTCGGGCCGAGGCCACGCCGCTGACGGAGCAGACCATCGACCTGCGCGTCACCGACTACGAGGGCAAGGGCGTGGTGGCCCAGCTCTCCGTGGGCGTGGTGGACAAGGCCGTGTACGCCATCCAGTCCGAGTTCCGCCCGCGCGTGCTGGACTTCTTCTACCCGCCGGCGCGCAACAACGTGTCCAACTTCTACTCGGCGGAGTTCCAGGGCTACGGCTACGGCGAGGCGCTGGCGCGCAAGATGGCGGGCCTGCCCGACCACGCCTTCGCGTCCATCAAGCCTCCCAACCGTCAGGCGAAGGATTTGGAGAAGGACACGGCGCACTGGGACCCCACGGTGGTGACGGACCGCGATGGCCGCGCCACGGTGCGCTTCACGCTGCCGTCCAACCAGACGCTGTGGGTGGTGACGGCGGTGGCGGCGGACACGTCCGGCCGCTTCGGTGAGAGCACCTCCGAGTTCGCCACGCGCGGCGGGCTGAACCTGTACGCCGCGCTGCCGCAGTTCCTGCGCGAGGGGGATGAGGCGCTCGCCTCCATCCGCCTGTCCGCGGGGGAGAAGTCGCCGGCCAGCCAGCTGCTCGACGTGAAGCTCGCGTCGGCGGGCGCGCTGAAGGCGGACCAGTCCCAGCACAAGGTGGAGCTGGCCAAGGGTGGTGAGAAGGTGGTGCCGCTGACGCTGCGCGCCTCGGCGACGGGCGACGCGCAGCTGCTGGTGGACGTGTCGGGCGCCAAGGACCCGCTCAAGGACCGCAAGCTGTTCCAGGTGGAGCCGGCGGCGGTGCAGGACGTGGTGAAGGTGAGCGCCTGGGGTGGCGGCGCGCTGGAGGTGCCGGCGGCGAAGGAGGCGACGCTCGCGAGCGTGGAGCTGGTGCTCCAGCCGTCCATCGTCGACGCGGCGCTGTCCAACGTGCGCGAGCTGCTCACGTACCCGTACGGGTGCCTGGAGCAGCTGGTGTCCACGACGGTGCCCAACGTGGCGGTGTACCAGGTGCTGCAGCAGGCGGGCGCGGTGGCGAAGCTGGACACCGACACGCAGGCCTTGCTGGCGGAGGCGCGCAGCCGCTCGGTGCAGGGCACCGCGCGCATCCTCAACCTGTCGGTGAAGGGCGGCGGCTTCACGTGGTTCGGCGGTTACGAGACGCCGAGCCTGCCGCTCACGCTCATCGCGCTGGACGGCCTGGCGTACGCGGCGGAGGCGGGGCTGGTGGAGCGCACGGACCCGCGCCTGGTGGAGAGCGCGCGCTGGCTGGAGGCGCAGCAGGGCCTGTCGCCCGAGTACGACGCGACGCGCGCGTACGTGCTGGCGCGGCTGGACGGTCCGAAGCAGGCGGCGCGGGTGCGTGCGCTGGTGGAGTCCTCCGAGTCCGGGGAGCTCTACCCGCTGGCGCTGGCGGTGCTCGCGGCGGAGAAGGCGGGCATCATCAAGGAGCCGGCGCTGCAGGCGCGCATCAACGCGCTGGTGAAGCGCAGCTCCGAGGGCTTCACCACGCTGGCCGCGTACAAGCCGGGCCAGCAGCTGGAGCAGTCGGAGGCGTTCTTCCGCTTCCCGCTGCGCCGGGTGGGCCTGACGGCCATCGCCGCGCACGCGGCCTCGTTCGGCACGCTGGATGTCACCCGGGCGCGCCGTCGCATCCTGGAGATGCTGTCGGAGCCGGACCTGTCCACGTTCGACCGGAGCACGGCGCTGTTGCACTCGCTGTGGCTCTTGGAGCGTGACGCGAAGGCGTTCAAGGGCATGACGCCGCCGGAGGTGAAGGGCCTGAAGGGCGCGGTGAAGTTCTCGCCGCGCGGCATGGGCCTGGTCGCGACGCTGCCCGCGGGGACGCGGACGGTGGACGTGGGCGGCTTCGACGGCGTGGCGACGTTGCAGGCCACGACGCTCACGCCGCTCTCCGCGGTGCGCGAGCAGTCCGAGGGCATGTCGCTGCAGCGCGCCTACTACGTGCTGCGCGAGGGCGGGAAGGTGAAGCTGGGCGCGGGCGACACGGTGGCGCAGGGCGAGGAGGTCTACGTGGAGCTGACGATGGACGCTCGCGGCGGCAACAAGGTGCGCTCGGCGTACTACGTGGTGGAGGACGCGGTGCCCGCGGGCTTCGTGGCGCTCCAGGAGGACAAGGCGTTCCGTGGTCCTCCGCACTCGCTGCCGTTGGTGCCGGAGGCGCTCAAGCGCCGGGTGCTGAGCCCGGAGCGCGCGACGTTCTTCTTCGAGGAGCCGGCGTGGTGGAGCGACAGCCCGCGCACGGTGGGCTACGTGCTGCGCGCGCAGTTCCCCGGCACTTTCTCCGCGCCGCCCGCGCGCATCGAGGACATGTACGCCGCGAGCATCCGGGGCCGCACGGCCGCGGACTCGCTCAAGGTGGTCCCGTCGAAGAAGGGCACGGGAGACCTGTAGTCGATGGGGTGGGCCTCCATGGTGGCCGTGTTGCTGGCGGCCACCCCCACCTTCGTCACGCGAGGTGACGTGACGCCCGAGTCGGAGCTTCGCCGCGAGGCGGAGGCCGGCTGGGCGTCGCTGGAGGCGGTGTATTCCGCGGAGGCGGGTGGGGCGCCGACGAAGGCCCCGGCCTCCATCCTCCTCCAGCGCGGCGCGGCCCTGTCGTCCGAGCGCAACGCGCAGGGCCGGCCGGGGCTCGTCGAGCTGAGGCAGAACACGCCCGGCGTGCTGGATGAGCGGCTGCGCGTGGCGCTGCGGCACGAGCTGGCGCACCAGCTCCTGTGGTGGGCGTGTCCGCAGTCGAGCGAGGACCGGCTGTTCCACGAGGCCTTCGCGGTGGCGGTGAGCGGCGAGCTGCCGGCGTGGCGCGAGGGGGGCTATCAATCCCTCTCCCGCGCGGCCTCGGAGCTGGCGGCGTCGCCCGCGGTGGATTCGACGCGGGCGCGGCGGGCGCTGGCGCGGCTGCTCAGTGAGTCGGTGGGGTTCCCCAAGGCGCTGTCGCGTCGGCTGCGTCAGTGTCACGACGGCGCGCGGTGGGTGGTGCCGCTGTCCATCGACGAGCTGGCGGAGGTGGAGGTGCGCGCCGCGGGGCCGGCCACGGTGGTGGTGAGCCGGCACTCGGGTGAGGTGCTGTTGTCGGAGGGCGAGGTGCGGCGCGCGCTGCCGTATGGCTCGGTGCTCAAGCCCTTCGTGTACGCGGCGGGCGTGGGGCACCCGGTGCTGGCGCCGCGCGTGGACGTGCAGGAGTGGAGCTGCGGGCCCGGGCTGCCGGCGAAGGTGGACGCGCGCACGGCGCTCCTGCGCTCGTGCAACGGGTACTTCCTGGACTGGGAGGCGGCGGGCTCGGCGCCCAGGGCCTTGGGTGCGTGGGGCCCGGTGCTGTCGGCGCTGGGGATGACGGGGACACCCGCGGACATGGCGGACATGGTGGGGCTGCGCTCGACGCTGTCGCTGTCGCCGTGGGGACTGGCGCAGGCGTATCGGCTGCTGGCGGAGGCGCGGCCGGACGTGCTGGCGCTGCTCGCGGACAACGCGGACCGGGGGACACTGGCGGAGCTGCCCGCGTCGAAGGCGTTGTCAGGCGTGGCGACGAAGACGGGGACGGTGCGGGACGCGGCGAGCCGTCCGCAGTACGGCTGGATTGCCGCGGTGGACGGGGACCTGGTGGTGGTGGCGGTGCGGCCGGGGAAGATGCCCAGGCAGTTCGCGGAGGAGATTCCGGCGGCGCTGGCGCGCGCGCGCAAGCAGGCGGGCGTGGAGGCGGCGCGGGTGCAGGTGTTGGGGCTGGTGCCCGCGCGCGAGGTGGAGGCGCGGTGTCCGGGCGTGGGGTTCTCGGTGGACGGTGGGATGCCGAAGCCCTCTCTGATGGAGTGGACGCGGCTGGAGACGTTGACGACGAAGGGCGCGGCGGTGTGCCTGGGCGCGCCGTGGCGCGTGCGCTTCCCGAAGGGGCCGGAGGATGGGCGCGACTACGCGGGCGTGTTCACCTGGTCGCCCCCGCTAGCGTATCGGCCGCCCGAGGGGGTGCCCACGTCACCGAGCGCGATGAAGGCGCGGCGGGGCTCGGACTTCGTGTTCCGCACCACGCGGTTGCAGTACACGGCGGGCGTGGTGGCGGCGGAGGACGTGACGCTGAAGGGCGAGCCGCGCGTGGCGCTGGCGCGCGTGGTGGCGCACAACGAGCGGCACAGCCGACACCCGGGTCGCGCGGTCTGCGACACGACACACTGTCAGGCCTTCCGGGGCACGGTGCGCGTGCAGCGCGATGACGCGAAGGCGCTGGGGATGCCCGCGCTGAAGTGGAGGGAGTGGCTGCTCTTCTCGCAGGGCGGCGAGGAGCCGTGGAGACAGGAGCGTCCGCGCGGAGAGGTGGAGCGCCTGCTCGGGCGAGGGCTGGTGTCGCTGCGCTTCGAGGCGGGCCGGGTGAACTACCTGCTCACCGAGCGCGATGGGACGGCGACGTACGAGGACGGGCGCTCGCTGCCGTGTGAGCTGCTGCGCTCGGGGTTGAAGCTGCCGTCGTGTCCGCGCACGGCCTCGTTCAACGGGAGCGTGCTGGTGTTCG
The DNA here is from genome assembly GCF_900111765.1 of Myxococcus fulvus. The sequence continues at coordinate 524,785 of NZ_FOIB01000001.1, forward strand.
AGGGACGCGGACGTGGACACGGCGAGGGGCTGGACGTGGAGGCGGCGAAGGCGAGCGGCCTGCGCAGCGATGCGATTCTCGAGGCCGCGTACGGGAAGAAACGCCCGGAGCCTCGCGACGTGGATGGGGAGTAGGGAGCCCGACGGATGGCCGAGGTGAAGCGACTGGACGCGATGGGGCGTGAGGTGTCCTTCGAAGAGCTCGCGGAGCGCTTCAAGGGTCATGAGCTGTTGCCCTGGTTGATGGACAACCGCACGCTGGTGAGCAAGGAGCCCCAGCCCCGGCTCATCTGGTGACGGGCGGCTCCGGGCTCGAAACATCCGCTACATGAGCAGCGCGCGCGTGGCGGTGGACGGAGACCTGGTGGCGTCGGGAGTCATCGTCGGCACCGGAGGGGACTCCGAGGCGAACCTGGGCACCCGCGGGACGCTGACCGCGCTGGCGGTGCTGTTGAATGCGCACACGTCCATCTGGGCGAACGGGGGAGGACCGGACTCCATCCAGGAGGCCTTCCGCACGCTCATCGTGGGCGGCAGGGCCTGGCAGGAGTTCAAGCAGGACGTGGATGTGGACGACCTGGACATCCACGAGGCGACCTTCGTCCCCGAGGTCCTCGACGACGGCATCCTGGACGTCGACAAGGCGATGGAGCGTGCCCGCGCGGGCCTCGGTCCGTTCCTCCCCGAGGTCGAGCGCGCGCTGAAGGCGAAGCGCGGCCTCTGACGAGGATGCGGAGTGGGTCTCCCTGTGGGAGGCTCCACGCATGGCGGATGCGGAGACGTTGGACAGGCTGGGGCGCGAGGTCTCGTTCGAGGAGCTCGCGGAGCGCTTCAAGGGCCACGACATGCGGGACTGGCTGCTGGAGAATCGCACGCTGGTGAGCGAGGAGCCCAAGCCTCGGCTCATCGAGGGAAGCCTTCAGGTGGACCACGACCTGGAGACGGGAGATGGGCCCTGGGTGCTGGTCATCGACGGTGACCTGGTGACGACGGGCGACCTCGTCTGCACGACGGACGACTACGCGGTCAGCACGCTGTTCATCACGGGCCAGCTCCGCGCCCGCAACATCCGCTTCCAGAGCAGCGCGCGCGTGTCGGTGGACGGTGACGTCGTGGTGTCCGGAGTCATCGTCGGCACGGGCGGTGACTCGGAGGCGAGCCTGGGCACGAGCAGCACGCTCACCGCGAGGGCCGTGGTGCTCGATTCGAACACGGCCATCTGGGCCAAGGCCGGCCAGCCCCGCTCGGTGCCCGAGGCCTACCGCACGCTCATCGTGGGCGGCAAAGGCTGGCAGTCATTCATCCCGGACGTCGACGTCGGCGACCCGTCGCATCACCAGCAGACCTTCGTCCCCGAGGTCATCCGGGGCGGGGTCCTGGATGCGTACAAGACCTGGTCTCACGTGCGGACGGGCGGAGGTCCGCTCCTCCCCGAGGTCGAACAGGCGCTGAGGCAGAAGAAGGGCCTCTGACCTCAGGCGGCGGACTGGAGGTCCCGCGTCTTCGGGAACACGAGCGTCGCGCGGGTGCCCTTCTCGGCGGCGTGCTGGAACGACAGCGTGCCGCCGTGCGCCTCGACGATGCGGCGCACCAGCGTGAGCCCCAATCCGACGCCTCCCGTCTCCCTCGCGCGGCTGCGGTCCGTGCGGAAGAAGGGCGTGGTGAGCTGCGGCAGGTCCGTGGTGCTCACGCCGATGCCCCGGTCCTCGACCTCTACTCGCACCGAGTCTCCATCAACGGAGGCCCGCAGCGTCACGGCGCTCCCCGGCTCCGAGTACTTGCGCGCGTTGTCGAGCAGGTTGTGGATGGCGCGTCGCACCAGCACTGGGTCCACCTCCAGCGAGGGCAACGTCTCGGGCAGCTCCAGTGAGAGCGGGCACTCGGGCGCGGTGCGCTGGAAGCGCTCGGCGGTGTCCCGCAGGAAGTCCGGCAGGGACACGCTCACCCGCTGGATGCGCGGCCCGGGTTGTCCCGCCTGGTTCGTCTCCAAATCCAGCCGCGCCATCTGCATCACCCCGTCGACCAGTTGCTGGAGCTCACCGATGTCCCGACGCAGCTCCGGCAGTCGGGTCGCCAGCTCCTCGGGCTGACCGTCCTCGACCAGGTCCAGCGTCACGCCCAGGCGCGCCAGCGGCGTGCGCAGCTCGTGTGACACGTTGGCCATCAGCTCCTTCTGCCCTCGGATGAGCGCCTCCATCCGCGCGGCCATCTCGTCGAAGGCGCGGCCCAGCATCGCCACCTCGTTGCGCCCCTTCAGGTTCGCGCGCGCGGACAGTCGCCCCTGGCCGAACTCGTCCACCACCTTCGTCAGCCGCTCCAGCGGAGAGGCGATGGCGCGCGCGAGCGGGATGGACAAGAGCGCGAGCACCAGCAGGACGATGGTGATGACGAGCCCCAGGAACATGTAGCTGCGGTTGGTCCGGGAGGCCTCGCGGAGCATGTAGCCATCCATCGTCGAGCCGCGCCACGTGAACGTCACCCAGAAGTGGGTCCCCTCGCGATTGACCCAGCTGTATCCCAGCCGGATGCCCTGCCACTCGGTCTCATCGAGCATTCGCGGAGGAGGATTCGCCGTGCTCCGCCGCAGTCGCCCCTGGGCGTCGAACAGGGTGACGTGGTGTCCGTGCTCCGCGACGATGGACTGCATCAGCGGCTGGAGCTCGGGAGGGTCCGTCGGCGCGAGCTTCACCACCTGCTCGAGCTTGCGGTCCAGGTCCGGGATGCGTCCTCCGCCCTGGGCCTCGATGGCTTCGGCGACGATGCCCAGGGCGACGACGGAGCTGCCCAGCATCAGCAGGCCGTACAGGTAGATGCGCCAGAACATCCGGCGCGGGCGCAGGTGCTCGGAGAGCTTCATGGCTCCTCACCCTGTTCCAGCACGTACCCCACGCCGCGCACCGTCTTGAGCATGCGCGGGTTGCGCGCGTCGTCCCCCAGCTTCTGGCGCAGCCTGGACACGTGCACGTCGATGGCCCGGTCCACGGGGCCGTCCGGGTCGCCGCCCTTCGCCAGCTCCAGCAGCTGCTCCCGGGACAGCACGCGTCCCGCCCGCTCGGCGAGCCCCAAGAGCAGCGTGAACTCGTGCCGCGTGAGCGACAGTGGCTGTCCGTTCAGCGAGGCCCGCATGGCGCTCCGGCTCAGCGAGAGGCCGCCCACGCGGACCACGTCGCGCGTGGGGCCCAGGTGTCCCCGGCTGCGGCGCACCAGGGCCTGGATGCGCGCGAGCAGCTCCCGCGAGGAGAAGGGCTTGGGCAGGTAGTCATCCGCGCCAAGCTCCAGCCCCATCACCCGGTCCGCCTCTTCCCCGCGCGCGGTGAGCATCAGGATGGGCACCGCCGAGCGCTCGCGCAGCTCCCGGCACACGGTGAGCCCGTCCTTCCGGGGCAGCATGATGTCGATGAGGATGGCGTCGAACGCGCGGCGCGAGGCCTCCACCAGCCCCTGCTCCCCGTCCCGGGCGAGGCAGGTCTTCACGCCCTGGCGCTCCAGGTACTCGGCGGTGAGCCGCGCCAGGTGCGCGTCGTCCTCGATGAGGAGCACTTCGATGGCGGAGGCGGGTGACGAGGCCATGGGTCGAAGTCTAGTCCCGCTCGGCGCCCGAGCCCGAGGTCAGCAGCTGCTCCACCCACGCCCGGGGATGCAGCCGGCGCAGCTGCCACACGCTCCCATCCATCAGCCACCGTCCCCACTGCGCCGGGCCCGAGGGCCGTCGCCACAGGTCGACCAGCGATTGACGATGCACGGACAGGTCCGTCATCGGGGTGAAGGACAGCGCTTCGTTCCGGGCCGGGGCGAGAGGGCGCTCCCATAGCGCGGCATAGGTCGATGTCGCCACCAGCAGGCAGGCGGCGAGGACCTGGAACACGGCGCGGGACACATCGGTACGGCAGGTCTGACACAGGGACATCGGGCACCCCCCAGGAACCTCGGGATGGTGGGTACTCAAGACGCCCGATGTCGCGTGGGTATGTGGCGAATGTAAACGATTGTAACGATGGGATTGGCACGTCGGAGCGAAGTGCACGCGGACGGCGCCGAAGGACGCGAGCGGCCACTGCCCCTCGGAGCCGCCGACCTGCCCACGCAGTCCGAGAGGTAGGGCTGGGTTCGGGGACAGAGTATGCCGGGGTTGGCGTACTGGCTGCGGTCCGCGTACAGGGACGTGTCGTCGCGGCCCCACGGCAGGTGCACGGCGGTCAGGCTCGACACCTCAGTGTGTACGTCATGTACTCGCTGTACCACCCATCGGGCGAGGACCATCGCGGAGGCCAGGCCTCTTCCGTTGCGCCCTCCTGGCGTGCCAGGTGGAACCTCAAATGCGCGTCGATGGTGGACGCGAAGCAACCCTTCAAGCGCACTTCCAGCAGGAGCGAGAGGTCTTCTTCCTGACCTCGACGGGAGAGCGCGACGAGGGCCCAATTGGCCTCCCGATGCCTGCGCGAACTGGCCTTGCGCGCGGCGTCCGGTTGGCACTCGTCAGCGATGAGCTCCAGGAACAGGGGGCGGCTGTCCTCGATATCCAACTGCCCGAGCCACTGGACGGCTTCAATCCGAACCGATGAATCCCGTTCCTCGACAGCGAGTCGTCGAAGCGGTTCCAACCATTCCCGATGGCCGTGCTGAACCAGTCCGGCGAGTGCTTGGACACGGACCTTGGGGCTCTCCGCATGCGCCAGGGAGTGGAGTCGATCGACCCACCCCGCTCCCGCCTCCCCCAAGGTGAGCAACGCGGAGAGCGCCGGAACCTGGACGCCCGCATCCGTATCCTTGAGCGCCGCGAGGAGCAGGGGGCGGTCCTCGGGCATGGGCGCTTGGGACACGACTTGTTCGAGCACATCCCGGATGAGCTCTTCATTGCCCGGGTAGCGTCTGGCGACGAGTGCCCACCGCGTGGCCACGTCCGGGGCGTGCTCCCGAAGTTGGCGGTACAAGTCGCAGCGCACCGTCGACGCAGTCCCGACATCGCACAGACGTCGATACAGTACGCGCCGCCGCGCGACGTCCCAGCTCCCCATCAGCTCCAGGTCGCGCGGGAAGAAGGGGGCACCTTTCACGAGCCATTGCGGCACGGTGTCCGCGACATGTTCCTCCTGGATTCTCCGGTCCAGCCGACGCAGCAGCTCCTCCTCGCCCCAATACGCCAGGAGCGCATCGAGTGGGAGCATGAGCTTCCTCGCGGCATACGCACGGAAGACGCTCGATGACTCCGCGAGCCGCCCGACCTCTTCGCGACCGCACCGCGCCAGAGCCAAAAGCAGTTGATGCAGTTGCTGGTCGTCCATCGCCCCGCTCCATTCCGCGAGCAACTGGAGGGCCTCTGGGCGCGCGCGGTATGCGAGTGCCACCTGGACATCGCACCGGTCCTCGCCGTCGGAGTCATCTGGCGAGTGACGGTCGACCTGGTACCACTGCGTGAACAACCATTCCGTAAGCTCGGGAGGCTGCGGGACGTGGGAGCAGAAGCGGAGCAGCCTCGTCCGTTCAGAGGAAGTCAGGCGCAGCAGCGCCTCCCTCATGACGTCATCGAAGGACTCGAGCCTCGCGTGGTCGAGGAGGTCTTCCAGATGAACGGCGAAGCCTTCTTCGAGCCCTTCACCTTCATGGAGCTGCACGAACTCCCGGGACGAGAGACGCAGGCCGAGGACGGCGGCGGCATGGAGCGCGGTGAGGTAGACCTCACCGGACTCCCGTGGGTCGCAGAAGAGCTCCCGCAGGAGGGGGAGGTCTTCGGCACTCCCGAAGATGTCGAGCAACGAGACGATGCGACGCCTCGTGTCGGACTCTTCGCGGGGCAACTGCTTCAGGAGGGCAACCAACTGCGCGCGGATGCTCTCGCGCGAGGACCACACCAGCCGGGGCTGCAGGGACAATTCAGACGCCGAGTTGGGACCGGCTGGCGAGACCGACCGCGAACGCGCGGGATGTCCCTCCAAGCTAGTGGAGGCCCCCCCGGCACGCAACCTGACATGACGACGCCGGAGCCTCCCCATGGGAGACCCCGGCGCCGGGTCCGACAGGCTGTCCGTCGAACGTCGTCGCGACTAGCGGTACGCCGCCGACAGGTCGTCGGCGCGCGTGATCTGGCCGGCGCTGAACGTGTTCATGCAGCTGTCGTCGGTGTAGTCCATGAAGTTGGTGATGGGGTCCGCGCCGCCACCCGAGCAGGTGTCGCGGCCGGCGGGGCAGCCGTACGCCGGCGAGGCCTCGGCCGGGGTGTCGCTCACGCTGTCGCCCGTGGCGGTGCAGCCGCCCTGGAACGTGTGGTACAGGCCCAGCCAGTGGCCGACCTCGTGCGTGCCCGTGTCACCCTCGTTGTAGGGCACCGCCGTGCCACCGGGGACGCTGCTGTAGAGGATGACCACGCCGTCCTGCTGCGGGTTGGACGCGTAGCTGGAGGGGAACGTCGCCCAGCCGAGCAGACCGCCGCTCAGGTTCGCCGAGTAGATGTTGAGGCTCTCCTTGCCACCCTGGCGCAGGGCCTTCTTCATGGCGCGCTCGTTGGCGCTGCCGCTCTTGAGCGCGTACCACTTGGAGTTCGTGGTGCGGGTGATGCCCTGCAGCACGAAGCGGAACGGCGTGTTCTGGTAGGCCGCGTTCAGCACCGCGAGCTGCGCGTTGATCTGCGACTCGGGGATGTCACCGTTCGCGATGCCCGTGCCCTTGTTGACCACGTGGAAGTACGTCGGCACCGTCACCGAGCCCACCGCGCGCAGCTCGCCCTTGCGCGTGGCCAGGAACGCGTCGATGGCCTGGCGCTCCTCCGCCGAGGGCTCCTCCGCCGCGCAGCCGCGGTGCGCCGCGACCTGCTCCGTGGTCTCCGCCGGGGCCTCCGCCTCCGGAGCCTCGTCTCCGCGACACGCGGCCAGGCTCAACAGTGCACCCGCGACCACGGCCAGACGACCATTCCTCTTCGCGACGCTGCCAATCATTGTCAACTCCAGGGAAGTTGGTGATTCATTGGATACTCGAATGATTCAGCCAGAGTCAATCCCTGCCCAGACGGAAGCCCCCGAGGGCGGGTGTATGAGACATGGATGCACCAACGGAAAATCTGTATGTAAAATGTCTTTAATTGGTCCGGAAATACCCGGAGAGCGGCCACGGGAAATCGACGGTGCCCGGAGCGGGAGCGTCAGGCGGCGCACGCGGGCGCGCGGCCCGGGGGAGGGGCTGGCTGGCGGGCGGGGTTTGCCGGGACGCGGGGGGCGGACCACTTTCGGGCAATCCCTGTCCAGGAGGACGGCATGGCTCGAAGGATTCGTGGTGGTGGAGTGGCGGCCCTGGCGGCGGCGCTGGTGTTCGGCTCGATGACGGGCTCCGCGCTCGCGGACGATGCGAAGAAGGACCACAAGGAGCAGAAGCGCATCGGTGAGTCCGTGGCCGAGAAGGAGCTGTATGTCGGAAAGCTGGCGCTCTTCGACGCCAAGCAGATTGCCCTGGGCAATCTGGCGTTGGAGAAGTCCCAGGACGAGAAGGTGCGCACGTTCGCCCAGAAGCTGGTGGACGACCACAAGCAGCACCTGTCCGGCCTGAAGGCGTGGGCGGACAGCAAGCAGATCGAGGTGGCCACCATCGACCTGAACCAGCCCGCGTCCGGCACGGGTGGCTCTGGCGCGATGCAGGAGGGCTACGACAAGAAGATGGAGGGCGTCGACAAGCGCCTGAACAAGGCCATCACCGAGGCCGAGGAGGACCTGGACAAGCTGCGCGAGAAGGACGGGAGGGAATTCAACAAGGACTTCCTGTCGCGCGTCGCCGATGACGGCAAGAAGGGGCAGGACATGGTGAAGGACGGCATGGACAAGTACCGCACCGACGCCGCCTTCAGCGAGCTGCTGCGCCGCACCCGCGAGGGCATCGCGAGCAACGAGCGGGAGGCCAAGGAGATGGAGAAGTCCTTCCGCCGCTAGGACCCGGGCGCTCGACGCATGACGGCACCCGCGCGGTGACCCGGGCCTCCGGAGTCACCGCGCGGTGTCGTCTCGGGGAGGGAGGCGCTGTGTGTGCGCCGCTGGGCGCCTTCCGCGCTCCTGGGTTGACGCCGTGGGCGGTGGGTGTTTATCCCGACGCATGGCGAATGCCTGGAAGTGGGTAGCTGCCTGGTGGTGTGTCGTCCTGTGCTCGTGCGCGACGTCCGCGCCCCATGTCCCGCCTGTCCCGCCGGAGGGCGCCACGCCCGTGGGGCCGTTCCTGCCGGCGGCGCGCGCGCTCTTCGCGGGGTGCACGCCGGTGCCCGACAGCGCCACGTCGCGCGTCTACCAGTGTGGTGACTCCACGGTGTGGCTGGTCGAGCGCAAGGCGGTGCCGGCCGAGCGCGTGCTGACGCTGGCTCGGGCCCGGCTGGTGGAGCGGCTGGGCGAGCGCGTGGTGGTGGCGGAGGGCGCGCTGCCGTTGGCGGACCGCTCATGGCCCGCGGCCCGCTTCGCGGTGTGCGACGCGGAAGGGGGAGGCACGGAGGCCTCGACGCCCTGTCGCGCGGGCGGCTACCTGGTGTCCGTGGCGGGGCCGCTCGGCCGACAGCGGGAGCTGGGCTGCGTGGCGAAGAACAACGCCCAGCCCGCCGTGGCGCGCTGCCTGGAGCTGTTCGAGTACCTCGCGGCGAAGGGCAGTCCCGAGGGGGAGCTGCTCGACGAGCAGGCGATGTTGCTGCCGCCGCGCCTGCCCTGGCGCTCGCTGGCGGTGCCCGAGAAGTGTCAGCCCTCCGAGTCCACCAGCCGCGCGGGACGCATCCGCTGCGACGACGCGTCCTTCGTGTGGAGTGTGTATCGGCCCGCGCGCACCGAGGTCACAGTCCGCTGGAGGGACCAGAGCGTGTCCGAGCTGCGCGCCGCCCTGCCCGGCGCCGGGCCCGTGAAGGAGGTGGCCTGCATGCTGGAGCAGCAGCCCGCGCGGTGCCTGCGCTTCACCGCACCCACGGCGCGTGGGCCCCTGGTCGTCTGGGCGGGGGCGACGCACTGGGATGACCGCGCGGTGTTCGCGGCGTGCAGCTTCCTCGAGTCCGAGGAGCCCGCGTTCCCCGCCGTCTGCAATGGCGCCTTCTCCGTCCCCTGAACGAAGCGAGGAAGGAGCCCGCCCGTGTACGCGTTGCAGCAGGTCTCCAAGCGCTTCGGTGACACCCACGCGCTGGACGCGGTGACGCTCACGCTTCAGCCCGGGCGGACCACGGCGCTGCTCGGGCCGAGCGGCTGCGGGAAGTCCACGCTGGTGCGCCTGCTCAACGGGCTGCTCCGTCCGGACACGGGCCACGTGCTGTACGCAGGGCAGCCGCTGCCCGCGGACGAGAAGGCGTTGCTCGCGCTGCGGCACCGCGTGGGCTACGCGCTCCAGGGCGGCGGTCTCTTCCCTCATCTGACGGGGGAGGAGAACGTCGTGCTGATGGCCCGGCACCTGCGCTGGCCGGAGGCGCGCATCCGGGAGCGCCGGGAGTTGTTGGTGGAGCTGACGCGGTTCCCACCCGAGGGGCTCGCGCGTTATCCGGCGCAGCTCTCGGGAGGTCAGCGACAGCGTGTGGCGTTGATGCGCGCGTTGATGCTGGACCCGGAGGTGCTGCTGCTCGACGAGCCGCTGGGCGCGTTGGACCCGCTGGTGCGCCATGAGCTCCAGGCGGACCTGCGCGCCATCTTCGCGCGGCTCGGCAAGACGGTGGTGCTGGTGACGCATGACCTGGCGGAGGCGGGGTTCCTCGGGGATGACATCGTGCTGATGCGAGACGGGCGCGTGGTGCAGCAGGGCTCGCTGACGGAGTTGGAGACACGGCCCCAGGACACGTTCGTCACGCGCTTCATCCAGGCCCAGCGGCTCCCTCCCGGGGGAGGCGTCACCGGATGAGCGCTCGCGCGATGTGGACCATGCTGGTGTTCGTGCTGTCGATGGGGGCCTGCTCCCGCGCGTCGAGCACGACGGAGGGCACGGCGTCCGTGCGCGTGGGCTCCAAGAAGTTCACCGAGTCCGTCATCCTCGGCGAGATGGTGACGCAGCTCGCGCGGAGCACGGGGGCGGGCGTGAGACATCGGCGCGAGCTCGGAGGCACCGCGGTGCTCTGGGAGGCGCTCAAGCGGGGCGAGCTGGATGTGTATCCCGAGTACACCGGCACGCTGCGCCAGGAGCTGCTCTCCGGACGCGCGCTGCCCGATGACGCGGCCCTGCGCGCCGCGCTCGCCGAGGTGGGCCTGCGCATGAGCAAGCCCCTGGGCTTCAACAACACCTATGCCCTGGGCATGAAGGAGGCGGAGGCCGAGCGGCTGGGCATCCGCCGCATCTCCGACCTGCGCGAGCACCCGGAGCTGCGCTTCGGCTTCAGCAACGAGTTCATGGAGCGCGCCGACGGCTGGCCCGCGCTGCGAGACACGTACAAGCTCCCGCAGCGCGACGTGCGCGGCCTGGACCATGACCTCGCGTACCGGGGACTGGAGGCCAACTCCGTGCAGGTGACGGACCTGTACTCCACGGACGCCGAAATCGCGGCCTACGGCTTGCGCGTCCTGGAGGACGACGCGCGCCACTTCCCCGCCTACGACGCCGTGCTGCTCTATCGCGAGGACCTGGAGTCGCGCGCCCCCGACGCCCTCGCGGCCGTGCTGCGCCTGCAGGGCAGCCTCTCGGAAGACGCGATGGTGAAGCTCAACGCCCGCGCCCGACTGGAGCGCGTGCCCGAGCCGCAGGTGGCCTCCGACTTCCTCGCCGCGAAGCTGGGCGTCTCCACCGAGGTCCACGGCGAGGGGCTCGCCTCGCGCGTCCTGCGACGCACGCGCGAGCACCTGTTCCTCGTCGGCGTGTCGCTCCTGGCCGCGCTCGCGCTCGCCGTCCCGCTGGGTGTGCTCGCCGCGCGCAGCCCTCGGTTGGGGCAGGGCGTGCTGGGCCTCGCCGGCATCATCCAGACGATTCCCTCGCTGGCGCTGCTGGTGGTGATGATTCCGCTGCTCGGCATCGGCTCGCGGCCGGCCATCGCCGCGCTGTTCCTCTACAGCCTGCTGCCCATCGTCCGGAACACCACCGCGGGCCTCACGGGAATCCCGCTGGAGGTGCGCGAGTCCGCGGACGCGCTCGGCCTGCCTCCGCGCGCGAGGCTCTGGCGCATCGACCTGCCCATGGCCTCGCCCTCCATCCTCGCGGGCATCCAGACGGCCGCCGTCATCAACGTCGGCACCGCCACGCTGGGCGCGCTCGTGGGCGCGGGAGGCTACGGCCAGCCCATCCTCACCGGCATCCGACTGGACGACACCCGCCTCATCCTGGAGGGCGCCGTCCCCGCCGCCGTGCTGGCCCTGCTCGTCAGCGGCCTGTTCGAGGCCCTGGGCCGCGCGCTCATCCCCAAGGGACTGCGCCTGCGCGCCGAGTCGGAGTCGCGCTGACGCCTCAAGCGGCCGAGGCGTGTGTCGGCACCGGCTCCGACACCAGCTCCGCGCGGGGCGCGTCCTTCGACAGCCCCGCCGCGCACATCCGCACCACCGTCATCCACACGAAGTCCGCCAGCAGCAGGTGCACCAGCTGCAGCCACACCGGCGCGAGCAGCACCACGTTGACGAGCCCCGCCCCCAACTGCAGGACGTAGAGGCCGGTGAGCAGCATCGCGGACTGCTTCACCTCCGGCGACGGCCGCAGCCGCGACATCCACCGGCCCACGTACACCAGCGCCGCGCCCATCAGCACCGCGATGATGGGGTGGTAGATGCGCCGGCGCACGAAGAGGTGGGCCTGGTCATTCGCGTGCTGCGCCAGCCCCTCCGCCAGCGTCTCCGAGGGGAACAGCGTGTCCCCGAGCGCCGCCACCGCGCCGCTCACGCCCAAGAGCATCATGCCGGCCACGCACACGCCCACCAGCACGCCCACCCAGCCCTGGCCCCGGAAGGCCAGGTTCGCCCGGCCCTTCGAGAACCACACGACCATCGTCTGCGCGCCCACCAACAGGAACGTGTTCACCAGGTGCACGCCCATCCACACCGCGCGGCCGACGGACGCGTTGTCCGCCACGTACTGGAGCAGCACGATGCCGGCGCCCACCAGCGCCTCCGTCATCATGAAGAACAGCGCCCAGTTCGCCGCCTTGCGCACCGGGTGCCCCTTGGCGTGCGCCCGCATGGCCCACACGCTCAGGGCCACCGCGAGCAGCATCACCACGCCGCTGGTCAGCCGGTGGGTGTACTCGATGAGCGTCTGGACCGTCGGCTCGCGGGGCACCACCTGCCCGTTGCACACCGGCCAGTGGTCGCCGCAGCCCGCGCCGGAGCCCGTGGCGCGCACGAAGGCGCCCCACAGAATCACCCCCAACGTGAAGACGAGCACGCCGATGCTGAAGCGCTGGAACGAGCGGGTCGAGGCGGGATGAGTCATCGCGCTCCCCCCTTATCGCAACCTCGCTCCACCCGCCGCCCACGCACCCCATCCAGCGTCACCCCGCCCATCAGCCCGCCTGCTCGGCCACTCCCTCGCTCGGCGCCGGGGCATATCCGGATAGGGCCCGCCGGATGTCCCACCCGGCCTATTGGATATGCCTGCTCCCTTTGACTACCTCATTGGATGATGTCCATTGGACACTTCCCTGCCTCTAAGGGCTGGCACGTAGAGTGCTTAGCGATCGCTCAGTGCGCGACGGACCTCTCCGGAGGCTGGCGACACACGGTTTGAACAGGTGACCGCCCTCGGGCGGTCCCGGCACCCAGGGTCGAAGCTTCCCCCCTCTTGGGCCCATGGGTGTGTTCTTTGAGAGGCAACAGTCGGAAGCAGTACCGCGCTTCGGGCCGGGGTTCCCCCCCTCCCCGGCCCGGAGCGGACCTCTTCCGACGCGGCCTCAGCGGGTTCCCACAGGGGTGTGGGGAAACAGGGCGGGGCGCATCGCGGGTTGGGGTAGTTCCTCGACTTCAGCCCGCGATGCGCATCTGCTTTGCCCCCAGCACCGCCGGCAAGGGCCCGTACGCCATGGAGCGCTCGATGACGTTGCGCAGCTCGCGCACGTTGCCGGGCCACGGGTGGGCCATCAGCGCCTCCAGTGCATCCGAGCCCAACTGAGGTGGCGGCTGTCCCTCGGGCGTGAGCTGCCGCACGAAGTGACGCGCCAGGGCCACCACGTCCTCGCGCCGCTCGCGCAGGGGCGGCACGCGCACCGGCACCACCTGGAGGCGGTAGTAGAGGTCCTCGCGGAAGCGGCCCTCGCGCACCAGCTGGCCCAAATCCCGATGCGTCGCGGCCACCACGCGCACGTCGACCTCCACCGGGCGCGTCTCGCCCAGGGGGAAGACCTCGCCGTTCTCCAGCACGCGCAAGAGCTTGGGCTGCACGTCCAGCGGCAGCTCGCCAATCTCATCCAGGAACAGGGTGCCGCCGTGCGCCGCGCGCAGCACGCCCGGGTGGTCCGAGGCCGCGCCGGTGAAGGCGCCTCTGCGGTAGCCGAAGAGCTGTCCCTCGAAGAGCTCCTTGGGGACGGCCGCGCAGTTGAACGCGACGTAGGGCCGCTGCGAGCGCGTGGAGAGCAGGTGCACCGCCCGCGCGACGACCTCCTTGCCCGCGCCGGACTCGCCCGTGACGATGACGGTGGAGCGGCTGGCGGACAGCCGTGAGAGCTCCGCGCGCAGCCGCTTCATCGAGGGTGACGCGGCGATGAAGCCCGGCAGCTCCGTCTCGCGCCCGGGCTCCTCGGACGCGGGCTCGCTCGTGCCCGGCACGCCCGGCTCCACCGTCGCGAAGCCGCGCAGCGTCGCCACCTCCAGCGCGAAGCCGCCCAGCCTGGACAATAGCGTGAGCATCGCGCGGCCATCCACCGGCAGCGGCCCCACGACGCCCAGCCGCAGCCTGCGTCCACACCCGTCGCCGAACTCCACCTCGTCCGTGGCCGGCCGCGCGTCCAGGCCCGCGAGCACCGTGACGCGGCCCTGTGAGTCCACCTCTTCCAGCCGGGGCGCGCAGCCGGGGAACAGGCCCTCCAGCACGCCGAGCAGCTCGCGCTGGATGAGCGGCGCGCCCATGCCGCGCACGGACAGCCGCTCGAAGGGCACCACCAGCGCCTCGGAGCCCAGGCGCGTCGCGGCCCCGGGCTCGGGTGAGGGGCTGCCGGAGCCGGCCGGGCGCGCCGTGGCGGGGATGAAGTTGGGCTGCGGCGCCATGCCGATGCGGCGCAGCTCCGCGTCGCTGGCGGCCAGCAGCTCGTCGGCGGCCGGGTCTCCCTCGTGCTTGCTCAGCCACGCCAGCAGGCTGCGCGTGAAGGCCGCCATGCACACGTCGCCGGAGAGGCGGAAGGTGCCCAGCGAGGCCTCGAGCAAGTCCCTCGCCTCGCGCGTGCGGCCCTCGACGACCAGGAGCATCCCCTCGAAGCGATGGAGCAGCGCGGAGTGCCACGCCGATGGCATCCGCTCCAGGAAGGCGCGCGTGCGGCGCAACACCACCCGGCCTTCCTCCCGCTGCCCGGCGTAGGCGCGCGCGGCCGTCTCGTACAGCAGGCACTCGCGGCGCAGGTAGGGCCAGCCGCCCAGCTCCATGCCACGCGCTCCGGCGGCGGCGAAGCCCGCGGCGGCGCGCTGGGCGGTGCCCTCGCTCAGGTCCGCCATGGCCTCGACGAAGAGCGCGTACGCGCCGGTGAGCGAGCGCTGGATGTTGCCGTCGTACGAGGACAGGCGGGACGCCAGCTTGCGCAGCTCCGCGGGCCGGTTCACCGTCAGCCACAGCTTCGCGCGCGTCACCGCGAGCTGCAGCGGCGTCCAGCTCAGCTCCTCCACCACCGCGTCGGCCTCGTCCAGCGCGGCCTCCGCCTCGGTGAAGCGCGCCAGGCGAATCAGCGCCTCCGCCTCCGCGCGCGCCGCGAAGATGAACGAGAAGCCGCGCGCCATGCGTCCGCCGTACGCGGCCTCGCGCGCGCGGCGCACCAGGAGCAGCGCCTCCTCTGGCTCGCACGCCTCGTCCAGCCGACGCTGCGCGAGGAAGGCGAGGTTGCGCGCCTCCAGGAACGCGTACCCCAGCCGCGCCGCGCCCTGGGCCACCTCGCGGAAGCGGCGCGTGGCCTGCGTCGTCTCGCCGCGGATGGCCTCCTCGTGCGCGCACACGTCCTCGGCGAGCAGCCGCAGCGCCGGGTCCGTCACGTGGGTGAGCGCCTCCGCCACGCGCCCCGAGTAGCGCGCCACCCGCTCCGTCTCGCCCAGGTAGAAGGCCCCCGCCGTCTGCGCCATGCGCAACAGGCAGCGCGCGTCCGATGCGTCCGGAGTCTCGACGAGCAGCGCCTCCGCGCGGGCCACGTGCGCGTCGGACTTCACCGCGTCGAACAGCTTCCCATCCGGCGACGCGTAGAGGTTGGCCGCGAGCGCGTGCACCTGCAGCTCCACGCCCTGCGGCAACAGGCCCATCTCCGCCTCGCCCAGGTGCGGCAGCAGCGTGGCGAGCGCGCCCCGGCTGTCCTCGCGTCCCCAGCGCTGCAGGTGTGACAGCCCCACCGCCGCCAGCGCCCGCGCGCCCGGGGTCCGCAGCACGCCCGAGGCCAGCAGCGTGAGCAGCTCCTCCTCCGCCGCGCGCCACTCGGCCCGCTTCAGTCGGTCCAGACACGGCTGCAGCCGCTGGCTCTCCTCGGGGCGCAGCTCCTGGCGCGACAGGGAGGGCAGCCGAGCACCCGTGAGCCCGCCGCCCTGCAACTGCTTGAGCGCCTGCGCCACCCGACCTCGGGGACGCCGCGCCTGGGGCGCGTCTTCCGGCAGCTCCCAGCGATACACCGTCAGGGGGGTGACACCCAGCATCCGAGCGAAGGCAGCACGACTATGGCCCCCACGCAGCGCGCGGATGGCCTCGGGGCTCAGCTCCCCGCCTTCCCCCTTTTCCTCGATGCTCTCCACGACACCGAACCCCTTGTGCCCCCCGCGAACACAATCTCATGGGCCTTTTCCAGGGGGAATGCAAACGATTGAGCATTTCCCGGGATTACCCACGAGTATCACCCGTCTCGACTCGGTGCGGGGTACCGCGAGGTGCCCAACATGATGTGGGATTCACCTCCCCGATGGCGGGGGAGGTCGTTATCGTATCGCGTGCCCCGAGCCTCCGAGCCACCCCCTCCGAGCGAGCCTCCCCGCCAGCAGGACGAGCGCCTGCGCCGCCTGGAGGAAGCCTTGTCGGAGGGCCAGGCCCGGGAGGACGCGGCCGTCGAGGCGTGGGTGCGCAAGACGGGGCGCCTGCCTCCCCGGAAGGTCCGCCGACAGTGGGAGAAGCAGTGGCGCAAGGAGGCCCGACGGGACGCGAGCGCGGCGACGCGGCGACGCTCGCGGCGGCGCTCCTCGAAGGCCTCCAGGGACCCGGCCAAGGCGGCGATCTTCATGTCCACGGCGATAACGTGCCTGCTGCTGGCGATAGGTCAGCCCCGCCGGCTGTGGTGGCTCGTCTTCGTGGCGCTGGGGTTCTTCCTGGTGGCGGCGAAGTTCATGAAGCGCCCCTCGGAAGAGGAGGAGGAGGCCACCGGGCTGCGTCCCGCCACGGCCCAGCCCGTGGACCCGGTGGACCCCAAGGTGGCGCGCGTGGACGCGGTGTGCGCGAAGCTGCTGGCGGAGCTGGCCCAGGGGCCCGCGGTGCTGCGCGAGGTGGTGCACGCGCCCGAGCGCACGGTGGAGGCGCTGCGCCAGGGATGCCACGCGCTGGCGAGCCGGGAGCGGACACTGCGCGCGCTGGCCACGCCGGAGGAGGCGAGCCGGTTGGAGGAGGAGCACCGCGCGCTGACCGCACGGGTGGCGGCGGAGCCGGACGCGGTGGTGCGCGAGCGGCTGCAGGGCGCGCTGTCCGCGCTGGAATCGCAGCGTCAGCAGCGCGCGGAGCTGTCCACGGCGGCGGACCGGCTGGAGGCCGAGTACACGCGGCTGTTCTACACGTTGGAGAGCCTCTACGCGCAGGTGCTGCGGGTGCGCACGGCGGACGCGTCCGGCGAGGACGTCGCCGGGCTGGGCCTGCGCCAGAGCGTGGAGCAGCTCGGCGCCGAGGTGGAGGCCGTCACGGAGGCGCTGGAGGAGGTCCATCGCCCGCCGGACGGCCGGGTGCGCACGCGCTGAAGCGCTACTCGCTGAGCGCGCCGCCGCGAGCCGGAGGCGCGTCCCCACCGGAGGCGACGCGCACCGTCTTGGCGTTGAGGAACTCGTGGATGCCCAGGTCGGCGAGCTCGCGCCCGTGGCCGGAGTTCTTCACCCCGCCGAAGGGCAGCCGCGCGTCGGACACCACCATCTGGTTGACGAACACCATGCCGGACTCGATGCCGTCGATGAAGCGGCGCTGCTCGCCCGCATCGCGCGTCCACACGCTGGCGCCCAGGCCGAAGGGCGTGGCGTTGGCGAGCTCCACCGCGTGCTCCACGTCGCGGGCACGGAGCAGCGTGGCCACCGGACCGAACAGCTCGTCATGGAACGCGGGCGCGGCAGGCGGCGGGTCCGCGAGGAGGGTGGGCGGATAGAAGTTGCCGGGGCGCTCCAGCGGCTTGCCGCCGAGGAGCAGCCTCGCGCCGGCCTTCACGCTCGCCTCCACCTGCGCGTGCAGGCCCTGGAGGATGCCCTGCGTGGCCAGCGGGCCCAGGTCCGTCTTCGGGTCCATGGGGTCGCCCACGGTGACCTTCTTCAAGCGCTCGACGAAGCGGCGCTCGAACTCGGCGGCGATGGGCTCGGCGACGATGAAGCGCTTGGCGGCGATGCAGGACTGGCCGTTGTTGATGAGGCGCGCGGACGCGGCCGTCTCCACCGCCTTGTCTAGGTCCGCGCTGGGCATGACGATGAACGGGTCGCTGCCGCCCAGCTCGAGCACCACCTTCTTGAGCGACTTGCCCGCCGACGCGCCCACCGCGCGGCCCGCGCCCTCGCTGCCGGTGAGCGTCACCGCGCGCACGCGGGCGTCCTCGATGACGCGGTTGACGTCGGCGGTCTCGATGAGGAGCGTCTGGAACGCGCCCTTCGGGAAGCCCGCGTCCAGGAACAGCGTCTCCAGCGCGAGCGCGCACTGGGGCACGTTGTGCGCGTGCTTGAGCAGGCCCACGTTGCCCGCCATCAGCGCGGGCGCGGCGAAGCGCACCACCTGCCAGAAGGGGAAGTTCCACGGCATGATGGCCAGCACGGGTCCCAACGGCTGGTAGCGCACGAAGGCGGTGTCTCCGCCCACGTCGATGGGCCGGTCCTTGAGCAGCCCCTCCGCCTTGGCCACGTAGTAGCGGCACGCCGTCGCGCACTTCTTCGCCTCGGCCTTGGCGGCCTCCAGCGGCTTGCCCATCTCCTCGGTCATGATGCGGCCGTAGTGGTCCGCCCCCGCGTCCAGCAGCTCCGCGGCGCGGCGCATCCAGCGGGCGCGCTCGGCGAAGGGCGTCTGGCGGTACGCGCGGAACGTGTCCGAGGCGAGCTGGAGCTTCGACTCCAGCTGCTCCGGGGTGAGGGCGTCGAACGTGCGCAGCGTCTTGCCGGACGTCGGGTCGATGGTGGCGATGGCCATGCGAGGCTCCTTGCGGGAGCGCGGTGATAGCAGCCGGGCGCGCGCGCACAATGCCCGGGGGTGGCCAGCGTCAGGGCCCGCACGCGCCGGGGCCCCCGTGTTCCTGATATGCGACACATGTCGCCCGCGTCCGCCATGCCCCAATTCCTCGTCCTGCCCGACGGCCACCGCCTCCCCCTGGACAAGCCCGTCCTCTCCCTGGGCTCCGACGCCACGTGTGACGTGGTGCTCACGGGCGCGGGTGTGAAGCCGAGCCACGCGCTGCTGTTTCGCGACGCGCGCGGCTGGAGCGTGTCCCCGGCGGGGCGCGGCTGTGACGTGCGGGTGAAGGGCCGGCGCGTGGACCTGGCGCCGCTGGAGCCCGGCGACCGCATCCGCCTGGGCACGGTGGAGGTGGAGCTGGTCGAGATGGGGGAGGGGCGCGCGGAGGGCTCGCGGACGCCCGAGCCCCGACGCTTGGTGGCGGTGATGGCGGAGCTGTCCTCGCGGCTGCTCGCGCAGCGTCCTCCGCTGGAGCTGCTCGACGTGGCGATGCGCGGCCTCGCCGATGTGGTGGGCGCGGACGTGGGCTTCCTCGTCGCGGCGGACTCGAGCCACGGGCCTCGACGCGTGTTGTTCGCCACGGGCGCGAAGGCCGAGGCCGCGGTCGTGGACAGCCTGGTGGACCGGGTGCTGACGTCGGGCGCGCCCGTGCTCGTGGCGGACGTGGCGGCGGACGCGGCGCTGGCGGGGGCTCCGAGCCTGGAGGCGCTGCGACTGGGCTCCGCGCTGGTGGTGCCGCTGCGCGTGGAGCTGGTGCCGTTGTCGGTGGTGTACCTGGGGCGCAAGCTCGGCGCGCCCGGGTTCACCTCGGCGGACCTGGAGGAGGCGCTGGCGCTCTGCGCGATGACGGCGCTGCTGTTGTCGACGCGGCGTGAGCTGACGGAGCTGCGCTCGCGGGTGGAGGGGCTCACGCGGCGCATCGAGGCGGCGACGTTCGAGGGCCTCATCGGCGAGTCCCCCGCGATGCGCGCGCTGTATCGCCAGGTGGAGCGGCTGGGGCCCACGCCGCTCAACGTCCTCATCCAGGGCGAGACGGGCACGGGCAAGGAGCTGGTGGCCCGCGCGCTCCATCGACGCGGAGGACGTCCGGGGCGCCTTGTCGCCATCAACTGCGCCGCGCTGCCGGAGAGCCTCATCGAGCGCGAGCTGTTCGGCCACGCGCGCGGCGCCTTCACCGGCGCGGGCGCGGAGCGGGCGGGGCTGGTGGAGGCGGCCGACGGAGGCACGCTGTTCCTGGACGAGATTGGCGACATGCCGCTGTCGCTCCAGACACGCCTGTTGCGCGTGGTGCAGGAGCGCGAGGTGACGCGGCTGGGCGAGCACACGCCGCGCAAGGTGGACGTGCGGGTCGTCTCCGCGACGCACGTCCCGCTGGAGGAGGCGGTGCGCAAGGGCACCTTCCGCGCGGACCTGCGCTACCGGCTGGAGGAGGTGCGCGTGGACGTGCCGCCCCTGCGCGAGCGCGGTGACGACGTGCTCCTCCTCACGCACCACGTGCTGACGCAGGAGTCGCGCAAGGCGCGGGGCCTCACCCAGAAGGCCATGGAGGCGCTGCGAGGCCACCCGTTCCCCGGCAACGTGCGGGAGCTGGTGTCACGCGTGCGGCGCGCGGCGGTGCTGGCCACGGACGAGCTCTTGCGCCCCGAGGACCTGGAGCTGGGCGCGGAGGACGGGCCCATGGTGCCGCTGGAGGAGGCGCGTGAGGCCTTTGTCCAGCGCTACGTGCGCGAGGCGATTGCCCGCTGTGGCGGCAGCAAGAAGGACGCGGCGGCGGCGCTGGGCATCGGCCTGCGCTCACTGTTCCGCTACCTGGGCGAGGGGGACTGACACGCCGCCTCCTCGGGAGGCCCTGTCCGCGTGCCAGTCCTGGCACGTTTCCCCCGACGCCGCGCGGCTGTGAGCGCCGTTCTTCGCGCAACCCCTTGGAATCGCGGGGCCTCGCGCCCGCATGTGCCCGCGGCACGGCGGTTGCGATGGGGCCTGGTCATACGCCGCTGACGGAAGGGCCGGCGCGGCGAGAACGACCTTCACGGAGAAGAACATGAAGCGATGGCTGATGGCGCTGTTCCTGGCGGTGGTGGTGACGGGCTGTGGCAGCACGAGCGAGGACGATGACAAGGGCCCCAACAACCCTGACCCGAACGACCAGGAGAAGATGCTCTGCAGCGCGAGCAAGGCCTGTCCCTCCGGGCAGTTCTGCTTCAACGGCTTGTGTGCCCTGGGCTGCCAGTCGAACGCGAACTGCGCGGCGGACCAGTACTGCGACACCGAGGACACGGGCGCCCTGGCCTCCTACTGCAAGAACAAGAAGGTGCCGACGTGCACCGCCGACACCCAGTGCCTGAGCAACCAGACCTGCATCGAGGGCCTGTGCAGCCTGCGTCCGCCCGCGAACCCGCCCACGTGCGACCCGGACACGTCCGACTTCAAGGACGGCTGCGACAACTACTCGGTGTGCATGGACCCGGATGACGACGGCGCGCGCCAGCCGTACTGCGCCAGCTTCGCGCCGTGCGCAGAGGACGGGGCCTGCCCGGTGGGCCTGGGCGGCGCGGTGTGCAACGACGGCTACCTGTCGAACAAGGGCCGCTTCTGCATGCAGGGCCTCTGCCGCGACAACTCCAACTGCCCCTCGGAGTGGAGCTGCGTGAAGCCCTTCACGGGCTCGGTCATCGGCTTCTGCAGCCCGGGCGCCTTCGGCTTCCCGTGCCAGGAGAACTCGCAGTGCAAGAGCGGCCAGTGCTTCGGCACGCCGGGCATCATGGGCACCTGCATGTAGCAGGGCGCTGAAGTCGGTCCTCGTGCTTCCAGGGAGTACGAGGACCGTGCCTCGCGGGGGCTCGCGCTCCCGCGGGGATTTGCGCGTAGAGTGGCGGGCCTTGCTGATGCGTCGCTTCCTTTCCTGCTGCTGGCTGGCCGTGCTCGTGCTGCTGTTCGCGCCGGGCTGTCCTCTCGACATCCGTGTCCGCTGTGACGAGTCACACGCCTGCGCCTCGAACGAGGTCTGCGTTCGGGGAGGCTGTGAGCCTCGGGCCGTGGAGCGGGTGGGGGAGGACTGTGACGGGGACTCGGAATGTGGCCCCGGGCTCACCTGCGGCATGGGCTTTCCGGGGGGGTACTGCCTGCTCGAGTGCTCCGCCGACTCGCCGTGTCCCTCTGGCACCGTGTGCGCCAAGGACCTGGGAGTCTGCCTGCTCGGGTGTGGCGAGGACTGCTATCGCCCGGGCTACGGCTGTGGACCGGTGCCCGATGCCTCGGGACCGCTGAACGCCTGCGTGCCCGTGGTGACGCAGGCGGATGGGGGTGGCTCGGACGGCGGCGGTGGCTCGGATGGTGGTGGCGGCTTGGATGCGGGGTGCACGAGCGCGATTTGCGAGGCGCCGGACGCGGGCTGCTCGGGGCCGACGTGTGGCTCGCCGGATGGGGGCTGCGCGGCCACGGTGGGGATGGGGGGCACCTGTGCTCGCGCGTGCGAGTGTCTGGAGGCGGCCGCGGCCTGCGTGGAGGGGCGGTGCACGCAGACGTGTACGTCCGACTTCACGTGCCGGGACGGGCGACGGTGCAACAACGACGTATGCGAGGTGGGGCCCCGGCTGGGCGAGGCGTGCAAGGACCCGTTCGACTGCGCGGGCACCGCGACGTGCCGTCCGGAGCGGCCCCGGTGCGAGGAGTCCTGCAACCCGAACGCGGGAGGCGGCATCTGTCCCGCCGGCTACCAGTGCGCGCTGGACGGGCTGTGTGTGCGGGAGTGCACGGGAATCCCTGAATCGACGGGCGAGGTCTGCGAGAACTCGTGGGACTGCGCGACCTGCGCGGTGTGCCTGAGCTCGGGGGCGGAGTCGCGGTGTCGGCGCACCTGTCGGCTGGACCGGGACTGCCCTGGGGGCGCTGTGGGAGCGTGCGAGCAGGTGGGCGAGACGAAGGCCTGCCGGCTGTAGCGCTTGGGTTGCTCGCGGGAGGCGGCTCCCCGAGAATGCGCCCGTGATGAAGGGTGAGGTGGTTTCG
Organism: Myxococcus fulvus; assembly: GCF_900111765.1. Next base: position 547,251 of record NZ_FOIB01000001.1, read on the forward strand.
GGCCGCTACCGACTCGAGCGGGAGCTGGGGCGTGGAGGAATGGCCACGGTCTTCCTGGCCGTGGACCTGCGCCTGTCACGGCCCGTGGCGTTGAAGCGGATGCACCCGGGCAGGGACGCCGGGCGCGCGGAGCGCTTCCGACGCGAGGCCGAGCTGGCGGCCTCCCTGCGTCACCCCAACATCCTGGAGGTGCACGACTTCGGTGAGGACGCGGAAGGGCCGTTCCTTGTCTGCGAGTGGGTGCGGGGCGAGGACCTGCGGAGCCTGGCCGCGAAGCTGGGCCCGGTGCCTCCCGAGGCGGCGCTGGTGCTGGGCTGGGAGCTGGCGCGCGCCCTGTCCGCGGCGCACGCGAGCGGTGTCGTGCACCGTGACGTGAAGCCGGACAACGTGTTGGTGGCGGAGGGTGGGCCGCTGAAGCTGGCGGACTTCGGGCTGGCCGCGCTGGAGGACCAGGAGCGGCTGACGAGCACGGGCGCGGTGACGGGCTCGCTGGCGTACATGGCGCCCGAGCGCATCGACACGGGCGCGTTCTCCCCGGCCTCGGATGTGTATGCCGTGGGGGTCATCCTGTTCGAGCTGGTCTCGGGCGGAACGCCTCATGCGGGCAAGGGCGCCGCGCACCTGGCCGCCTCGGTGATGACGCGGGATGCGCCGTCGCTGACGGAGGTCGTGCCGGGGACCCCCGAGTCCCTGTCGGCCCTGGTGTCCAGGTGCCTGGCGAGGGATGCCCGGAACAGGCCGACGGACGGAGGCGTGCTGGCGGCGGAGCTGGAGGCGCTGCTGCGGCAGGAGGTCGGGCCGCCCGCCGAGGTGGCTCGCGGGTTCTTGAGCAACCCCGTGGCGGGTGCCATCCAGTGGCGGAAGTCTCGCTTCCAGCGCTTGCTCGCGGAGGGGCGTGCGCTGCTGGCGAAGGGCGAGGGTGCGCGCGCCGCGAAGGTGCTCAACGCCGCGCTGGTGTTGGAGCCGGCGTCATCCGAGGTGGTGGCCTTGCTGCGGGAGCGGCAGCGGCCCAGGCGCTCGCGGGCGCGGTGGGCCGCGGGGTTCGTGCTCTGCGCGGCGACGGGGCTGGGGGGATGGACGTTGTCTCGCCATCACGAGGCGTCGCGAGCCGAGGATGCGCGGTCGGCGCCAGGGGCTGGGGACTCGACGCTGTCCCCGGATGACGCGACACGGTTGCGTGAAGGCCCGTGGGGTGCACGAGCCGACGACGCGACGCCGCTCCGTGAAGGTCCGTCGGGTGCGCGGGCCGAGGACGCGACATCGCCCCGGGATGGACAGGCAGGCGCGGGGGGCGTGGGCTCGACGCCGTCCCGAGAGGGACCTGCGGGGGCACGGCCGGAGGGCTCAACGCTGTCCCGAGGGGAACGCGCGGGCGCACGAGCCTCGGACGTTGGAGCGGCGGGCGCGGGGAAGGCGTCGTGCGCGGAGGGAGGCTCGTCTTCGGAATGTCTGAAGGCGCTCGCGCGAGGGAGCGAGGACGCGGGGCGCGGAGCCGAGCCCCTCCTGGATGACGGGCTGGGAGGCGAGAGCGTCATCGCGGCGCGCGAGGCCCTCGCCGAGCTGTCGCGGACGCAGGCGAAGAAGTCGATGGGTGCACGGTCCACCGGAGGCCCTTCGATGCGCGCCGGGAGCGCCTCCGTGCCCGTGGCTCCGCGGCCGGGCACTGTGGGCGAGACGACCGTGGGGACTTCGACGCGGGCGGAGCCGACTCCCGTGACTCCGGGCACGGACGTCGCGGGTGGTGGCGAATCGAATACACGGGAAGACGTGACGTCGGTAGCGCATGTACCCGTGGGAGATTCAGTGAAGCCGGAGTCGATGGAGGGCTCACCCGTCGTTCCCGGGGCGGGTGACTCCGCGCAGCCGGCGAACTCGGACTCGAGCGCCGCCGCGCCCGCGAGCCCCGGGGTGCTGAAGCTGACGGCGCGCCCGTGGGCGGAGGTCTTCGTGGACGGAGAGAGCCGGGGCTACACGCCTCGGGTGCGCGAGCTCTCGTTGCCCGCGGGGACGCACCATCTGCGCTTCGCCAACTCGTTGTGTGACGAGGTGGAGATGCAGGTGTCGCTCGCGCCCGGCGAGACGGTGACGCGGGACGTGGTGTTGCCGCTGCGCAAGGCGGAGGTGCTCATCCTCGCGCCCGTGGGCTCGCGACTCTTCGTGGATGGCCGGGAGGTGGGCGTCGCGCCGCTGGCGAGCGCGGTGAAGGTGGAGCACGGCCGCCACACCGTGACGGCGCGTCGCGCGGGTGCGCCCGTGTTGCAGCGCGAGGTGGACGCGGTGGCGGGACGGCAGCTCGAGGTCTCGATGGAGGGGCCGCCGTGATGATGGGGGTGGCCCTGGTGCTCGGGGTGCTCGCCGCGTCGCCGCTGGATGGCGCGCGGGAGGCCTACCAGTCCGGTGAGCTGTCCCGGGCGCGCGCGGAGCTGGAGTCGCTGCTCTATCCGCTGAGGCTCGATGGCGACGAGCTGGAGGCGCATGCGCACCTGCTGCTCGGGGCGACGTGGCATGCGCAGGAGGAGCTGGCGCGCGCCGAGGATGAGGTCGTGCGCGGGCTGTCCGCCCACGAGGGCACGGCGTTGGACCCGCTGTTGTATCCGCCGGACTTCCTCGCCTTCGTGGAGCGCGCGAGGAGCCAGCATGCCTCGCGCATCGCGGAGCTGCGGGCCGAGCGGCGTCCGCGCCTGATGCCTCCGCCGACGCCCATCGCCACGCCGGTGCGCGAGGTCGCGACACGAGAGACACATCCGACGATGTCCCGGGCCTGGTACCTGGCGCCGATGGGCGTGGGGCACTTCAAGCAGGGACGCTCGGGCATGGGCACGGCGCTGGCGGTGAGTCAGGGGCTGGGGCTCGCGCTGGCGGGTGTGTCGCTGGGGACGTCGCTGTCGCTGCGGGGCCCGGATGGGCGCTACAGCGCGAAGGACGAGGGGACGGCGCGCACGCTGAACGTGACGTACCTGGTGGGCGCCTATGCCTTCGCGGCGGCGTATGCGTATGGTGTGTTCGACGGGCTGGTGCTGACCTCCGAGCCGCCCGCTCGCCCGGTTCCCTGAGGGACGGGCGGGATTTTCGTGCCGCGCCGCGCCCTTTTAGAGAGGGCAGGAGGACTGGAGACCGCCATGACCACCGACATCATCCGCGAGCGCCGCTTCAACCCCATCATCGCTGGTGTGTTGTCGTTCTTCTTCCCGGGTCTGGGGCAGCTCTACAAGGGCCAGCTCTTCCGGGCCATCCTGTGGTTCTGCTTCGTGGGCGCGGGGTACTGGTTCTTCGTCTTCCCCGGAATCGTTCTGCACTTCTTCTGCGTGCTGGGCGCGGCGTTCGGCAGCGCGGGGCAGGACCGGTTCCGCCTGTCGCGGTAGCGGCACGCCGTGACGGAACGATGACCGCTCGCGGGACGTCCGCCCGCCAGCCGCGTCTCGAGGCCGTGTACCCATGTGACTGTCCCTTCGAGCAAGGAGCAGCCGCATGGGTATGTCCGTCGAATGAGGCTGGACGCGTGGCAGTCCAGGCAGCCCTTGCGAGGCCCGGCGCGCCGCCGGTAGCGCGCCACGTGTGCGCTGGTGATGGTGGGATCGCGACCGACACGCTTCAACTTGGCGATATGCACCACCGTGCACGTTGCCCATAATAATCATATCTTTAATCATAGTGAAGCGACGTTGATTCGTGCGATGTCTGGTCGTAGCTTCAGGCCCATGCCAGTCCTGCGGTCCCGTGGAGCCGAGGAGAAGACGAAGCCGGTAACAGTCTCGCTCCCCATCTGGCTTGTCGAGCGGGTCGACCAACTTGCCGACGGCTCGGGTATCGCGGGCGCGGCGAGCTGGTGACGAAGGTGCTGGAGGGTGCTTTGCCTGAGCTTGAGCAGATTGCCGAGAAGGGCCCGCCCAAGGTTCGTTGACTGTCGTCACCAACAGGTCCAAGCACTGGAGTTCAACCCGCTTGACGTGCGATGTTCCTCGGCTCCAGCACTTGCAGTGAGGCAGGAGGAATACGGTGGGCACGCAGCTTCGCATCTACTGGGATGGGCGGACGCCTGGCCTGAAGGAGGGCCGGCTCAGCATTGCCTCGTTTGGCCCGGCCCTCCAGGCACTCCTCAAGGCTGCAAGGAACATCGCTCGCCACCAAGTTGCCGCCGCCACGGGCGATGAGGACTACAACACGGAGCGGGGCACGCGTAGCACACTGGTTGACCTCCAACTGAGCACCTACGAGGGCGGTTCTGCTCAGCCCACCCTCGACGTTGTGCCGATGCCCAGTAGCTTCGGCGCCTTCCAGGCAATCGGCGACCTTCCGGACCGGGTCACCGAGGAACTCTTCACGTCCATTGAGCAGGAGAGCACGGGGAAGCGGCGCAACCGCTTCATCAACGAGTACCTCCACTCCCTCCCTGACGACGTGGAGATTCAGCGCTACTCCATTCTCAAGAACGGCACGGAGGTGAAGACCTTCTCCATCGCCTCGCGCGATTTGATGCTGTTGGAGCCGGCTGCGGATTACCCGCGCGTCGTCATGCTTCGTGGGAAGGTGGAGGGCGTCAACTTTGGTGAGTGGAGCACCCCACGGGTGAAGTTCATCCCAATGAAGGGACGTCCATTCTCTGCCTCCGCCACGGAGGAGCAAGTCCAGCAGGCCATCCAGGTCCGCGAGAACGCAAAGGCACTCTTCGTTATGGGGGATGCCCCCCGGGTGCTGTGGATTCGAGCGGACGACGAGCGGGTCCCATCGCTATCTCCTGAGCAGCGCATCGAGCACATCGAGGAGAGGTGGGGGTCGGTTCTTGAAAGGCTGGATGACTAATGGGCCAGCCAGCCTCGTATGCGGCTCTCCTCAGCATGGAGCGGCTGAAGGAACTCAACGCGCGGGCGCTCCGACGGAGCGCCCAGCCAATCCATCCGGGCCAATCTCACTTCGATGACGCCGAAGCGACTCTGGGCAACGCGTGGACGGCGACGATGTACGATGTGGCTGGGGAGGAGATGCCAGAGATAGTCTTCGGCAGCTACGTCCTCTACTACTTCGCCACCAAGCAGGTGTTCCCCGACGCGAACAAGCGCACGGGGTGGTACGCGTTCCTGGATGTGCTGGCGACCATCGACGTGACGGTCAACGCATCGGACGATGAGGCGGCAAAGTTCGTCATGGACATCGCCAACAAGGTCATTGCCGACGTCGAAGGCATTGTCGGGTGGGTGATGCCGCGCTTGGTGGAGTTGAAACGGACACCAGTCTTGGTGCCGACTGGCGCCACTAAGCTTCAGTCTATCTGACAGCGCGCCGCCGTCCTGTTGACCATGCCCCTGGTTTCATTCATCAGCCTGAGCTGCCGCAGCAGGCTCGTACACAGGGTACTTCGCCCGGCGCAGCGCGCTTCGGCACGTTGCCTCCAGCACTTGGCGAAGCAACCTCACCTTCTCCTGTCGTTGCTCCCAATGTCCCTGGACAACTGGAAGTGCTGTCGAGAGTCGCGCGTCGGCTTGCTCAAGTTGCTCGGCGAGAACCTCGGCCTGGACGAGTTGCTCCTCGTTTAGCGCTGCGATCTCGACACCAAAGGCCGTTCTTGCTGCCCGCAATAGGCGGACGTCAGAGGGCTGCATCTGCGATGGCAGGTCTCCCTTGAGGCACTTCTCGAGGGGGGATAGGTCAGGTGGCGCGGGTGCCGGCGCTGCGACTGGTTTGGGCTTGTGGTCCTGGTACGTCCGGTACACGCCAACGCCCGCGAAGTAGAGGATCCCCAGCGTAATGCCGAGTCCAATCAGACACCCCACATCGCTGTCGCTTGATGCGGCCACATAGCCCCCGGTTGCCGTGTTGCTGGGAGACAGTGACGCCTATCCACAACTGTGGTCAAGCCGGCGGGGTCTTGCGCATCACCCAGGGATGGTGGTGACGCCGATGATGCAGCGAGGCCAGCAGGTGGACCTGCCTCCGTCACAGCAGCCGGATCCGGAGACGGCGACGCTGCGGGATCCGCTCATCCTCTCGATGATGTCGGACCGCCGCCTGTTCGTGGAGGCCGAGTCGTACGCGAACGAGAAGGCCTTCCAGGCGAGGCTCCAGGCCGCGATTCGAGCGGAGCCGGGCCGGGGGGCGCAAGGCGGACCAGTCGCTCACCCACGGTGACGTGTTGAGGGTGAGGCGACTGGCCCAGGGTGCCGGTGCGAAGCAGGTGGCGCTCGCGGTGGTGAAGCCCGGAGAGGGCGCTTCACCGTCGGCCCGCGTGTCGAGCGGTCACTCCAGCTCCAGCTCGACACCGCCTCCGAGGCGCAGCGCGAGGTTGACCAGGGCGCCGGTGATGAGCCCGACGACGAACCCTGCGAGGCCGTAGACGATGACGGCTCCTACCATCAGGAGGAGCCCGCCACCCAATCCCAGCTCACCCAAGTGCAAGCCCTTGCCAATCATGGAGTACGTGCGAGGCGAGCCGAGCAACAGCACCGCCATGCTCGTCAGTGTTCCCACGGTGATGCCAATCAACGCATAGAAAGCACCCAGACACTTGCCGAGCGAGATGGCGCCGACGCCGCGAATCACTGTCATTCCAGATCCTCCCCCTCCGCCGGGGCTGGCGGCACTTCTCACCCCTCTAAGGGGCCGACGACCTGGGCGAAAGTGAAGCTGCCGCGGAGGTGCCGTACCTTTGTCATGGCGACCCATCAAGGGCGCCGGCATGGTGACCCTTCGATGTAGGTCATGAACTTGGCGGGTTCCATGAGATGGGCAGTGCTGGTGGTGACGCTGGCGTCAGCCAGCATCGGTTGTTCCCACTCGGCAACCGGAGCGACAAGTCTACGTTATTGCCGATGACGCGAACGGTGTCGGTGTCGACAACGAGAGCGGAACTGGCGGTTCGGGTGTGGAGTCGTACTGCAATGAGCTGCAAAGGCAGTGCTTCCAAAAGTGCTGGGATCGCAAGCCAAGTATTTCAAGCATCAAGAAGGGCTCTGCGATGCACCATCATCACTGTACCCAGATATGCCGCGAAGAGTTCATGAGGTGCATCGAGAAGCAGGAGGAGGCAGAGCGGCAGGATTCTTCGCAGAAGGAGAAGCTTCACTTCCCTACGATGGATGCCGCGCTCGTCTGGCTCAGGGAGCACAAGGCCGAGGTGGCGATTGGAACCGTTGTCATCATCGCGGGCGTGGTTGCCGCGCCCTACGTCATTACCATCGCAGCGGGTGGCGCGCTGGTTCTGGCCCCGTTGTGAGCAAGTGACCTATGTCCCGTGACGATATGGCGAACACCCCCGGTCTCGATTTGGACAGCATGCTGCTGGCGCTGAATCCCTTCATCGACAGTCAGGAGGAGGGCTCGAAGGAGCAGGAAGCGCTCAAGCTTGCCCAGGCTGCCCTCCTTTACATTCGGGACAGTGCGAAGGAGGCTGAGTTCGCCAGGTACTACACGCAGTTCTCCGATACCTCCTTCACGGTCGAGGTCTCCCAGGACTTCGAGTCGAGAGCGGAGGCAGACCAGTGGCTTGCCAGCGGGAAGGCCCGGGACTCCGAGCGGGTGAGAATCGCAGGCAAGGGCTACATGGTCGTCGAGGCGCAAGGACGGTTGTTGTTCATGGTTGCGCCTCTTCCCGAAGAACTGAAGACGGATGAGGCCGAATAGGAGTCCGGTCCGCCTCGGGACGTCCCGCTGTCAGTCGGACTCCTCCTCGTCGAAGAGTCCGGTCGGCAGGCCGTCGATGCTGTGCGCGTTCTTCTTGCGCCGGTACTCCGTCAGCCCGTCCTCGCCCTTGTTCTCCGCCCAGCGCGTGAGCGTGGGCCTCTCAGCGGTGAACTCGTAGAGGGGCACGCTGTATCCACAGGACTTCTGCACGAGGTCGATGTCGAGCTTCACCATCTGCCGCGCCCCCAGCGGCTCCACGCCGCCGAACTCGTGGGCCAGCAGCCGCGTGTACTCGGCGCTGCCCCGACGCAGCACCTGTCCCCGCCCGTAGAGGCGCAGAATCATCGGCGGTCCCTCGAAGGCGCAGAACATGAGCGTGAGGCGTCCGTCGGCGCGCAGGTGCGCGGCCGTCTCGTTCCCGCTGCCGGTGAGGTCCAGGTAGACGACCTCGTTGGGCCCGAGCACGCGCAGCGAGTCGAGCCCCTTGGGGGACAGGTTCACCCGACCCGTGCTGGCGGCGGAGGCCGTGAAGAACATCCGCTGGCGCAGGATGAAGTCGCGGTGGAGGGGCTCGAGGTGCGGATATTGGGTGGCCATGAGGAGCGTCCCTAGGGAAGGCGCGTCGAAGGCGTGGAGGACAGCGGACACTCATCGCTTCCCAGGAGTCGCGGGGCGCGCATCCATGCATAGTGTCACGAACATGTGGCGTGGCTTGTGGGCTCAGTGGGCGAGGATGTCGGACCGGAACGTGGCGGTGACGCGGCTCTTCGGGATGCTGCTGCTCCTGGCGGTGTGCTGCCTGGGCTTCATCGCGCTCTCGGACGAGGTGTCGGAGGGCGAGACCCAGGACTTCGACGAGCGCGTGCTGCGGCTCTTGCGCAGCCCCGAGGACCCGTCCCTTCCGCGAGGACCCTGGTGGCTGCGGCTCACCGCGGAGGACGTGACGTCGCTCGGCGGCGCGCCGGTGCTCTTCCTGGTGACGCTGGCCGTGTGCGGCTTCCTGCTGCTGGTGCGTCGCTACCGGACGCTGCTGCTCGTCCTCCTCGCCACCGTGGGCGGCACGCTGCTCAACGGCCTGCTCAAGCAGTTCTTCTCGCGCCCCCGTCCCTCCGTGGTGCCGCACCTCAAGGAGGTGATGACGACCAGCTTCCCGAGCGGCCACGCGATGCTGTCCGCCATCGTCTACCTCACCCTGGGCGCGCTCCTGGCGCAGCTCACCGAGCGCCGACGCCTCAAGGCGTACATCCTCACCGTGTCGCTCCTGCTTCCGCTGCTCGTGGGCCTGACGCGCGTGTACCTGGGCGTGCACTACCCCACGGACGTGCTGGGCGGCTGGGTGGCGGGGCTCGCGTGGGCGCTGCTCACCGCGCTCTCCGCGCGCGGCCTGCGCCGTCGCAGCCCGGCCCTGCGTGAAGAGGCCCGGCGTCAGGTGGAGTGAACGCAGCCCTCGTCCACCAGGGCGCTCGGTCGCCCGGTCGACGACTTCCGGACCCTCTCAGCGGTCGAGAGCGGACGACCCTCGCCTCCTCACCCACGAAAAAGCCCCCACGGGCCTCCCGCTGGGCGAAAGTCGCGCTCCCGTGCGCCGTCCATCCCGCTGCCCTCCGTGCCGTCCGCTCCCACCTCGCGCGGGGTGCGCGGCATGAGCGTGTGGAGCTGGCTGGGCCGGTGGCTTCCCTTCGCTCGCGGCGAGCACGTCCCCATCTTCTACGACGAGGACTACCGCCTCCCGCTCACCGGCATCGAGACCACCGTCGGCGTCGAGCCTCGCGGCGTGGACTTCACCACCTGGTATCTGCTCGAGAAGCACGTCGTCCGCCCAGAGGACGTCTACCACCCCAGGCAGGTCAGCTACGCGGAGCTGTCCCGCGTCCACGACGCCGCCTACCTGGAGTCCCTCGGCCAGCCCGAGACGCTCGCCCGCATCTACGCGGTGGACCCGTCCGAGGTCCCCGTCGACACGCTCCTCTCCAACGTGCGCCTCGTCTGCGGCGGAACCCTGGGCGCCGCCCGGCTCGCGTTCGGCCGCCGGGGCCCCGTGGTCAACATGGCCGGCGGCTTCCATCACGCCGCTCCAGGACGCGGTGGCGGCTTCTGCGCCGTCAACGACATCGCCGTGGCGCTCGCCGCCCTGCAGGCCGATGGCTACGAAGGCCAGACGGTCGTCCTCGACCTGGACGCGCACCCACCCGACGGCACCGCCGAGTGTCTCGCCGGCCACCCCAAGGTGTGGATCGGCTCTCTGTCCGGCAGCGACTGGGGCTCGCTGCCCGAAGGCGTCGACGAGACGCGCGTGCCCGAGGGCGTCACCGACGAGCAGTACCTCGCCCTCCTGGAGGCGATGCTCGCGCGCATGCCCAAGCCGCGCCTCGCCTTCGTCATCGCGGGCTGCGACGTGCTCGCCGGAGACCGCTTCGGCCGCGTGGGCCTCACCGTGAAGGGCGCGCGGCGCAGGGACGAGCTCCTCGCCCGGGCGCTGCGCGGCGTGCCCAGCGTGTGGCTCCCCGGCGGCGGCTACCACGCCGAGTCGTGGAAGGTCTTCGCCGGCACGGTGCTCGTGCTGTCCGGCATGGCGGGCCGTCGCATCAAGGCGCGCTATGACCCGATGAGCGCCCGCTACCAACGCATCTCCCGGATGCTGTCCCAGGAGGGCGCGCCGCTCGATGAGCCGCTGACGCTCGAGGACCTGGAAGGCTCACTGGGCCTGGGCGGCGCCGTGCAGCCGCGCGTGCTCGGCTTCTACACGGCGCAGTCGCTCGAGTACGCGCTGTTCCGCTACGGCCTGCTGTGGCAGGTGGAGCGCCTGGGCTACAGCCGCCCCCGCGTGGAGGTCAGCTCCACCGGCGCGGGAGACCGCATCAAGGTCCTGGGCCGCGCGGGAGGCGAGGAGCACCTGCTGGTGGACGTCGTCGTGGAGAAGCGCTCCATCACCGGCGAGCCGTACTTCTTCGTCAACTGGCTCAGCCTGCGCCACCCCCGCGCGCGCTTCAGCGAGCGGCGTCCCCAGCTCCCCGGCCAGGACGTGCCCGGCCTGGGGCTCGCGCGCGAGGCCACGGAGATGTTCGTGCTCATGGCGCGGCGCCTGGGGCTCGCGGGCGTGGCCTTCCGCCCCATGTGGTACCACCTGGCCGTCGTGGCCCGCGCGCGCTTCCGCTTCGCCGACCCCGCCAGGCAGGGGCGCTTCGAGGCGATGATGCGTGACCTCGCGTCCATGCCGCTGCTGGAGGCCACGCGCGCGATGGCCGAGGGCCGCGTGCTGCTCGACGGCGAGCCCTACCGCTGGGAGGCCGACGACATGGTGCTGCCGCTCGAGCCTGGCCCCGTCGACACCGACGCCATCGCCGCCGAGCGCGAGCGCCACCACTTCACCGTGGAGCCGAGGCTCGGCTGAGTCACCGCGCCTCCGCGCGGACATGGTAGGCAGGAAACGTGGACCTGGACGCGCTCCGCCGTGAGCAGCACAAACGCAGACTCTCCTGGATGCCGTGGCTCTACTTCGTCCTCAAGCCCCGACACCGGGGCTGGGCGGAGGCCTGGCAGCAGGAGGTCCAGGCGCTCCTGATGGAGCTGGAGACGGTCACCATCGCCGAGGGCTGCTTCGTCGCCCCCGAGGCCCGCATCTTCGCCGAGCCCGGTCGCACCGTCGCCCTGGGCCCCGGGTGCAGCATCGCCGCGGAGGCCTTCGTCCACGGGCCCGTCACCCTCGGTCCGCGCGTGAGCCTCAACGCCCGCGTGAGCCTGGATGGCGGCGCGGCCGGCATCCGCGTGGGAGAGGGCACCCGCATCGCCAGCGGCGCCACCCTCTACGCCTTCGACCACGGCCTCGCCCCGGACCGCCCCGTGCGTGACCAGCCCGTCACGTCCCGAGGTATCAATGTGGGCGCGGATGTATGGATAGGTGCCAACGCGGGCGTGACGGATGGCGTCACGATTGGCGACCACGCGGTGGTGGGCATGGGGGCCGTCGTCACTCGCGACGTGCCGCCCTGGGCCATCGTCGGCGGGGTGCCCGCCCGCGTGCTCGGCGACCGCCGCGAGCGCCCCCGCTCGGGGATGCCGGGCGGGTGGGAGCCAGGCGACCAGGGGTGAACCTTCTCCGCCTTCATTGACTTCCCGACATTCGCCGGCCCTATGCTGGAGGGGAGGTCGCCACCGGGAGGGGCACAGGGTTTGGAGCGGTTTTCACCCGACCCCCCGACGCGGGCGCAGGAGGCCGAAGTGGCAGACGAGCGGCGGGACGTGGGGCGCGTCGAGGCCCTGGCACAGGTTCCCGAGGCGAGCACGAGCGGCCTGACCGCCCGGCCCGCGTCCACGGATGGCGGAGCCGCGGTGGCGCGGCGGCTCCAGTCCCTGGAGGGACTGCTCAGCGAGGTGGTCTTCCAGCTCGACGCCCAGGGGCGTGTCACCTACCTGGGGCCCGGGTGGGAGAAGCTCACCGGGGCGCTGGGCGTGGTGTCGCAGGGGCATCCGCTGACGGACGTGGTGCATGGCCTGGACCGCGAGAGCGCGCGGCACCTGCTGGAGTTGGTGGCCACGCAGCAGGTGACGGACGCCCGGCAGGAGCTGCGCCTGTTCGTCGGCGGCGAGTCGCGCTGGGTGGTGCTCACGGCGCGCGGCGTGCCGGGGCAGCCCGGTGAGGTGGTGGGCACGCTCCTGGACATCGACTCGCGTCGGCGCGCCGAGGAGGCCGTCGCCACGCGCGAGCGCTACCTGGAGACGATGGTGGAGGTGCAGCGGCGGATGATGCCGCACCAGGACCCTCGGGACTTGTACACGTCCGTCGTCGAGCCGCTGGGGCGCGTGTCCGCGGCATCCCGCGTCTATGTCTTCGAGATGCACCGCGCGCAGAACGGGGCGCTGCTCGCCTCGCAGCGCGCCGAGTGGTGTGAGCCGGGCATTCCTCCCAACCTGGAGGACCCGAACATGCACGGGCTGCCGCTCCTGGAGGCGCTGTGGCCCGAGCAGGCCGCGGACCTGATGCGCGGCGAGCCGGTGCAGGGCCTGCCCCAGGACTTCACCGAGGTGCTCACGCCCATGCTGGAGGCGCAGGGTGTGCGCTCGGTGCTGCTGTTGCCGCTGCACGTGCATGGGCAGCTCTTCGGCGTCATCGGCTTCGACAACTGCCGGGAGGCGCGGCCCTGGGGGCCCATCGAGGTGAACCTGTTGTCGGGCGCGGCGGGCACGCTGTCGCTCGCGCTGGAGCAGCGCAACGACAAGGCCCTGCGCGTGCGCACGGAGACGACGCTGCGGCGCACCGAGGCGGGCGTGCACCTGCTGCTCGAGTCCTTCCCGGACCCGGTGATGGTGCACGTGGGGGACGGGGTGTTGTTGTCCGTCAATCCCGCGCTGGTGCAGTACCTGGGCTATCGGGACGCGTCGGAGCTGCTCGGGCGGCACGTGCTGGAGCTGGTGCGCGAGGAGGACCGGAGCGCGGCGCAGCTCTACCTGGGCCAGGCGCTGGAGGGGAAGGGCGCGGCGCGCGCGGTGGAGGTGCCGCTGGTGCGCCGCGATGGCGAGACGGTGGTGGCGGACCTGGTGACGCTGGCCGTGGTGTTCGACGGGACGCCCGCGTGGGTGACCATCGCGCGGGACTTCACCGAGCGCAAGCGCTCGCAGGCGCAGCTGATGCTCGCCGACCGCATGGCGTCCATGGGGTTGCTCGCCGCGGGCATCGCGCACGAGCTGAACAACCCGCTCGCGTATGTGTTGTCCAACCTGGACTTCCTGCACGCGACGGTGGGCCCGCGCGCGCGGCCGCTGACGCCGGATGACCTGGTGGAGTGTCGCCAGGTGCTGGACGACGCTCGCGAGGGCGCGGAGCGGATGCGGCAGATCGTCCGCCAGCTGCGCGTCTTCTCGCGGGTGGACGACACGCGCGAGGAGCCGGTGGACGTGCACCGGGTGCTCGACTCGGTGGCGCAGATGGCGGCGAGCGAGGTGCGGCCCCGTGCGCGACTGGTGAAGACCTACGGCGAGGTGCCGCCGGTGCGTGGCAACGAGGGCAAGCTGTTCCAGGTGTTCCTCAACCTGGTCATCAACGCCGCGCACGCGATTGAAGAGGGTCAGTCGGAGACGAACGAGATTCGCATCACCACGCGGCCGGACGACGGCGCGCGCGTGCTGGTGGAGGTGCGAGACACCGGTGGCGGCATTCCTCCCGAGCACCTGCGCCGCATCTTCGACCCGTTCTTCACGACGAAGTCCGCGGGCATCGGAACGGGACTGGGGCTGTCCATCTGCGACACCATCGTCACCGCGCTCGGCGGCCACATCTCCGTCGAGTCGTCCGTGGGCGTGGGCACCACCTTCCGCGTGGCCCTGCACGCCGCGCCCCGGGGCATCTCCGACGTCCACCGGGGGCTGTGACGCGCAGTCAGGAGACACGCTGCCTCGCGCGGCGTGTCGTCGGGACCCGAGCAATCCCGCACCGTGACACCTCACCCGCGTGGCACATCGTCAGGGCTCCGAGTCATCCTGCTCGGTGATTCACCCTCTCGCGCGGTGTGACGGCGAGGCCCGAGTCATCCTGCTCGGTGATTCGTCACCTCGCGCGGCGTGCGGGGACCGTGCGAGCCGCTGACGGTGGAGCGTGCGCACGTGTCGTGACTCGCAGTCGCGGCGGCTTGCCGTGCAACCGGGAGACCAGTGGGCCTCCGCACGGGCTCGTTCGCATTGCTCGCGCTTCGTTCCCCATCACGGAGCAACTGTTTCCGCGAGCACCGCGAATCCGACGGGTCCGCCCCTTTGATTCGTTGCCCGCATTCTCGCGTGGCGTATCCCCTCGAGGTCTCCCGATGCCTTTGTTCCTTCGCTCGTCCTGGGTGCTCTCCGTCACATGGGGTCTGCTGCTCTGCGCATCCCCAGGCTGCCGCGACAAGTCAGACCCCACACCCGATGCAGGCTCGCCCGTCGATTCGGGCACCCCCGATGCCGGGACACCTCCGTGGGACGGTACGTACACCGTGCTCGAGGAGCTCGGCGACGGCACGGGAGACCCGGGCGTGCTCGCGCCCTGCGACGTCGTCCCCCAGGTGGGCGAGAGCCCCGCCGGTGGATGCCTGGACCCGTCCGTCTTCGACCTCTCCGCCTGCGACACCTCGACGCTCGCCAACGTCCCGGCGGACGGCATCTTCCACACGCGACTGCGACGGGAGACCGCGCAGCCGGACGGCGGCCTGGTGGGCTCGTACTACACCGTGACGATGGACCTGGTCGGCGACGGCGGCCCCAGCAAGTTCTACTACGCGCCCGTCACCCACGAAGTGCGCGAAGCGGACCGCCTGCTCCTCGGCGTCCACACCGTGGGCCGCGACGGAGGCAGCACCACCACCGTGCTGGCCGGCTGCGAGGCGCCCGACCACCGCTCCTTCACGGGCTGCTTCGCCCGATGCACCAACGGCCGGGTGACCCAGCGGGCCACCGCGCACGCCGACCGCATGCTGTGGCGCGAGGGCGAAGCCGAGTCCTCCGGTGGCCTCTCGCTCGTGTCCGAGACGTACGTCGCGCAGGGCACCCCGCTGGACATCTACGTCGCGAAGAACCACGCCTACGTCGTCTCCGCCAACGCGTATCTGCGCCCCGGCAAGCCCGGCGGCATCACCGTCTTCGACGTGACGGACCGGAGCCACCCGGTGCTGAAGAAGGTCATCAGCCTGCCGGATGACCAGCTCTGGAACAGCGTGTGGGTGAAGGGGGATGCGCTGTACGTCGCCAGCCAGGACACCGGCATCGTGGTCTTCGACATCTCCGACCCCGCGGACCCGAAGCTCGTGCGCCGCGTGCCCTCCAGCGCGCCCTACGCGGTGCACACGGTGCTGGTGGACGGAGACCGCCTCTACGGCATGGGCCTGTGGCCCTCCAGCAACACGCTGGTGTTCGACGTGTCCACGCCGCTCGAGCCCGTGCTGCTCCAGCGGCTCGCCTTCCCCCTGGCCGGCGCCTACGACGGAGCCCATGACGCCTTCGCCTACCAGGGCCGGCTCTACATCAGCCACTTCGAGGGCGGCCTCAAGGTCGTCGACGTCACGAACCCGGACGCCATGCCGCTGCTCGGGACGTACACGTACCCGAACACCACCGCGCACCACAACGCGGTGGGCACCTTCGCCGGGCGCACCCTCGTCTTCGAGGGCGGCGAGAACCACGGCGCGCACCTGCGCGTGCTGGACGCCACCGACCCGGCCCACATCGTGAAGATTGGCGAGTTCCGGCTCCGGCCCACCACGTCCATCCACAACATCCTGCTGGTGGGCTCGCGCCTGTACGTCGCGTGGTACCAGGAGGGCGTGCGGGTGCTGGACGTGTCCAACCCCACGCAGCCCCGGCAGGTGGCCTGGTACAACACGCACCGCGAGACGGACCCGGAGCGGACCGATGACGTCTTCGAGGGCGCCATCGGCATCCGCATTCCGGGAGACGGCTACGTGTACGTCGTCGACACGTCACGTGGCCTGCTCATCCTGAACGAGCTCGCGGGACCCTAACTACAGATGCCCAGGGGTTGTGAGCCCTCCACGCCGAGCAGCGGTATCTTGTGGGTGATGCCCGCCCACTGCGCGATGGTGATCCACCAGGTCTTCTTGAAGAAGAGCACGCGCACCTTCGCGTAGGCCTTGAGGGTGCCCGACAGCGCGTTGAGGTCCAGGTCCGTGCGCAGCTTCCAGTCGAGCGAGCACACGGGCCAGAACACCTCGCCGGAGGCGGGGAGCGTGGCGTTGATGAGCGCCAGGCTCCCCTCCACGCCGATGGCCACGACGATGACGTCCACCGACGCGGACGCGGTGACGTTGGACCAGCCGCCCGGCGTCGCCGACAGCCGCGCCACCGTGGGGCCCACCAGCCCGTGCACCGTCAGCTTCACGCCGCCGGACAGCGAGCCCTTCACCGTGACGGGCACCGGCCCAATCATGAACGTCTTGGACGCGGAGAAGAACGTGCGGCTCCAGTTGATGGGCGGCGGCGCGTACGTGGCGTACAGCGGCGTGGACCAGACCTCCTGACCCACCACGTACAGGGCCGCGGTGCCGCTGTTGTCGCCCCCGTTCTGTCCCACCACCTGCGCGCGCCCGCGCACCAGGTCATGCTCCGAGGAGAACACCTGGGCGAACAGCTTGCCCTCGGCCACGGCCACGACCTTCTTGTCCGCGTTGACCGTCGCCGTCTCCGCCGTCAGCACCGCGTTGAGGTGATAGCCCGCGCCGAACAGGTTGTTGCCGAAACGCTCCGTGCGCACGTAGGACTTGTTGAACGTCTGCGACGGATTGGTCCACGGCATGATTTCCGTGGGCGGCGGCACCATCGGCGTGAAGGCCTCCGGAATCGTGGCCTGCTGGATGTCGATGTTGTGCGTGAAGTCCGTGGCGTCGTACTGGAGCTGGCCTCCCGTGCGGTTCGTCTCGTCCTGGAGGATGGCGTACTCCTGCGTGACGCTGTAGCTCGTGCCCGGTGAGAAGGGCGCCACCTGCGTCTCCCAGGGCACCTTGTCATTCAGTTGGTAGCCTGGCGCATACGTGACGAAGGGGTACTTCGATGGCTGGACGACGTACGGCGTGGAGTCGACGTAGCTCTGCGCCGCGACGAGCCCTGGAACGACGACCAGCATCAGCGCGAGCGCGCGTGATACCGCCCTGTTCATGGGGACCTCCCAAGGGGTGGATGGAGAGGTCTATTTACTCCGGGTGAAGTCGCGGATGTGATTGAAAGCGGCCGTCTCACCCCGGAGTGAGGGGTTGTGTCTGACTTCTCACGCTCGTCAGGGTTGAGGTGTGGTGGGGGTTTCCACGTAGGTGTTGGCCATGCGTCGCAGGTCCGGGTTCTTCTCGTGCTGGCTCGCCCAGCGCAGCAGGGCCAGGGCGCCCGGGGTGGCGTGGCGGTGCTGGCCGAGCAGTTGGAGGATGTCGGAGCGCACGCCGTCGGAGGTGTCTTCTCGCAGGGCCTGTCCCAGCACGGGCAGGAGTAGCGGCTCGAGCGGGCGGAAGCCGCAGGCGAAGACGGCGGCGCGGCGCACCTCGGAGGCGGTGTCGTTCACCAGCCGCTCCAGGAGCAGCCGGTCCGCCTCCGGGCCGGGGATGTTGCGCAGGGCGACGAGCGCGGCCTCGCGCACCCGGGAGGAGTCGGAGCGCAGGGCCTCGGTGAGGGTGTCGAGCACGCCCGGCGAGCGGGTGTTGCCCAGCGAGCGCAGGAGCAGGGCGCGCTCTTCGGCGTCGCGCGCGGCGCGGTAGTCGCTCTTCAGCTCCTGCACGAGCGCCTCCGCGTCGCGGCCCGCGGTGTCGCTCATCTGGAGCGCCGCGTTGCCCAGCGCCAGCGTGGCGGTGCCGCGCAGCTTCGGGTCGTCGGTGCGCGACAGCTGCCGCAGCGTGTCCACGCCCTCGCGGATGGGGTTGTCCGCCATGCCCAGCGCGGAGACGGCGTCCATGCGCACGTCCGACGTGAGCGCGGTGTCCCCCGTGGCCTGGACGAGCGCGCGCAGTGACTCCGGCGTGCTCGCCGCGGAGAGCGCGCCCAGCATGGAGCTGGCGGCCAGCGGGGACAGGCCCTGGGTGCGCAACAGCGCGGGGATGCGCGCGGCCTCCTCGGGGCGCAGCAGCAACAGGGCGCGCAGCTGCTCCAGGGCGCGCGTGCGGGCGTCGTCGCGGGCCTTCTCGTCGGACGGCAGCGAGAGCAGGTCCGCGAGGATGTCCTCCAGGCGGCGCTTGCCCAGCACCTGCCGGTGGTGCGCGAGCGGGTCCGCCGCCTGTCCCTGGAAGCTCGCCAGCGCGGCGGCGCGCAGACGCCCGGAGCGCGCGGCGAAGGCGCCCACGAGCGTCGGCTCCTGGCGGCGCTCCAAGAGCCGCAGCGTCAGCTCCATCGCGTTCGTCACCGTGGGCATGCCCTGGCCGGACTCCACGGTGAGCTGCTCGCGCGACTGGAGCGACTGGAGCCCTCCGTCCTCGCCCAGCTCGAAGGTGGCGCCCCCGCTGACGCTCATGCGCGGCGACGTCCCGAGCGGCTGGAGCCCCTGGGGCGTGGCCACGGCGGTGTACTCGCGCTTGCGCTTGTCGAAGCGGCGCTCGCCCTGGCGCTGGTACTCCGCCGAGTACTGGCCGGAGGTGTCCTGCTCCTCGGTCCGCCACGTCGACGTGGGCGCGCCCTCCCGCACGAACTGGGACGTGGCCACCACCGAGCGGAGCAGCCCCATCGCCAGCTCGTCCACGCCCTGCTCGAAGTGGGTGAGCGTCACCGCGCCGCGCGCGTCCCGCGTCACGAAGAAGGGCTGGGACAGCGCCGCCTCCATCGCCTGGCGCGTCTCGGGCGACAGCGCGCCCTGGCCCTCCACGTCGAGCGTGAAGGCGGTGGGCCTGAGCTGGAAGCGCGCGATGACCTCCGCGCCCTCCACCGAGACGAGGCCCTCGTCCCACTCGCCCTTCAGGGTGATGCGCATGCCGGGCGGCGCGGCGCCCTGGGGCGCGGGCTGTCCGGTGAAGGACATCGTCAGCCCCAGCGTCAGCGCGTGACGGTGCAGCGTGCCCGGCACCCTGGGCTGTCGACCTTGTGGCGCGAGGGGCTCGGAGGCCGTCGCGCCGGGGCTCGGGAGGGTGTGCGTCTTCGCGCGGACGTGGGCGGCGGTGGGGTCGGAAGACGTCGTGTCGGTGGCATTCTTCCACCACACGCCACCCAGTCCCGCCAGGAGCAGGACGGCTGCCAACGCGACGACGTTCAGCCGCTTGCGGCGCATGAGTCCCCCCGGGACGATTCCTTGACTTGGGTACGGCACCCAAACCACGCTTGTGATTGCAGGGTCGGGAACGACCAGGTCCCGAGGATATAGCGAAACCCGTCGGTGGGGGGCTGACCCGATGAAGCCACGTCGCTATCGTCATCTCGCACTCCCGGTGTGCGAGCTTGAAGCGCCCTCGAGGTCGAGGTGGAGCGGGTGGTGGGGAGTCGTCGCCTTGTTGGGATTGATGGCCTGTGGTTCCCGGGAGCAGGCGCCGCCGCCCCTGGTGCTGGGCGCGAGCGTCCAGTCGATGCGGGGCTGTCCCGCGGCCCGCTCGGCGTCGGTCCAGGACTCCTGCATGGCGGGCTGTCACCTGGGCTGCGGTGACGGGGTCTGCCAGGACGAGACGGAGGCCACCTGTCCCATCGACTGTTTCTGCGGAGACGGTGTCTGCACCGCGGAGGATGTGAGCAGCTGCCCCGTGGACTGTGGCTGCCCCGGCTCCTGCGCGGGTGCATGTCACACGGCGACGCTGACCTCGGCCAGGCACTCCTGCCCGCGTGAAGCGGTCCCCGGACGCCTGCTGCCGGGCGACCCGTTCGCGATTCCCGACCTCCGGCCCTAGGAGCCGTCATGTTCCGATACTTCTCTCTCGGGTGGGCCTGCTGCGCGCTGCTGGCGTGCTCGTCCTCCACCATCTCGCCCCGTGGCTTCCCGGACGTCCAGTGGCTGGGCTTCACCGAGGCGCGGGTGACACACGCCGCGGGCGGCACCCAGGCGCGCGGGCTGCACACGGCCGACGTCGATGGGGACGGCGTGAAGGACCTGGTCCTGGTCGCCTCGCAGACCGAGCAGGTCTGCATCCTGGACGGAGCGGGGAAGGGCGCCTTCGCCGCGCCCCGCTGTCTGTCAGCGGGCACCACGCCCATGGACGTGGCGGTCAGCGACGTGAACGCGGACCGTCGTCCGGACCTGCTCATCGTCGGCCACTTCGCCAACGCGTTGACGGTGCGGCTGGGCGCGTCGGACGGCACCTTCCGGGAGGGTGTGCCCCACTCGCTGGGCAATCACTCGCAGCAGGTGCGCGTGGCGGACCTGGACGGTGACGGGCTGGTGGACGCGATGACGAAGAACGCGGGCTCGGGGGGCTACTTCAACATCACCTTCCTGAAGGGGAAGGGGGACGGGACCTTCGGCGCGGCGGTGCCCCACTCCGTCACGGGGCTGCCGCGAGATCTGGTGCTCGCGGACGTGAACGCGGATGGCCGGCCCGACGTGCTGGTGCTCAACACCAACAGCTTCACGGTGGACGTGCTGCTCGCGACGGCGCGCGGTGAGCTGTCCGCGGCGGCGCCCGTGCGCTTCGCCGGCTCCGCGGACGACGAGCCCTTCCGCCTCGTGTCGATGGACGTGAATGGGGACGGGCTGCTGGACCTGGTCATCTCGCACAGCGTCTCGGACTCCGGCTACCTCTCGGTGCACCTGGGTGACGGGCGGGGCGGCTTCACCGAGGCGTCCTCCTTCCCCGCGGACGCGCCGGGCGAGATGGTGGTCGCGGACTTCAACCAGGATGGTCGCGAGGACGTCGCCTTCGCGGGGCTGGCGGGGGGCGTCTACCTGCTGCTCGGCGAGGAGGCCGGGCTGCTGGGGGCGCCCTCGCTCGTGGCCGCGGGCACGACGCCTTCATCGCTGGTGGCGGAGGACCTGGACCAGGACGGCTTCCCGGACCTGGCCTGGACGACGCGCGACTCGGTGGAGGTGCTCCTGGGCTCCACCGTCCGTGTCCCGCGCCGCTGAGGCTCGCGCAGTGAATCCATCGAGGAGGTTGGCATGAAGCAGCTCTGGGTCGTCATCTGTCTCGTCACCGCGGGCTTCGCCAGCCCCGCCTGGGCGCAGCTCAGCGGCCGATGCGGTGGGGACGACAACCTCACGCCGCAGCAGGTCGCCGGACGCAACGCCTGGGCGCGCAAGTGCAACTACATCTCCGCGGCGAAGGAGGCCATCCTCAACGCGGACAACGAGTACCAGGTCTTCGCCAACGGCTGTTTCCAGTACCCCTGCTCCACGAACAACTGTCAGTACTTCGTGCCCGTGTCGGCGAGCGCGCCGTGCGTGTCCGGGCTCATCAACTTGGGCTCGTGCGTGGCCCACCGTGAGAGTCTGGCTCCGCGCGAGGGACTGCTCGCCTATCTGGAGACGCTCGAGGCGCCGTGGCCGCCCGCGTGGTTCCGGTTCGCCGCCGCTCGCGACGCCTCGCGGGACGCGGCGGGCCCGACATGAGCGCGGTGAGATGGTTTGCGGTGGTGGCGCTGTGGCTCACGGCCTGTGGGCCCGTCACGCCGTCGGAGTCGGGTGAGGGGCTCGGCGAGGCCACCCAGGCGCTGCCCTACTGCCACTGTCCGCTGACGCCGTTCCAGGACGCCCCGGACGTCGACCCGATGTTGCCCCAGTGCGACATCTCCTACTGCGACGTCTGCGGAGACGGCTATTGCGCGCCCTCGGAGAGCCCGTGGAACTGCCCCTACGACTGCGGCCCCGCGAGCGTGTGCGGCGACGGCGCCTGCAACGGCGGTGAGTTCGAGGGCAACTGCCCGTCGGACTGCTACTGCGGCGACGGCCAGTGCAAGGGCGAGACGGTGTACACCTGTCCCGTCGACTGCGGCTGCCCCAACCCCTGCGGTGACGGTGTCTGCGGCGCGGGCGAGTCCACCGCCACGTGCCCCGCGGACTGCGGCACGGCGTGTGGTGACGGCACGTGCAACGGGACGGAGAGCGTGCACACCTGCCTGGACGACTGCGGCTACTGCGGCGACAGTTACTGCGCCAGCACGGAGAGCTGGGGCTCGTGCCTGGACGACTGCGGCTTCTGCGGTGACGGGCTCTGCTCCTCCCGGGAATCGCCCTACACGTGCAGCCAGGACTGTGGCTTCGCCGGCTCCTGCATGCTGCCCCAGTACCCCTGCAACATCCCCTGACGTCGTCGGGGAGGCGGGGCTCCGGCGCGATGACCGGAGCCCCGTGACGACGGGCGGCGCTCGGGGACTACAGGCCGCCGACGTCGACCTCGTCCCTCAAGGACAGCCGGTAGTCATCCTGCGCCCACTCGTTCTGGAAGCGCACGGAGCCGGTGAGGAAGCCCTCCGCGTTCATCACGTTCTCCAGCTTCACCTGGCTCTCCGGCCGGACGTTCCACACCTGGCCCTTGAAGCTGAACACGGTGACGCGCGTCAGGTGCAGCGTCTTGCCGTCGGCGCCCATCAGCGTGTCGCCGGCCTGCAGCGTGCGCGCCTTCACCATCGTCCCGTCGCCGAGCACCATCGGGTGCTCCGCGGTGACCTCCAGCCGGCGGCCCTCCTTCGTCTCCAGGGCGAAGATGTCCTCCTGCGTGTCACCCGCCACGTAGCTGCGGATGGTCTGCTCGCCGTAGCGCAGGAGCCCCGGCTCGGAGGTGGGGCTCAGCGCCGTGACGGTGGTGACGCCGGACGCGTACGCCTCCGGAATCGGCAGCATGCGGCCGTCGAAGGCCACCTTCTGGGTGGGCGTGGTGCAGCCCGCCACGCAGGTGCCCAGCTTGTTCAGGCCGGTGATGCACGCGGAGGCCTCGTCCGCGGGCACGTGGAAGCTGCACGTGGAGCCCGCGGGCACCGCCGGGTACGCGAAGCAGCCGTTGGTGAAGACCTGGTACTCGTTCTCCGTGTTCAGGTACGCCTCGCGCGAGGCGGTGATGAGGCCACACTTGCGCGCCCAGGCGTTGCGGCCCCGGGCGAGCTCAATCGTGACGAGCTGGTCGTCCTGGAAGCAGCGCGTGGACAGCTGCGCCAGGGCGGTGCTCGACAGACACACCGAGAAGACTGCGGCTGCGATGAAGACGTTCTTCATGGGTTCTCCTTGAGGTGGTGGGTTGGGGACTTGGGCTCGGTGCCGCGTGTCAGGGCACGCCCGCGGCGCTCCAGGCGTCGCGCACCGAGTTCACGACCGAGGCGTCGTACCGGTCCGTCGCGGCCTGCACGGTGTAGGCCTTGGCCTGGGACATGGTCGTCGTCGACGTGAAGTAGGTCGTCGCGGCGAAGTAGAAGGTCTGCGCCGCGCGGTTCATGCCGATGCCGCCCACGTTGACGCCCGACTTGCCGCGCGGGTGCGTGCCGCCCGTGACGAGCAGCTTGAAGACCAGGTTGGGGATGCCCGAGTTCCAGTGCACGCCACCGTTGTCGGCGGTGCCCGTGTAGCGCTCGGGGTAGAAGTCACGCGACGAGTTGTCGCGCGTGGGGTTGTCCATGTAGCGCAGCGCGTCCCCGGAGATGTTCGGCGTCCAGATGTCCTCGCCAATCTTCCAGACGTCCGCGTCCAGCGCCCCGCCGCGCGCCCAGCTCTCGCAGATGGCCGCCGCGATGTCCGACAGGCTCTCGTTCAGCGCGCCGGACTCGTTGCGGTACACGAGCCCCGACTCGTACTGCGTCACCGCGTGGGTGATTTCGTGCGACACCACGTCCAAATCCAACCCGAGCTGGCCCGAGTTCACGTTGTCGCCATCCCCGAACACAATCTGGATGCCGTCCCAGTACGCATTCACATACGCGGAGCCGTAGTGGACGGTGCTGGTGATGGTGGCGCCCCGGTCGTCGAACGAGTCGCGACCGAAGATGGTCTCGTAGCAGGCGTACGTGGTGCCGATGTGGTCGTAGTTCCGGTCGATGTGGGCGTCGCCCGTGGCCCCGCCACCCTCCTGGCGCCGCAGGGTGCCGGGCGTGGTCCACTGGTTGTTGGCCGAGTGGACGCGCCGGTTGAGCCCTCCGTGGATGAGCGGGTGCACGTCCAGCACGCGGCCCGACGACGCGTCCACGTAGACGCGGTCCTTCGCGGGCGCGTCCTCGCGGGTGCCCACGCGCAGCACTTCATAGGCGGCCGACAGCGGACCCTCGGCGCCCAGGAAGTAGACGAAGCGCGGCTCGCCCTCGACCTTCAGCGTCTCCAGGCCCTCCAGCGCCGCGTCGGTGACGGCGTGCAGCGGCAGCCGCGCGAGCGTCGACGGCTCCCCCGCGCCCCGCGCCGAGCCGTTGGCCGCGTACACGAGGCCCTTGTCATCGACGTGCACCACCAGCTCGCCGCCCTTCACGGGGACACCGTGACGGGTCTGGTCGTAGCGCACGTGGGTGTAGCCCAGCTCGTCCGTGCGGCTGGTGCGCACGGTGAGCTCCTCGGCACGCAGGCCGAACACGGGGGCGAGTCCCCGTAGCACGGGCGCGAGCGCGTCCGCCGCCTTCAGCGAGACGAGCGAGCGGTCCACCGTGCCGAGCGTGCCGCGGATGAAGCTCGGGGTGCCGTCCCTGCCCGCGTCGACGACTTCCACGCGGCCCAGCGCCGCCAGCGCGGCCTGTCGAGTCTCCGGGGTGTTGTCCCGGGTCGGGTCCACCGGGGCCTCGCCGCAAGCGGCGCCCCACATGGCACAGCACGCCCCAATCAATCCCAGTTTCCAAGTCCGAGTCACGACGCGCTCCTTGTCTTGCGGGTAGGTGCTGCTCTGCATGGCTCCAGCGCGTGCGGGCCTCCCACGCCTGCGCTCGCTCGGCAGGGCGGAAAGGGACGGACGTGTCGTGTCGTCGTCGGAGGCCGACGGCGCTGGCACTGCGGGACCCATGGGGATGGGTCCAGTCCGATGGCGGACTAGAGGTGCGCGGTCATCCGCTGGACCTCGGCGGGGCTGGCCCCCGACTCCGCGAGCCCGGCCATGAGCGCCTCCCTCAGGAGACTCTTGAGCCGGGGATTGTCGAGCCGTGTGTACGTGTCCACGGCGAGCTGCCGGTCCACCTGCGCCAGGCGGAAGAGCAAATCGTACTTCTCACCCACCAGCCCCTTCTTCACCGGCTCTGACAGGCCGCTGTCGATGGGGGACAGCGCCAGCGACGTCATCGCGTCGCGGGCGGCGGGCTCGTTCGGCGCCAGCTCGAAGAGCAGGTCGATCATCGCCATGCGCTCGAGCACGGGCTCCGGCTTGTTCTCCATGAACCGCGCGTCGGCGGGGAGCTGCTGCAGGGCCGTGGGGTCCGCCAGCTCGCTTCTCAGGCCGTCGATGCGGGAGGCGCCATCGCGCGCCAGCTCCTCGACGAAGACCTCCTTGCGGAAGAACGCGTTGAAGCGCCCGGCCCGGTACTGACGCGCGGACTGGCGCGCGGCCTCGCGTCGTGTCTTCTGCTCCGCGTCGTCCGTGGGCACAGCCGCCTTTGGGCTCGTGGCCTGGGCCGTGGGCGCGGCGGGGCGTGGCGCCGGCGCGCGCGTGGCCTGGGGCGCGGTGGGGGACGGGGGCGCGCGGGTCTCGGTCGGCGCGGGCGCGGAGGGCGAGCGCGGGTGGACGAGCGCATACAGGCCCGTGCCTCCGAGCACGACGAGCGCGAGGCCCGGTCCCATCCATCGCCAGCGTCGGGGAGCTGGGGGCCGGGGATTGTCGGCGGGAAGTCCGTTCATGGCTCCACTCCTTGAAGGAATCAGAACAGCCAGCGCGCGGGGGCCGGCTCGGCGTCGAGCCCGAGGAAGCGGCGGTTCACCACGCGGTTCTCGGGGTCCACCGTCACCTGCACCACCGGCTCCGGGAAGGGCACCGTCACGCTCAGCGTGTCCGACTGCGGCGACAGCCCGTAGTTCAGCGTCACCAGCCTGCGCTCGGTGGCGCCCTCGACGAGGACGTCCACGGAGACGGGGTAGGCCGTGCCGGACACGGAGCGCTGGACGGCGGTGAGGGTGAGCTCGCCGTCCTCCAGCGCATGGCTCACCTCGAAGAAGGGCCAGTCCGGGTCTCCGCCGCCGTACACCCACGCGTCGAAGTACGGCCCCAGGTCCTCACCGGAGGCCTGCTCCAGCGCGGAGCGCAGGTCCGCGACGCTCCGGTCCCCGGGGAAGGACAGGAAGTTCTTGATGGCCTGCAGGACGATGTTCTCGCCCAGCAGCGGCTCCAACTGGAGGAACAGGAGCATGGGCCCGGTGCCGTAGACGTCCGACGCGTAGGAGAGGAAGACGGGGGCCGGGTCGTCCTCGGGCTGCGGGTAGTACGCGGCGGTGCGCGCCAGCCTGTCCCAGTACGCGCGCGTCTGCTCGGCCTCGCCCGCGGGGCGGCCCTGACGCTCGTAGCGGTACGTGAGGTACTCGGCGATGGCCTCCTTCCACACGAAGTCGAACGGGCTCGACAGCGTGGTGCGGTTGCCCGCCCACTGGTGCACCACCTCGTGCATCAGCGTGTGCATCGTCATGTTCGCGTAGTCGCGCCGCAGGTCCGGCAGGTCCTCGCGCAGGATGAGGTTGGCGGGGTGCTCCACGCCCAGCCACTCGGTGGGCGCGCCCGCCACGCGCAGCTCGGTGCCGTACGGCAGCGGGCCCAGCTCGCCGATGACCCAGTTGAGGTACGCCTTCACGTCCGCGACCACCAGCGACGAGGCGAGCTTGCCGCCGGTCACCTCGTGGAAGACGACCTTGAACTTGCTGGACTGCTCGGTGAACGTGCTCGCGCGCCACGCGGGGTTGGAGGCCACCGCGAACGACGAGTACGTGGGGGCCTTGGTGAGGCCGGTGAGCGTGCACTTCGTGGTGGTGCTGTCGGGGCGCGTGAGCTGTCCCGGGCACAGCACCCGCTCGCCCGCCAGGTGCTTCACGGTGAAGACGTACTGCGTGAGCTGGTCCGTGCGGTCGTCGCACGGCCCGAAGCGGTCACATGACTCCACCCAGCTCAAGAGATACGAGAAGGTGTTGCCACCCCTGTCCGTGCGGCGCGAGAAGCCCACCTGGGTGAAGTCGTACGTCTCCAGGGGCACCGTGTAGCGCGCCTCCAGCTTCACCTGGCCCGCGAACTGGCCGCGGCCGCAGACGCGGAGGCCCTGCTCGGTGGACTCCGAGCGGGTCGGCTCGGCGTCGTTCCAGCGCAGTCCGGTGAGCCCCTGGGGCGCGTTCACCACGAAGCAGTCACCGCCCGGCGGCGCGACGTCCAGGTACAGCGTGGACTTCGCCTCGCCCGTCTGCGTGGCGAAGTCGTAGTCGTAGCGAGTCACCCGCGCGGAGAAGTCGCCCTCGGGCCACAGGGGCACGAACGGGTGTGACTGCGCATCGAGCGCGTCGTGGGCTCCCTCCGGCTCCACCGTGGGGCCACAGCCGAGCGCCCCGAGCGCCCACAATCCCCAACCCACCCGCGTGAGAACACCTGCCAGCTTCTGCGCGGACCATCCTGGGATGCTTCGCATGGCGTCCTTGTCGTGAGGTGACGAGCACGATGAAGCGCGAGAGCCCCGACCCAAAGCCCCCTGGGGGCCCTCGCGCAGGTCCAGACAGGGCTGCGTGTGACTACAGGCCGTCGACGCTGGCCTCGTCACGCAGCGACAACCGGTAGTGGTCGTCCGCCCACTCGTTCTGGAAGCGCACCGAGCCCGTCAGCAGGCCCTCCACGTCCAGCACGTTCTCAATCTTCTCCTTGCTGAGCGGCTGCACGTTCCAGGTGGTCCCCTCGTAGCGGAAGACGGAGACGTCCTGGAGCTCCACCTTCTCGCCGCGCACGCCGAGCAGCACGTCGCCGGCCTGGAGCGTCTTGGCCTTCACCATCTCACCGGTGGCGAGCACCATGGGGTGCTCGGACGTCACCTCGACGTGGCGGCCGTCCACCGTCTGCAGCGCGAACACGTCCTCCACCGTCTCGCCGGCGACGAAGGCGCGGATGGCCTGCTCGCCCGTGGTGGGCGCCACCAGCGACGCGTCCTTCGTGAGCGCCGTCACCGTGCGCACGCCGGACGCATACGCATCCGCGATGGGCCAGTACTCACCGCCGAAGGACACCTTCTCCTTGGCCGTGTAGCAACCCGTCACGCACGTGCCCAGCTTCACCAGCCCGGGGATGCAGGGCGCGTTCTCGTCCGCGGGGATGAAGAAGGTGCACGTGGCCGTGGGGCCCGTGGCGGCGAAGGAGTAACAGCCGCTCGCGTACACCTGGTACTCGCCCTCCGCGTTCAGGAAGTCCCGCTTGGCCTGGGTGATGTAGCCGCACCGGAAGGACCAGTTGTTGCGACCCTGGGACAGCGTGTACGTGGTGAGCTGGTCGTCGGTGAAGCAGCGCGTGGACAGCTGTGCCGACGCCGTCGTGGAAAGCACCGCGCACGCGAGGACAACCAGATACGACAGTCGCTTCATGGCTCGCTCCTGGAGGCTGGGGCTGCTGGGTTTTCGCTGTCCCGGGATATATCGGGGGTTCACTGGCAGTAAAGTGGATTCCCGCCGAATATGGGATTCCCGGCGGCGAATGTTGGCTGTTATTGATTTGCAGTGTCTGCAGAGGATTCCATCCGCGCGTCGCGGTGCGGGGTGGAGTGTTCGCGGGTGAAAATCCTGACTTCACGAGGGCTTGTGTGGGCTCCTGACCGGGGGTGGGCGAGGTCTGGGGACGCGCGGACGTCTCAGGGATTGCCGCAGGTACGCCTCGCGCGGGTCAGGTGCGGGTGGGGCTCGGCGGGGGCTCCATGGTTGTCATTGGGTTGCACTCGTAGTGTGGATTGCGTGTGGCGGTGGGGAGGAGTGTCGTCCTCCGACGCGAAGTGGCTGGACGGAGGCGGACGGACGCGCGAGTCCTTATGACGAGGCTCCACCCTGGCGAAGGCGACCTCGGGCGCCTTGGAGGAAGGCATGCGCGTACACCCGGTCCGGCTGGTGCTGGCATGGGTCCTCGTGTGGGGGACGGTGGCGTGGGGGCAGGGCGCCGCGCCCGGGGACTGCGCGGGCAACACGCGCTTCCTGGTGGGCGCGGGCCTGGGCGACATCACCGGCCCCGCCGCGGAGGTGGGGATGATGGGCTACGGGCAGCTTTCGCAGCAGACGGCGGGGCTGCACCAGCGGCTGCGCTCGCGGGCCTTCGTCATCGTCTCGCCGTGCAACGGGCGGCGGGTGGCCATCGTCAGCGCGGACCTGGGGATGATGTTCCAGGCGGTGAAGACGCAGGTGGTGGAGCGGCTGCGCGCCCGCTTCGGCGCGGTGTATTCGAATGACAACGTGCTGCTCGGCGCCACGCACACGCACTCGGGGCCGGGCGGCTTCTCGCACCACACCTTCTACAACCTGACGACGTTCGGCTTCGTGCCGCAGAACTTCGAGGCCATCGTCTCCGGCATCGTCACGTCGATTGCCCGGGCCCACTCGCGGCTGGGGGAGGGGACGCTTCGGCTCGAAGCCGGAGAGCTGCTGGGGGCCAGCCGCAACCGCTCACCGGAGGCCTATCGGCTCAATCCGCCCGCTGAGCGCGCTCGCTACGTCCACGACGTGGACACGCGGATGACGCTGCTGCGGCTGACGCGCGCGGAAGGGGGCGACGTGGGGCTCATCAACTGGTTCGCCGTGCACGCGACGTCCATGGGCAACGACAACCACCTCATCAGCGGGGACAACAAGGGGCTGGCCTCGTACTGGTTCGAGAAGGCGCACGACAAGGGAGACACGTTCGTCGCGGCCTTCGCCCAGGCGAACGCGGGGGATGTCACGCCCAACATCCTGGGCGGCACGAATGGCGGTGGGGCCGACGACTTCGAGGACACGGAGCTGTCCGCGCGCAAGCAGCACGACTTCGCCGCGCGGCTGTGGGCCCGGGCCACGACGCCGCTGCGAGGGGGCGTGGACTTCCGGCACACCTTCGTGAAGATGGACGCGGTGGACGTGGCGCCCGAGTACGCGGATGGGAAGCCGCGCCGCACGTGTCCCGCGGCGATTGGACTGTCGATGCTGGCGGGCGCGGAGGATGGGCCCGGCTATGGCGTGGAGGGTGCGTCGTGCGCCGTCATCCATGACCTGTGGAGCCAGTTCACCTGCGCGCTCACCACCACTCCGTGCCAGGGCGAGAAACCCATCGTGCTGGAGATGGGCGCGATGTTGCCGCACCCGTGGAGCCCGGACGTGCTGCCGCTGCAGTTGGTGACGGTGGGGCCGCTCGCGCTGGTGGCGGTGCCGTTCGAGGTGACGACGATGGCGGGGCGGCGGCTGCGGCGGACGGTGCTGGAGCGGCTCGGGCCTCGGGGAATCAAGGAGGTGGTCATCGTGGGGCTGGCCAACGACTACGCGGGCTATGTCGCCACGCGTGAGGAGTACGCGCGGCAGTCCTACGAGGGGGCGTCGACGCACTTCGGGCCGTGGACGCTCGCGGCGCTGCAGCAGGGGTTCGACTCGCTCGCGGTGGGGCTCGGTGAGGGGCACCCCGTACCCGCGGGGCCCCTGCCCACGGACCTGCGCTTCATCCAGGCGAGCCTCCGGCCCGGCGTGGTGTACGACGACAAGCTGCTCTGGGTGGCGTTCGGTGACGTCATCACGGACGCGAAGGCGTCGTACGCGCGAGGGGACCTGGTGAGCGTCACGTTCTGGGGCGCGCATCCGAAGAACGACTTGCGCCTGGAGGGGACGTATCTGCGCGTGCAGCGCAAGGGCTCCATCGGCGCGTGGGTGGACGTGGCGGATGATGGTGACTGGGAGACGCGCTACCGATGGGAGCGCGAGAGCTGTGTGCCCACGTTGGGGTGCTCGCACGTCACGGTGGAGTGGCACATCCCGCGCGACGCCGCGCCGGGGACGTACCGCATCCTGCATGAGGGCGAGTGGAAGTCCGGCTGGGATGCGCGCGTGCGCCCGTACTACGGCGCCTCGCGGGTGTTCACGGTGAAGTGAGGGCGTCCTCGGGGGCGTGGGGCCTGGAGAGCAGCTCGCGCAGTCGGGGATGCGGGGGTTGGAGCTGCACGCCGATGCCCGCCGTGGAGCCCCAGGTGCGGGCGTGCGCGGTGTCGACGTGACGCACCACCTCGCCCTCGCAGGTGAAGTCCTCGCCGTCCAGGCGCAGCGTCAATGACAGCCGCGTGAAGAGGGGAGGGAAGGGCTCCTCGCAGCCGAGGAAGAGGCCGCCCTTGCAGACCTCGACGCGGTGGGCCTGGAGGCCCTGTGGATGTTGGATGCGGACGTCACAGGGGGCGGGAGTCCGCGTGATGGGGTGATGCGGGCTTGTGCGCGAGGCGGCGTGACGACGCGCGGCGGGTGGGCACGGCAGTGCATCGGAGTGTTCCGACAGGCAGCGCTCGCAGTGCATGGTCACCTCGCTTCCGCGGGGGCGGAGGGTCGACACCTGTCTGTATATCGGGTGCGGGAGCCCGTGTGACGAGGCCGGCGGGGCACCACGGGCCTTCATGCCCTTGGGATGACGGCTAGCGCACAGAGAGGGGCTCGGGGCCTGGCCCGCATGGGCGGGTGGGCGTGTCGGCTGCGGGACGTCTGTCTCGCTCGCCTTCGACGGAGGCGGAGCGACTCGGGGCCCGACGGGTGATGACGTCAGGTCCTCTCCGGGGATGACCGCGACACGGGCTGTCGCTCCAGCAGTCGCTGGTAGGCGAGCACCAGGACGAGCGGGTGCAGGGTCACCGACGCCATGACCATCAGGGTGGCGACGATGTCGGCGGCGACGGAGAAGGGCGCCGGGAGGTGTTCCGTCGCGTCGGTGAGGAGCGAGCCCACGGTGTCCGTGACGGGCATGAGGACGAGCACTGGGAGCAGGGCGCCGAGAAGCCTCCTGCGATGGCCTCGGACGAGTTGATAGGAGAGCCGGAGCGCGGCGAGTGGACCCTTGCCGTCCACCGCGACGGCGGCGGGGGCCAGGCTCGTGCAGAGCGCCATGTAGACGCCTGGCAGCACGAGGAGGAACGAGCCCCCCAGGATGACGAGGAACGTCAACACGTACATCAGGAACAGGAGGGGGATGCGCGCGAGGACGACCCATGGGGAGCTGACGTCCAGGGCTGGCAGCCCGGCCTGCTCGCGCAGCCGCCTGGCCACCGCGCGCATGAGGAGGATGCTCAGGCCGAGTTCCGCCGCGACCAGGGACGTGATGCCGGGCAAGGTGCTCTGGGTGAGGTGGAGGAGGGCCCCGGAGCCCATGAGGCAGAGCCACTGGAGGATGAAGAGCCCCGCCAGGAGCACCCGGTGCTGGAGCAAAAGCGAGCAGGCATCCCGCAGGAGCCGCGTGGGTGCCATGGCCGTCGGGTCCTCCCGAATCCGACGTACGCACGGCGCGCAGCGGGTGGCCTCCGGATGGCCGCGACATCCGGTGCAGCCGAAGCTGCCACACCGATCGCAGACGAAGACGGAGTCCTCCAAGGGATGCACGGCGCACGTGGGCGCGACTTCGGAGACGGCGGACGACATGGGACGGCTCGAGGCAAGAGAGCGCCCGGGCCGCTCGAGCGCCCTCGGGCGCCGCCACCGTATGAACGGGAGTCCCTCCGCACCGGTCCCTCTCCGGAGGCTCGTCCTCGGGGGCCGCTCCGCCTATCCGCGAGCCGACAGGGCCTACCTGTGCCCTGTCACCCCGTGGAAGGCCTCACATCGGTGCGGGCCTCAGCCCTTCGCCTTGAAGGGCGCCGCGTCGATGCGCACGCCGATGTACGAGGGGAAGCGCGGCACACCGTCGTTGGACAGCTCCTGGTAGCGGAACGTGATGAGCGTGCCGATGGCCGGCGGCGAGGCGCGCTCCGCGTCGGAGAAGCCCGTGCCCACGCTGAAGCGCTTGCCGTTGCGCAGCTCCACCTCGAGCGCGCCCAGCCGCCCCTTGTGCCGGCCCGCGCCCGCGACATGGCCAATCACCACGGCCTCGTCATCCTTGAAGCTCTTCACCTTCAACAGCGTGTGAGAGCGGCCCACCTCGTAGCGTGAGCCCGGCTGACGCAGCATCAGCCCCTCGCCGCCCAGGCCCTCCACGCGCTCCAGCTCCGCGCGCAGGTGCCCCGTTCCCTGGCAGCGCTCGTGCGGATGCCACCGCGCGTACTCGGGCTTCGTGTCATCCACCCACTTGCGACAGTGCTCCAGCCGCTGCTCGAAGGCCGCGTCCACGCTCGGGGCGTCGAACACCACGAAGAGCAGCTCCTTCCAGTCCTGGCTCTTGTCCTGCCGGCGCACCACGCTCACCGTGCGCTGGAAGCGCTTGCGGCCACCGAACAGCTCACCGTCCAGCGGGAAGTCCGGCAGGCCCGCGGTGAACCAGTCCGGCGCGAAGAACTCATTGCCCAGGCGCGACCAGAAGCGCTTGCCGTCCCAGTACGCGCGCACGCCGTCGAGCTTCTCGCTCATCCACCAGTCCGTGAGGTCCACGTCGTTCTCCCACGGATGGGCGAGCAGCAGCGGCGGGGCCTTCTCGGTGGCGTCCTCGCCGGACTCGGCCTCCTTCGCCGTCTTGACGCGGGTGGCCTTGGGGAGGGCTTCGGCGCCACCGACGCGAGCGGCCTCGGCGTCTTCACCGCGCAGCTTGCGCAGGTGCTTGCAGGTGCGCCGTTCGATGCCGATGGACTGGTTGCGCCACGCGGGACAGGAGCACGAGTAGACGCCTCCGGTGTTCTTGAGGATGTAGGGCTTGGCGCCCGAGCCCTTCATCTCCGCCTGCTCACCGTCCGCGAGGTCCGCCACTGATATCCCCTCCGTGCCGCGTGTCATCGCGGCGACCGTGAGGAGAATCGTACCCCTGGGGTCTGACCTTTCCCAAGCGCGGCGGGGCACACCGACGCGCTCGGGCATGGGGACTCGCGACGTTGGGCGGGAATCCAGGCCTGGGTGGATTGGCTCGGGAGCGCGTGTGCCTCAGCGAATCTGGGAGAGCCTGGCCCGGGTGGTGGCTACATCGAGGAAGTTGAGGGTCGGGATGGGGCCGAGGATGTCGATGCTGGGCGCGATGAAGGTGAACTCGGCGAGCGTTCCCTGGTCGACGCCGCTGGTGACGACCCCGAGGATGGGACAGATGCCGGAGATGCCGAGCAAGCAGGTGCCCTCGACGACGCTGCTCTGGGAGGTGCCATCCGCGAAGTGGTACGTGGTCGTGATGGTTCCGTAGTAGCTGGACAGCAGGGTCCCGGCGTTGCCGGTGAGGGAGCCG
Source organism: Myxococcus fulvus (assembly GCF_900111765.1). Next base: position 581,462 of record NZ_FOIB01000001.1, read on the forward strand.
ACGATCTCGACCCACGAGGTCTCAAGGACTTCTTCGCCGCTGGCGACGTTGACGCCCACGCAGCCAGTGCCCACGCCGCGCACGGTCATCGTGGTGTTCTTGGGTAGCAAGGTGAGGGCGGGGCTGTAGTCGATGCGCCCGAGCGTGAGGACGCAGTGGCCGGCCTCGACCTCCTGTGCCTGCGCCGCGCCCGGGGACAGGAGGGCCAGGGTGAGCAGAAGCGAGAGGGTCAGTGGCGTGTTCGAGCGCGACATGAGGGTGCTCCGTAGGGGTATGGCGGTCGGTCCGTGGAGTGGACCCACCGGGTCGACCGGAGGGTCGACGTCGGAGGGAATCCTCGGGCTGTGTGTCGGTGATGACCATGTGACATTGGTACAAGGAGAGTGACCCGGCGGAACGGGTGCGGGCGGGCGCGCTCTTGTCGGCGGCGCGTGCTTGTGTCTGGCGCTCGGCTGCTCGGGAAGGTGGGGGAACGGCGTGCGACGCTCGGAGTCCCGCGCAGAGAGGACGTGGGGCAGCGGGCATTCGACGCGGGAGGCAGTGGCGGATGGGCGGCGGGCGTCGCACCATGTCCGGAGGTCCACGTTTCATCGAGGAGGCGTCACGGGATGGTGGTCATCGTCATGGGCGTCTCGGGCGCCGGCAAGTCGACGGTGGGGCGCGCACTGGCCCAGAGCCTGGGCTGGCGCTTCCTCGACACGGACGACCTGCACTCGGCCGCCAACGTGGCGAAGATGGCGGCGGGCATCCCGCTGACGGACGAGGACCGCTGGCCCTGGTTGGCGGACGTGCGCGGTGAGCTGGAGCGCTCCCTGGCGCGTGGTGAGGACGTGGTGCTGGCCTCGTCCGCGCTCAAGCGCACCTACCGCGAGAAGCTGGAGGTGGACCCGGCGCGGACGCGGTGGGTGTTCCTGCATGCGCCGCGCGAGGTGCTGGCGCACAGGCTCGCGCAGCGGCATGGGCACTTCATGCCGCCGGAGCTGTTGGCCAGCCAGCTGGCGACGCTGGAGGTGCCCGAGCAGGCGCTGCCCGTGGATGTCTCGGCGACGCCGGAGGAAGTCGTCGCGCGCATCCGCGAGGGCCTGAAGCTCTGACGTCAGCGCCCCGCGCGGGCGAGGAAGTCGGACGTGCTCTCCAGCTTCGCGTAGGCCATGCCGAGCGCGGCGAGGAACGCGGCGTGGACCTGGGGCGCGGGCACGCTCACGCCGTTGAGCTCGAGGGCGCGGGCGGCGCAGGCATCGTGGAGCACGGTGACGGAGTAGCCGAGGTCCGCGGCCGCGCGCACGGTGGCGTCCACGCACATGAGGGTCATCATGCCGGTCACCACGAGATGCTTGATGCCGAGCGCACCCAGCTGCTTCTGGAGGTCCGTCTCGCGGAAGCTGTTGGGGTAGTGCTTGAGGATGACGCGCTCGTCGGGGCGGGGCGCGACGCGTGTGTGGGTCTCCGAGCCCGGGGTGTTGGGGAGGAAGAAGGTGGCGCCGGGCTGCACGGAGATGTGGCGGACGTGGATGACGGGCAGGTTGTGTTGGCGGAAGTGGTCGAGGGCCTCGCGGGCCTGGGTGGCGGCGTCGTCGGCGCGGTCCAGCTCGGCGCGGCCGCCGGGGAAGTAGTCGTTCTGGATGTCGATGAGCAGCAGGGCGGTGGTGGGGTCCAAGGGGTCCTCCATGGGGTGGGGCTTCATGGGATGCAATAACCAGACGGGATGCACCGGGCGAGTGCCTGGATTGACAAAATCCGGGCGGAAAACGACAAGCGGCCATGGCGTCGTCTCCCACTCGAATCGCGGTGTTGTCGCTGGAGGGGTGCGTGGCCTCCAGCGTGATGGGGCCGCTGGACGTGTTCGCGATGGCGAACCTGTTGAGCCGGGATGTGGGGATGTCCGCGCCCTTCGAGGCGGAGCTGGTGTCGCCGGGTGGGCGGCCCGCGAAGAGCTTCCATGGATTGGAGTTGATGGCGGCGCGGGTGCCGAAGCCTGGGGAGCGCTTCGACGTGGTGTTGGTTCCGGCGATGGTGGGCGGGTTGGAGGAGGTGTTGGGGGAGCGGGTGCTGACGCGGTGGTTGAAGGCGCAGCACGCGCGAGGGGCGAAGCTGGCGGCGGTGTGCGCGGGGGCGTTCGTGTTGGCGGAGACGGGGTTGCTGGAGGGGCGTGAGGCGACGACGCACTGGGGGTTGGCGCAGCGCTTCGCGGCGCGTTATCCGGGGGTGAGGCTCAAGCCGGAGTTGTTGTTGGTGGACCAGGACGACGTGCTCACGGCGGGCGGAATCACGGCGTATCTGGACCTGTGTCTGCATCTGGTGGCGAAGCAGGCGTCACCGGAGCTGGCGGCGTTGTGCGCGAAGATGTTGTTGGTGGAGCCGGGGCGCAGGTTGCAGGGGCCGTACGCGGTGCACTCGGCGCCGAGGGACCACGGGGATGTGGCGGTGCTGCGCGCGCAGGAGTGGCTGGAGGCGCACTACCAGGGCCCGGTGACACTGGCGGCGGCGGCGGAGGCCGCGAGCCTGGGGGCGAGGACGTTGCTGCGGCGCTTCCAGAAGGCGACGGGGGACACGCCGCTGGACTACGTGCAGCGACTGCGCGTCGAGGCGGCCCGGCGGATGCTGGAGACGAGCCCGCGCACCGTGGAGGACATCTCGCAGGCCGTGGGCTACGCGGACACCACGTCGTTCCGGCGACGCTTCAAGGCGCGCACGGGACTGACCCCGGATGCGTACCGGCGACGGTTCGCGCTGCGGTGAGCCGCGTCACGCGGGCCGCCATCAAGAATGGAAGAAACATTCAAATCATTTGAATGTTTGTGCATGCCTCGCCAAGCCGCCTCCAACATCGTTCCTGATGAGGGCTCGCTCGTATCTTGGGTGCTCGATGCGCACCGCGCGCATGGCTCATGGTCGAGGTGGTCGTCGCGTCGCTCTCGAGCGTCGTTTCCCGCGGGCCTCTCCGGCGGACAGGATGTCGGGGATGCGCGCGGCGAGCAGGTCGATGGCCGCGCGCACCTTCGAAGGCAGGTGCTTGTTCTGCGGCCACACGGCGAAGACTTCGTTCCCGTGTCGCCCCTCTTCCTGAAGCAACAGCGTCAGCTCGCCCTTGCTCAATCGCGGCGCGACCAGCCAGCAGGGCAGCCACGCGAGGCCCGCGCCTCTCACCGTCTCATCAGCGATGGCTTCCAGGTCATCGAAGCGCAGCCTCCCTCGCATCGGCACCAGCCGCTCACCTCCCCGTGGGTCCGGGAACCGCCAGGGCTTGGCCGTCCCCTGCCGTCCGTAGAGCACGGCCTCGTGCTTCCCCAGGTCCTCGAGGGACTTGGGTCGGCCACGCCTCGCCAGATACTCGGGTGACGCGCAGACCACCATGTTCTGCACACCCAGTCTCCGCGCCGTCAGTCCCGCATGGTCCGACAAGGGAGCGACGCGAATCGCCAGGTCGAATCCCTCCTCGATGAGGTCCACCACCCGGTCGCTCACCGACAGCTCCACCTCCAGCTCCGGATGCTGTCGCGCCAGCTCCCCGAGCAGCGGCGCCACGCAGTGCCGACCGAACAGCACCGACGCCGTCACCCGGAGCCTCCCCGTGGGCGTTCGATGCCCTGAGTCCAGCTCCGCCTCCGCCGCCTCCAGCTCCGCCAACGCCCGCACACACCGCTCGTAGAAGACCTGCCCGTCCTCGGTGAGCCCCTGCTTGCGCGTGGTGCGCAGGAACAGCCGCGCCCCCAACCGCTCCTCCAGCCGCGCGATGCTCTTGCCCACCGCCGACCGCGACAGCCCCAGCCGCTTCGCCGCGAGCGCGAAGCTCCCCGCCTCCGCGGCCTGCACGAAGGTCAGCACTCCACTCAGCCGGTCCGTCACGACATGCCTCCCATTGGCGACTTCCTGTCTCCAGTGAAGCCCCCAAAGCTCTCCACTGGGGACCCACCTTCCTCCCTATATCCCCCAGGCCCTCGAATGGCATGACCCTGGAGACAGCAACGATGGATGGCGTGATGAAGCGGTGGGAGCTGCGCAAGCCGGGCCGGGTGAACCTGAAGCTGGCGAGCGTGCCCATTCCCCAGCCCGGCGCGGGCGAGGCCCTGGTGCGCGTGTCCGCGGTGTCCCTCAACTACCGCGAGAAGCTCTTCCTGGACGCAGGCGGATACTCCGACGTGCCGTGGCCCTTCGTGCCCACCTCCGACATGGCGGGAGAAGTGGTGGCCACCGGCACGGGGACCTCACGGGTCCGGGTGGGAGAGCGCGTGCTCGCGGCCTTCAACACGGACTGGGTGGACGGCCCGCCCCCTCGCGCACCGCGAGCGCTGGGAGGAAGCGTCCCCGGCGTGTTGTCCGAGTACGTCGTGATGCCCGAGAGCTGGCTCGTCACCGCGCCCAGGACGCTCGATGACGCCCAGGCCAGCACGCTGCCCTGCGCGGGGCTCACCGCATGGACGGCCCTGGTGGAGCAGGGCGCGCTCAGGCCCGGACAGACGGTGGTGACGCAAGGCACCGGAGGCGTGTCGCTGTTCGCCGTGCAGCTCGCCTCGGCGCTCGGCGCGCGCGTCATCGTCACCTCGGGAGACGACGAGAAGCTGGCTCGCGCGAAGACGCTGGGCGCGGCCCACGGCATCCACCGTCGACGCACCCCTGACTGGGAGAAGGAGGTGCTGGAGCTGACGAGCGGACGTGGCGCGGACCAGGTGCTGGAGCTGGTGGGCGGCGACAACCTGGGGCGCTCCGCCGGCGCCCTCGCGTCGGGCGGACGCATCTCGCTCATCGGCGTGCTGGAAGGCTTCGACATGCGCTTCCCGGCCCTCCCGCTGCTCCGGAGCCACGGCATCATCCAGGGCGTGCTCGTGGGACACCGCCGGGGACTCGAGGACCTGGTCCGCGCGGTGGACACGCTGCGAGTAACGCCCGTGATTGACGCGACGTACCCGCTGCGCGACTTCCCCCAGGCCCTGGAGCACCTGGACCGGGGCGCGTTCGGCAAGCTGGTCATCCGCGTCCGTGAGTGAGCCGGATGCCCAGGCACGGACGGGCCTCACCCGCCAAGAAATCGTTGCTCGCGATGCAGTTCGTCGACTCCACCCCTTTCCCCTCAGGCTCTGAACGAAGGTAGGGTGCGGGGACTCTGCCGGCCGGGGGCGAGAGGTTGGCCGCGTGAGAGGTGGTGGGTTCGTGAGACTCGCCGGATTCGTCATTCATGGAAACAACCAGGACACGCTGCCCCGGTGCCTGGAGAGTCTGTTGGCTGTCTGTGATGACGTCGTGGCCGTGGACTCCATGTCCACGGATGGTTCCTCGGACCTCTCCCGGCGCATGGGGGTGAGGTCCGTGTCGATGGCCTGGGCGGGATATGGCGCCGCCCGGGCCGCGGCCGTCGCCTCGCTGCGGCCCTCCGATTACGTCTTCTTCCTGGACTCGGACGAGCATCTGGACGCCGACGCCGTGCGAGCCATTGGCGCCTGGAGGGAGAGCCACCCTCGGGAGGCCGTCTACCGTCTGCCTTTGCGCGACTGGGCCGAGGTCGACGGTCGGCGCTTCCTGTACCGCACGCATTGGCGCTCGCGCATCCTTCGCAGGGACGTGGCGGCCTGGCGTCCGGAGATGATTGTCCATGAAGCGTTGCCTCGCCGCCGCGCGAAGCGACTCCAGGCGTTCATCGAGCACCGATTCGCCACGTCCGTCTCCCTGCGCTCCGCCAAGGAGCACCGCTACGCATTGCTCTGGGCGGTGATGGCGTTCGTGGAAGGGCGCACGTCCAAGCCCGCGTCGCTCCAGCGCCCCGCGCACCTCCTGCGCGATGGTCTGTTGCATGGAGCGCTGTGGCGCGGCGGATGGAGGGCGCTGAAGCTCGCCTGGGTGGTGGCCGGATACCATGTGGCGAAGTACCGCTACCTGTGCGAGCTGCGACAGGGCCGCCATCCCGAGCTGGTCCAGGCCTTCAAGGAGCGACGCTTCAGCGAGCTGTTCCAGCGGGTCCACGCCCTGCGGCTGGCTCCATGACACCGGGGTGGCGCGCGCCTACCGGAATGCGGGCCAGGTGAACGACTCGGTGCCGGCCCAACGCTCCACCAGGCGCTCCTCGAGCGCGTCCAGGGTGCGTGACAGGGCCGGAGTCGGGTCCAGCTTCTCCCGCAGCGCCCGGGCGCGAGCGAGGTGACGCAAGAGGGCGGCGCGCTCGGAGAACCCGGGCGCCCACTCCCTGTCCCGCTCCAGCGCGCGAGGCGACATCCACTGGAACATGTTCACCGTGCGCGCGGTGGCGAGCAGCGCGCGGGCACGCAGCCAGGTCGAGTCGATGCGCGCCGCCTCGCACGAGGGCGCCAGGGTGATGCGGTACGTGACGTCCGCGCGCAGGATGAGCTCATCGGGCAGCGGCACCACCAGCAGCCACATCAGCGCGTCGTACAGCGCGTGGCGCATGCCGCAGTATTCGAAGTCGAGCAGCCGCGGGCCTCCGGCCGTGAACAGCGTGTTGCCCGGGGCCATGTCCCCATGGGTGAGCGCGAGGAACGGGCCGGGCTCGGCCAGCTCGCGCGCCACGTGCTCCAGGTCCTCCTGCGTCCCCGGCTCCAGCTCCGCGTCGACGGCGTCCGTCCACCGTCGCAGCCGGTCCACGTGCTCCAGCAGGTAGCGCGCGTTCTCGATGCGCACGCGCCCGGGCCGAGGATTCAGCGCGTGGCGGAGCATGTCGAAGTCCCCATGCAGGCCCCAGGTCCGCGCGTGGAGCTGCCCGGTGAGTCGGGCCACGGCGAGCAGCCCGCCGATGGCGGCCTCCGGGTCGTCCCCCTGGAGCAGGTCCTCCAGCGTGGGGCCGAGGCCCAAATCCTGGAGCACGAGCAGCCGCGAGTCGACGCTGCCCGCGATGAGGCCCGGAGCGAGGGTGAGGTTGTGCCGGCCGAGCAGCTCCAGCCCCGCCCACTCATCCAGCCCGAGCACCAGGTCCTGATGGAAGTGCTTGAGCACGACGCTGGTGACGTCTCCGCCGCGCACGCGGGCGCGCACGACGTGGCAGCGGGACTGGGTCCGCAGGACCTGGGGCTCGGTCAGCAGCACGGGGCGTCCCCAGGCCGCGGAGAGCGAGCGCGCGCCATCGGCGAGCAGCCGCGCCAGGTCCAGGGCGCTCAGGGGAGTCGCTCCACGGTGGCGCCGGCTCTCTCCAGCAGCTCGCGGTACCACGCGAAGGCGCGCGCGGTGCGGTCTCCCAGGGCCTTGGCGCCCCAGAGCACGGTGAGCGTGCGGCGGGTGTCCGCGTTCGTCTTGGTGCGCTGCGCGTCCTTCACGGCGTTGGCGCACGGGCCCTCGGCGTCGAAGAGGCACAAGAGGCCCGCCAGGTCGATGCTCTGGCCGGAGGCATTGAAGACGTACTGGGCGCCCTCGGGCGCGATGCCGACGCGGAACGGCTGGGTGGCGCGGTCCAGGTCCACGACGCTGATGGGCAGCCCGCTGTGCAGCGACACCGCGTTGCACGCATCCACGGCGGTGTTGATGCTGCCGAGCGAGCCATCCCCCGCGGCGCGCACCAGGTACTCGGAGGCGGGCTTGCCCCGACCCGTGGGCTTGTAGCCACCGTGACGGAGCATGTCGCGCACGGCGCCGCGCACGGTGTCGTCGCTGGAGAGCGGCGCGGACGCATCCGACTTCAGCAGCGCCACCAACCACTCCGGTGAGGGCGATGCGCCCAGCGACGCGGGGAAGACGGTGGTGAAGCTCAGCGTGTCCAGGGACGGATGCGGGTCGACGGTCAGCACAGCGGGCCACTCTACGCCACCCGGCGCGTCGGTGCTGCGCGTCGATGCGCGGAGAGGAATCCGCGGCTCGCCGAGGACGGCGCCTGCTCGCGGGAATCCCAAGGACGGCCGGACGTTCAGCGCGCCACGGGAGGCCGCCCGTGGCGTGGCGACACCTCGGGCATGCGCTGCTCGAAGTGGCCCTTGTTGGCAGAACCTCGCGGGCCTCGGCAGGCGCGTCACGAGCGCTGTCGGGCGTGTGCGTGACGCCAGTCCCGGGGCGTCATGCCGTACGCCTTCTTGAAGGCGCGGCCGAAGTGGGTGAGGTCGACGAAGCCCCAACTGAAGGCGATGTCCGCGATGCCGCGCGCGTCCATGTCGGGGTCCTCGAGCGCCTTGCGGCAGCGCTCCAGGCGGCGCGAGAGGACCTGGCGCATGAAGCTCTCGCCGCCTTCCGCGAACAGCCCGTGCAGGTAGCGCGTGGACATGCGGAAGTGGGCGGCGGCCGTCGCCGGGCTCAGCGAGGGCTCCGCGAGGTGGCGCTCGACGTAGACGCGGAGGGCATGCCGCCGGGCCTCGCGCACGCTCGCGGCGTTGGTCTGGATTCTTCGGCCCTGGGTGTTGAAGGCCAGCGCGAGGAGCTCGAGCAGGTTGTCCGAGACGGAGCCCGCGACGGGCTCGGCGAGCTGGTTCACCGCGAAGGCGCGCAGGTACGCCGAGACCAGGGCACCGACGCCCTCCCGGGTGTGGAGCACGCTGCCCACCAGGTCATCGGGACGTGAGAGCCGAGGCCGCAGCGTGGAGTAGGGCGCCACGATGACGATGCGGCGGTAGTCCGCGTCGAACGAGAGCTCCCCTGGTCGGGTCCCATCGAAGAGCTCCACGTCACCCGGGTGGGAGTACCGCTCCTCGCGTCCCTGGCGCAGGCGGCAGACGCCCTCCACCTGCATGCACAGGTAGTAGCACTCGCGGGGAGCACGGGCGATCTCCGGCTCCCCCCGGTAGACGCTCTGGGCCGAGGAGTGCAGGTACGTCACGCCCAGCGGTCCGGCGTCGTGATGGTCGAGCCGCCCGAAGAAGGGACTGGCGGAGGACTTGTGCTCCGTCCTCAGTCCCAGCAGCACCTTGCTCGCCAATTCCTGCCAGTACTCATGCCGTTGCTGCTCGGTGACCCCGTCCGTCGAGAAGACTGTGCGCATGTGCCGCCCCCAGCTGTCGTGGCTCGCATCCTCGCTCTCGCATCCGACACCCCCGGCGCCCACGGCCGAATCCCCGTGCGCCGGCGGCCGAGCCCCCCTTCCACCCATTCCCTATACCTGCATCAGACCGACGCCGATGCTCGGTCTCTCTCAAGGAGCGTCTCATGAAGCAGTTCCTCGCAGCGTTTGTGCTTTCGATGGCCGTCGCGACCCCTGTCATGGCCCAGGAGGAGGGGCCGTTCGCCGACACGGCCGCGCTGGTGAGCTATTGGACGGCGCAGAACACCCACAGCTCGCTGACGCAGATTTACGTCAATGGCAAGCGCGTGTATCAGCGCTCCGGGTTCGGGCCGGCCTTCGTCAAGGAGTACTTCGATTGCCATGACGGCTCGGGCATCAAGACCTTCTGCAACAACATCTTCGATGGCTACTCGACCGTGGAAGGCACGTACGGGACGTACAGCCCTGGGCTCGCCGTCTACCGCGACGGCGTGCTGTATCGCGCGGGCAGTCCCTTCTCTCGCGTCGACATCAAGACCTGCTACGGCGACATGAGCTATTACGGCCCGGTGAGCTACTACATCGTCGAGAGCGTGGTCGACGGCTTCGGCCCGCCGTATCCGGGCAACGACTGCTTCTGACCCGACGTCCCGAGCCGCGCCCATACCGTTGAAGGGGCGCGGCTGTCGGGCCGCTCAGTCGGGTTCGGACAGTCCGAAGTAGTGGGACAGGTAGTCGCCGAAGCTCTTGTACTTGAGCCAGAACTCGAAGCGGTTGTGGCAGCCGAGGACGGGGTATTCGCCTCGACGGTTCGCTTTGTGGAAGAGCAGCAGGTGCTCCTGGCTCCCCGAGGGCAGGAGCTCCAGGGCGAGCGCGTTCGCCATGGTGGGGTCGGGCAAGAGGTCCACCCAGGCCTGGACCAACTGCTCCTCCGTGAAGGCCGCCGCCGCTGGCGCGGTCTTCGTCATGGTCCGCGACCAACCGGTGAGGATGTCCCGCAGCGGTCGGACCTCCAGCTCGGGTGGGGTGCCTTTCGCCAGGCGAAACCAGCTCGCATCGAAGGCGAGCCACTCGCGGAGGCTGGGTGGGAGCGGACGCGCGTCCGGGAGGGTGAGCGTGTTGATGGACTGTGCGTCGAGGGGGCGTGGGTCCTGGTGCTGGTGGAACCAGCCCTTGCCGCGTCCACCGTGTTGTACCAGGTGTTCGATGACCTGCTTCGTCGCGCTCAGGTTCATGACGTCCTCGCTCTACTTCGGAACGCACGACGAGGGGAGAGGGTCTAGCGTGAGTCACTCCGGGCGCGGCGTGAGCTTGGAATTGTGCGCTCACACTCCATTGGCCCGCACAGGGCGAAGCGCGTGAATCTCGCGTGCTAGGTTCGGCGCCTTCCGAGCTTGAGCGCGCGCGTGTGTGTGTCCGAGGCGTGGCGCAGGGGAGCAAATCGATGGCAGACGCGAACCAGCGGACGATGCGGGCGGCGCGCTTCGATACGGCGACGAAGACGTTGACGGTGACCACGGTCCCGGTGCCGCAGCCGGGTCCCGGTGAGGTGCGGGTCCAGGTGAAGGCGTGTGGCATCTGTCTATCGGACGCGCATCTGCTGGACGGCTCGTTGCAGTCGCCGTTGCCGGTGGTGACGCCGGGGCATGAGTCCTCGGGAGTCATCGACGCGGTGGGCGTGGGGGTGCCGCGCTGGACGGCGGGGCAGCGCGTGGCCATGGCGGGCGGCAAGCCGTGTGGACGTTGCGCGAAGTGCTCCAACGGGCAGCCGGCGGAGTGCCTGGACTTCCACATCATGGGCTTCCACTACGACGGCGCGTGGGCGGAGTACGTGGTGGTGCCTTACTTCGTGTTGTCTGCGATTCCGGACCATCTGCCGTTCGAGCAGGCGGCGATTCTCGCGGACGCGGTGGCGACGCCCTACGCGGGGCTGGTGGACCGTGCGCAGCTGCGGCCCGCGCAGTCGGTGGGCCTGTGGGGCATCGGTGGGCTGGGGGTCCACGCGGTGCAGATCGCGCGGATGATGGGAGCGACGCCGATTCTCGCGTTCGATACGAACGAGGCGGCGCGGAAGCGGGCGCTGGAGTTCGGCGCGGACGTGGCGTTGGACCCGCGTGCGCCGGACGTGCGCAAACAGATTCTCCAGCACACGAACGGCATGGGCCTGGACGTGGCGGTGGACCTGGTGGGCGCGAACTCGGTGCTCGCGCAGGCGTCGATGAGCCTCGGGCGGCACGGGCGCGCGGTGATGGTGGGCCTGTCGCCGGAGCCCATCCAGCTGGGCGCGGGGGTGAACTTCGGTGTGCGCTCGCAGGCGCTGCTCGGCCACCTGGGCTACGAGAAGAAGCACCTGGACCAGTTGGTGACGCTGGTGGGCGGCAAGCGCCTGGACGTGTCGCGCTCGGTGACGGCGACGCTGCCGCTCGAGGACGTGGCCAAGGGCGTGGAGCGGCTGGTGAGCAAGGAAGGCAACCCCATCCGGCTCGTCATCACGCCGTGACCCGGGGCCCCGAATCCGCTCACGGCGGAACGCGGGCCTCGCCCCATGTAGGTCTCCCTCCCGGCCCAGGGGCGTGCGCCACCCTGGCTGGCCGCCCTCGGGCATGGGAAGCGATTGCCGGAGGTTCGGAACAGTCCTCCTCTGGCGTCCCCCATGGCATAAGGGCGCCGCGCCCGCTTTCTCCGGGCACCCCCTACGCACATGATTCGTCTCGACAACATCAGCAAGCAGCACGGCCAGCAGATTCTCTTCATCGAGGCCTCGGCCGCTCTCCACAAGGGGGAGAAGGTCGGCCTCGTCGGCCCCAACGGCGCCGGCAAGTCCACGCTGTTCCGGATGATCACCGACCAGGAACACCCCGACGAGGGCCAGGTGGCCGTCGACCGCGGCGTCACCATCGGCTACTTCAGCCAGGACGTCGGTGAGATGTCGGGCCGCAGCGCCGTCTCCGAGGTCATGGATGGCGCGGGCCCCGTGAGCACCGTGTCCGCCGAGCTCAAGCAGCTCGAGGCCGACCTGGCCGACCCGGACAAGGCCGACGAGATGGAGAAGCTCGTCGAGCGCTACGGCCTGGTCCAGGGGCGCTTCGAGGAGCTGGGCGGCTACGCCCTCGAGGGCCGCGCGCGCGAGATTCTCGCGGGCCTGGGCTTCAGCGAGGAGATGATGGACGGCGACGTCGGCGCCCTGTCCGGCGGTTGGAAGATGCGCGTCGCGCTCGCCCGCATCCTCCTCATGCGTCCGGATGCGATGCTCCTCGACGAGCCGAGCAACCACCTGGACCTGGAGAGCCTCATCTGGCTCGAGGGCTTCCTCAAGGGCTACGAGGGCGGGCTCCTGATGACCTCGCACGACCGCGAGTTCATGAACCGCATCGTCACCAAGATGGTGGAGATCGACGGCGGCACGCTCACCACCTACTCGGGCAACTACGACTTCTACGAGCAGCAGCGCGCCCAGAACGAGAAGCAGCAGCAGGCCCAGTACGAGCGCCAGCAGGCCATGCTCGCCAAGGAGCTGAAGTTCATCGAGCGCTTCAAGGCCCGCGCCTCCCACGCCGCCCAGGTGCAGAGCCGCGTGAAGAAGCTGGAGAAGATTGAAAAGGTGGAGCCCCCCAAGCGCCGCCAGACCGTCCTCTTCGAGTTCCAGCCCGCGCCCCGCTCCGGTGACGACGTGGTGAGCCTCAAGGCCGTGCACAAGGCCTACGGCTCCAAGCGCATCTATGACGGCATGGACTTCCTCGTGCGCCGCGGCGAGCGCTGGTGCGTGATGGGCGTCAACGGCGCGGGCAAGTCCACGCTGCTCAAGCTGGTGGTGGGCTCCACGACGCCGGACACGGGCTCCGTGTCGGTGGGCGGCAGCGTGAAGCTCGGCTACTTCGCCCAGCACGCCATGGACCTGCTCGACGGTGAGCGCACTGTCTTCGAGTCGCTGGAGGACGCGTTCCCCCGCGCCGGTCAGGGCTCGCTGCGCGCGCTGGCCGGTTGCTTCGGCTTCTCCGGCGACGAGGTGGAGAAGAAGTGCCGCGTGCTCTCCGGTGGAGAGAAGGCGCGTCTGGTCATGGCGAAGATGCTCTTCGACCCGCCCAACTTCCTGGTGCTCGACGAGCCCACGAACCACCTGGACATGGCGACGAAGGAGATGCTCATCACCGCGCTCTCCCGCTACGAGGGCACCATGCTCTTCGTCTCGCACGACCGTCACTTCCTCGGCGCGCTGTCCAACCGCGTGCTGGAGCTGACGCCCGAGGGCATCCACCAGTACGGCGGCGGCTACACCGAGTACGTCGCGCGCACCGGCCACGAGGCCCCCGGCCTGCGCACCTGAGGCACCCGTGAGACGGCGGGCCGGCTACTCGAACAGCCGGCTCGCCAGTCGCGCCAGCTTGCGCGCCTTGCCCGTGTACGGCGGGAAGAACAGGTGCGCCAGCGACGTGCGCCCCTGCCGCAGCACCGCGCGCTCGTGGCTGAAGGCCTTGAAGCCCGCCTCGCCGTGGTACGCGCCCAGCCCGCTGGGGCCCACGCCCCCGAAGGGCAGGTGCGGGTTCACGTTGTGCAACACCACCGTGTTGACGCACGTGCCGCCCGCGCTCGTCTCCTGGAGCAGCCGCTCCACCACCGCGTCGTCCTGGCTGAACACGTAGAGCGCCAGCGGCTTGCCGCCCGCGCGAACGTGCGTCACCACCTCGTCGAGCGACTCGTACCGGAGCACCGGCAACACCGGCCCGAAAATCTCCTCCTCCATCAGCGGCGCGTCCGGCGTCACGTCCGCCACCACCGTCGGCGCGATGAAGCGCGTCTCCGCGTCCACGCTCCCGCCCACCACCACCCGCGCGCCCTGCGCCACCGTGCGGTCCAACAGCCCGCGCACGCGCGCGAAGGCGCCGTCATCCACCATCCGGCAGAAGTCCGCGCTCGCCCGGCGCGCCTCCTCGGTGCGCCCGTAGAAGCGCTCCACCGCCGCCTTCAGCGCGGCCAGGAACGCCTCCTCCTGGGACGCATGCACCCAGACATGGTCCGGGGCGATGCACGTCTGGCCACCGTTGAGGAACTTGCCCCACGCCACCCGCTCCGCCGCCGCCTCCAGGTCCGCGGACGTGTCGAGGATGGCCGGTGACTTGCCACCCAATTCCAACGTCACGCCCGCCAGGTGCCGCGCCGCCGCCTCCATCACCCGCCGCCCCACCCGGGGCCCACCGGTGAAGAAGAAGTGGTCGAACGGCAGCCGCAAGAGCGCCTCGCCCACCTCCGTGCCGCCCTCCACCACGTGGACCTCGTCCTCGGGGAACGTGTCGCGCACGAGCTGCGCCAAAAAGCGCGAGGTGTGCGGCGTCTTCTCGCTGGGCTTGCAGAGCACGGTGTTGCCCGCCGCCACCGCGTCCACCAGCGGCGCCACCAGCAGGTTGAACGGGTAGTTCCACGGCGCCATCACCAGCACCACGCCGCGCGGCTCGTAGCGCACGTGGCTGGAGGTGCCGGTGAGCACCAGCGGCGTCGACACCTTGCGCGGCTTCATCCACCCCTTGAGGTGCTTGCGCACGTGCTCCAGCTCCATGAGCACGGGCAGCACCTCCGTCGCCTCCACCTCCGCGACCGGCTTGCGGAAGTCCGCGTGGAGCGCCTGGGCCAGGGCCTCGCGCCGCTCCAGGATGAGGGCCTTGAGCTTCTCCAGGCGGGCAAGCCGCTCGCCCGGGCCGCGCTTGCCCACCTCCCAGCGGCGGGCCCGCAGGCGCTCGAACGCCTCCCGCAGGCCCTGAGGCACCAGCTCCTCCTCCTGTTTCACCACGCGCATCCCGGCTCCTCGAGGCTGGCTGCCCTATTCCAACAACCGCGTCGCGCGGGAGGCCCAGTCCTGCGCCTTTCCGCGATACGGCGGGAAGAACACCGACGCGAGCGACTTCATCCATTGAACCGACACGGCCCGCTCATGGCTGAAGGTCCGGAAGCCGTAGACGCCGTGGTAGTGCCCCAGGCCACTCATGCCCACCCCGCCGAAGGGCAGGTTCGGGTTCGCCACGTGGATGAGGACGTTGTTCACCACTGCGCCGCCGGACGTCGTGTTGCGGAACACGTCCTCGATGGCCCGCTTGTCCTGGCTGAAGACGTAGAGCGCGAGCGGCTTCTCCCCCCGCTGGATGTGCGCGTACACCTCGTCACGCGAGCGGAACGTCATCACCGGCATCACCGGCCCGAAGATTTCCCCCTCCATGATGGGCATGTCCGGCGTCACGCCCGTCAGCACGGTGGGCGAGATGTAGCGCGAGGGCCCGTCCGCCACCCCGCCCATCTCCACCTTCGCGCCCGCCGCCACGGTGCGGTCCACCAAATCCTTCACCCGCCGCCACGCCGCCGGCTCCACCAGCCGGGCGAAGTCGGGGCTCGCCTGCCGGGCCTCTTCCGTCTCACCGTAGAAGCGCGTGATGACCGCCTTCACCGCGTCCACGAACTGCTGCTTCTTCGACTCGTGCACGAAGATGTAGTCGGGGGCCACGCACGTCTGGCCGCTGTTGAGGAACTTGCCCCACGTCAGCCGCTCCGCCGCGGCCTGCACGTCCGCGGACTCGTCGATGATGGCGGGCGACTTGCCACCCAGCTCCAGCGTCACGCTGGCCAGGTGCTGCGCCGCGGCCTCCATCACCTTGCGGCCGATGCGCGGGTTGCCCGTGAAGAAGAAGTGGTCGAACGGCAGCCGCAGCAGCGCCTCCGCCGTCTCCGCGCCGCCCTCGAACAGCGCCACCTCGTTCTCCGGGAACACGTCGCGCACCAGCCGCGCCAGGAAGCGCGCGGTGTGCGGCGTCTTCTCGCTGGGCTTGCACAACACGGCGTTGCCCGCGGCGATGGCGGCGATGAGCGGCGCAAGCAGCAACTGGAAGGGATAGTTCCAGGGCGAGAGCACCAGCACCACGCCGCGCGCCTCGTAGCGCACGTGCGCGGACGAGCCCGCGAGCAGCATGGGCGTGCCCACGCGCGTGGGCTTCATCCACGACGCCAGGTGCTTCACCGTGTGGTTCAGCTCCTCCAGCGTGGGGTGGATTTCCGTCAGCTCCACTTCCAGCGCGGGCTTGCGGAAGTCCTGGTGGATGGCCTCGGCCAGCTCATCGCGGCGGGCGATGATGGCCTCGCGCAGCCGCTTGAGCTTCGCGACGCGCTCGGCCGCGGTGGTGCGCGACAAGGCCCATCGGTTGGCGCGCAGCGAGTCGAACGCGGCCTGGAGGCGCGCGACGTCGACCTGGGGTTTGGACTCGGTGGAAACGGGGACGAGCTCCAGCATGGTTGGCTCCTCGATGAAATCTCAGGTGGGTGCTTCAGCGGGACTCGAGCCCGCGCAAGAGGGTGGTGAGCGCCGTCGTCAGCTCGGCGGTGAAGTCGATTCGCAAGGGGGCCATGTGCGGCAGGGCGAGCACCTCGCGCGCCACGGGCGCCACGTCCGCCATCTGCCGCAGGCCCGTCACCAGCGCGTGCAGGTGCACGAGCACGCGGGCGCCTTCACCCGGGTGCAGGAAGGACAGCCGCGACTCGAAGAGCGCGCCCGTGCGCGCCATCGCCTCCAACAGCCGCTCCTTGAACCGGCGCGCCTGCTCCACGGAGACGTTCTGCTCCAGCACCGTCTGCAGCATCGCGAGCAGCCGCGTCAGCGACAGCTCCGGCTCCAGCGACTCGGCCACCGCGCGCGCCAGCCACGGCCCCGTCCACGCACCCTCCACCGTGGCCAGCCGCGCCTCCAGCCGGGCGAACCACGCGAAGAGCAGGTCCTCCAGGAGCGCCAGGAACAAGGCCTCCTTGGTCGGGAAGTAGAGGAACACCGTCCCCTTGGCCAGATGGGCCCGCTCGGCCACGTCCGCCATCTTCACCTCGGAGTACGAGGTCGCCTGATAGAGTGCGAGCGCCTCGTCCAGCAGCACCCGCCTGCGCGCCTCCTTGTCCTCGTCCTTGCGCGCGCGCTTGGGCGCCACCCGCCCCGCCTGCTCCCCGGAATCGCTGACCATCCCTCAGTGGTAGGTGACCTCGGGTCATTCGTCAAGTGACCAAAGGTCATTTTGGTTGGCCGGCACCTGGAGTGTGGTGGGTGGGTGTGAGATGCTGTCCGCCATGCGTCCCATCCAGACGGAGCTGCTGTCCGGAAGCGAGCTATACCGGGAGGTGGTGCTGGAGAAGCTGCTCCACGCCCGCGAGTCGGTGTGGCTGGCCACGGCGAACGTGAAGGCGATGTACGTGGAGTCGAAGGGGAAGTTCGTGCCGCTGGTGGACGTGCTGGACGGCCTGGCGGCGCGGGGCGTGTCCCTGCGCCTGCTGCACGCGGAGCTGCCGAGCCGCCCGTTCCGCGCGGCCTTCGACGCCCGGGCGCGGCTGGTGAAGGGTGGCTTGAATCTGAAGGTCTGCCCCCGCGTGCACTTCAAGGCAGTGGTGGTGGATGGGGCGTGGACCTATCTCGGTAGCGCGAATCTCACGGGGGCGGGCCTGGGGGCCAAGGGCGACGCGGTGCGTAACTTCGAGCTGGGGTTCGTGACGGAGGACTTCGACGTCATCGACCGGGTGACGGCGCTCTACGAGGCGGTGTGGAGCGGGGCCGAGTGCAAGGGATGCAAGCTGCGTCACGTGTGTCCGGACCCGATAATCCCCGCACCCAGGGGGCGGGAGGAGATGCGAAGCTCCCGCGGCGCTCCTCGGCTCGGCAAGTCCCGTCGGTTGAGGCGCGCCACCTCGGAGTCGTCACGACGATGATGAAGCTCTACTTCGCGCGGAACACCCGGGCCACCCGGCCCCGGTGGTTGCTGGAGGAGCTGGGCGTTCCCTACGAGCTGGTGCCGGTGGACGTGCTCCAGCGCGAGCACAAGAGCCCTGAGTACCTGCGCATCCACCCCATGGGCTCCATGCCCGCGCTGGAGGATGACGGGCAGCCCATCTTCGAGTCAGCGGCCATCCTGCTGCACGTCGCGGACAAGTACCTGGAGCAGGGCTTCGCGCCGCCGCTCGGCTCGCCCGAGCGCGCCGAGTACTACCAGTGGATGTTCTTCTGCATGTCCACCATGGAGCCGCCCCTGTCCGCGTACTCCGCGCACAGCCGCTTCCTTCCGGAAGAGCAGCAGGTGGTGGGCGAGGCGGAGCGCGGGCGCCGGCGCTTCACGGACATCGCGCGCATGCTGGAGTCGCGGCTGCAGGGGCGGACGTTCCTGGTGGGCGAGCGCTTCACCGCGGCGGACGTGGTGATGACGTCCATCCTCGAGTGGGGCGGGAGCATGGGGCTCCTGGAGGACTTCCCCGCGCTTCGCGCCTACGTGGAGCGGCACCTGGCGCGTCCGGCGGCGCGGCGAGCCCGGGAGTAGGCGGCCCCGTGCATCAACCCGTCGTACCCAGTCCCTCGCCCTCGGAGCTCGCGGCCCACGTCGGGGTGAAGCGACGGGGCTTCGTCGTGTCGGCGTGCGTGCTGCTCTTGTCGCTCGGCACGCACCCGCTGCTCTTCGGCGGCTTCATCCCGGCGGTCATCGTGGTCCACATCGTGTGGGCGGCGGCGCTCGTGGGGACGGCCGCGGCCATGGGCTCGCGGTGGTTGACGGTGCATCGCGCCAGCGTCCTCACCGGCGTGGCCAGCATGGTGGCGCTGGTGCTGGACATCCACTTCACCGGGGGACTGTCGAGCACGTTGTTCCCGCTGCTCTTCGCGATGCCGCTCATCATCGCCGTCTTCGCGCCGGGGGACGTGGTGACGGTGTGGGCCTCCGTCGTGCTGACGCTGGTGGGCATGCTGGTGGCGTCCTGGCATTCGGACGTCTCCGAGCAGCGGCTCGTCGGACAGGTGACGCTCTTCTTCTTCCTGGCCTGGGTGGCCGTCTTCAGCTGCAAGCAGTTCCGCCGGATGCGCGACACCGAGCGCGACGCCGTGCACGCGCGGCTGGCGGCGCTGGAGCAGCTGGCGCGCAGCGAGCACCTGCGCGCGGACGCGGTGCGCAGCCAGGCGGAGATGGAGCGGCTGGCCCTGGTGGGGCGCCTGGCCGCGGGCGTGGCGCACGAGGTGAACAACCCGTTGGCGTACGTGAAGTCCAACCTGGGCTACCTCGAGGAGGTGTCGGGCGAGGGCGTGCAGGACCTGGAGGACATGCGCCGGGTGCTGTGGGAGACGCAGCAGGGCGTGCTGCGCATCGAGCAGATCGTCACGGATTTGCGCCGCTTCTCGCGCGACTCGTCGGACGCGGAGGAGGCGGGCAGCGTGGCGGAGGCGCTCGACGAGGCGGAGCGCCTCGCGTCGGTGCGGCTGCGCAGCCTGGGGCAGGTGGTGCGCGAGGTGGAGCCGCACCTGGTGCGCGTGCGGCTGGGCCAGCGTCAATTGGTGCAGGTGGTGCTGAACCTGCTGCTCAACGCGGCGGACGCGCTGGATGGGGTGCAGCCCTCGCGCGCCGCGCGCATCGTCCTCAGGGCCTCGCGGGTGGAGGGCGGCGTGCGCCTGGAGGTGGAGGACAACGGGCCGGGTGTCCCGGAGGCCGTCCTGCCGCACCTGTTCGAGCCGTTCTTCACCACCAAGGCCCCGGGCAAGGGCACCGGTCTGGGCCTGGCCTTGTGTCGCGAGTACCTGGCCCGCGTCGGCGGCACGCTGACGGTGGCCAACTGTCCCGACGGCGGCGCGTGCTTCACGCTGCACCTGCCCGCCCACCCCGAGAAGAAGCCCCGGCCCGAGGACGCGGGCGGCTAGGACTTCGCGGGCTCGGTGCCGGTGGGCGCGATGGGCTCCTCGGGGGCCTTGTCCGGCTCCGACTCCGCCGAGGACTTGCCCAGCTGCCGCTCGCGCCACGCGCTGGGGGACTCGCCCACGAGCTTGCGGAACAGGCTGCTGAAGTGCTGCAGCGACGCGCAGCCCACCTCCACCGCGACGGCGGTGAGCTTCATGTCCGTCTCCAAGAGCAGCCCCTGCGCCATGCGCACCTGCACGGCGTTGAGCTCCGCCTGGAAGGACGTGCCGGCCTCCTTGAGGCGGCGCTGGAGCGTGCGCTCGGACATGCCCATCTCCCGGGCCACGTCCGACAGGTTGATGTCCGGCAGCTTGCCCTTCATCGCCTGGTGCAGCTCGCGCAAGAGCGGCGACTGGCCGGTGGCCTCGGCCACCAAATCGTTCAGCTTGGAGAGCAGCGGCGCGGCGCGCGCCTCGGGTTGTCCCAGCCACGCCAGCGCGGCGGCCGGCTCGGTGAAGACCTTGCTGGGGTACGCGCCCGTCAACAGCGTGTAGAAGCCGCCCACCACCGCGCCCGCCACGCCCTCCGGACGCACCAGCGCCTGGCGCTGCACCGACGTGCCGAAGGACTTCTCGCGCGTCTGCATGTACTTCACGAGCACCGCGAAGGCCGCGGGGTCCGCCGCCTCCAGCCGGCGCGCGTCCACCAGCGAGGCATGCGGCGCCGCGGGGGCCAGCTCCACGTCGAGCACGTGCACCAGCCTGCGCACGTGCGCCTCCGAGGGGCGCCCCCACAAGATGAAGCCGCACAGGTCCGCCGAGGCGTACCAGTGCAGGAACCCTTCCCCGACTAGGTAACGGCCGTGGGGGTCCCGGAAGTAATCGTCGACGCCGTCTGCCGATCGCACGGCTTGGCAGAATAGCGCTTCGCCACGTGGAGCACCCAGCGGGGATTGATGGGCGACAGTCCCGTCACCAGCTCCGGCCTCACCAGGGCCACGCCCTCCAGCTCCCGGGTGGTGGCCGGCAAGTCCCGCCAGGGCACCTGGGGCTTCACGTGGTGGGCCTGGTGGTAACCCGCATTGAAAAAGAACAGGTTGTACAGACGGGACGTGGACGTGGTGCCCAACGCACCGCGCTGTGTGGAGTCCGTCTCGAAGTGGGCGGCCAGGTTGAGCCAGTGGATGCAGAACTGGCCCACCAGCAGCACCCCGAACCACGCCAGGCCCAGGGCAGGCCGCCAGATGATGACCGCCAGCAGGGCCCCATCCACGATGAGGAAGTCCAGCGCCAGCTCCAGGCGCTGGTTGCGCTTCTTGGCCCAGCGCCAGACGTTGGCCACGGCCTCGAAGGGCCAGAACCAGGGCGTCAGCGCCGAGCGCAGGCAATAACGCACCACGCCTTCACCGGGCTTGCGCTGGCCCCAGTCGCCCGGGCCGTCGTTGTACCGGTGGTGGTTGAAGTGGTGGATGTAGTAGCCGCGATAGGGAAACCCACACGCCATGCCCAGCG